>JAJYJH010000042.1 GCA_021789695.1 bacterium | reverse complement strand
GGCACCAGACTCCCCAACACCAGGTTCTCGGGCGGGACAGACACCGCCGAGACGAACTCCTGAAAGCGCCTGACGCGCGGGCCGGCGGCGGACAGGTAATCCGTAACCACCCCGTCGGTAAAGACCCACCGCTTCTCTCCGGCCTGCCAGCTCGCCCCGGCGGCGTTCAACTCCAGCGAAAGCCGCCCCCCGTTGTAGAAATCGGCCACCACGCCAGACATCGTCCTATTCAGGCCGTCGAAGACGGAAGCCGTCACGAAAACACCGCCGCCGGCCGAGAAGGAAACGTCCCGCCTGACCAGGCGCCGCCAATCCTCGCGCCCGCGCAGGTTATGCTCATACAGGTGGATCGCGCGCAGGTACAGGTCCGGCGCCGCGGTCTCCTGGACAAGGAACTGCGCGGCCCCGACCAGCAGAGAGCAGGCCACCAGAGGCATCATCATGTCGATGGGCCGCCAGCCTCCCGCCAGGCCGGCCTTCCACTCCCCTTTGGCCATCATGCCGCCCAGCGCGAAGAGCACCGCCAGCAGCGTGGCTATGGGAGTGATCTTAACCGCAAAATATGGCACCTGGAAAAGCACATAGCGCGCTAACACCCCGGGACCGGCGCCGCTGTGGATGAAGAAATTGAGGCTGTCAAAAAGACTGCCAAAGGCCAGCAGCAGGCAGAAGACCGACAGGCCGTACAGGAAAGGGATCCAGAAGCTGCTGGCGATATAGCGGAAGAATATCCTGTTCATTTGGCGTACAGCCTTTTCTTCCAGAGCCAGACCCCGGCCCCCATAGTGGACAGGGCCGGCAGGAACATGGCCCACGGATAGAGGGAGCGATGGGCGCGGGTCAGCACCATGGCCGTAATGGTCAGGCCGTAATAGAAGAGGATGACCGGCAGCGTGAGCGCGAAGGCGGCCGAACGCCCGCGCTTGTCTAGTCCGACCCCGAGCGGCGCCGCCACCAGGAAAAATGCCAGGGGCGCAAGCGACATGGCGTAGCGGGATATCGCCTCCACCCTGTACCTGGCGGCGCTGTCTGGGTCCGGCTCTTCGGCGGCGATGGCGAACAGGCGCGCAGAGGTGAGCTCTTTGGGGCCAAGCTTGCGCTTGCCGGCGGAATCGGAGAAGAACGGAAGCATCGTGGAATAGGTGCCGAAACGCCCGTAAAGGACCTTTTCCGGATCCCGGTAGTCCGCCTGCGTAAACTGCCCGTTAGACAGCGCGATCAGCAGCCCGCGCCCTATGGCCATGCTATAGCGCCCGGTGTCCGCGTTTATCTTGTTCACGTAGGCCGGCGCGCCTCTTATGTCCATGCGCCTCAGCAGTTTTACGCCGCGCATGGAACCGGTAAGGCTGTTGACCTCGTCGGCGTAAAGCGTCCAGTCGGAGATGCGCTGGAACGTGCGCGGCTTCAGGTCTATCTTGGTGAGGCGCGTCAGCATAGCCTCCGTGTAATCGTTGGAGACCTTCTGGCCGACCGGCCCCAGCCAGTTGTTGACCACAGCCAGCAGGAGGGAGGCCAGCACCGCGGCCCCAAAGACCCAGGAAAGGACCTCAAAAAAGGAGAAGCCGCCGGCGCGCATCGCCAGGATCTCCCCGTCCTGGGACATCTGCCCAAGGCTTAAGAGGACTGCCAGCAGGAAGGCCAGCGGCAACGATATGGAGATCATCGTAGGCAGCATATAGAAGATGCTGGCGAAAAAAAAGTAGAGGGAGAAGCCGGCCAGCACGCCCTGATCAACTATGGCGACGAAGTTCAGCATCCCCAGCAGCGAAACGAAGATGAACAGCGAAAGCAGGAAGAACTTCGCGAATATCCTCAGCACGTACGAGCGGACTATAGGCACGGCCATTTAATTATTCTATTATATATCGGCAGTACGGTAGTAGCCCGATCCTCCAAACGGCACCGGAGGCGCGGGCCGTTTTCGCTCGCCCGGAAGGCGGGCAGCTTTTTTGCGGTTTCACGTTCTCGGCCCGATGAAGACCTGGCAAATACTTTTCTCCTTGTCGCTCGCGCTGATCTTCGCGGCCCCCTCGCGCGCCGGGGATTTCGAGGAACTTTCCCCCGGGAACGGGCGGTTCATGCTGCTGGACCGCTCCGACGTGTCCAGGATACTGGACGAGCAGGAGATCTCCACCGCCGCCGCCACGGAGGGCCTCGACCGTATGTCCGAGGAGCCTTCCTTCCAGTACAATGGCGACGCCTGGAACAAGGCCCGGGAAGACCTGGAGAGCGGCCGGCTTGGGCAGGAGGAGCTCCCGCCCCCGGTCGAAGTGGCTGTTTCCACGGAAACGCCGGCGCCGCCCCAGCCCCAGGTGGAGTTCCCCGAGTCCGGCACCTCGCTGTCCGTGACGGGGCGCAAGGTCATCTCGCTCAACTACAGCGGCAAGCGCTATATATACGAACAGACCACGATAACGCGCCCCAGGTCCCTCAGCCTCTTTGAGATTACGCAGCAGATGCAGGTGCGTATGCAGGGCAAGGTCGGCCAGAAGATTAACGTCAACGTCGACTACGACGACACGAAGCAGGACAAGCAGGATATCTCCGTAGTCTACCAGGGCGATCCCAACGAAGTGGTTCAGAACGTCTCGTTCGGCGACATCGACCTGTCGCTGCCCTCCACCGAGTTCGTCTCGTACAACAAGCAGCTGTTCGGCATCAGGGCCGACCTGAAGACGAACCGCCTCAAGATGACGCTGGTCGGCTCGCGCACAAAGGGAACCACCAAGACCAAGGAATTCACCGGCGACACGCAGTTCCAGGGCGTGGACATAATGGACACCGACTATCTCAGGCGCAAGTATTACGATGTGACGTTCGGCAACACTTACCGCCTGCCGATAAAGTCCGGTTCGGAACGCATCTACATAGACCAGCAGACCCAGGCCCAGGTGGACAACGTCACTGTGTTCGGCCTTGCCGGCAAGGACATGAACGTCCAGACCTCCACCTACACAGGGCGCTTCAAACTGATGAACCCGGGCGTGGACTACGTGATGGACTACACCAAGGGCCTGGTGACGTTCAACCGCACATTGAACCCGCAGGACGTGGTGATAGTGGACTACACCAACTCCAACGGCACGAGGCTGTCGCAGAACGGCTCCACCACGTCCATAACCGCGGACGCGCTGCCCTCGCAGGTCATGCCGGCCATCATCAAGACGGAGAACGATATCGCGCTCTCCTCGGACCCGGTCACGGCGGCGGAGCTGGTATCCGACAAGCGAGAGCTCAAGACCTACTATTCCATAGGCCAGTCCAACATCGTGCGCGACAACGGCAACGGCAACTTCACGCTCAAGGTGGAGGACCTGAACCACAACTTCGTCGGGTCCTCTCTCAACCCGCCCGAGATCTACCCGGACAATATAGAGGTGGACTTCGACCAGGGCATCATACACCTGTTGAAGCCCTTCTCCGACCCGAACGCCCCCTTGCAGCCGGACCCGCAGATCTACGCCGCCACCCCGATCTCCAAGCGCCTCATCCGCGTGGAATACTATTACCGCTTCAAGACCTTCATGCTGGAGCCGAACATCGTGCTGCAGTCGGAAACGGTCACGGTGGACGGCAAGAAACTGGGCCGCAACAACGACTACTTCATAGACTACGACTCCGGCTTCATCACCTTCTATTATCCGGACCAGATAGGCCAGAACTCCAAGATAACCATCACGTACGAGGTATCCCCGTTCGGCGGAGCGGGCAACCAGTCGCTGGTCGGAGGGCGCGCCTCCTACGACCTCGGCAGCCATTTCTCGGTCGGTTCGACGCTGCTCTACCAGGGCGGCATAAAGTCCAACACCGTGCCGAACATCACGGACCTGACCAACAGCATGCTGGTCTACGAGGGCGACGCGCAGTTGAAAAGCGTCAACCTGCTGGGGATAAAGACCTCTCTCGGAGCCGAGGCCGCCCGCAGCGTGCTGAACCCCAACCTCAACAAGTACGCGCTGATAGACAACATGGAGGGCGTCAAGCAGGAGGATTCCCCGGCGATGGACAAGAATTTCTGGTTCATCGCGGCCAACCCGCCAGGCTCCGGCCCCGCCGACCCGCTGGCGCTGGACTGGTACAACGAGAACGTCAAAGCCACGGACATAAACCCGGCCGCTACCTCGAACGGCACGCAGCAGGTGCTGGACTTTAAGTACGACTTCAGCAAATCGCCCGAAGTCTCCATCGTCTACCCCCTCTCGGACACGGGCCTGGACTTCTCGCAAAAGACCCAGCTCGAGATGGTGGCCTACGGCAATTATTCCGCCTCCAACCCGGGACCCATGCTCAACCTGCACCTCGGGCAGATAGACGAGGACGCCGACAATACCGGCGGCCAGAACTTCGTCTGCGCCTCGGGTCTCAGCCTGGTGGGCGCCCCAAAGAGCGAGGACCTAAACTGTGACGGGCAGCTCTCGCCGTCCGAGGATATCGGCTGGCTCTACGCCCCGGCCGGCATGAATTCCAAGCGTTACGGCGCCAACAACGGCAGGCTGGACTCGGAGGACCTTAACCATAACGGCCGCCTGGACCCGCAGGACTTCACCGGCGGCGACTTCGGCTTCGTGAACGGCTCTCTGTTTACCTACACCGACACCGTCAATAAAGCGACGTACCAGACGGACCAGTTCGATTTCACCGGCTGGCAGACGCTGTATGTGCCGCTGGCCATCTCCTCCACCGACACCTACAAATGGAACGCCATAAAACAGGTGCGCATCACACTGGAGAAGCCCCCTGGGCTGGCCTGCTCCTCCTCCTCCGACCCGGGCTGCTCCGGGGTGGTCAAGTTCGCTAAGATCTCAGCGGTGGGCAACACCTGGTCGGTGCAGGCCGACACCAACACCGGCGCCGGCGTAGGCACGATACAGGTCAGGGGGGTGAACAACGAGGACAACCCGGGCTACGTGCCGATCTACGACGCGGGAGGGGTGGCGACCGTGGTCTATAACGACCTGTACGGCTCCGTCACCCAGCAGAAGCAGCAGAACAACACGAGCAATATCACGGAACAGACGCTGGCGCTGGATTACAGCGACATCGTCTCCACCTCGGCCGTCTACGTCTACCGCAAGTTCACCACGCCGATAGACATCTCGCAGCACAAGCAGGTGCGCTTCCTGCTGAACAGCATCAGCGGCCTGGACAAGGGGGCCTCGTTCTACATACTGGCCGGGGACCAGAACAACTATTTCAAGGCCATGGTACCGCTTGACTTCACCGGCTGGAAGCTGGTGACGATAGACCAGGTGGACCTTACCGGCGACAACATCCCGGACCTCTGGGAACCGGAGCCGGGCAGCGGGGTAGTGGTGACCTCCAGCGGCACGCCCAGCCTGCAGCAGGTCCCGCAGTTCATCGTCGGCGTCGAGGCTAACGACGGCAAAGTTCATAGCGGCACTGTCTATTTCGACGAGCTCTACGTCGCGCAGCCCATCACCCGCGTCGGCAACGCCGACAAGGTGGAGGGCTCTTTCGAGATACCGGGCTGGCTGAACTTCGGCGCCAAGGACCGCTTCGTAGACCGCAGTTTCCAGACCCCGGTCACGGCCATCACCAACCAGGACAACGAGCAGCAAACCGGCTACCTGAACATCACCAGGATGGCGGTCTTCCCGATTAACGTCACAGCAGCCCGCCAGATAACCAACACGCCGAACACGCTAATCACCGGCTCCAATAACCTGGTCAGCTCGCTGCAGCAGGGCAAGGTTACCACCTTCAACGGCACGGCGGCAGGGACGCTGAGCGTGCCGGCGCTGCCAAAGCTCGGCTTCAACTACACCGAGGGCCGGACCAAGTACGACCTGATGTCCAGGAAGGACGCGCAGGACACCTACGCAGCGACGCTCAACTACGCCGTGCCGGGCACGTTCCCGCTGTTCCCTCGCACGCTGGACCTTAACTATTCCTTCGGATTCAACAAGGTCAACTACGACGCCAGCAAGCTGGTCCTGCTGACCGATATGTACGACACGAACGACCAGACCAATTCCTACGGCGCCAGGCTCTCGTTCGTGCCGTGGAGCGGCTCGACGTTCAACCCGGGCTACACGCTGCAGACCGTCAGCGAGGACCGCGCCCCGCTCTCGGACCCGCTCTCCACCGAGCATTTCAACAAGTCGATGCAGGAGACGGCCAACCTCAATTCGAACATCCTCATCGCCAAATGGCTGAACCCGAACATCAACTACAGCGCCACCGTCATAGAGAGCAACAATCTTACGCCGGCCACCGTTACGGTCGCCCAGTCCTCGCAGGTCTTCACCGCCGGCCAGATAAAGACCGTCAACCGCACGGCCCAGGGCGGGGTGAGCCTGACGCTGAACATGAACGACCTTACGCCAAACAGCCGCCTGCTGCGCTCGATGGTCCTCTCCTCCAACTACCAGCTGCAGGATGGCGACTCCTGGAACAACGTCGAGGATAACTACGACACGCGCTCCAAGCTCTGGGTCAGGACGCCGCTGCACCCGCACAATCCGTTCGCGCAGCTCGCCTCGCTGACGCTGCGCGACACGGTAAATTCCACGCAGCGCTGGCAGCCGTTAGAGGGCTTCGACATAAAGGGCGCCGCTTCGCCCCTGAAGACCCTCTCAATCACGAACAACTTCACGAACTCGATACAGCGCTCCGAGGTCACCGGCACAATCTCAAGGACGGTCAACAAGACCTTCCCGGATATGATCCTTTCGCTGTCGCAGCTGGAAACCCTGCTGCGCGCGGAGCGCTGGGCGCAGGGAGCCACGGTCAACCTGAAGTACACGCGTAATACTAACGAGAACGCAGGCATCTCGCTGGTGACTTCCGGCAGTTATGGCATGGATATGCGCTTCAAGCTGCTCAACAAGGTGGATACCGCCTTCAGCTACAACCTGCGCCTTTCCGACAACAAGGACCTGCGCGTGGACCAGCTGACCCAGCAGACCAGGCACGACGACGCCACGCTGCAGGGGACCTTCGACAGGCAGAAATTCCGCTTCACGCCGAAGATAGACTACGTCTCCGACGTCACCAAGGGCGCTCTGGGGGTGACCACGGCCAACACGCGCACGGTTACCCCCAGCCTGCTGATCAAGTCCGACTTCACCCTGCCCAAAGGGCTCAAGTTGCCCTTCACGAAAAACGTGATAATCTTCACCAACCGCATAGTCTGGACCACCACGCTCAGCTACGCGATCAAGTCCTCTCCGGTCACTATAGCGGACAACAACAGCCTTTTCTCGCTGAATTCAAGCGCCGACTACGAAGCGGCCAAGAATCTGCGTCTTACCTTCAACCTGGGACTGCAACGCCAGTGGGACAAGTACCTGAAGGAAGAGGATTTCATGGCTTACCAGGCCGGCACCACGGTCACGTTCCAGTTCTGAGCCGGGGCCAGGCCGCATTCGCGTAGGGGGGTGGTATGCGGATAATTTTCTCCAAGGCCGGAAGATGGCTGCTTAACGCGCTGCTGCCTCGCACCTGCGCGCATTGCGGGCTGGACCTGCACTATTTTGAGAACGCTCCCCTCTGCCCGGGCTGCTCGGCCAGGCTGCAGCCTCTGCCAGAGTCCCATTGCGCGGTATGCGGGGCGCCGCTGCCCCACGGCGGCGCCGCCTGCCGTGACTGCGCCGGGGAGCGGGAGACGGCGCTCTCCAGGGCTCGTTCGGCCTTCGTCTTCACGCCGGAGCTGCGTTCGCTGGTACACGCGCTCAAGTACCGGGACCGAGACGACCTGGCCCCCTGGCTGGCGGGCGAGATGGCCCGCTCGCTTGAGAGGTTCCCGGAGCTGGCGGCCTTCAGGTTCCTGGCCGCGGTCCCGCTGCACGCTTCGCGGCTAAGAGAGCGAGGCTTCAACCAGGCCGAATTGCTGGCCCGCGGCCTGGCGTCCCGCGCCGATCTTTTCTACCTGGAGGGCGCCTCCGAAAGGACGCGCGACACGCCCAGCCAGACCTCGCTCTCCAAGCCGGAACGCAGAGCCAACATGGCCGGCGCGTTCCTGGTGGCGAGGCCGGAGCTTGTAAAAGGCAGGAGGATACTGCTGGTAGACGACGTGGCTACGACTCTGGCCACGCTGCGGGAACTGGCGGCCGAGTTAAAACGCGCGGGCGCAACTGGGGTAGCGGCCTATACCCTGGCCCGCGAACCCTGAGGCGCGCGCCGGCGCACCTTCAAAACTGAACGTCGAAGATATGGGCCGAGTAGGGAGGCATCTCCTGCAGGCGCAGGCCGCCGGCAAGGTCCTCGGACTTGAAGGAGAAGAACCTGTCGGAGAGTTCCTCGAAGAGGGCGGCGGTATCGCTCTCACTCTTTATCGAGACGTTCACCACGCCGCAGGAAGGTTCGGCAGAATAGTTTACCACGACCACCTTCAGCGTGCGGCGCTGCGCCCAGCTCCAGGCCAGGATATTGGTGTTGGTCCTGTTCTCCTTGCCGCACTGCCGCACATCAAGCAGCGCCCATTCCCCGCCGTGGAAGGCCGGATGGTCGGTAATCTTGAGAAGTTTGGCGTAGAACTTCCGTACCTCCAGGTCCGGCGCGCGGTCGTAGAGCTCGGTCAGCTGCAGCGGAGGCCTCACCCTCACGCCGTCGAGCTGGTTATCGTTGTAAAAGCGCAGCCCCTTGATTGTGGAGATCACCACGCCCGCCGCCAGGGCCTTCTGGCGGCCGAAAGCGACCAATGAGGGCTGCTCGTCGTGGTTGTCGACGAAGCGCGCGGAGCGCTTCTGGTAGAGCTTCTCGGCGCGCAGGTGGCCGCGCACCTCCTGCGGCCCCTGGAAGCGCAGCCGGTCGTAGGTGCCCTTGTCGTAGGTGTAGTCGAAGCCCATCTGCTGCACGCGCCATTCCAGGCCCCAGTAGACCTCGGCGAGGAACACGAACTCCGGGTGCTTCTCCTTGACCGCGCGGATGGCGCTGTCCCAGAACTCATCCTGCGGCCGCTTGTAGCCGCCGCGGGAAAGCAGCCAGCCCCAGGTACCCTCGTGTATCTCGTTGAGCGTCAGCATCACCATGTCGCAGCGCACGCCGTCGGCCATGTCCGCGATGCGCATCAGCACGTTCAGCATCCTGTCGCGGGTGGCGGGGTTGAAATAGTTGAGCTGGGCGCTGTCGGTCCAGGCGGGAAAGTTCGGGTCGCGCCCGTAAGCGATGTAACGTTTCCTCTCGCCGTCCTGCATCTCGAAAAACCAGTCCGGGTGCGCCCCGAAGTCCTCCTCGGCGCCGTTGATGAAGCAGTCCGGGCATTCCTTGATGTACGGATTGTCTCTGGAGGTGTGGTTGGAGACCAGGTCGACCATCAGCTTCATGCCCATCGCGTTCAACTTCTCCCTGAGGGCCTTGAGCTCCCACTCGAAGCCGAGTTCGGAGTTGAGGCGGTACCAGTGGACGGAATAAGGGGAAGGACCTACGGCCTCCGGGCCGAAGCCGGGCGGAAGCTTCTTCAGCTCCTCAAGCAGGGCCTTGTCCTCGCGGGCTATGCGCTGCGACTCAGGGCTTGGCTCCCAGACTCCCACCAGCCAGACTATGTCTATGCCTAGATGGCGCAATTCCAGCCATTCTTCGTCCGGGACGGACGAAAGTGTCATCTCGGGAAGAGAATATTTGACGCGCAACTGCTTGAGCCACAGGCGCGTATTGATTTCTATCAAATGCGGGTTAGAGCGAAGCACGGTCCCTCTCATCCACGAACCACGCGACAAATCAACGGAAGGGAACTCCCCCTCACCGATTATAGCAAATAGCCGGCCGCCAGCGGCTCCGACCCCTTAGTCGCGGCCGCTCTGGAACCAGCGCGCCGCCAGCATGCCGGTGAACACCCCGAACAGGATTATCAGCGCCACTCCGGACAGGACCACCCGCCAGACCCAGACGGAGACACCGCGCGCTGGGACGCTGGCGGCGTCCATTATCTCGTAAACGCGCCAGCCGGACCCGGGGACAGCGGAGACCGAGACCAGCAGCGTCCCGCCGCGGTAGGGGAATTCCCCTGAAACGGTGGGGCTGCCGTCATCGTCCGCGGCCTCCATAAGCTTGAGCACCGCCGGAGGAGCCTTGACTCCGGGGTTCACGATGGACATGCTCATGGAATCGGCTATGATCCGGCCGCCAGCGTCCACAAGCCCGAAGTTCCCGTAGGAATTGCGCCCCATCAGCCTGACCAGCTCCCCCATATAAGCCAGGCTCAGCCGACCGGCCAGGAAATAGCGCGAACCGTCCGCCGTCAACGGTTCAGCCAGCACGAGTGCGGGCGGCGTATATTCGCCGTACTCCACCGCGCCGGCGGGCGCGCCGGTCCGCTTGGATTCGGCGAAGACCGGGGAAGAGCGGTAATCCAGCGGGTGCCGCAAACTCCGCTCGGCGGAGTACCTTGCGGCCGCCTTGCCCGACGGCTCCAGCAGGGCCAGCTCGGAATAGATGAACGGCGAGTCCTTCACCTTGGCGTCCAGCCCTTTCTTCACCGCGCTTATCCCTCCGGAAGAGACGGAGGCCGCCACGCGGTTCAGGCTGTAGTCCAGGTTCAGTATGTCCGAGATTATACCGGCCGCCGCAGAGGTCCTCAGTTCCAGGTATCTCAGCGTATCCTTCTTCTGCAGTTCTCCCTCGCCGGCCATGAAATGACGGCTCAGCAGCAGGAAAGGCAGCAGGAACATAAGCGTGACCAGCACGGTGAATTTGGTTTTGTTGCCCATATCAATTCCTTCCGGAGGCGCGGGCCATTTTCCGGCCCCACCCCGCAGTCTCAGTTTCCAGCCACTCCATCAACGACTGCAACCCGTAGGCCGCCAGAGCGCAGAGCGCCCAGAGCGCCCAGAGGTAATAACGCAACTCTATTCCCCCCCGAGAAGGGACCTGCGCTATGGCGGCCAGCGGCAGCACGGGGAGAAGGGCGGCCGCCAGGAACAGGAGCAGGCGGTAGCTGCGTCTGGCGAAAGAGGCGTAGATCCCGAGGAAGACCAGAACCATAAGCGCCTTCTGGTAAATAACGCGGGGCAACTCGTAAGATACGGCGTGCCACAGCCCCCTGACCGAGTCCGCCAGCGGGCCCGCCGGACCGTGCCTGAAAAGGAAAGCGCCCAGGCCCAGCGGGCCCTGCGGCCGCGCGCGGCCAAGCCCGTAACCGTAGGCCTCTACGTTGGCCCAGTGCCGGAGGCCCAGCTCCTGCGCGAACAGCGGGTCTCCGAACGCGGCCTTCTGGAAAGCCAGGTAGGGCAGCGTCAGCAGCAGGGCCAGGCCCAGGGCGAGGCCAGCCTCCTTGAGCCTGGAGTGCCCGCGCGCGCCGCCCAAGGCAAGACCGGTCAGGGCCAGCAGGGCCCAGGCGGCGTCCAGACGGCTCAGGCAGGCCAGCCCGCCGTACAGGCCGGCAAGTAGCGCGGAGCGCCGGCCGCCCGACGGAGCCGGCAGGTAATACCAGAACAGCAGGAGGAAGAGCAGCGCGTAGAGCTGCGAGGAGCCCTGCAGCGCGTAATACCCGGCGTAAGGGTTGATGCCCAGGAAAAGAGCGGCCAGGAAGGAGGTCTCCCGGCCGAAATCCCGCCGCAGGAGAAGGAGCGTGAAAAGGAAGACGAGACAGAAGACAAACTGGCCTTCCACTCGCACCGTCAGGTCCGGGTCCACCCCGGCCAGCATGCCGAGCTTTAGCGCCGCGACCGGGACGGGTTCGGCCAGCCCCGAATCGTAGAAGAAAGAAGAACGTTCAGCGAACAGCGATCGGGAGGCAGCCTCGCGCAGCGGTTCCCCGCCGTAGGAGCTCCAGGAGGCGGCCAGGTTGATGAAAAGAGCGACCACGGCCAGGACCAGCACGGCGCCAGACAGAGCTTTCTGCCTGTCCATTCTGAGCAGCGTCGAGATGAAGTCTCTCATTGTTACCCGTTTCCGCTAAATTGTACTATATAAAGTAATTTTTGACCGCATGAGGCAAGGACCCAATGAGAGAAATAACGCTGGAATTTAAAAAAATAGTCGGGGAAGGCAAGGCGCTGGGACGCAGCGAAGGCAAGGTCGTCTTCTGCTACGGCGTGTTGCCCGAAGAGACCGCCCGCGTGCGAGTCACGTTCGAGAAGAAGAACTTTGCCGAAGCGGAACTATTGGAAATCGTTAAGCCATCGCCGAAGCGCGTCGCCCCGCGGGAGGACCATTACCTGAGCTGCTCGCCGTGGCAGGTCATGGAGTACAGTTTCCAGTGCGAGACCAAGAAGGAACTCATCGAGGACCTGCTCTACCAGACGACGAAAGAGACCATCCGCCTGGACAAGTTCTACGGCGCGAAGGACGTCTTCGGCTACCGCACCAAGATAGAGTACAGTTTCACCGGCGAGCCCGGCGCGCTGAGCTTCGCCTTCCACAAGCGCGGCAACTACCGCGAGAAATATCTGCTGCCCGACGGCTGCGCGCTGATAAGCC
>JAJYJH010000041.1 GCA_021789695.1 bacterium | reverse complement strand
GAGAAGGCTTACTGCTCCGACAACGCGGCCATGGTGGCGCTCTGCGCGCTGCGCAGGCTGGAGGCGGGCCGTTTCGTCAACAGCCTTAAGGTCGCCCCGGAACTTTCCGAGCCGGGCTGGAAAGGAGCGGCGCTCCGGGGTTTTCGGCCCGGGAAATATTATAGTAACAACCGCGCGCTATAAATTTTAAGATGCTAATTTGGCTGCTTTCGGACTACGACCACAGGAAACACCTGGCCTTCAAGAGCCTGCTGGGCCGTTTTTCCTCCGCCTACCCCGAGACGCGGGCCGAGTTCTCGGTGAAGAGCCGCCGCAGTATGTGGGAGAGCCTGTTCGCCCACCTGCGCGACCCCAAGCGCAACCCGATGGCCGACGTGGTAGAGATCCCGCAGAACTGGACGGAACTCTTCTCCCGGCTCGGCATGCTGTCCGAGCTGGCCTCGGAAGTCAAACCGCTGGAACAGCGCCGTTACCCTGATTTCATCCTGAAGGAGTTGTGCCGGCACGACGAGTCGCGCGCCTGGTCGGCGCCGTGGTGGCTGGAGGCTCCGGCCCTCTTTTACCGGCCGCAGGCGGTCAGGGGGGCGGTGGACGCCCCGGCGGAACAGCTGGCTACCTGGGAGGGCTTTCGTGCCGCGCTGGATAGGGTGCGGTCCCCTTCCCGCCGCGGGAACTTCCGAGCGCTCTCCGTGCCAGGCTCCTCCGGCTCGGTTTCCGTCTCCGACGTGCTGCCGCGCATGTGGGGCAGGCGCGGCGGCCTTTTTTCCGACGATTTCAACCGCGCCACTTTCAACCGCGACGAGACCATCGGCGGGGTGGAGGACTGGCTGGAGCTGGCGGTCAGCGGTAAGATAGAACTCTTCAGCGCCGACCGCTTTGAGAACGGTCCGAGGCCGGCCGAGGACTGCGCCTTCATGATCTCCTCGCGCAAGCTGCCGGGGGCCGCGCGCGCCGGCCTGAGGATACTTCCCTACCCCGGCTATCCTTCAGGCGGCGGCCTGACGCTTGTCTACAACCTCGCCGTTTCCTCCTCCAGCCGCGAGCACGCCGCCGCCTCGGCTTTCGTCTCCTGGGCCATGGAGCCGCGCAACGCCTCCTATTTCGCCGAGAGCTTCGGGGTGTTCCCCTGCCTGAGGACCGTTTTCGAGGACCGCCTGCGCGAGGAGCGGGAGGCGGAGGTCTACCGGAGGCTTTTTTCCGCCCCGGAACTGATGCCGAACATCATGGTCTACCCTACGGCGGAGCTGCTGCTGGAGCGGGCGCTGTGGAACCTGTCGTTGAAGATAACGCGCAGGGACTACGACCGCGAGGACCTGCTGAGGGAGCTCATTATGGCGCAGGGAGAGGCCGATTATCTGCTGTCGCTCTATTGAGGCTATGAAGAAGAACGGGAAGGAACTTTTCGCGCAGGCCTCCGGGACCGTCCCCGAGGGCCGCGGGGCCTTCATGGCCGCTTCGCTGGAGGCCCTGGTCGAAAGGTTCTCCCTGGACGCCGCCTCTTATTACGAGTACGACGAGAAGACCGGGCTGCTGCGCCTGCTGCTGCGCCACGCCTCCGGGGTCTCCTTCGAGCACGAGGAGAACCTGCGCCCGCTGCCCGGGTCCGCCGCCGCCCGCGCGCTTGAGGGCCTGCAGGCCGTGCCCGCCAAAAGCCCGGCCGGCTGCTTCCTGTACTCCCCTTTCAGGCTTGACTACTGCGACCCGGCCGGAGGGCGCGGCGTGGTGCCGTGCTTCGGCCTGGTGCGCATGGAACGCTCCCCGCGCCGGCGGCGCTTTTCCCCCGCGGAGGCGGCCAAGGCCGACGCGTACCTGCGCTCCTACCTGCGCGACTACTACAAGGCGGAACTGCTCTCGCTGCACCGCAAGTACGACAAGAACGTCACCGCCATCACCGAGCTGACCGAGGTTTTCGCCACCGCGCTGCGCGTCAGCGACAGCTTCCGCCACATCCTCTCCGGCATCCAGACCTACTTCGGCTTCGACCGCGTGCGGCTGTACCTGATAGACGAGAAGAACCGCAAGCTCAAGGGCGAACTGTCCGCCGACATCCGCGGCCAGGTCAAAAGCATCTCCTACGAGGAGATCCCGCTGGAGCCTGGCGCGCACCGCTTCGCCGACATCGTGCTGGGAAAGAGTTCGGGCGCGTTCATGGAACGCTACAAGGACTGCGTGCTGTATATGCCGCTGGCCGTACAGGGCGTGACGATAGGGCTGCTGATTGTGGATAACCTGCTCAGCCAGCAGAGGATAGAACCGGAGGAGCTGACGATGCTGAAATCCTTCGGCGGCCAGATAGCGCTGGCCGTGGACAACTCCCGCCTGTTCGACAAGGTGGAGGAGCTGTCGCTATACGACGAACTGACGAAACTGCCGCTGCGCCGCTACTTCAACCAGCGCTTCCAGGAGGAGTTCTACCGCGCCGAGCGCTTTAAGCAGCCGCTGGCCCTCGTCTGGGCGGACATAGACTATTTCAAAGAGGTCAACGACACCTACGGACACCAGATAGGCGACAAGGTGCTGCGCGAGACCGGCCGCGTGATCCTGTCCAACCTGCGCAAGATAGACTTCCCGTGCCGCTACGGCGGCGACGAGATCATTATCCTGCTGCCGCAGGCCAGCGGCGAGGAGGCCAGGCGGCTGGCGGAGCGCCTCAGCCAGGAGCTCTCGGAGCTGCGCATCCCGGTGCCGTTCTCCAAAGCGAAGGAACTGCGCGTGACGCTCTCCATCGGCGTCTCCACCTTCCCCCAGGACGCCTCCACTACGGACGCGCTGCTGGAGAAGGCCGACGACGCGCTCTACTGGGTGAAGTCGCACGGGCGCGCCGGCATAGCGCTCTATTCCGACATGGCGGCTGCGGAAAAGGAAAAGGCCGCTGGAGGAGGGACTCATGCGCCCGTCTGAGCCCGGTGCCGCCGTGGCCCGCCGCGCGCGGCCCCTGAAAGGCCTCGCGTTCCTGCTGGGAGCGCTGTTGCTTGCCGCGCTGCCCGGAGTCTCGCTGGCGGTGTTCGAGGACCTTCCGGCCGGGGCAAGGCAGCTGGGGCTGGGGGGGCAGTCCGCCGCGCTGGAGGACGCTCTTTCCTTTTACGCCAACCCGGCCCTGCCTGGCTCCCGGCGCAAGTTCGAGACCGGCGGACAGTTCCTCTCCTCCGACAGGAGCACGCAAGGGCCGGAATCGGTGAAGGCCTACGGGGCCTGGGCCGTGGTGCCGCGCATGGCCTACGGCAGACTGGGCACCCTTACGCTGGGCTGGCTCTACGACGAGTATGGCGGCAGTCTTAAGCAGAAGACGCTTTCCCTGGGCTGGGGCACCTGGAACCTGATCCGCGGCGATTCCGGGATACTGGATTTCGGCGCCAACTTTAAAGTGCTCAACGCCTCCGACGGGCAGGATTCGGCCTCCGGCGCGGCGCTGGACCTCGGCGCTGTCTTCCGTCCCGACGGCAGCCATACGCTCGGCTTCTCGATCCTGAACGTAAACAACCCGGCTTTCAACGTGGGCTCACGCAAGGACCACGCTCCCCGCGTGGCGCGCCTGGCCGTCTCGGAGCGCCGGGAGGACTACACGATCTCGCTGGACCTGGCTGCCCGTTCCGCCTCCGACGGTTACGACGGCAACGTCAGTTTCGACCCGGGCGTGGAGCACGTCTGGCGTACCGAGCGCTCCGGGGCGTTCTATTCCCGGGCCGGCCTCAACCTGGCCGAGCGCGCCTCGGCGCTGAGCGCCGGCCTCGGCTGGAAGCACGGCCCCTCCGAGCTCTCGTACGGCGTCGCGGTGCCGCTGACCGCGCCCATCTCGGCGGCGCATTCGCTTACGCTGTCGCTGCGTTTCGGGGACCGCGACCTGGAGGATGACTACGAGCGCCTGATAAAGCGGGAGATAAAGTACCGCAAGGACCTGGTGGAGGCCCTGGACGAGTCCACGAAGCGGGAGGGGATGCTGCGCGACGAGCTGGCCTCGATGAAGACGGAGATAGATTCCCTCAGCGCGCAGCTGCGCGGGGAGCAGGCTCAGAAGGCCAGCGTGACCAGCGAGAAGGAACGCCTGGCCGCGATAGTGCGCAAGCAGCAGACCGCCGAGGCCGAATTCCAGGCGCTGGCCGCCAAGCGCAGGGCGGACAAACTGAACCAGCTGCGCTACGGCTTCAGCCTGGACTGGGAGGCTTATCTCAAGCTGAAAGGGGGCGGCGCACCGTCCGACGTGCTGAAGGGCTCGCTGCAGCGCATGATAAGCCAGTACCAGGACTCCGGGATCGACATCAGCCGGGCCACTGTGGAACTGCAGGGGCTGCTGTCCGGCAAATAGCCCGTCCGTGTAACATTTTTTTAACAATTGGTTCACCGGCGGTTAATACCGCGCTGGTAGACTTTACTGGCCGGATATCCGGGGAACCGGGCGTTCCGGGCGGCGCCTGCGCGGGCGCGGAACTTTTATGGAAAGCAAGGACATAGACAGACATATAAGCGAGCTGTGGAAGCGGGTAGCCGGCGGGGACTATGCCCCCGAGGCTCCTTCCGCGCTGCCTCCCGACGTGCGCCAGTCCAACATGGAGACCATGCGCCTGTTGCGCGACAATTTCTCGAAGACCGAAGGGGAGTGGAAGTCCCTGCTGGCCGCCAAGGATTCCCAGCTGCGCGACCTAACCGCCCAGTTGGAGGAGACCCGGGCCCATCTTTCCGAGCTGAAGCAGCACTACCAGGAGGCGCGCGAGAGGACGCTGAGCGAGGAGATGGGCGCAGTAGTCAACCTGGAGGAGTCCAGGAAAACGCTCGAGGCGCAGAAGAAGAACCATGCGCGCGAGATCGCCCTGCTGAAGGAGCTGCTGGAACGCACGAAGACCGAGATTCTGGGCCTGCAGGAGCGCGTGGACTCGCTGCGTTCCGAGCGCGACGCGCTGCGCGGCAAGAGCGTCTCGCTGTCTTCCGAGAGGAACGACCTGGCCGACGCGAAGGCCGGCCTGGAGGCCAGGCTGGCCGATTCCAAGGAGGCCGTGGAGAAGACTCTGGCCGAACTGCTGGCCGAGCGCAAGAACAGGCGCGACGACCAGGCCAAGATGAAGGAGATGGAGGCGCGGATAAAGGAGCTCACCGGGAACCTGGCCGCGGCCAAGGCCGATTGGGATGCCGAGAGAACACAGTGGCGCGAGATGTGGGACAGGGAGCGCTCCGTCTGGGAGACCCATCGCCAGGAGTTCGCCGTCTGGGAGGAGCGCTTGCGCTCCGAGCGCGAGGCGTGGACGCAGAAGATGCGCGAGCAGGAGGCCGCCGGCGTCGAGAGCGCGGCGGGCCTTGCCAAGGTGCTCAAGGAGAGCAGCCAGTGGTCCGAGAAGGTGACCCAGGTGCTGAAACTCTACGCGCTCAAGGGCGTGGAACTGCCCAGAGTTTTTGTTTCGCCCTCCCCTGACGCCGCTTTCGTGCGCGCCCGCAGGAACGTTTCCCGCGCGCTGGCCATGGCGCTGGCCGGCCTGCTGCTGATGTCCGCGGCGGCCTGGCGCGCCTATGTCTGGCGCTCCGAGGCCCATTACAAGCTGCTGTCCTCTTTCCCGCTGGACCTGGCCAGCCCTTCCGGCCTGGCCGTGGACAAGGACGGCATCTGGCTGGCCGACTGGAACAAGGGCCTTTCGCTGAAGGACCCCCGCGACCTCTCCACGCTGCGCGTGTTGCCGCCGCCTGCCGGGACTCCGATGCGCCCCGGCGCGCTCACCGATACCGGCTCCGGGCTGTGGACGCTGGACATGGCCCAGCTGCGCTACGCCAGGCAGAGTTATAAGGACGGCTCCATAACGGAGTCGGTCAAGACGCCGGGCCCCGCGCCGCAGGGCGCGGCCTGGGACGGCTACAGCCTGTGGGCCTTCGACGCCTCCTCCGGGCTGCTGTATAAATATTCTCTCGACCCTTCGGCCGGGGCTTCGGCCACCTACAAGCTGGAGGGGGTGAAGAGCGTGGCCTGTATGCAGTGGGTGGACGGCCGGCTCTGGGTGCTGGACAGCTCCAACGTGCTGCGCCGCTACGCGCTGAAGGACGGCGTCTTCAGGGAACTCTCCAGCCAGGTCTTCGGACGGGAGAAGGCCGCCGCTTTCTGGGCGGACGACGGCACGCTGTGGACCGTGGAAAAGAGCGGCGACCTGACCGGGGGCTACGACCTTAAGAAATACTCACTAAAAACGTACAAGTAGGGCGGGGGGGGGCGTTGAAGTCTTTATTGATTTCATTGTGACGAAAATGGCAGAATTGAACAGTGATTTTTTGCCGGGAGGCGGCGGCGCCGCGCTCTTCGGTCTTATTTTTGGCACAGAGAGAGATTATGCTTAAAAGATCGGGGCTGGTTCTGGGGGCTGTCGCGCTGCTTACGGGGCTGACGGCCTCTCTTTGCGCCCAGCAGCTGTACGTCAGCGCCATCAAGGCCGTCTACAAAGAGGGCGGCAGCGGCTATTGCAACGACGTGAACGGCTCGCTCACGGCCAGCGATTACGACGTCTCCTACGTGACGAACGGCGGCAATCCGGGCCAGGACTCCTCGCGCATAGAGTTCGAGCGCCCTACGCCCAAGCTCAGCGACATCGCCTCGGGCGGTTCCTGCCCCGGCGGCTACTGCTATCCCAACAGCTGTCTCGCCCTCTGCGCCCAGCTGGTCTGCGTCAGCACCGACGGTTACTTCGGCATAGACCAGCTCACTTTCGAAATCTTCAAGTTCGGCAGCGGCTCCAACCCGCTGGACCCGGCCTCCACCCCGCCGATACGCACTATCTCGATGTACAACATCGGCATGTGCAACAGCGCTGGCAACACGCAGTACTACGTGAACCCGGGCGCCACCAGCGACCCGACCTATTATTACTGCACGCCGTGGGACGGCTATTACAACCTCAACGGCATATTCGGCAAAACAAACGGGCAGTTCGGCTTCAGGGCCACGGTCAAGACCAACCAGGTCAGCCAGACCGCCGGCAATATCGCCATAGAGCAGACGGCGGCCTTCCCGGGCCAGAGCCAGTTCCCGATACAGGTGGACGTGACCGACGTGCACGCCGTGCGCTCCAGCCCGACGGTGGTGGGCAAGATAACTGGCGTGGCGGCGCAGCCCTATAACGTCCTTTACCGGCTTTCCAAGGACGCCATAGTCAACGTGGGCATCTTCGACGCCAACACCCCGGGGAAATTGCCTTGGGTGCGGCACCTGCTGGTGAACGCGCCGCGCGTGGGCGAGGGCATTCCGGACGGTTCGCTCACCAACGGCGACTTCTGGGACGGCCGCGACGACAGCGGCAACCTGGTGCCCGCCGGCAACTATATCATGCAGATAGACGCCAAGACCAACGGCATGTGGACCGGCACCGCCGCCACCGAGGACCTGGCCTGGCCGGCGACGGTGCAGATGTCGCTGGACCCGCTGCAGGTCACCGATGTGGCCGTCAAGCCGCTGGGAGCCTCCTCCACGGACATGGCCGTCATCAGCTATATGCTCACCGAGGACGCCACCGTCTATGTGGACATCTATCCCCCCGGCACGGTCTTCGACAACGTGAACGGTTATCCCCCGACGGTGGGCGGCAAGACCTGCACCGGCGCCGCCGGCGACGTCTGCCTGAGGCATTTCGCCGAGCAGAAGACCAGGCGCACCACCGCGAGCACGCTCTGGGACGGGCGCGACAGCGCCGGCCATCCGGCGTGCGACGGCAGCTACGTCTATGCCATCTACGCCGAGCTGCCCAGCGGCCATATAGACCCGAACACGAATCTGCCCATAGGCCGCGTCACTACGCGCAAGACGCAGGTTGGCGTGGTGCCGGTGGCCAGGGGCAGCGTGGTCGCGATGATGATGCCTTCCTCCACCGTGCTGGATTCCACGCCGACGGTGGCGGGCCTGGACCCGTTCTATTTCAGGTACACCCCGGCGCGCGACGCGCAGGTCAGCCTTAACATCGTGGGGATGGACGGCACCACCGTGGTGCGGCACCTGGTGCAGAACGAGGAGCGCTTCGCCAATTTCTCCAACAAGGAGCAGTGGGACGGCAAGGACGACAACGGGCTGTACGTCTCCAGCGGCCCTTACCTGGCCGAACTGGTGACCACGGACCCGTTCCAGTGCTCGCAACAGAAGGTCTCCACGGTCACGGCGGTGATCCCGGTGGATATGTGGCGCACGGTCAACGTGCAGAGCACGCCGCTGCTGGGCGGCACCTCCGACATGGCGACCGTGGGCTTCGAACTGTCCCAGCCGATGTACGTCAAGCTCAACGTCTATCCGCCCAGCACGGTGATAGACCCGTCGGTATGGCCGCCCGTCGTGGGCGCCACGCCGGTGTACTCGGTGGAGGGCATGCGGCCGGGCCGCTTCAGGATTACCGAGTACTGGGACGGGCGCGACACCAACGGCAACATGGTCGAGGACGGCCGCTACCCGTTCACGCTGGTGACCTACAGCACCGGCACGGCGCAGACGATGTACGCCACGGACCGGACTTACGGGTACGTGGACGTGACCAGGGGCAAGATCGTCTTCACCAGTTTCGAGGTTATCCCGACGATACCGCAGATGTACAATTCGTCCGACACCGTCAAGCTGCCCCCCTACGAGATAGATTACTCGCTGTCCAGGCAGTCCAGGGTGAAGGTGGACATCCTGGACGGCAACGGCGGCGCGACCAACGGGCAGACGGTGGCGACGGTGGTCACCGAGGCCAACGGCGTGCGGGACGGCGGCCTGCTGTACAAGGACTTCTGGGACGGCCACTATTCCACGGTGGACGGCAACGGCAATATCGTAGACGGGGACTTTGTGCCGCGGGGCTCGTACAACGTGCGGATAACGGCCAAGGATATAGACATAGACCCGAACCTGGTCTCGATGGCGACGGTGCAGATGACGATAGACGTGGACCCGCTCAGGATCTACGACGTGTCGATAGTGCCGCTGACGCTGGACAATCCGGCGGTGGTCTCCTACCAGGTCTCGGAGCCGATGAAAGTGGCGGTGAAGGTGTACAAACCCGGGGCCGCGGTGCCGCCGGGCGACCAGGACCCGCCGTCGGGTTTGGTGAAGCGCATAATCGGCGTCAGGCCGGCTCGCACGCAGATCTCCGAGTACTGGGACGGCACCGATCTGACGCTCTCCAAGGTGCCGGACGGCAACTACGGCTTCAAGATCTACGCTTCCACGGTCACTACCGCGATAAGCTCTATCGACGGCAGCGCCACGTCCGTGGCGGTGCTGGCGCCCGACGTTATAGTCGCCAACATTCCTGTGACCAGGGGCGGGACTGCGGACCTGTGCGGGGATTTCAGCAATGGAACCTTCTTCGCGCCCAATCCCTACACCGGCACCTCGGGCTGGTTCCACATCCCGATAGATATGAACGGCTTCGTGACGCTGCGAATCTACAACATAGCCGGGGACCTGGTGTACAAGAAGGATTTCGGCAGCCTTGGTAGTCCGCTCGGCGGGAACAGCGTGATAGGCGGGAGCGGGAATTGCGTCACGTCGCATAACCCGGACAACGGGTGCTGGCCCAGGGTGAATACGTACGGGAGGACCGTGGCGCCAGGGGTGTACTTCGCCGTGCTCAGGTACCAGGCTACGGAAGGGACGCGCGACGTCTGCCAGGTGGTGAAGAAGATACTGGTCCCGTAGGGACCGGTAAGGCCTAACCGAGGATAAGGCTATGAAAACCATGAACAATCTCACCTTATTGCTGGCCGCCGCGCTGCTGCTCCCAGCCTTGCCGGCCCTGGCGGGCGACTCCGGCGTCGGCACCGACGGCGCCGCCTTTATGAAGATCCCCACCGGCAGCCCCAGGGTGCAGGCGCTCGGCAACAACGGCGTTTCGCTGGTGGAAGGCGGAGAGGCCCTCGCCGTTAACCCGGCCGGCATCTCCTCCGCGCAGATGCGCGAGATTTCGTTCTCCTACCTGAGCTGGATACAGGACTATTCCGGCCAGTACGTCTCTTTCCTGAACCCGGTGGGTCAGTCCGTGGTCGGGATCAACATGGCCTACTACAACATAAGCGGCTTCGACGTGCGCGACAGCAACGGCATCCCGCAGTACGGCACCGACGTCAGGGTCCGCGACGGCTACGTCACGCTCGGCGCCGCCAGGGGCTTTTTCCTGGAGAGGTTGCAGCTCGGCGCCAGCGTGAAGGAAGTGATGGAGGACAACTACACCGAGAAGTATCAGAACATGGTGTTCGACCTCGGCGCTATCCTGCACGTGGGCCGCAAACTGTCGCTGGGCTGGGCCGCCCAGAACCTCTCCGGCAAGTCGCACCAGGTGGTGAAGGTTACCCGTCTAGGAGGGGCCTTCGTCTTCAATCCTTTTCTGACGGTGGCGCTGGAGCAGAAGACCTACTCCGACCGCAGCGGCGTGCTGGGCGGCGGGGTGGAGTTCAGCCTGCCGGAGGAGCTGCTGCAGGTCGGCCGCGTCTCGCTGCGCGTCGGCTACACCCCGTCCGACAGCTACGGCAAGAACATGGACGACAGCACGCTCAAGAGCCTGGGCCTGACGGACATCTCCGGCTGGTCCTTCGGCGTGGGCATCTACAGTTCTCAGGCTTTCGGTTACGGCATGGGCTTTGACTACACGATGGCGCCCTACGGCGCGCTGGGTAAGACCAGCCAGATGGCGCTGCGGTTCCAGTTCTAGGAGGACCGCGTGAAGGCGGAACGGATGGAGGCGGACGGGGACGCGGCGGCTTGGCGCCGCCGCCGGAAAGGACAGACCGCGATAGAATATCTGCTGGTGATGGTCTCCCTGCTGTTCGTTTTCGTCATCATGTTCAAGGCGCTGCAGTACGCGCTCGGCAACCAGTTCAGGCGCGGCGGCATGGTGATAGTTAGGATGTACAAGGCGGATCCCTGGTGAGCCGCCGGGGCAAGTTCTGAAATCCAGTACGGAGGGATAGACAATGAACAAGCTGTTCAAGAATAGGAAAGGCCAGAATACCGTGGAATATCTGCTGATGCTCGCGGTCGTGGTGGGCGTAGTGCTGGTGGCCGGCATGGCCCTCAAGAAGTATATGCCTTCGCTCTTCCAGAGCATACAGGGCATGATCAACGGGGCGGCCAGCAGTCTGGGCGCTTCCGGCGGCAACCAGCCGTAAGGGCCTGTTCCTGGCCGCGGCGGTGAAAGCGCCGCGGCCAGGAGTGTTCGCGGCTTTTCCCCGGGACTGCCCGGGAAGGGGCGCGGTTTTATGGGCATGCTTGGGACGGCCTTTAAGCGGGCCGCCGGTTCGCGCCGGCGGGGCCCGGGACAGGTGACCGTGGAGTTGCTGCTGGTGCTCCCGGTCTTCATGCTGCTGCTGTTCTTTATAATGGAGATGGGAAACCTCGGCTTTCAGACCATACTGGCGCATCATTGCGCCTACGAGCTGGCCCGCATCGGCTCGCTGGTCGCCGGGCCCAACGGAGCCGGCACGGGCGGCGGGGAGGCGGCCGCCAACATGAAGATGACGGCGGTGCTCAAGGAGATGTTCCCAAATTCTCCAGGGGTGAGCGTGGAGGGAACGATAGTGCCGACGCCGCCGGACCCGCAGTCCGGCCAGATGGGGGAGGACCTGCTGGTGACCTTGACCTACGAGGCCAGGCTGATCTTCCCGGGGTCCAACTATTTTTTGGCCGACGGGCCGAAACAGGCGCACAGGAAGAAGATAGTGGTGCGGGTCAGGATGCCGGTGGAGCAGCCCTACTTCCAGTGAGGCCGGAGCGGGGCCGTAGGGCGGATTTAATACGGATTTAACGGGAAGTTAACAGTCAAATTGGAGAATATCTGATATGGAAAAGAAAGGCATGCTTGTCCCGGTACTGCTCGCACTGGCGGCGTCTGCCATCTACTGGTGGGTCCTGACCTCCAAGGAACGGGCGCTCGAGGCCCAGCACGAGCAGGCCACGGTGCTGGTCTCCCGGTTCGACCTCCCGGCCCGCACGATAATGAACGTGGACCTGGTGGAAACGCGGCAGATCCCGCGCATGTACATGGAGCAGGACGCCTACGAGGTCAAGAGCCAGTCCGACATAAAGTTGATAACCAATCTGGTCACCGCGGTGCGCATCCCGAAGGGCAACCAGATAACGCAGTCCGCTCTGCTTTCCCTCAGCCCGGAAGCCGGCCTCAGCGTCAAGGTGCCTCCCGGTTACCGCGGCTGCGTGCTGCCGGTGAACCAGGACCTGCTCCGGATGATAAAGCCGGGCGACCATGTGGACATTCTCGTCACTTTCGACGCGGTCATGGGGGACAATCATAAGGAGAACGTCACCGCCACTATACTGCAGAACGTCCCGGTCCTGGGCGTTGGCTCCAATCTGGGTCAGGGCCTGTCCGGCGCCCAGGCCAGCGCCAAAGAAAAGGTGGCCGCGGCCGACCAGGCCTTCTCCGACAAGGCCGCTCTCAGCCTCTCCCTGAACCCGCAGGAGGCCCAGTATCTGGCCCTGGCGGAGAAGAACGGCAAGATAGACGTGATCGTGCGCGGTCTGGGTGACGTGGAGCTGCACCCGATGGAGATAGCTTCGTTCAAGAGGCTG
>JAJYJH010000040.1 GCA_021789695.1 bacterium | reverse complement strand
GCTTACTCTGGACACCATTGGCATGGGGAACATAAGCCGGACGACGCTGTCGAACCCGGCGGGAACCGGGCTGGGCACCTTCGACATCAGGGACTGGTATATTGCTGCGGGATACGGGCAGAAAGTGGGGGAAGGCCTGTTCCTGGGGATAAGCGCGAAATACCTGCGCGAGACCATAGGGGGGACAGCGGGCAGTGCCGGCGCCATAGACATGGGTGTTATCGGGGACCTGGGAAACTACGGTTTGCCGTTGAGCGCCGGGATAGCGGTGCAGAACCTGGGCACCAGGGTGAAGTTCCAGTCCGAAGGGGAGGAACTGCCGCTGAACTTCAAGGCTGGCCTGGCCTATAAATTCCCGGGCGACAAAGCCGCGCTGGCCGCTGACCTGGACAGAGTGCGGTACGGCGGCACCACGTTCCACGCTGGTTTCGAGCTGAAGGCGCTGGAGGAGGCGGTGTTCAGGCTGGGGTACAACGGCAGCAACGAGGCCGGCAGCGGGCTGGTATTCGGAGCCGGCTGGGAAGAGAAAGGGTTCTTGCTGGATTACGCCTTTGAGCCGTACGGCGACCTGGGAGATTCTAATATTATAACAGTCGGACTGTTCTGGTGAAATGCGATATAAATCGTCGCAACGTCCCAGGCAAAACACGGCCCGGGTTCTCTGTTTTCAGTTTACAGACTTTCCTGGCGGGTTTCAGGCCGCCGCGGCGGCCAGGCGCGGCTTGTGGCCAGCGAGGCCGTAATAGGCTATGTAGAGGTAGCAGCCCAGCGGCAGCAGGAAGGCGTGGTGTATGCCTATCCTGTCGGCTATCAGGCCCTGCAGCACCGGTATGATCGCGCCGCCGACTATGGCCATGCAGAGCGCGCCGGAGCCCTTGCCGGTGTGCCTGCCCAGTCCGGCCAGGGCCAGCGAGAAGATGGTCGGGAACATGATGGAGTTGAACAGGCCTATCAGCAGTATCGCCCACATCGCGAACGGGCCCGAGCCCAGCATCGTGGCGGCCGCCAGGAAGGCCGCGGCGAAGGCGTTGAAGGCCAGCAGCTTGCCGGGGTTCACCCGGCGCTGCAGGCCGGAGCCGAGGAAACGGCCGACCATGGCCCCGCCCCAGTAGAAGGAGACGTACTTGGCCGCCGTCTCCGGGGCGAAGCCGGCTATGAACGGCTGGCCCAGGTAGCTGACGAGGAAGCTGCCTATGGCGACCTCGGCACCCACGTACAGGAAGATGCCCAGCGCGCCCAGCTTCAGGTGCCGGTGGCCCCAGGCGGTTCCGGGGTCGTACTCCTCCCTGCCTGTCTCCGGGTCCCTGGTGCCCGCCTCTATCTGCGGCAGTTTTATCACGTAGAAGGCGGCCGCGATGGCGAACAGCACCGCCGCCAGGCCCAGGTAGGGCAGCTGCACGGCGGAGGCCTCGGCCGCCCGGTAGGAGGCCAGTTCCGCCGGCGCCAGCCCGGCCATGTCGGAGGCGGACTTCACGGCCACGGAGAGGATGAGGACGGAGCCGAAGTAGGGCGCCAGCGTGGTGCCGAGCGAGTTGAAGGCCTGCGTCAGGTTCAGGCGGCTGGAGGCGGTCTGCGGCCGGCCTAGGATGGTGACGTAAGGGTTGGCCGCCACCTGCAGCAGCGTGATGCCGCCGGCCAGCACGAAGAACGCGGCCAGGAACACCGGGTAGGAGCGCAGCGCGGCCGCCGGGTAGAACAGGAGGCAGCCGGCGCCGGCCACCGCCAGCCCGGCGATGATGCCGCGCTTGTAGCCTATCCTCTCTATGAAGGCGCCCGACGGCAGCGACACGACGAAGTACGCGGCGAAGAAGCAGAACTGGATCAGCATCGACTGCGCGTAGTTCAGCGTGAAGACCGCCTTCAGGTGCGGGATCAGGATGTCGTTGAGGCAGGTGATGAAGCCCCACATGAAGAACAGCGAAGTGAGCGCGGAGAGGGCGAAGCCGTAATCTCCGCCGCTCTCCGCGGACGCTGGGGCGCCGCCCGCCGCAGGTATGGAGGCCGCCATTTACTTCTTCTTTTCGGCGCGGAAGGCGTCCAGCGCTCCCTCCACCTTCTCCAGCAGTTCGCGCGGGTAGAGCTTGCCGACCAGCGACTGGCGGGCCCTCTCGCCGGCCTCCTCCAGCTGCCTGACCACCTCGGCGTTCGCCGGCCGGGTGAAGACGAGCTTGTGCCTCTTCAGCACCTTAACCGACTCCGCGTTGTCGCGCCTGCTCTGCAGCGTCAGTTCGCGGAAATACTTGTCGCCCAGCTTCAGCATCGTCTTCTGGTCGGCCGGGGAGAGTCCGTCGAAGGTCTTCTTGGAGATCAGCACCGCGCCCTCGGCGTTGGCCAGCGGCAGCGAAAAGACGTATTTCATGCGCGAGAACCACTGCAGCGCTATTACCGACAGCGGCGAGCCGTAGACGCCGTCTATCATGCCGGTCTGCAGCGAGGTCATCACGTCGGTGATGGACAGCGGGATGGGCTTCATGTCCAGCGCGGCGAAGGTGGCCTCGGCTATCGGGTCGCCCTCCCAGATCCACATCTTGATCCTCTTCAGGTCCTCCGGCCTGGTGACCGGGGTGTTGGAGAAGATGTTGACGTTGCCGACCTCGGCCCAGCCCAGCAGCACGAAGCCGCGGTCCCCGAAGATCTTGCGGAAGTCCGGGTCCAGCGTCCTGTAGATGTAGTCTATCTCGCGGTCGTTCTTGAAGAGGAACGGCGTGTCCAGGATGCGGGCCTCGGGCGCTATCTCGCCGATGCCGACTCCGGTGAAGCCGCCGGCCTGCAGCTGGCCCAGGCGGATCTTGCGCACGACGTCCTTCTCGTCGCCTGAGACGCCGCCGGCGTAGATCTTGAACTTCACGCGGCCCGCGGTCTCCGACGAGACCGCCGTCGTGAAGGCCTTCATCGCCTTCATCCACGTGGAGCCGTCCGGGGCGAGCGTGGCGAACTTGATCACCGTCTGCGCGCGGAGCGGCAGCGGCAGGAACAGGGCGGCCAGCAGGAACGTTATTGCGGTTTTCTTAGAAGAGTTCATCTTTTTTCTCCAGCAGTCTCTTGGCTTTTATCCGGGCGACCTCGTCGGGAAGACGGGTGTCGCCGTCGCGCGGCGGCGCGGAGATGACTTCGTTCAGCAGCTTGACGAAAAGGTCCTCGTCCTGGGCGGCCACCGCGCCCATCCTGGCGTACATGTAGCGGTTGAGCAGGAACTCCCCGCCCCCGCCTTTCAGCGCCAGCTCGAAATGCTCCTTCGCCTTTTCGGGATCTCCCCCGAACATGCGCGGCCTGATGGAATAATAGGCGCCCAGTATGCTCTGCGCCCCGTTGTAGTAGTAGCCGGGGTCCAGCTTCAGGATGGCCCGCGCCGCCGGCTCCAGGTCGGGCATCTCGGCGATGGCGTCCGGGTCGTCGCGGTTGATGTTCATGTAGGAGGCCTTGCAGAAGGTGGTCCAGAACAGGGCAGGCACGTCCTTCCTGCGGGCGGTGGCCGGCGTGACCCTGCCCAGCGCGCGCTCGGCGTAGGCCTGGCCCTTCAGATAGAAGACGGAGGCGCGCGCCGGAGAATCGTCCTCCAGGAACATGAAGGCGTAGCCGCAGAAGCCCTCGGCCGCGTCGACCAGGAGCTTCCTGTTCTTGGGATCGCTCCTCAGCAGGATCTCCATCAGCTGCAGGTTGGCCGGCAGGGCCTCCTTGACGTACTCCGTGTCGGACTGGCTGAAGACGGCCGGCAGGCCCCGGTCTATCACTCCGGAGGTGACCCTGGCGGCGGTGCGGTTAAGCGAGCAGCCGGCGATCAGCGCGGCCAGCGGCAGCAGCAGCAGTCCCCTCATTTGCGTTTCTCCCTGACCAGCGCGGCGAAGCTCTCGGCCGTCTCCGCGTGCTTCTTCGCGAAATCCTCGGCCGCGGTCGGGAAGCGCCAGGTCCAGTTGTGGTCGCCGAGCGTCCCCGGGGTGTTGACCCTGTCCTTGAGCCCGACTATGTCCTGGACGGGCAGGATCACTATGCGGGAGCCGGCGCCCAGCAGCGAGGCCAGCGCCCTGCGGTGCGCCTTCGGGTACGGCGGCGGCGCGCCGTGCTCGCCGGAGACCAGTCTCCAGAAAAGCCTCTTCTCTGCGTGGTCCACCGTGTCCCACCAGTCGGCCAGCGGCTCGTTGTCGTGCGTGGAGGAGGTGGCCAGCGAGACCGGAACGTACCTGGCCGGGTCCGTGTAGTTGCCGTCCTTCTCCTTCTCCCAGCGCATAACCTTGTAGCCGGGGATGCTGAGCTCCTGCAGGACCTCGCGCACGTACGGGGGGATGACGCCGAGGTCCTCCGCCACCGGGAGCATATGGCTGGCCGAAGCTACCGCCTCCAGGAAGCGCCTGCCGCGGCCTCGCTGGCCGTGCTCGTCCTTTATGTCGAAGTCCGGCCTCTGCGAGACGTCGCGCGGTATCACCCAGGTGCGGAAGAAGCCCACCATGTGGTCTATGCGGAACATGTCGTAGAACTCGGAGGCTTTCCTCACCTTGGAACGCCACCACTCGAAATTGTTGCCTTCTACGGCGTGCCAGTTGTAGGCGGGCAGGCCCCAGCGCTGGCCGGTCTCGCTGAACGCGTCGGGCGGGGCGCCGATCTCGCGGTCCAGGTCGAACTCGGCCTGCCGGCTCCAGACGTCGGCGCTTTCCTGGTTGACCATGAACGGCAGGTCGCCCAGCAGCCTTATGCCCAGTTCGCCGGCGCGCTTCTTCGCGGCGGTCCACTGGCGCTGCACGCACCACTGCAGGTATTTGAAGAAAACTATCTGGTTCTCCTCGCGCTGGTGCAGCTCCCTCAGGGCGGCGTCCTCGCGCGCCCTGAGCGGGCGTTCCCAGTGCGTCCAGGAGGTCCAGTCGTGGGTGTCCTTCAGGCGGCGGAAGACGGCGTAGTCGTCGAGCCAGTAGGCGTTGGCGCGGCAGAAGGCGCGGAACTCCGCCGCCGGCGCGGTGTCCTTCAGGATGTGGTTCTGGTGGAACCAGGTATAGAGCTTCCAGAGCGTGCCGAACTTGAGATGGCGCACCTCGTCGTAGAGTACCCCGGGGGCCGCGCGCAGGCGCCTGATCGCGGCCTGCACCGGGCGCGAACGCAGCTCGGCGGCCAGCTCGGCGGCTTCCTTCAGCTCCGGCAGCTCCTCCACCGAGATGTAGACCGGGTCCAGCGCGAAGGCGGAGAGCGCCGTGTACGGGCAGGAGACGCCGGGCGGCATCTCGTTCATCGGCAGCACCTGCAGCAGGTCCAGCTCCAGCGCCTTCAGCGCGTCGAACCAGAGGGTCATCGAGCGTATGTCGCCGATGCCCCAGTCCCTCTTGTGGCGCATGGAGAACACGGGGAACAGGGTTCCGGTATGTTTTTTTTTCAGTAACGGGTGCATAGTTTCGCCCCGGCCCCCGGCCGCGGCGGGACTGGATCTCCGAAAGCTCCCCGGGACTTTCGCCCCGGGAGCGATGTTATCTGGCGGCTACCGCCTCTATCTCCACCAGCGCCGCCTTGGGCAGGGCCTTGACCTCTATGGTCGCGCGCGCGGGCGGTTTCCCCGGGAAGAACCGGGCGTAAGTCTCGTTCATTTTCGAGAACTGCCCGAGGTCGGCCATGAAAACGGTGGTCTTGAGGACGTTCTCTAGGGAGAGCCCCTCCGATTTCAGTATGCCCTCTATGTTCCTTATGGCGGCCTCGGTCTGCGCGGTTATGTCGGGCGGGGCCATGTTCCCCGTGGCGGGGTCTATGGGCAGCTGGCCAGAGATGAAGACAAGCCCGGCCGCCTCCGTGGCCTGGGAATAAGGCCCTATGGCCGCCGGTGCCCTGTTGGTGGAAATTATCTTTTTCATCCGTTCCTCCTGCCGCGCGCCGCGTGGGTATATATTATCAAAAAAACGGGTTCCGTGGCACTTGACATGTCAACAGCTTCTGTTATACTATAACTCGCTAAGGTTGGTTCGCGGCTAAGCAGGTCTGTTTTATATGAGAAAGAACTCGAATCTGCCCCTTTTTATGGTGACTGCGGGGATGTTTAGCCTCGTGATGGGGGGCTTTTTTACCGTCATGCACGTCGGGGAGATGGCGCGGCAGAACAACGTGATGCGGTATGGCTTCACCTTCCGCGGAGGCCAGCCGGCGGATAAGGCCGGTCAGGCTCCGGTTGCCGCTCAGCCGGCCGGCTTCGCGGCCGACCTCCGGCTGGGCGGCAAGGTAATAGCTGGCAAAGCCTCCGGCCTGGCAAACGACCTCTTCTCCTGGATGGGCAAGAACCAGCGGTCCGGCGCCGGCGGCGCTTCCGCCCAGCGTCCGCCCGACAGTTCCGACTCCCCTGCCCAGAGCGATCCTTTCGCCGATTTCTACAACAGCAACTACGGCGCCTCTTCCGGGGGCTCTGCCTCGTACGGCGGCGGCTTCTCCGGAGGGTTCGGCGATTCGGGCGGCAGCGTCGCCGCCATGCGGCCTCCGGACTCGGCCGGGCTTAACGGAAAGCGCGCCTGGCATGGGACCGGCCTCGAGAGGGCCGCAGCCAAGGCGGCCGCGCTGCAGCGGCAGGCGCAGACCGGCCAGCCCCTCTTCGGCGGCCCGGTGGACAGGTACGCGGCCAATGTGCCGCCCATGCAGGCCTCTTTGCCCGGCGGCGCTCCGGCTTCCGCCGGTGTTCGGGCGCCTTCGGCCGGTTTGCAGGCCTCTTATCCCGCGGCGGCAGAACGGGCCCCTGCCGGCGGACTGGACGCCATGCGCGGAGGCGTGGCGGCGGGCGGCCTTGACGGCGCCGGGGAAGGCACGGCCTCGGGTTCCCGGGGAAGTTTTAATATGAAGATGGCTATGGGCGCGGGTAGCGTCGGAGGCGGTTCCGGCGGAGGGAGCGCCGCCCCGGACGCTTCTCCCGCCGCGGCCGCTGCCGGCGGCGCGGCCGCCGGGGACTCCGGCGGGGATTCTTCCGGCTCAGGGGGCGGTTCGTTCTCTTCCATGGCTTCCGGGCCTTCTTTGGCCAAGTCTCCGGATAAGGCCGGCGCTAAGACCAGTTCCTCTACCGCTGGTTCCGGAGGCGGGGCGGACCAGGGAACGTTCTTCTGGGGCGCTAGCGCGGCTCAGCCTTTCCTGAGGACCGTGGCTCTGGAGAGGCGCAGCGGGGCGAACTCCAAATACCTGGCTGAGGCGGATTATTCCTCTTCCCCTGACAGGGCCATGCTCAGGGCCGGCGCCGTCCTGCCGGACAAGAAGGCGCAGCCGGCCAATACGCGTCTGCTTATGATGAGCCAGGCCCCCGAGCCACAGGATCCGGAGAAATTCGCCGCTCTTTCCCAGGCCCGCAAGACCGAGCTAAAAAAAGAGATATTTTCCTTCCTCAAGAGGTTCGAGAACAAGTACGGCGGCATGTCGGACATAACATATACCTCTTGCAGCGACGCCGTGGAACTCTGCGAGAAGAACGGCCTGACCGAGGGCTATCTCACCGAGGTCACCGTTAAAGGGGCGAAGATACAGCTCGCGCTGAAATACTCCGGCAAACAGTGGCGTCCCTATACCATCTCGGTGAAGATCCCGTCCTGGCTGCGGGACCAGGCATCCGCGCCCGCCGGCGCCGCCAGGTAGTCCGCCCCTTCCCCCGACTCCTTGCCCTGCCTGCCGCTAATTATCAATAATCCTCTATAATGCGCGAAGTCATCCATTTTTCCGGCATAGGCGGGGTCGGTATGAGCGCCTTGGCCCAGGTGGCGGCCATGGAGGGGCGTTCGGTCAGCGGCTCGGACAGGGATTTCGACAGGGGCCGCAACCTCGCCGTAAAAGTTTCCCTCGAAAGACTTGGGATAAAGATATACCCGCAGGACGGGAGCGGGGTGGACGACTCAACCGTGGAACTGGCGCTTTCCACCGCGATAGAGGATAATAACCCCGAGGTCCTGGCTGCCAGGCGGCAAAAGGTCAGGATAACCCATCGCTCCGAGCTGCTGGCCGCCCAGGTGGAAGCCAGCGAGACCGTCGCCGTGGCCGGAACCAGCGGTAAATCCACCGTGGCGGCCATGCTGTTCACCGTGCTGGAGGCGGCCGGGCTGGAGCCTTCCATAATCACCGGCGGGGCGCTGGTCTCTCTGAGGGAGCGCGGCCTAATAGGCAACGCCTACAAGGGGAAGGGCGGCATACTGGTGGTGGAGGCCGACGAGTCCGACGGAACGATAGTGCGCTACCGCCCGCGCACCGGGCTGTTGCTCAATATCAGCAAGGACCACAAAGATTTGGAGGCGCTGAACGGCATTTTCGCGGAGTTTGCGCGCAACTGCGGCCGCGTGCTGGTGAACGCCGACGACCCGCCGGCCCGCGCGCTGCTGCCGGACGCTCCGGCCTTCGGTTTCGGAGCCGGCGGATGGAAGGTTACCGACGTGGAGCTAGCCCCATTTTCCTCCGGGTTCCGGATCAACGGCGTGCGGTTCTCTCTTCCCGCCCCCGGGAGGTACAACGTGGCCAACGCGCTGGCCGCCTGCGCCGCCGCCCTACTCTACGGCGTGAAGCTGGAGGCCTGTGCGGCCGGGCTTGAAGGTTTCCGCGGCGTGGAGCGCCGCTTCGTCCTGGCCGGGGAGAAGAACGGCGTGACAGTGATAGACGACTACGCGCATAACCCGGCCAAGGTTTCCGCCCTGCTGGCCGCGCTGCACCAGTCGCCCGGCCGCCGCGTCATAGCGGTCTACCAGCCGCACGGCTTTACCCCTACCCGCCACCTGAAGGCCGAGCTGATAGAGAGCTTCTCCGCCGGCCTGGCCCCGGGCGACCTGCTGGTGATGCCGGAAATTTATTACGCCGGCGGCACCGTGGCGAAGGACATCTCCTCCAGGGACATCTGCGACGCGCTAGCCGCCAACGGCCGCCGAGCGCTTTTCTACGAGAGGCGCGCGGACATCCCGGCCGCGCTGGCCTCACTGGCGCGCGCCGGGGATATCATCGCGGTAATGGGGGCGCGCGACGCCACCCTCTCGGCTTTCGCCCGCGACATACTGGAGGCGCTGCCCTGATGCCGGCGATAACCGTCATGGTCTACACCACGCTGCGCAAACGCCTCGGCGTCTCCAAACTGGAGCTGGAGGGCCGCACTGTGCGCGACGTGCTGGACCGGCTCTGCGCGCGCGGGGGGGGTGTGGAGAGTCTGATCCGCGACGCGGAGGGGCATATCCGGCAGCATTTCGTGCTGACGCTCAATTCGGAGATAATTGACAACAGGAAGACCTCGGCGGTTAAGGTGAAGAAGGGGGACATCCTGCACGTTTTCCCGCCGGTCTCCGGCGGATAACTGCCTTTGGAGGGACCATGAAACCAGTAAAGATGACCGCCGGCGTTTATTCTCTGCGCGTTAACCATTTCAACCGGAGGCTTTTCGACTCGCTGATCCCTCTGCCTCAGGGCACCAGCTACAACGCCTATCTCGTCAGGGGCTCGGAGAAGACCGCTCTGCTGGACACGGCGGACCCGGAGAAGGCGGAAGTCTTGTTCGGCCATCTGAAGGACGTCGAGCGGATCGACTACGTCGTCGCCCATCACGCCGAGCAGGACCATTCCGGCTCTATCCCGCTGGTGCTGGAGCGCTATCCGGGGGCGAAGGTCGTCGTCAATCCCAAGTGCCGCGAGTTCCTGTCCTCCCATCTGCACCTCCCGGCGGAAAAGTTCGTCGACGTGAAGGATGGGGAGACGCTCTCCCTAGGCGGCAAGACGCTGGAATTCGTCTACCTGCCGTGGGTGCACTGGCCCGAGACCATGGGCACCTATCTGCGCGAAGACAAGATACTCTTCTCCTGCGACTTTCTCGGCTCGCACCTGGCGGCCGGGGAGCTGTATGCCGATGAACACGTCGTCTACGAGCCGATGAAGCGCTACTTCGCCGAGATCATGATGCCTTTCCGCTCGAATATAAAGGCCAACCTGGAGAAGCTGGCCAGGTATGAGATAGAACTGATAGCTCCCAGCCACGGGCCGGTGCACAGGAACCCGAAGTTCGTCCTGGACGCCTACAGGGACTGGGCCGTGGGCGAGCCGCGCAACAGGGCCCTTGTTGTCTATATCTCCATGCACGGCAGCACCTATCTGCTGGTCAACCGCCTGGTCGGCCGCCTGCAGGAACTGGGGGTCTGCGTGGAGAAACTGAACCTGGACCAGTTCGACGAGGGGCGCGTGGCCATGGCCCTGGTGGACGCCGCCACGGTCGTCATAGGCACGCCTACGGTGCTCACCGGCCCGCATCCCAAGGCCGTGTATGCGGCCTATCTCGCGAACCTGCTGAGGCCCAAGACCAGGTTCGTCTCCGTGATAGGCTCCTTCGGCTGGGCCGGGCGCGCCGTGGAGACTATAGCCGGCATGATCCCCAACCTCAAGGCCGAGGTCCTCAAGCCGGTCATGGTGAAGGGGCTGCCTACGGAGGCGGATCTCAGGCAGGTGGATGAACTGGCGGAGACCATAGCGCAGCGGCATGCCGGCCTGGCCGAATGCGGCTGCGCGCCAGCGCCGCAGGGCGCGGCTAAATAGCCGCGCAAGTCCGGGGCCTTGAAAATACCGGTTTTGTCTGCTAGACTCTAGTTATAAGAACCTGATTTTTCAGTTTCTCCGCTGAGGGGAAGGGTGAAAAACAGGGATGTTTTATTTGTCGGGCCAGGGGGCTCTATGGCTGACAACGAAAAAAGAAGAAGAAAAACCCTGCTTATATCGATGCTGGTTTTTCTCGTTTCCGGCGGCGGCATATTCCTTTTCTTCGTGATACAGGGCGCTAACGAACTTACCGGCGCGGGCAAGCAGGCGATGTTCTCCTACGGCTACGCCGTGCGCGACGCCGTGACCCCGCTCTTCAAGGCCCTGGGTATAACAACGTCTCAAGATGAAATGGTAAAGGAAACAAAGAAGCGTTGGGAAGCCAGAGGTGTGGATATATCCAAAGGGGTAGCCGCCCCGGACGTCTCCGACTGGATGGCCAAGGGCGGCAGTTCCGCTTCCGGCGGCGGGGCGCTCCCGCGCACAAACGTCCCGCATATGGCCGGCAGCCGGTTGTCCGGGCTGGGTGGGGGAGGCGGCGGGAGTTCAAAGTCCTCCAATTCTATAAACAGGTTCGGGGCTTCGGAGGATTCCACCAAGACTACCATGTCCGGCGGCGGCGCGGCCGCGGGGACGGGAGGCGCCGGGAATGGCGCGCTCTCCTCGCTCCGGAACGCCAGGTCGCTCCTCACCACCGGCCTCACCTCCGGTTCGGCGATGACGGCGAAGGGGACGTGGGACCGCAGTTTCGGCGTGAACGGCGCCGCCACAGGCGGAAAGACGCTGGCCTACAGGGATCAGGGGCTGGTGAACCTGGACAAGATAAAGAACGGCGCCATAGCCGACCTGAAGATGGGTGATACGGGTGGTATGCCAAGCGCCAGTGGTCCTAAGCAGGACATCGCCGGTAGTGAGGCTGCTTTAGCTAATGACAAGTCCGTGCAAAATACCATGGAAAAGCAAATGAAAGAGGAGTTGGCTAAGAACGCCATAGATTCTCTGGGTAACTCTATGTCTAATGGCAGCGGGAATGGGGCGCAGGGGGATGGCGGTTCCGGAGCGCCTCCTGATGATGTTACGTCTGTTGGTAATAACAGCAAACCGCCAGATGGCCAGTATTGCCCGCAAGGCAAAACGTTGGCAGACGGCTCCTCTTTTAAAGATAATCCTCCTCAGTACTCAAAAGAGGGGCAGACATGGACTGTGACATATACTGGAACGCAGAAGATGCCCGACGGGTCGTCTTTTAATTACAGCGATAAGATGGTGGTGAATCCCGGAGGGAACCCTCCGCTGTTGCCGTACGGGAGCACGTGTGACGGTACTCCGTGTGCTGGAGGGTTTGGGGGCGAATAGGACGTTGTGATTTTGTCTCTTGACAAGTCAAGTTTTGTCTGCTATAACATCACTGTATCAACTTTGACCTGAACGCCCAGAAGGCCGTGTCAGGAAAAGTTTAAACTTATTTTTTGCTGGGTACAGTGGCATAAACGGGCGGGGTTATGATGAAACTCCAGAACAAAAAGAACAAGACCGTGCAGTACGTGATCGCCGGCAGCGTGGCGGTGGTTATACTGGGGGCGTGGATCTCCTCGCCGCTGATGAGCGGGTCTTCCATGGATTCGGCGGTTTCCACCGGGAACCCGTTTAAGTCCAAGGTCGCCGACATCGCGCTACTGGGCGGGGACAACGGGGCTACAGCTCCCGGCTCTCCGCTCAGCGGGGAAATGATAGACAATCCCGCCACCTCTGGCCTTGGCTCCGCGTCCGCGCTTTTCCAGTCCGGCGCTCCTGACGATTCCGGGGCCGGCGCCGCCGCCTCCGCGGACGCTTCCAACTCGGCCCCGGCGCCTTCTGCTTCCGGCAACGCGCCCTCCCCGTCTTTTGGCGGGCCGAATTCCAAACTTCAGGCGGCCCCTTCCATCTCCGGGGGCAACGCCAATTCTATGACCGCCGGCAGCAGCCTGCACGACAAGTTCTTCGGTACCGGTAACAACAAGGCGGAGCTTTCCCGGGCCGACAAGTTCGGCGACTTGCCCAAGCCGGGCCTGAACGACAAGAAAAACCCTTCCCTGCTGGTGGCCATGCTCGGCAGCAGCGC
>JAJYJH010000015.1:44832-55952 GCA_021789695.1 bacterium | reverse complement strand
GGGTGACCACTACCTCGCGGCCGCGCTTCTCCAGCCAGTCCTTCAGCAGAGCGGCCTGCGTGGACTTGCCGGAGCGGTCCGGACCTTCCAGTACTATAAAAACTCCCTTTTTCATGAATGGAAATATATGATAGCAAAGCCCGGGGGCGGCGGGCTATGCCCGAGGTCTCTCACTTCTCGCCGCAGTCCGTGGGCTGAGGGGCCTGCGCTCCTGGGCAGGGGGGAACCGTTGCGCGGTTCCCCCCGCCAGGGGAAATTATGGCGGGTCCCCCTTCCCCAAAGTCGCGCCGACCCCTCAGCCCACGGGCCGCAGTTATCCACTGGCACCCTTCCGGCCATTTCGTAACGGGGCCGGAGGGGGAGTACTAAGTTAAGCCTTCTCGAACTTGAGAGTATCCTTCCCGTCGGACTTTATCAGCAGCTTGTCGCCGGCCTTGATCTCGCCCTGCAGCATCCGCATGGCCAGCGGGTTCTGCAGGTAGCGCTGTATGGCGCGCTTCATCGGTCTTGCGCCGTACTGCTGGTCGTAGCCTTTGGCGAACAGCAGATCCTTGGCGGACTTGTCCAGCTCGGCCGTGACGCCGCGTTCGGCCAGGGTCTTGCGCAGCCTGGCGAACTGCATATTGATTATCGCGGCTATTTCCGCCTTGCCCAGCGCGCGGAAGATGACCGTCTCGTCAACGCGGTTGATGAACTCCGGGCGGAAGTGCTCCAGCAGGCTGGCCTCCACGGCCTGCTTCACCTTGGTTTCGTTGCCCGCATTCTCCAGTATAAGGCGCGAGGCTATGTTGGAGGTCATGATGATCAGCGTGTTGCGGAAATCTACGGTGCGGCCCTTGCCGTCGGTGAGGCGGCCTTCGTCCAGCACCTGCAACAACACGTTGAAGACGTCCGGGTGCGCTTTCTCTATCTCGTCGAAGAGCAGCACGGAGTACGGGCGCCGGCGCACGTGCTCCGTGAGCTGGCCGCCCTCCTCGTAGCCCACGTAGCCGGGGGGCGCGCCTATCAGGCGCGCCACGGCGTGCTTTTCCATGTACTCGCTCATGTCTATGCGCACCATCGCCTTCTCGTCGTCGAACAGGAAGGCCGCGAGCGCGCGCGCGAGTTCCGTCTTGCCGACGCCGGTGGGGCCCAAAAAGATGAAACTGCCTATAGGGCGCCCCGCTTCCGAAATTCCGGCGCGGCTGCGGCGCACGGCGTTGGCCACGACCGATAAAGTCTCGTCCTGGCCCACTACGCGGGTGCGCAGATTGTCCTCCATGCGCACCAGCTTCCGCACCTCGGACTCCATCATGCGCGAGACCGGTATGCCGGTCCACTTGGAGACGATCCTGGCTATATCCTCCTCGTCCACCTCTTCTTTCAGCATACTGCCCTTCTCCTGCGACTTGGCCAGCTCCGCTTCGGCTTTCTTCGCCTCCTTCTGCAGGGCTGGCAGTTTCCCGTACTGGATCTCGGCCGCCTTCTCCAACTCTCCGCGGCGGCGGGAGGACTCTTCCTCGTGGCGAAGCTCCTCCATGCGCGCCTTGAAGCCGCGCAGGCTGGAGATGGCGGCTTTCTCGCTCTTCCAGCGCAGCTTCAGCCCGTCAGTCTCCTCGCGGAGCTCAGCCAGCTCCTTCTCCAGCGCCTTCAGCCTCGCCTTGGAAGCTGCGTCGGATTCCTTGCGCAGGGCCTGTTTTTCTATCTCCAACTGCACCATCCTGCGCTCCAGCTTCTCTATGGAGGACGGCATGGAGTCTATCTCTATGCGCAGGCTGCTGGCCGCCTCGTCCACCAGGTCTATGGCCTTGTCGGGCAGGAAGCGGTCGGCGATGTGGCGGTGCGACAGGCGCGCGGCGGCCACTATGGCCGCGTCCTTGATGCGCACGCCGTGGTGGATCTCATACTTCTCCTTTAGGCCGCGCAGGATGGCTATCGTTTCCTCCACTCCGGGTTCCCCCACGTAGACCTGCTGGAAGCGGCGCTCCAGCGCCGCGTCCTTCTCGATATATTTCTTGTACTCATTGAGCGTGGTGGCGCCTACGCAGCGCAGCTCGCCGCGCGCGAGGGCGGGTTTTAGCATGTTTGAGGCGTCTATCGCTCCCTCGGCCGCGCCCGCCCCTACCAGCGTGTGCAGCTCGTCGATGAAAAGTATCACGCCGCCGTCGGACTGCTCTATCTCCTTCAACACCGCCTTCAGCCTGTCCTCGAACTCGCCGCGGAACTTGGCGCCGGCCAGCATCGCGCCCAGGTCCAGAGCCACCAGCCGTTTCTCCCTGAGCCCCTCGGGCACCAGCCCGGCTACTATGCGCTGGGCTATGCCCTCCACTATAGCGGTCTTGCCGACCCCCGGCTCGCCGATCAGGACGGGGTTGTTCTTGGTGCGGCGCGACAGCACCTGTATGACGCGTCGCACCTCCTCGTCCCGGCCTATCACCGGGTCCAACTTCCCGCGCCGCGCCAGGTCGGTCAGGTCGCGCGCGTACTTCCGCAGCGCCTGGTACTTGGCCTCCGGGTTCTGGTCAGTCACGCGGTGGCTGCCGCGCACGGACTGCAGCGCCTTGAGTATCGCGTCCCGCGTTATGCCGGCGCGTGCCAGCGCCTCCTGCGCTGCGTCCCCGGAGCCGGCGGAGAGGGCCAGCAGCAGATGCTCGGTGGAGGCGTATTCGTCCTTGAGGACCGACATCTCCTTTATGGCCGCTTCCAGCGTCTTCTTGAGTCCGGAGGAGAAATACCTCTCCGCGCCGCTCACCTGCGGCAGTTTTTCGCAGGCCTTCTCGGCGTCGCCCAGGACGGTCTCTGCCCGCCCGCCCAGCTTCTTTATCACCTCTGGGACTATGCTGTCGCCCTGGCGCAACAGGGCTATCAGTAGATGCAGCGGCTCCACCTGCTGGTTGCCGAAGCGTTCGGCCTCCTGCTCGCAGTCCTGTACGGCCTCCTGGGCTTTCAACGTGAATTTATCGAGGCGCAAACTCATAAGATCCTCCTTCGGCGCTGTGTCCCGGAAAGGGGAGCGTGGCTTTGCCGTAGTCGGTCCGTCCGGGGCGCTTTAGAATACCGTATAGTGTACATTATTGGCAGTCTGGTGTCAAGACTGCTAATTATGGGAAGGGCACGAAAGAAAAAGCCCCGGCGCGTGCCGGGGCTTAACGGCGGGGCCGGCACGGAGTCAGGAACACTCCGAGTAACCGCAGTCGTGGCAGGTCGGGCCGGAGCAGCCGGACTCGAAGCTGACGTTGGAAGAGTAGCACTTCGGGCAATACTGCGTGTGCGAAGCGTCCCACAGTTCCAGCTTCTCCTGGCCGCTTATCTCCTGGTCGGAAGCTATGACGCCGGTGCGCTTCAGGTGGCTCCTGAGCGCCACGGCTATGCCGTGCGCTATCGAGTTGATGCGGCTTTCTCCCAGCCCGACGGGCCGGTCTCCCTTCACCGAGTTCAGGTGCTTTATTATCTTCACGGGATCGCCGCCTTCTTCTAAATACTTGGAGAGCAGGATGCCGATTAGCGACGTCAGGCCGCTGATCTCGGTGCCGAGCGGTGGCATATTGGTGAAAACCTGGTACGGGCCGTGCTCGTTGTAGTTGATGTGCACGTGCAGCGGTCCGTAGCCTGTTTTCAGCTGGAAGTACTCGGACGAGACGCCGAAGGACTGGTATGCCGCTTTCTTCTTCTTGGTCTTGGCTTGGGCGTGCTCGGCGCCGGAACCGATGTTCAGCACCTGCTGCGTCTTGCAGCCGTCGCGGTAGACTGTCAGGCCCTTGCAGCCTAGCTTGTAGGCCAGCAGGTAGCAGTGTCTTACGTCCTCCACCTTGGAGGAGTTTGGCATATTGATGGTCTTGGAGACCGCGTTGTCGACGTGCTTCTGGAAGGCCGCCTGTATTTTTATGTGGCTTTCTACGGAGACGTCGTGCGCGGTGGGAAATAACTCCTGTACCTGCTTCGGGATCTCCGGTATGCCGCGCACGGCTTTATGGTTGGCTTCCACCTTCTTCCAGAGCGTCCTCTCGTCCAGCCCGAAGTAATGGTTCTCCTTGGCGAGCTGTCTAAAAAGCGCGTTCACCTCGTAGAAGGTGTCCCTGGCCTCCGGTTCTCTGTTGTTCTTTATGGCGTCCAGGGCCTTTGCGTTGTAGCGGGTGTAGGCGACCGCGAAAAAGGGCTCTATACCGGAGCCCTGCAGCCCGGCCGCTATCGCTATGGTGCCGGTGGGGGCAATCGTAGTGCGAGAGGCGTTGCGCGGCCTAGCCGAGACGCCGCGGAAGTGGCTGCTCTCGGCGTCGTAGATGGACCCCTTCCAGTTGCGGAAGACGCCGCGTTCCTTCGCCAGCTCCTCCGAGGCTTCGAGCGCCTTATCGTTCACGAACTTCATCACCTCTTCTGCCTTCTTAAGGCCTTCGTGGCTGTCGTAGGCGACGCCAAGTTTTACCGCGGTCTCGGCCCAACCCATCACGCCCAGGCCTATTTTGCGGTTGCCCTTGGCTATCTTCTCTATCTCCGGGAGCGGGTAGTTGTTTATCTCTATGACGTCGTCCAGGAAACGCACGGCCCTGGCGACGGCGGCGCCCAGCCGCTCCCAGTCCACCCCGGCCCTCGTAAGTTCCCCGGTCGTGAAGTTGGCCAGGTTGATGGAGCCGAGGTTGCAGGATTCCCAGGGCAGCAGCGGCTGTTCGCCGCAGGGGTTGGTGCTCTCTATCTCGCCTAGCGCCGGGGTCGGGTTGGAATTGGTCTCGTTGATGCGGTCAAGGAAGACCACGCCCGGATCGCCGCTGGCCCAGGCGGACTCGACCATCGCGTTGAAGACCTCCCGCGCCTTCAAAGCGCCCACGGCCTCTTTCGTGCGCGGGTTGATCAGATCGTAACTGGCGCCGTCGTCAACGGCCTTCATGAACTTCTCGTCGAGGGCTATAGATATGTTGAAGTTCTCCAGCACGCCCTGCTGCGATTTGATAGTGATGAAATCCTTTATCTCCGGATGCCAGTACGGGATGATGCCCATGTTGGCGCCGCGCCGCGCACCGCCCTGTTTTATCACGTCGGTCAGTTTGTCGAAGAGCTTCATGAACGACACGGCGCCGGAGGCCACGCCGTTGGTCTTCTTGACCACGTCGCCCTTCGGGCGCAGACGGCCGAACGAAAAGCCGGTGCCGCCTCCGGACTTCTGGATAAGGCTCTGCGCGGTCAGCGCCCTGGCTATGCCCTCCATCGAGTCCGGCACGGGCAACACGTAGCAGGCCGACAACTGCTGCAGGTCGCGGCCCGCGTTCATCAGTGTCGGGGAGTTCGGCAGGAAGTCGAAAGCCGCCATCAGGTCGTAGAACTCGGCCTTCCAGCGGTCCGCGGCCTCGCGCGCCGCGGGGACTCCCCTGTAGGCTTTTTCCAGGTTGGCCAGGAAACGCATGAAGTTGGTTTCACGCTCCGAGGAATCCGCGAAGTCGGCATGGAAGAGCAGCGTACGCCCGAGGGGCTCTCCAGGGGTCTCCTCGGCATGGAAGGATACGCCTTCAAAAACTCCCCACTTTGAGGCCTCGGGATGGAAAACTATTTCGGAGAGGGAGATGTTGTGCGCCACCCGCTCGAAAAGCTCCTCCGGGGTCTTCTCGTCGCGCAGGTACTTGTCCTTTATAACCTTGGCCTGGTTCTCGCTCAGTTGTATCTCTTTTCTGCTCAGCGTCGTGGTTTTCATGTGTCTGTCCTCGGTAAAGCTTTTTGCGGGAACTTTTTAGTAAAAAATCCGCCGCGCTCCCGTATCCGCGCCCCTCTTGCGCCTTACGAGCGGGGTTCCTTTACGTCAACCGCACATCAAAAAACGTTTGGAATAAGCCTAATCTATGCAATAGTCGCTGGGGTTGTCAAATCCGCCGACGAGGGGACGGCAAGGGGGCCTGGCGGGGATAAAAATTGTTATAATCCCGGGAAGGCGTTCCCCCTATGAAAGAACGGAAAAGACAGTCGCTTCAGCTTTCCGGAGAACAGGTCCAGCGCCAGGACCTGCGGCTTTTTGCGGTGCTGTCCTCCCCCGAAAAAGACTTTTTGGAGCAGGAGGCGGAGCTGCGGGCAGATCCTCTCTTCGCCCGGCTCTGCGCCCTAGGCGAAGACGGCGCGGCCCCGGTAGTGAGAAGGCGTTTGCCCGGAGCCGCCTACGCCTTCTTCCGCGTTTGCGCCGACGACGGGCTGGCTTCGGCCGTCGAAAGATCCGGGGCCGGCGAATGGCTGGCCGCCAGGCCGGCCATGCTGGAATTGGCGCGCCGCGCAGGGGCGGGCAATTTTGAGAAATACTTCCTTTCCTCCTCACTTGACCGTAAGGGCGCCGCCAAAGCCTGCGGATTTACCGGGGAGGAAGTCTCCGCTCTTAAAACTTTCACAGACTTGTTCATCCTGGCGCATGAGCGCGTGCCCGCGGCTTCGCTGCCTAGGCTTTATTTCAGGCTTTCCGCGGTCATCGTTCGCGACGGCGGTTCCCTTTTCGCCGCGTATACTCACCCGTCCTACTTCCGCGGGACCTACTTTATGGACAGGAACGCCCTATCGCGACTGGTGCGCAGCGGCGCTTTTACACCCGACGAGGCCAGGCGGGCCTATTCGCTGCTGGCCAGGGCCCAGCGCCTTTCGTGGCGAAAGGCAGGCTTCCATCGGGTGCTGGAGGCGCTCATCCGGACGCAGGAGGGCTTTCTTCTGGGGCGTTCCGGCCTAAAACCGCTGACGCAGCGGGACCTAGCCGCCCTGACCGGGCTGGACCCGGCCACCGTCTCGAGGCTGGTTTCCTCCCGGTCGGTGGAGGCGCCATGGGGCGAGGAGATAAGACTGCAAAATCTTTTTCTTACGAGGAAGGCTTTTATAATTGATAAAATAAAGGCTATGACAGGGGCGGGGAGCGCTAAAACTACCGACAGGGAGATAACCGAGGTCCTTAGAAAGGACTGCGGCCTGCGCGTTTCAAGGCGCAGCGTCAATCTCTACAGGACCGGACTATGACAGCCAGAAAAGAAGAAAGCGCGGAGCAGCCGGTATACCGGAGCCTCTTCGACGCCGTCTTTTTCAGGGCGCAGGAGCCCATGCTGGCGCTGGACCGCTCTCTTACCGTGCTGGTGGTAAACAATAGTGCGCAAAAACTGCTCGGCTGGGAAAGCCGAGACATAAAAGGCAAGCCTGCTTCGGAGCTGGTGCTGGAAAAGGACCTCAAGGAATTTAAGGAACTCACCGAACTGGCCTCCAAGAACGGCGTGGTTCGCAACTACCGCTTTTATATGCTGACTCCCTCTCGCAGCATAGTTCGCCTGTACCTCACCGTGCAGGCCTTGAGAGGGGGCGACGGCGGAACGAACGGCTTCTGTCTCTTCCTGTCGCAGGTCTCACCCGACGAATGGTCCGCGCTGAAGGATCCGCACGTCTTCAAGAACGCGGCCCGCAAGTTGAACCGCCTCACCTCCATGGGCCAACTTACGTCGATGTTCGCGCATGACATCAAGAATCCGCTGCACGTGATACTCTCTACTTCGGAGCTGTTGCGCGCGCAGGAAGGGCAACCTGAGACTGTGCGCTCCGGCGCCGAGCTGATAGAGCGCAACGCCCGCCGCGCCTCCGACATAGTCAGGACGCTGCTGGATTTTTCGCGCAGCGGCATGTGCCGGCTGGAGCCCTACTCGGTGGAGACCGCCGCCGAAAGGGCTCTGGAGCTCATAGGCAGCGCGGTGAAGGCCGCCAAGGTCAGGGTCGAGAAGAAGTTCGAAAAGGCGCCTAAGGTCTTCCTCGACCCTCACTATATGCACAGCGTGATTTATAATATCCTCAATAATTCGCTGCAGGCCCTGGACGGCGTGTCCGACGCAAGAGTGAATGTTTCCTCGGGATGGCTGGAAGCGGAGAAAGAGGCCTTCCTGACCATAGCCGACAACGGCCCCGGCCTTGAGCCGGCGATGACCGAGAACCTGTTCCAGCCGTTCTTCACGACCAAGGAGAACGGCACTGGGCTGGGGCTGTATCTGGCGCGGCAGATAATGGACGAGCACGGCGGGCGCATACTGGTGTCGGCCTCGCCGGAGGGTGGCGCGGTGGTCAGCCTGCGCTTCCGAAAGATCGTCTAATCCCTGGCGCCGCCGCCGTGGCAGTCATTCATTATTCATGGGCAACATACTCATTGTGGAGGACGACGCCGACACGCGCTATGTCCTGAAGACCGCGTTGGAGACCGGGCGGCATAATTGCGCCGCTGCGGCTTCCGCCGCCGAGGGACTGTCCCTGGCCGATTCGCTGACCTTCGACGCCGTTGTGCTGGATATGCTGCTGGGAGATTCGGACGGCCTTGCCGTGCTTGAGAAGCTCAAGAATGACGACCCCGGCCTGCCCGTCGTTATACTGACGGGTCACGCCGACGTAAAAAGCGCGGTGCGCGCCATGAAGCTAGGCGCGCTGGATTACCTGGTAAAGCCTTTCGGCAACGAGGAGCTGCTGTTGATAATCGAGAAGGCGGTCAAGGAACGCCGCCTTAAACGCGAGTTCGACGCGTTGCGCAGCCATGTTAAGAGTGCGCAGGGGCCGGAGCCGGTGACGGGGGAGAGCCGCGCCATAAAGGGCGTGGCGGAGCTGGCGCGGCAGGTGGCCTCCACCGACCTCACCGTTATACTTTCAGGACCGTCTGGTTCTGGCAAGGAAGTCTGGGCCAGGGAAATACACCGCTTGAGCCAGCGTGCCGGCAGCCCGTTCGTGGCGCTGGACTGCGGCGCCCTGCCGGAGAACCTCGTCGAGAGCGAGCTGTTCGGCTATGAACGCGGCGCCTTCACGGGGGCCGACCGCCGTAAGCAGGGGCTTTTTGAATCGGCCTTTGGCGGCACGTTGTTCCTGGATGAGATAGCCAACCTCACGCCCGGCACCCAAGCGAAGCTCCTGCGCGTGCTGGAGGAACGGCGTATACGCCACCTCGGCGGCAAGAAGGACATACCTGTGGACACGCGCGTGATTGCGGCGGCCAACAAGGACTTGGCGGCCTGCATCAGGGAGGGCTCCTTTCGGGAGGACCTGTATCACCGGCTCAATCAGTTTACGCTGCGCGTGCCGGCCCTGACGGAACGACGGGAGGATATTCCCATGCTGGCGGCCTTCTTCCTGCGGGAGGCGGAAAAACTGGTCAACAGGAAAGTGGACAGTATTTCCGATTCCGCACTGGCCGCGTTGAGTGCCTACTCCTGGCCGGGTAACGTGCGGGAGCTTAAGAACGTCGTCATACGCGCCGCCCTGCTGAGCGGGGGGGAGATACAGCCGGAGCATCTGGCCCTTGGCGGTCCGGTTCCGGACCGCGTGCCGGGCGCATCTGCCCCAACGGTAGAGAACTTTGATCTCAAAAAGAATATTAAAGCGGCCAGGGCCCAGACCGAACGCCGCCTTATAGCCGCTGCTCTTACCGAAACCGGTGGTAACAAACTGAAGGCCGCCAAATTACTTTCAATAGATCGCAAGGCCCTCTATACTAAAATGAAAGAACACTCACTATAAGTGAATATTTAATAACTGTGGATAATTTACCACGTTTTATGTAGATTTATATACACAGTGTGGTATTTTGTCTACAGTAGCGGTTAACAAATTTTTCATTTCTTTGCCGCATTTCTCTTACTGCACAACTTCTATAATTCCCTGTAGTATGCGCTACAGTCTATCGGCTATGAAAAAGCCTTGTTGCTTAACATTATTAAGGAAGTTAGCGGGTGTTCTTAACCGGCCGGCTTGCAAATTTGACTGGTACATTATGGCTCAAAAATATTTGGCAAAGTCGTTGCTATATACTTTTGGTAGAGGGATATTGTATCGATTTGAGTGCGGTGAATTTTCGGAGGCACTATGAAAACGCAGAAAGCGCTTAAAGCGCTGTTGGGAATCTTTCTGGTGGTGGTGCTGCTGCCCGTACTGGCCGCGGCCTCGCCGTCCTACATAAACTACCAGGGGCGCCTTATCGACTCCAACGGGAACCCGCTCACCGGGACCTACTCCGTGGCGTTCACAATCTACGACGCGGCTTCCGCAGGCAATACGCTCTGGAGCGAGACCCAAAACGTTACCCCTAACAACGGCATCTTCAACGTCAAGCTGGGCGCCTCCACCCCGCTTACCCCCGACATATTCTCCGCCGATAACCGCTACCTGGGCGTCAAGGTCGGCGCCGACGCCGAAATGTCCCCGCGCACCCAGCTGCTCTCCGTTCCCTACGCCATTTACGCCGACAGCGCCGCCAGCGTTGGTGTGGCCGGGCAGGGCGTCGTCATTTCCACCTATGTCGCTGTTTCCGGCTATGTAAGCGCCGCCAAGTTCTACGGCGATGGCTCCTCCCTGAGCGGCATCACCGCCACCAACGTCACCGCGGCCGGCGTGCAGGCCGGCGCGCTGGGTTCCGGGGTCATAACTTCTTCCATAGCCATAAACGGGGTGTACACCGACGCCATCCAGAACTCTGCCGTCACCGACGCCAAGATCGCTTCCGGCATCACTGCCTCCAAGCTGACCGGGGCCCTTCCGGCACTAGACGGTTCAGCTTTGACCGGAATAGTCGCCACCAACGTGACCGCCGCCGGCGTGCAGGCCGGCCCTTTGGGTTCGGGCGTCATAGCTTCCTCCGTAGCCATTAACGGCGTTTATACAGACGCCATACAGAACTCCGCTGTCACCGACGCCAAAATAGCCTCCGGAATTTCCGCCTCCAAGCTGACCGGGCCGCTGACGATGAACAACGCGGCGATAAATCTGAGCGGTGCCAGCGCCAATATAATCAGTGGGTCATCTATAACTACGACTGGGAGTTTTTACGGGGACGGATCCAACCTGACCGGTATTATTCAGTCGAGTGCGACGGGCACGTACGCGCTGAACACCACCGGTAACGCGGGCAGCGCTACTACGGCTACTACGGCCAGCAATCTGGGCAGCGGTGCGATTGGTGACATTCCGTACCAGAGCGGTTCCGGGGCCACGGCGATGCTTGCGGCCGGCACGAACGGTTATATTCTGAAGGCGAACGGTGCTGCGGCGCCGACGTGGGTAGCGGCGGGCACTTTGGGTATGGTGCCATACACGGGAGCAACCAGCGACGTTAATCTGGGGGCCTACAACATAGCGGTTGGATCTGTGACAGGCTACGGTGCGGATCTGACCGGTATTAT
>JAJYJH010000015.1:0-44786 GCA_021789695.1 bacterium | reverse complement strand
GCGGGCAGCGTCACGAACGGCGTATACACGAACGCGGCGAACACGATAACCGGTTCGCTGACGATGAGCGGTGCCGGCGCCAATATAATCAGTGGGTCATCTATAACTACGAGCGGCACGTTCTTTGGCAACGGCTCGGGTCTTACCAACGTGACTGCGACGGACAGCAGCAAGGTGTTGAAGGCGGGTGACACGATGACGGGCGCGCTGACGATGAGCGGTGCCAGCGCCGATATAATCAGCGGGTCATCGATAACTACGACTGGGAGTTTTTACGGGGACGGATCCAACCTGACCGGTATTATTCAGTCGAGTGCGACGGGCACGTACGCGCTGAACACCACCGGGAACGCGGGCAGCGTCACGAACGGCGTATACACGAACGCGGCGAACACGATAACCGGTTCGCTGACGATGAGCGGTGCCGGCGCCAATATAATCAGTGGGTCATCTATAACTACGACTGGGAGTTTCTACGGGGACGGATCCAACCTGACCGGTATTATCCAGTCGAGTGCGACGGGCACGTACGCGCTGAACACCACCGGGAAGGCGGGCAGCGTCACGAACGGCGTATACACGAACGCGGCGAACACGATAACCGGTTCACTGACGATGAGCGGTGCCAGTGCAAACATAGTCAGCCAGTCATCGATAACGACTAGCGGCAGCATGTTGGCCAACGATGCAACGTTCACTAATGCCGTCACTGCCTCCAGCGGGACGTTTACGGCTAGCGGGTCGCAGTACAGTATCGAGACGAGCTCCGGCATAAAGGTCAATGCTGGAATTGTGGATGTCGCTGACACGGTGACCGCTGCGAAGCTAGTCGTGGCTAATGCGACCACATCCCGCTTCCATGTCCCGGTCCTCAGTACCTCTAATTTACTGACGGTCCATCCGGCAGATGTCGGTGATCTCTACTATAATTCAAACTTGAACGCGCTGTGTGTCAGTACCGGTACCGCTACGTTCGCCATTGTTGAATCGTCGAGTCCGGCTACTCCATGTCAGTAATATGGCGCGACAGTAATTGTTGAACGTTGTATGGCAGAGCTGTATCTGTGGCAGAAGCTGCTACCTGGCCAAGACAATCGGGAAAGCTGGAAGGCTTTTTATGAGATATAAAAGCGCGGGTATGACACTGGCGCTGATGCTGGGCGCGTCGGGCGCGTGGGGTGCCGTCTCCGTGGAGACTCATGCCTTCACCTCGGGGCTGGCGGTTTCTGCCAGCGTGGGGAAGACGCTGGAGTCCACCGTGGGCGAGGTTTCCGGGCCGCCGATGACCTCCACGACTTATGGTGTGCGTGGTGGCCATTCCGCCACCAGCCACAGCCCTGGCGTCGTCTACGATCTTGCGGCTACTCCAAGTCTCTCCAACAGCGCACTTCTGCAGTGGACCAGCGTTGGTTCAGACGGCCTGGCCGGTCAGGCGAGCTACGTGGAGATAAAGATAGCCACCTACCCGATCACCTACTCCAACTATTCGACCGTGGATTCCTCGCTTACTGTCTCGGCCCTGAGTCCCGGCTCGGTGGACCAGCGTATCTACGGAGGACTGCAATCCGGCAAGACTTATTACGTGGCAATCCGGGTGCGCGACAGCTCGAATATGTACGGCCGTCTGTCGGCTAACTCCTCCTTTGCCATCAACCCGGTACTACCGCTGGCTCCCATCGTAACCGGAGTCAGCTCCAACGGATATTTCACAATCTCCTGGCTGCCGGTCACCTCGGACGTGAGCGGCAACCCGGCCACGGTCGCCAACTATGAGATCTTCTCCAGCACCGCCCTTAACGGAGCGGTCTCTTCCCCTATAGTGCTTTCCTCAGACACTCTGTCCTACCCCGTCTCCGTTCTGCCGTCGCAGTGGTACTTCGTGAAGACGCTGGACGGCAACGGCGTGCTCAGCGACGCCTCCATCTGGCTGAGCAACTCTGAGCAGCTCACACGCACGGTAGCGGACGACCAGCGGGCGGTGGTGGATATGCCGCCCTACGCACAGCAGGCGCTTACTTCTGCCGGCCTTACTCCGGCGTTGGAAGACCAGCCCGCCTACGAGAGCGGTCCCACCCTGGTGGCTTACAAGTTCTTTCTGCGTGACGCCGCCAACAAGGAGGCGGCAACCAGGACGCTCGACAATGACGCGACGCTTATCCTGCCGCTCTCTAAGACCGGCGCGTTTACCGTCAGCGGCTTCATCCCGTCGGTTGCCTACAGCGCCTACGATTACTCCGTCTATTACTACAACGGCGTGGAGGACGTGAAGCTGGGAGGCACCGTAGATCCGTCTAACGGCACAATCTCCGTGATCACGCGCCAGACCGGCCTGTTCAAGGTCAAGCAGGTTCTGCGGGCGCAGAGTTTCCGCATAACCCAGACCGTCCCGAAGAAGATCTTCACGCCTAACGGCGACGGGGTCTGGGACGAGTTCAATATCCTTTACGAGAACCCGGAGGGGCTTGCCATAACGGACGCAAAGGTTTACGACCTCTCCGGCGCGCAGATCGCCAGCCTTAAGGCTGGTACGTACAATACCGAGGCCTCGTTGTCGTGGGATGGCCGCCGGTCCAACGGGGACAAGGCGCAGGCCGGCATCTATATTTACCAGTTCAAGGCCGGCGGAAAGTATTACAACGGCACGATGGTGCTGGCCCGGTAATACGTGGCAGCGGCGGCGGGCGGTACGGAAAGTTATGCGACCGTCCGCCTTGCGGGCGTCACATTCAGGTAATATTTATGAAACAGCCGAAAGTTAAACTTGTAACTGTGGCAAAAGGTCTCGCTTTGGTATGTCTTATTGCCGCGTTATCTATGAAGGCTGATGCCGCTTTTTTATCGGATTCCTGCGGGGCGCGCGCCGCCGCGATGTCCGGAGCTTTCACCGCCGTGGCCGGCGGGGCCGAGTCGGCTTGCGCCAACCCGGCGGCCCTGGTGGAGCTTTCCGCCCCGGAGCTGACTGCCGTTTACGGCCGCCTCTATTCGGGCCTCAGCGACGACTCCAACATAGGCCAGGGCTATTTTGGCCTGGCGGTGCCGGTGCAGCCCTATCTGCGCGGGCCTGCTGCTTTCAGCTGGAACAATACGAACCTTACCGGCGCCTATTCCGAAAGTTCTTATTCCCTCAGTTACGCTACCACGGTATATCACGGCATAGGCGCTGGCCTGTCGTTGAAGTACCTGCGCCGCGCCTACACTTCTGACGCCTATACCGCGGTGGACCCTCTTTTTCTCAGCAACGGGTATTCAAAGAGCGCCTTGGGAGCTGATCTGGGACTTTTCTATCGCCCCCGGCCGAACTACGCGCTGGGCCTGGCCCTTAAAAATTTCAACAAGCCCGACATGGGGTTGGGTTCCTCCGACCGGCTCCCGGTGGAAGTGCACGCTGGGGTTTCCTACCTGGTCCGCTCTAGCCTGCTAGACCTGGACGCCGCCTTTGCCGGTTCCGACTACAACTTCGCCGCCGGCGCGGAGTATTCTTTTCAGAGCAACTATGCGCTGCGCCTTGGTTTCTCGTCGGGGAACGATTCGCGCCGCAACGTCACGCTGGGGCTCGGCGCGCATTTCGGCATGGCTTCCTTCGACTACGCTTTCAGCCTGCCCATAAGCGGTATTGCGGGCACGATAGGCTCGCACCGCCTGGCTTTCTCTTTCCGCTTCGGCGCCCCGCCCGCGGCCGCGGCGACCACGGAAGGGACGGAAGAACTCAGGCTGGTGCAGGACAAGGCCGCGCGGCAGGAGCTCCAGATCCAGGAGCTGCAGCAGAGACTGGACGAACTCGCCAGCAGGTCTGTTCCCCAGCCGGCCGCGCAACTAGCCCCGCAGCCCGCCCCGGTCCCTCAGCCGGTAGAGGCCGCTTCGGCGCCACAGCCTTCAGCGGCTGAGGTCCAGGCCCAGGCGGAGATGCTACGCCAGATACAAGCACTTAGGCTGGAGCTCGAGAAATCTCGTGCGGAGATGGAAGCTCTCAAGGCTAAGAACTCCCGCAAACCAGCGCCTGTCTCCAGGCCCAAGCCACAGTCCGCCCCTTCCCGCCCGGCGCGCTACGTGGTGAAAGAGGGGGACACGCTCGAGAGCATAGCCGTCTCGGTGTACGGGGACGCGGATCGCTGGCCGGATATCTACCGTGCCAACGCGGGCGCCGTCGGCCGTGGCGGAGAGGTGAAGCCGGGACAGGTGCTCACGCTGCCCTAGCGGGGAGGCGGGACAAATTCCGGGAACGCAACTTCATATGGTGCATCATTTATGAAAGAGAATTTTGACGAGTCCTCACTCAACGAGTCCGCGATAACCGACGTGGAAACGGCTCGTCTGGCCCTGCGTTGGGCGCTGGACAAGATCCGCGGATTGCACGAGGAGGACTTGAAGACCCGCCAGAACCTGCAGGAAAAGTCCAGCCAGGTCGCCTTCCTGGAGAGCCAGCTCAAGACGAAGAACGCGGAGCTGGAGCGCTCCTCCCGCGTTCACGAAGAGGAGCTGAAGTCGCGCCAGTCCTCGCTGGAATATCAGTTCAAATCCCGCCTAGAGCGCCTGACCGATCGCGAAAAGGAACTGGAGGACAAGATCTCCAAGAGCGAGGAAGTGTTCAAGCAGAAGGAGGCGCGGCTTGAAAGCGATTACCAGAAAAAGGCCGAGGAACTGCGTTCGCGTTGGGCGCAGGTGGAAGGGGAATTGTGGCAGTTGCGCCAGGAGCAGCTGGCCAAGCAGCAGGAATTTGAGCGTGTCTACGGCGCCAGGCTGGAAGAAGAGAAGAAACGGATGGCCGACGAGGCCGCGGAGCATAAAACCCTACTGGATGAGACTTACCGGAACAAGGTGGAGGAACTTGAAAGGCGCGAACGTACCGTCGGGGACGAACTGAAGAAGCAGGAAGCGGTTCTTAAATGGGCCAAGGACAGCTGGCAGAAGGAGACCGAGGAGCGCGACCGTACTCTCAAGCAGAAGGAACTGGAGATAGAGAAGAAACTCCTTGAGAAGAACCAGGAGATAGACGATTACAAGGTAAAGCTCTCGCTGCTGGAAAAGCAGCTCAGGGAGTTCCCGGAGGCCGTGAAGCGCCGCGACGACGATTTGGTCCGCTACAAGGACGCCATAGGAAGCCTGGAGAGCGTCATCCGTACGCTGGAGACGGAGAAAAAGAACCTGCAGGCCGATTACGAGAGCCGTCTGTCCAAGGCCGCCGACGCCCTGGAGACAGAACGCGGCCGTTTCCGCGAGATGGAGGCGGAGATCCCGAAGCGACTCAAGATAGCCGTGGAGCACGAGCGCAACCGTTTTGCCGAGAAGCTGCAGGAGACCGAGCGCGGATACCGCGAAGACCTGGGCAAGAGGCAGGACGAGATAGAATACCTGCAGCGCAACCTGCGCACTTTCGAGGAGACGATCAAGAACCTGCAGGCCGAGCGGGAGACACTGGCCCACAAGGCGGAGCAGATGCAGACTCAGTACAGCGTCCGCCAGGAAGAGTTCGCTTTCCGCGAGAAGCAGTTGCAATCGGAGTACGACGTGCGCCTGAAGGTCGAGCTGGAGAAGAACTCCGCCTCGCTGCGCGCGGAACTGGAGAGCGCCGGCCGCATCTACGAGGACAGTCTGCGCCTGAAGGTGGAGGAGATCTCCCACCTGCGGCGCGACCTGGAGGATATTTCCAAGGAAAAGGCCGCCGCCAAGGAGGCGCAGGCCGAGTTGCGCCGGCAGCTGGAGACGCAGGCTCAGAAAGCCTCCGTCGACAGGGACGCTTTGAAGGCCGCAATGCGGGCGGAACTGGAACAGAAGCTTTCCGAAGCGGCCGCTCACGCGGAGAAGCGTCTGGCTGCGGAGAAACAGAAGTTCTCCGACGAACTTGACAACCGTGCCGCGGAGTTCAAGGGCGAACTGGCCCGCAAGGAGGACGAAATAACCTCCCAGCGCCTGGCGCTGCAAAAAGCCGCGGACGAGGCGCGCCTGCAGCGCCAACAGGCCGCCGAGGAGCTGAAGGCCGCGGTGGCACAGGAGAAGGCAAGGGGCCTCGCGGAACTTGAAGACCGTGCCGCGCGCCTGTCCGCCACGATAAAGCTGCGCGACGACAAGATAGCAGAGCAGACCGCCACGATGGAGGCGGTGCGCATAGAGAAAGAGGAACTGCTGTTGATGGAGCGCGAGCGCCTGCAGCGCCTCTACGCCGAGAAAGAGAAGGCGATGGACGAAGAGCTTTCAGTCCGCGACGCGGAGTTGCTCCGGGTCAAGGAGAGCCTGGCCAAGGCCGCGGCGGAAAGGGAGTCTGTCGCGTCCGCCCATACCGCGGAACTGGATTCTCTGTCCGCGTCCCATGCCGCCGAAAGGCGGACGCTGGAGGATAAATTAGCGGCCATGGCTCAGCGCCTGGCCGACGAAGAGGCCGCGGCCGGCACAAGGCTGGATTCCGCGCTGCGCAAGGAGGCGGAGCGCTACGGCGAGATAATAGAACGCAAAAACGCCGAGTTGGAAGCGGCCGTGAGGCTCCGCCAGGAACGGGAAGATTCTTACCGGAAGACCCTCGCGGACATACGTAACAACCTTTCTGAGTCGCTCTCCAGGATGGAAGACCTCAAACGGACCGCTGAGGAGCGCCAGGCGCAGCTGCTGGCCATGCAGGCCGAGCTGGCCCAGGAGAAAAAACAGGCCGGGGACCAGATAGCCTCCCTCTCCGCCAGACTTTCCGACCGCGAAAAGTTGTATAAAGAACTCCGCACCGAGCACGACGACCTAAAGGAGGCCTTCGAGTCGGAGGTTAAGGACGCTGAGCGCCGCTACAACGACGCGCTGCTCAAACTGCGTGGAGTCGAAGAACAGAAGTCGGCCAGGGACAAGCAGATAGAATCCCTTAAACGCGACTTGGAACTGCTGCGCGCCGAGAACCTGCGCCGCGAGCAGGAGGCCGCGGAACTCAAATCCTCCGCCGCCAAACAGGTGGAGAACGAACGGCGCGAAATGCACGCCGCCGGGGAGCGCCGCGCTCACGAGTACACGCAGAAGGAGAAGGCTCTGCTGGCCGAGATTTCCTCGCTGCGCGATATGGCCAACGCCAAGGACGTGCTGCTGGAGAAGCACAAGGTGCAGCTGGACGAGGCGCGCAACGGGGCGGAACGGCTGAAAGCCGCCCTCGACGAAGAGCGCGCCAGGCAGGCCGAAACGGCCGGTTCCATGCAGACCATACGCGGCGAACTCGACGAGCAGCTTCGCGCCTTCGCCGAGCGGGAGAAGGCGCTGAAGGAAGAACTCATCTCGCTTAAGAAGGAGCTGGCCTCCAGCGCCGGCGAGGCTCTCGAGAACCGGGGAGAGGCCGAGAATTTGAGGGCCTCCATGGAGCGTATGAAGTCCGCTTTCGAAGAGGAGCGGCGGCGCAGGTCAGAGACCGAGGCCGCCCTGCTTTCCGCCCAGTCCGCGCTGAGCGGGAAGACAACGGAGGCGGAGGCAGGCAGGTCGGACGCCGAGAACCTCAAGGTCAGGCTGAAGCAGCTCGGCGAGGCCCTGGCGGGTGAACGCAAATCCCGTTCCGAGGCGGAAGCGGAAGCGGCCTCCTTCCGGTCCGCCTTGAACGGTAAGGATTCCGAGGCCGAAAGTGCCAAGTCGGAACTTGGCGACGTGAAGGACCGCCTGGTGCAGCTGGGGGCCGCGCTGGAGGAGGAGAAGAAACGCCGTTCCGAATCCGAATCCGCCTATCTTTCATTGCAGACCGCGCTCCGCGAGAAAAATTCCGAGACCGAGGCTCGCAAGGCGGATATCGAGGCCCTGAAGAACGGCATAGAGCGGCTCAAGTCCGCTTTCGTGGAGGAGCGCAAAAAGCGCGAGGACGCCGAAGCACTGGCGCAGAACGCCAATGCCGCCTTGCAGGAGAAGTTGGACCATATGGCCGCGCGCAAGAGCGAGTACGACACCCTCCGCCAGTCCCTGGACAGGCTCAGGATCTCGCTCGAGGATGAGAGCCGAAAACGCGCGGAAGCGGAACTGTCTGCCTCCACCGCGCGATCGGCCCTGAACGAGAAAACGGAGGAGGCCGGCAAAAGGACTTCGGAAGTGGAAGCTCTCAAATACGCCGTAGAGCGCCTTAAGCACGCCTTCGAAGAAGAGCGGGGCAAACGCGCGGAGAGCGAACTTCTGGCGGAAACCGCGCATTCGGCCCTGCGCGAGAAACAGGAGGAATTCCTTAAGACCCAGAAACTGGTCGAGCAGCTGAAGGACAAGCTCCGGTTATGGAAGAACAGATAAGCAGCCATTTGAGCGACCTGGAAGGCCTCAATTCCGAGCTGGACGGGTTCCTATCCGACCTGCGTGGTCGCGAGGAGTCGCTGACGGCGCGGGTGAAGGCGCTGGAGGAAGAACTCGCGTCCTATCGCGCCTCAGCAGCCAGGGTTTTGGACGAAACGAGGGCCGCGCTCACCTCGGAGCGGGAATCGGCCTCTGTCCGGCTGCAGGCACTCTCCGAAAAGCTGGAGGACGCCAAGGCCTCGGCGGTGGAAAAGGAGAAACTGCTCAAAGAGGCCCGCGCAGCCGCCAAGGAGGACGCCGCCGGGTTCAACGCAGCGCTGCAGGCGGCCAGGACCGGGTTGGCCAAGGAAAGTTCCGCGCACGCTGCTGCCGCGCTGGATCGCGACGACTTGTCCAGGCGCCTTCAGGCTGCGGAAGAACTTATAGATAAGGCCAAGGCCTCGCTGGCAGAGAAAAATGCGCAGCTGAAAGAAGTCCGCGCGGAGGCCGAAGAGAAGGCCGCCGAGCTGGCGGCCGCCATAGAGCAGGCCCGAGCCGACCAGCGCGCAGAGAGCGGGAGGGCCGACGCCCTCGCCGCGGAGCGCGGAGAGCTGCTGAACCAGCTGGCCGCGCGGGAAAAGATGCTTGAGGTTGAAAAGGCCAGGACCGCGGAGAAGGAACAGCAGATATTGGCCGGGCATGCCGCCGTTAAGGCGAAGCAGGAGGAGATCGACAGGCTGGCGCGCTCCATAGAGGAGTTGAGGACGGACCTGGCGCTGGAACGCTCCAGCGTCAAGGACCGGGAAACCCAGTTGCAGAAGGCGGCGCGTTTGAGCGAGAGCCTTGAAAAGAAACTGGAACTGGCCGCCCAGGAAAATTCCCGCTCCGAGGAAGGCTTCCTGCTTAAACTTGAGCTGGTCAAGAAAGAGCTGCGCGAGCAGACCAGACGCACCGAGGAGATAGAGCGTAAGCTGGCCGCCGCCGGAGCCAGGCTGGAGGACGCCTTGTCCGAGGCCGCCGCGAACGCCAAGTTGCTTGCCGAGACCAACGTCGCGTTGTCGGAGAAGGAAGCCCAGCTTAAAGATGCCAATCTCAAACTCAAGGAACTGACGAAGGAGTTTACTCAATTAAAGAACGGCAGCGCGCACGAGAGCGCCGCCCGTGCGCGGGAGACCGCCGCCGCCATGGCCGCGCGCGTGGAGGAACTGGAGGGCGCCCTGTCCCGCGCAGCCTTGGAGCACATGGAGAAGTACCGCGCCGTGCAGGCCGAGTTCAGCGCCGTCAGGGCCGATTTGCGGGCCAAAGAGGAGGAGAACGCCGCGCTGCGGGCCAGGGAGGAGAGCCTTTCCCGGGAACTTGGCGACGCCGAGGAGAAATGGAAGTTCGCCTCTGCACAGTTGAACAACGTCTCCTCCAAGCTCAGGAACTCTGAGAACGAGATAGAGATAGCGCAGGGACGAATGAAGTCGTTGGAAGCGGAACGCGACAAGTTCAGGTCGGCCGCGATAAAGGCGGAAACGGCGGCTTCCTCCTTGGCGGCTCAGGAGTCGAAAGCCAGGGACGGTGAGGCCGCGGGCCTTATGGCCGCGCTGGAGGAGCAGTCCGCCAAGTACACGGAGCTGTTGCGCAGGTACGACGACCTGGTCCTCGCCAACGAAACGCTTTCCGGAGAGAAAGCCGGTATTAAGGCCGAATCTGACTCTCTGCGCGAGGCTATGAAGGCGGCGCAGGCCGCCTCCGCGGCGCAGGCTGGGGAGAAATTGGGCGTCGAGACGGGGTTGATGGCACAGCTCCGGGCGGCCGAGACGGAACTGAAAAGAAAAGATTTCGAGTTGCAGGAGGCCATCTCCGCAGCGTCGTTGGCGGCCAGGGACGCCGAAGAGCTGCGCCGGAAGTTGGAGGAGAAAGAGTCCTACGCCGCCGGAGAGGCGGAGGCGGAACGTGCGCGTTACGCGGAACTTTCGGAGAAGATGCATAACGCGGAGATCATGCTGAAGAAGAAAGAGTTCGAACTGGGCGAGGCCAGGGAGGCGCTTTTTTCCCTTGATGGAGAATGCGCGCTGCTAAGGCGCAGCCGCGCCGAGCTTACGGAAAAATATTCGCGCGAGATACACGCGGAAAACGAACAACTTAGAAAAGCCCAGACGGACATCTCCTCCCGCGACGAGATTATTTCCCGCTTGGGCGCCGCGGAGGAGGAACTGAAGCGGGAGACGGAGGCCCTGAAAAAAGAGAAACAGGGCCTGCTTTCCCTGATGCGCAATAAATCCACAGCCAAGGCGCAGAAGGCGAAGGCTTCGGAGGCGGAGCGCCTGCTTGCGGAAAAAGAGAGCCGGCTGGTCAAATTGCGCGCCGAACTGGAGCATACCCGGGCGGAGAAGGCCGAACTCCAGGGCCGGGAGAAGGAACTGCGGGAGGAACTTAAGTCCAGGCCGTACCGCGCGATGCTGAGGGAAGCCGAAGAGAAGTTGTCGATAAAAGAGAAGATGCTTTTCGACGTAACGTCGCGTATGAGGCGGCTGGAGAGGGATTTCGAGGAACTGAAGGCCCGCGGGCAGAGCGCCGGTTCGCCCGGCTATCTCCCGGACTTCGAGGAGTTGGTGGCCGGGGTGGCGCACCAGGTGGCCAATTCTATCAGCATAATCCGCAGTCACGCTGAATTCTGCGCCGAGGCCCCGGAATCGGACGGGGCGCGCGAATCCTTGGACGTGATAGTGCGCAATATCGTGAACCTCCAGAAGAAGATAGATCTTATAATGAACTTCTCCAGGCCCGTCATCCCGCAGCGTTCTCCCGAGCGTCTTTCCGTGGTGGTGTCCGAGGTGCTCGATGGACTGCGGGCTTCTGGCCGCATGGAAAACGTCCGGGTGAAGGTAAAAGGCGGAGAGAAACTTAAGCCGATAAGCATAGACCGCGTGCGTTTCGCGGCCGCCGCTGAACAGCTGCTGCTGAACGCCGCCGAGTCCAAACCGGTCGGTGGCGAGATTTCTATTTCCATCTCTTCCGGAGGCGGCAAGCAGCGCCTGGAGATAGCGGACAAAGGGGAAGGCATCGAGAGGAAGAACCTAGCCTCCGTATTCCATCCTTTCTTCACGACGCGCCCCGGCAAGATGGGCCTGGGCCTGACCCTTGCGCGCAACGTCGCGAGGGCTCATGGCGGCTCCCTGGAACTTCACAGCGAAGCCGGGAAGGGTACGCGGGCCGTGATGGAGCTGCCTGAAATTTTCTGACGAGGAACTATGGCGAGAATACTTATAGTCGACGACGAACCGGATATGCGCTTGGCCGTGCGAAACGTCCTGAAGCTGCGCGGTTACGAGATTACGGAAGCGGGCGACGGCCCTGCCGCTATCGCGCTCGCGAAGGAGGGCCGCCCCGACCTGGTCCTGCTGGACATGCGCCTGCCAGGCATGGACGGCATGGAGGTTCTCTCCGCCCTGAAAAAGATAGACGATACCGTGCCGGTCGTTATGATAACCGGCTACGGGCATATCCAGTCCGCAGTGGACGTGATGAAGCTCGGCGCCAGCGAATATCTTCAGAAACCTTTCGAGAACGCGCAGCTGGTGGAGACTGTAAGGCGCTTTGTGCCTGGCCCGTCCGTCCGGCACCCCATGCCGCAGGCGCGCAGGGAGGAGCCTCAGCCCGCTCCGGCGGCAGTACCCGAGGCCAGGCCCGCTGGGGCCGGTCCTGTCAACAGCCTCAGACCGCTGCGGGCTCTGGCCTGGGGAGTAGCCGTGCTGCTGGCGGGGTTTGGGGGCTACAGGCTGGTTTCCGGGGGGGGGGCTTCCTACTATCGCGAATATCCGGGCACGGCCGCCAACGTCTCCGCCATGGTCTGGTCCGACGGAAAGCTGCTGGCCGGGGACTGGCTGGCGCAGTCGGTATATCAGTATTCCCTTTCGCGCGAGGGCCTGGAGCTGGTACAGACTTTCCCGCTGGAGAAGACCCACATAAGCGGGCTTGCAGCCGTAGGGGACACGCTCTACGTGGCCGATTCCTGGAAGAAGGTCATAGAGGCGCGCCGTCTTGCCCCCGGGCTTCCGCTCATCAGGAGTTATCCGGCCCCTGCCAATGTCAGCGCTCTTTTTTACGACGGTGAGTTCCTCTGGACCTGCGACGGCGATGGGAACGTCATATTGCGCCATCCCGACCCGGATCTTACCCCAGCAGCCTCCTTTAAACTTCCGGAGAAGCCGGACCAGGTCTTCAAAAGCGGAAAATATCTCTGGACCCTCGTCTCCTCCACTGGGAAGATTTACAGGCACAGGCTGGACGACAGCCTTACGCTGGACGGGGTCTACAGGCTGAGAACTCCCAGGCCGGGATACCCGCTATCTGCCTTCGCCTGGCGCGACGGGCGCATCTGGTTTGCCAGGGACGGGCTCGGGATAATCTTTGAGGCTGGCAGCGGGGAGTTGGTGAAACAGTAGCCGTCCCGGTACGGCATTAAAAAAACCCCGCATCGAGGCGGGGTTTTTTTGTTCCGGCTTCCAATCCTTACTGCTGGAAGTCGTTGGCTGCGTTGGCGTCGGAGAGCGTAACCTTGCTGCCGCCCGCGCCGCCTGCGTAGGTGGCCGTATAGCCGGCCGCATACCTGGCGGGGGCGGTGCCGGTCCTGGTGGCGACAATAGTGAACTGGCTGCTGTCGGCGGAGGTTACCTGAATCTTGTAGTACTTGAACTGGCAGGCGCCAGCCCCGGCGCAACTGTTACCGGTGGCGTCCTTGAGCGTGACGTCGAGCTGGTCGTAGCTGGTCGTATAGGTGCCGTTCCTCGCCATCGCGCGCTCTTCGGCGGAGGCGATTTCAGAGAACATGGTCGTAGCCTCGGAATAACGGCTCTTCTCCACGATTTTCATGTACTGCGGTATGGCTATGGAGGCCAAGATACCGATGATGAGCACGACCACGAGTAACTCTATCAGCGTGAAGCCCTTTCTGCTAATCCTGTTCATAATTGTCGTCAGTCTCCTTCGAGAATTTTACCCCGTCTGCGCTGTTCACTTAGAGTATAGCATAGAAAAAGAAAAAAAACATTCGCTAGAACGCGGTGCGGAGGGAAAGGCGGGGAAGTGTGTGCGCCCGGCGCGATTCGAACGCGCGGCCACCCGCTTAAAAGGCGGATGCTCTACCACTGAGCTACGGGCGCTTGTGTCAGACCGTTTTGTAATTATAGCAAAAAGGCGGCCGCCGGCGAGTTTTAAAATGACGCGATTTTAAAATATAATGTCCGGGTATGCGAAAGCGCAGATATAAAGTCCGGGTGCGAGGCAAAGTGCGCAATAGCCTGTTGCGGCGTGGCGGAATAGCCGCCGGGGCCGCGCTGGGGCTGGCCTTTTCGGCGTGGGGCCTGGCCGCTGCGGCCAGGCATTCCGGACGTCTTCTGGAGGCGCGGCTCTTTTCTTTCACTCCGCGCGCCTTTTCTATCGCCTGCGCTTCCCCGCAGGTCTATTCCGGAATAAAGACGCTGGCCGACGCGGACCTTGGTAAACCATTCACTTCCAACGCGGCCGCCGCCATGGCTGGCGAGATAAAGCGGCTTCATCCCGGCCTGTCCTCCGTCAGGGTTTTCAGGAATTTCCTTACGGGTAAGGTCTCAGTGGATGCCCGCCCCGAGGAGGTCATTTCCTCCGTACTCTCCGACGGGACCACGGTATACCTCGGGGCCAGCGGCAGGCTGATGCCCGAAAGTCTCTCTCCCGGAGGAGAGGCGCCGTTCGCGGTGGAACTTCGGAACGCGCCTGCTTCCGCGCCGTCCCTGGCTGCCTTCGTGGCGCAGATGCGCCCAATGGCCGGGCTTTTTTATTCCAGCCCGGTTTCCCTTTCCTGCGACGGGCGTTCCTGGGACTGCAGCTTCAGGCTGGCCGACGGCACGGAGGTCTTGTGGGGCGGATTTGAATTCAACCGCCTGAAAATATTAAGATTGAATGAAGTCATGAAGGACGCCCTTTCGAAGACGGCCGGTCCGCTGCGCGCCGACCTGCGCAGTTTCGGCGAGGGAAAGATCTTCGTTTCCGCACTGAAGAAAGACGGGAATTCCTGAAAAAGAACGCTGGGTCCGGCAGCCTGCCGGGGAAAAGATCGGTTTCTGTCGGGAGCATCATATGGGAAAATCCGAGATCATCGCCGGGCTGGACATGGGCTCGGGAAAAGTCACCTGTATAATAGCCGAACGGGACGACGAGCACAACAAGCTGAAGGTGCTGGCCGGAGCGTCGGTGCCATGCCGCGGTCTGAAAGGCGGCGTCGTGGTAAACATAGAGGAAGCCGCCAGCGCCGTGGAACGCGTGATGGACGCGGCCGAAGGCAAGGCGAACGAGGTGGTCGGCGAGGTCTACATGGGAGTGCGCGGCGCGCACATCCAGGCTTTCGACAGCAAGGGTGCTTATAACATCGCCCGCACGGACAAGGAGATCACCAGCGAGGACGTCGCCAACGTCATCGAGACGGCGAAAGCCTTTCAGCTTTCCCCGGACAGGGAAATCCTGCACGTGATACCGCAGGGCTTCTCGCTGGACCGCCAGCGCGGCGTGCCGAACCCGATAGGCATGGAGGGCGCGCTGTTAGAGGTGGGGGTGCACATCATCACCGCTTCCAGCCCGGCCATCAACAATCTGGTCAAGTCGGTCTCAAAGGGCGGCTTCCGCGTAGTGGCCCCGATTTACACTTTGCTCGCCGTCGGAGAGCTGGTCGTCTCGGAGGAGGAGAAGGAACTCGGCTGCATCCTGATGGATGCCGGCGGCCAGACCACCTCCATAGCCATCTACTCCGAGGGGGGCATCCATTTCTCGCGCGAGATCTCCATCGGCGGGGACAGCATCACCCGCGATATCGCCTACGGCCTTGGCACCAAGATCGAGTCAGCGCAGGAGATCAAGGAGAAATACGGCGCGGTCCTCTCTAAAATCATCGAGGAGGACAAACCGATAGTGATTACCAAGCTCGACGGCCGCACGAAGAAAGAAGTGAAGCCGCGCGAGCTGCTGGACTTCATTCAGCCTCGCGCGGAGGAAATATTCGAAAAGGTGAGCCAGGCTGTGCAGGCCTCGAGCTATCCGGACCTGCCGGGCGGCGCGATACTTACCGGAGGCGCGGCCCTGCTGCGCGGCATGCCGGAAGCCGCCGAAGTGATGCTGGACCTCAACCAGTCCCGTCTCGGCCTGCCGGCGCAGGAGCTGCTGCAGTGCCCCGAGGAGTACATGACGCAGTCCTACATCGGCGCGCTTGCGCTGGTTTGCTATCCCTACCTCAAGAACTGGACGGCCGACGTGTCGGCTCCGGCGCGGGGGGGGGCGATGGAAAAGAAATTCTGGCGCTGGCTCAAGGACCTATTCTGAGAATGCCGGGTCCTAAGTCCCTTACTATGGCCGAAAACAGGATACGCTACGATAACGACTTCCACAACCGGGAAGCCGTGATAAAGGTCATTGGCGTGGGCGGGGGCGGCGGCAATGCCGTCAACCGCATGGTGGAAGCGGAGATCCGCATGGTGGAGTTTGTGGCCATCAACACCGACGCCCAGGACCTGCGCCGCAGCAAAGCGCCGAACCGCATCCAGATAGGAGAGGGCCTGACCAAGGGATTGGGTGTCGGCGGGGATCCCGGTAAGGGCGCGTCGGCGGCGGAGGAATCCGTGGAACTGCTCCGTGAGGCGGTTTCCGACGCTGACCTTATTTTCATAACCGCCGGCATGGGCGGCGGCACCGGTACCGGGGCCGCCCCGATACTGGCCAGGACGGCTAAGGAGGCCAATCCGAACGCGCTGGTCATCGGCGTGGTCACGCGGCCTTTCAACTTCGAGGGCAAGACTCGCGCCGACCAGGCGCAGGCCGGCATAAACGAGATCCGCAAGCACGCGGACTGCCTGCTGGTAATTCCGAACCAGCACATTCTTTCCGAGGTGGACCGCGACACCAGTTCCGAGGAAGCCTACCGCATGGCCGACGATGTGCTACGCCAGGCCATACAGGGCATTTCCGACGTGATAACCAGCTCCGGGGCGATCAACGTGGATTTTATGGACGTTCGCCGCATCATGACCAAGTCCAGAGAAGCGCTTATAGGAATGGGCCGAGCGGCCGGCGACGCGCGCCATATAGAGGCCGCCAAACAGGCCATCCACTCCCCGATGCTCGAAAGCGCGGTCATAGACGGCGCCAAAGGTATCCTGGTCAATTTCACGGCTTCGCGCGACATCCGCATGGTGGAGGTCGACGAGGCAATGGAGTACATCAGCAAGAACGCAAGTACTGAGGCGATGATAAAATACGGCCAGGTGTTCGACGACACGATGGGCGACGACCTTAAGATCACCGTGATCGCCACCGGCTTCACCCCGAAACGCCACGATATCGCCAGCGAGTTGCGCCGCCGCAAGGACCTGGACCGCACCGGGCAGCCGCGCCGCCGGCTGGAGGGCGGGCAACCGGCTTTCGAGTCGGCTCCTTCTTCGCAGGAGGACCTGGACAAGCCCGCCTATATGCGCCGCGGCAAAAGGCGGTTGGACTGAGTCGCGCGGCCGGGGGATACTTATGCCGATAGATTTAAACCTACTCCTGAAAGTGATGGTGCAGAACAAGGCCTCGGATACGCATATCCGCGGCGACTCGCCGGTTTTCCTCCGTATCAACGGGCGCATTACGCCGATAAATTCCTCGCGCATGACGCAGCAGGAAGTCGAGAATATGATCTTCCCGCTGATGTCCGACCGCCTGAAGCGCATCTTCGAGGAGAAACACGAGGCCGATTTTTCACACGACGGGGGGGAACTGGGCCGGTTCCGCTTCAACGTTTTCCTGCACAAGGGCAAGGTGGGCGTGGCGATACGCCATATCCCGCTCAAGATCCCGACCTTCGAGGAACTGAGGCTGCCGGTGGATTCGATAATGAAGATGCTTCAGAACGAGCGCGGGCTCGTGCTGGTGACCGGCATCACCGGCTCCGGCAAGACCTCCACGCTGGCGGCGATGGTGGAATACCTGAACCAGAACTGGGACGCCCACATCATCACCATAGAGGACCCGATAGAGTTTTCGTTCACCGAAAAGAAGTGCATCATCAGCCAGCGCGAACTGGGCTCCGATACCACCACCTTCGTGGACGCCCTGCGCGCCGCCATGCGCCAGGACCCAGACGTGATCCTCGTCGGAGAGATGCGCGATCTGGAGACTACGCAGGCCGCTATAACGGCCGCCGAGACCGGCCACCTGGTCTTCGCCACGCTGCACACGATGAACGCGGTGCAGACCATCTCCCGCATCATCGACCTCTTCCCGCCCCATCAGCAGGCTCAGGTCCGCATGCAGCTCTCCGAGAGTTTGCGCGGCATCGTCTCGCAGCGTCTGCTGTCCTGCACAAAGGGCGGGCGACTGCCCGCCGTAGAGATAATGACCAATACGCCGCACATCAAGAAGATGATAGCGGACAATAACCTGGATTCCGTATCGCAGGCGATAGCCAAGGGCGGGTTCTACGGCATGCAGACCTTTAACCAGTCTCTGGTTAAGATGCACAAGGAAGGCATGGCCAAGCTCGAGGATATCCTGCAGGCCGCCTCTAATCCCGACGACGTGCTACTGGCCGTGAAGGGCATAGAGCAGGACGTCCCGACCCGGCATTGACGGCGTGCTCTATCTAACTTCCCGGAGGACGACATGTTCGCAGAAGGCTACATAGGGATAGCGGGTATCATAGGCGTGGGCAAGTCCACGCTGACGATGGAACTGGCCAAGGCCCTCAATTTCGAGCCCGTGCTCGAAGAGGTCGGCGGCAATCCGTACCTCGAGCACTTCTACAAAGACATGAAGCAGTACGGCACGATCATGCAGGTCTGGCTGCTGAACCACCGCTTCCGCCAGCACCGCGAGTTCGTCAGCCGTATCAGTCTCGGCAAGATCCGCGGCGTCGTGCAGGACCGCACGATCTGGGAAGATACGATCTTCGCGCGGATGCTTAACCACCATCCAGACAAAATTATCTCGGACATGGACTACAACACCTACCTGGATCTCTTTGACAATATGGTCCTGCGCGAACTGGTGTTCCCGCAGCTGATGATCTTCCTCGACTGCCGCGTCGAGACCTCGATAGCGCGCATCAGGGCGCGCGGGCGCAACATGGAGAAGGCTATTGACCCGCTTTATCTCAAGAGCCTGCAGGAGAACTACTACGAGTTCATCGAGGAGATGGAGGACGCCGGCGTGCGCATCCTTCGCCTGAACTGGGAAAATTATCAGCCCATCAGCGAGGTCGCGCGGCTCGTGCACGAGTATTCTCTGAAACCGTCGGCGTTCACCAAATGGGTGCGTCCGCTCAGGAAGCTCGGCCTCGACAACGAGGCGAATCTGCCCAAGAAGACCTCGGTGACGGCCTGAACCCATGCGCGAGAACGGAATTGTGATAGCCATAGACGGCCCGGCCGGGGTGGGGAAGTCCACCGTCGGTAAACTGGTCGCGCAGCGCCTCGGCTACCGTTTTATCAGCACCGGCAAGATGTACCGCGCCCTCGCGTGGAAGGCGTTGGAACTGGGGCGCGGCCTGGAGGACGACTCGGGACTGGAAAAACTGGCCCGCTCGCTTTCCTGGGGATTCCCAAAGGGCAAGGGCCCGGAGGCTGACGTCTCGCTGGACGGGCGCGTACTGGACCTGGAGCTTTCCGAGGAACGGGTCAGCAGGGCCTCCTCCGCGATAGCGAAACTGCCGGGCGTGCGCCTCTTCATGAAGGAGATGCAGCGGCAGACCGGCCTCGGCGGCGGCGTCGTGATGGAGGGCCGCGATATAGGCACCAACGTTTTCCCGGACGCGGAACTGAAGGTCTATCTGGACGCTTCAGCCGAAGCCCGGGCCAGGCGGCGCGTCGGGCAGCTAAAAGAACTGGGCCGGCCCGCGGATTACGGCGAGATACTGGATTTTATAATCAAGCGCGATGCGCAGGATTCCGGCCGCGCGGTTAACCCGCTCAGAAAGGCGGACGACGCTCACTATCTGGATTCCACGGCCATGCCGAGGGAAAAGGTCGTGGACGAGATCCTGGCCCTTTACGGGCGCACCAGCGGCGGAGCCTGACTAATGCCGCCGGCCCTGCCGCATAAGAACCGTCCTCCCGCCCTTAGGCTCGGCTATTCCCTGCTGCGCATTTTCTTCCGGGTTTTCAACTCGATTCGCGTCTCTGGCCTGGAGAACATCCCGACCTCCGGCCCTGTCATAATAGCCTGCAACCATCTTTCCAATGTCGACCCACCCGTCCTGCTCGCCTTCACGGCGCTGGTGCGCCTGCCGGGCATTATAGCCAAGAAAGAGCTTTTCTCCATCCCGGCCCTCGGTTGGGCCATGAACCGGTGGGGCGCCATCCCGGTGGACCGCGGTCGGGAAGGCGGGGACCTGGGGGCGTTCCGCGGCTGCATGACCTCGTTAAAGTACGACGGCTGTCTTATCATCTTCCCGGAAGGCACTCGCGCCAAGGGCCGAAAACTCAAGCCCAAGCCGGGCGTAGCGCTGATGGCCCATAAGTCCGGCGCGCCGGTGATGGCGGTCCGAATTTTCAACAGCGAAAACTTCTTAAAATTAGGTAAAATAACACTTAAATACGGTCCCCTGAGGCGTTTCGAGCCGCCGGCCGACGGGAACCTGAAGGCTGCTTACGTCCGATTTTCGGAAACCGTGATGTCCGACATCTTTTCTATAACAGAGGAGCCGTAGTAACATGGAAATCAACCAGAGTATGGAAGGCGAAGACCAGAATCCGAAGGCCGAGCCGGCGGGGGTCCCAGAAGAGGAACTCTCTATGGCCGACCTGCTCAAGTCCGAAGAGCAGACGGCGGAAAAAATCCAGACGCGCGGCGTGGTCTCGGTACGCGTGGTGCAGGTGACCGCCGATATGGTGCTGGTGGACATCGGAGAGAAGAAGGAAGGCGCCATCCCGCTGGCGGATTTTCAGGACGAAAAGACACCGCAGCCCGGAGACGAGGTGCAGGCCGTGCTGGAGAAGAAGGGCGGCGAAGGCCGTTATACGATCCTCTCTCACCGCCGCGCGCGGGAGAAGGCCGCCTGGGAGACTTCGAAGACGCTTTTCGAGGCCAAGGAACGCGTCAAGGGCAAGGTGGTAGAGATCGTCAAGGGCGGCTATATAGTCGACATCTCCGGGATGCGCGCGTTCATGCCGCTCTCGCTTTCCGAGCTGGGCGGAGCACACCGGCATTATCTGCCGGCAAACGCCAAGATTCGGTTCTATATAACCGATTTCAACGAGAAGGACCGAAAGGTGGTCGTTTCCCGCCGCCAGGTGCTTGAGGAGGACGAGAAGCAGCGCCGCACCGAGGTGCTGGCCGAAGCGGCCCCCGGCCGCGTCGTGCGCGGCGTGGTCTCCAAGGTCACGGACGACTCGTTGCTGGTCCGTTTTCAGGGCATAGAGGGCACCGTGCGCCTTGAGGACGTGGCCTGGCGCAACCCGCTGGAGGCGCTTAAAACATACAAGCGCGGCCAGCGCGTGAAGTGCAAGATCCTCTCCGTGGACCGCGACGGAGAAAAAATGCTTTTCGGGATGAAGCAGCTCATGCCGAACCCGGTGGACATGCTCAAGAGGCGTTTCGCCTACCGCTCGCGCGTCAAGGGCAAGATCGTAGCTGTGGGAGCCGAGGGGGCCGTGGTCAAGCTGGGCGAACACGCTGAAGGCTTAATCCCGGCCGAAGAGTACGGCGCCGAGGGAGCTCCGAAGGAAGGACAGGAACTGTCGGCCCTGGTGATAGGAGTCAGCAATTCCACTTTCCGTCTTACGCTTTCGGTCCGGCGGGCCGAAGAGGCGGAGGACCGCCGCCGCATGCAGCAGTACTTAAAGGGTTCTCCGTCGCTGACGCTTGGACAGATCCTGCTGGAGAACTCGGAGGACGAAGGTGAGTTATGAGGAGCGTCCAGAAAATATAAAGGACGCTCTTAACAAATTACTGCGCGTTTACGGGGCGCCTCTCGGCATGTTGCTGGTCATCGTGCTGGGGGCGCTCTACCTTTTTGTCTCCCCGGGCCGCGACGGTTCACCGGCGTTCCCGCGCTCCGCCGTGGATCCCGCCGCTGCCGGACGGGCCGAAGCCAGGCTCAAGGAACTCTCCGGGGAACTGCGGTCCACCCCGGACGACCTGAAGGCCCTTGACGAATCCGGGTGCCTCAAATTCCAACTGGGCCCGGCCCGTTATCCGGAGGCGATAGCCGACCTGGAGAAAGCCGAGTCCCTGGGGTTGACCGACGCCCGAGCCTTCTATTACCTCGGAGTTATGTATCAGGGTGTCGGCCTTTACGACTTCGCCGAGCATAATTACCGCAAGTTCCTGAACAATTACCCGCGGGACCGAGAGGCCAGGATGCTGCTCGCTAAACTCTATTATTCCTCCGGAAAGTATCCGGAGGCCGCGCAAGAGTTCGCTGAGATACGCCGCCGCGGTTCCACGGACCCCGTGCTGCTGGAGAACCTGACCTTGTCGCGCTGGAAAGCCGGGCAGGATTATTCCGGCCCGCTCTCAGAACTGCGCTCCGCAGGCGGCCCCGGGGCCTTCCTCGCCGATTACGCAGAAGGCACCATAAAATACGGGGCAAAAGATTACGCCGGCGCCCTTCCCCTGCTGGAAAAGGCCGCGGAGGCCTCGGACCCCTACGGGGCCTTCGCCGACAGGCAGGAGCTCTTCTGGATGACCGGGACCGCGGCCGTCCGCGCGAACGACTACGCGGCCGCTTCGCGTTACCTGCAACTTCTGCTGCAGCTGGACCCCGCCCGCGAGGAGGCCCGCCGGATGCTGGCCGTGGCCGAAAAGAAGCTTGCGGCCAAGGCCCGCCGGGCCGGCAAGCAGGGCCGGCCTTCCGGAGGGAAGTGATCTCTTCGCGGCTGGCCATATGCCGATGCTTAACAGATCCGCCTACTCTGCGGCCGCGGCCTTCCTCTTGTTCTGCGCCGCCTCTCTTCCGGCGAAAGCGCAGGATCAGAACCGTGTCATAATCAAGGACCTGAAGTGGCGTATCTATTCCACTCCGCATTTCGACGTGCACTATTATCCGTCGGAGGCCGCCTGGCTGCCTTACGTCTCCGGAGTGCTGGAGGCCGCCTATAAGCGCGAGTCCTCCGACCTCAATCCCTCTCTTTCCAAACGCATAGATTTTTTCCTGTTCGCCAGTCTCGATGACATGGAACAGAACACGATAGCCGACGTCTCCGACGGGGTGGGCGGGCTGACCGAGCCTTTCAAGGACAGGTTCATGGTCTGGTCGGACGGTTCCAAATGGTGGCTGCAGGACGTGATCGATCACGAGTTCGGGCACGAGGAACAGTTCAGCATCCTGATCGACGGCTTCTGGAAGAGCGCGCGCATCCTCAAGACCTATATCTATCCTCTCTGGATGATGGAAGGCATGGCCGAGTACGAGACAGGCATGAGCGATTACGCCGTCGAGAAGCTCTACGTGCGCGACGCCGTACTCAACGGGAAGTTGATCCCGTTGGAGCGCCTGGCGCAGTTCGGCCACCTGAAGCCGCACCAGACCACGCTGGCCTACAAGACCGGCGCGCAGGCCATCCGCTTCCTTGCCGGCCAGTACGGCAGGGACAAGCCGCGCCAAATGCTGGAGCTCTACCGCAGCCGCTACGACGCTGATTCCGTGCTGGAGCCTCTAATTGGCTCCAACCTGCGGACCTTTGACAGGAATTTCCGGGAATACCTGGAATTCAAGTATCTGGCCGAGCAGAAGGACGACCGCCTGCAGGAACCATGGTACTACGGCCGGCGCCTCACTTACGGCTCTGGCGGCATACCCGAGTTTAACGTGAGCCCGGCCGTTTCTCCGGACGGCCGCAAGGTGGCCTATATCTCCACGCGCGACTCCCAGACCCCGGAGGTGCGCGTGCGTGACCTGTCTACCGGCCGGGAGACCAAGCTGACCTATCTTTCGGCCGGCGCGGAGAACATCCCTTACGGACGCTTCACCAAACCGCTGCGCAGCCTGGCCTGGTCTCCGGACGGGAAATATATCGCCTTCACAGGCCAGAAGAACCACCGGGAGTACGTTTTTCTCTACGAACCCGACACCGGGAAAGTGGTCCGGGCCGGTGTTGAAGGGCTAGACGAGATACGGCAGCCCGCCTTCACGCCGGATGGGAAGACGCTTACGGTGGTGGGGATGAGCAGGTCGTTCAACGATCTCTACAGCCTTCCCATGGACAGGCTGCTCCGCGGCGGCGAGCTCCATGCGTCCGAGGCGCGCCGCCTCACCGAAGGCCAGCAGGACAAAGACTCCCCTTCCTGGTCCCCTGACGGTTCCACGCTGGCCTATTCCTGCGAAGTGGACGGCTCCAGCGCCCCGGTGCGGGCTCTCTGCCTGCTGCGGCCCGGCGGTAAACCCCGGGTCGTGCGCTTCGGGGAGAACAACGTCTACGACCCGGTGTTCGCCGCCGACGGTTCCGGCGTTTACTTCGTTTCCGATAAGGACTACGACTTCGAACTCTATCTGCGGAAAAATTCAGGGGAGATTTACCGGCTGACCCGGACAATGGGAGGCATGTTCACTCCGTCGGTGCACGGCCGCCGGCTCTATTTTTCGGCTTTCAACGCCGGCGGCATGGATATCTACGCGGCGGACCCGGCAGACCTTCTCTACGAGGAACAGCCCCTGCCCGCGCCCGGCGGCGGCTTCGGGGTGACGCCATCCACGGGCTCCTTCCGCCCGTACCGCTTCAAGGCCTCCACGGATCTCTTCTATCCGGCCCTGCTCTTCTCCTCTCCCGGCGGACTTTTCTGGATGAACTACTGGCAGGCCTCCGATATGCTCGGGCGCCATAACCTGGCCCTCTACCTGAGCTACAATTCCTGGAATAACTACCTTGACGCCCAGGTCAGCTACGCCTACACGCGCTGGAGAATGCCGCTGCTGCTTCAGAGCAGCGTGTTCACCTACGATGGTCTCACCGACGACAACGGCCTGGACTACAACAGGCGCTACTATGAGAACGCCGTCGGCACAGCCTGGCCTTTCGACCGCTACAACAGGGTGGAGGCCTATCTGATCAGCAAGGACGAGAAGGATATTTACAGGGACCTCGGCTACACCGACGCGCTGCGGACAAGGGCGCTCAAGACCTCCTATGTCCGGGATACTGTCGACGGGCTTTACCTGAGCGCTGTTCGCGGTTCCAGGACCGAGCTTTCCTGGCAGACAGCTCACGACGTAGCCGGGGGGAACCTGCGCTACGACGTCTACACTCTGCAGTACCTGAAGTACTTCCCGCTGTCGAAGTGGTCCGCTTTCGTCAACCGCTTCACCGCCGGGCGCAGTACCGGGCGCGACAGGCGCGTCTTCAATTTCGGCGGACTGGGCGGCTTGCGGGGGTTCCCCAGCTCCTCATCGCTTTACGAAAGGTCCGGGGTTTTCATGGACAACGCCGAGTTGCGGGTCCCCCTGATTAAGGATATAAACTACTATATGTGGTATATGTTCCCGGATTTTTATTTCAAGGCCCTCTACGGCAAACTTTTCGTGGATTCCGCCTATGGCTGGAACGGAGCGGGAGATCTTCGCGCGTTCGGCATATCCAGGGTAGACGCCTCGGTCGGGGCCGGTGTAGACCTGCACACCTTCCTGCTTCAGAATTTTCAGATGGTGCTCAGTCTGGACTGCGCCGTTCGCACCTCCGACGGAGGGAAGATCTTCTATTTTTATCTGGGGCCGATGTTCTGAAACGTCCCGTCAACTCCGGCAAACTGGCGCCGTTTTTATGCTAGAATTCAGGGAAAGGGAGCGGCATTTATGAATAACGCTAAACTCACGCAACTTCTTATAACTTTGACGTTCCTGCCGGCAGTGGTTTCCGCTCAGAACGTATCCTCGGCCGCCGCGGCCGGTCCCGCGGCGCAGGCGGCGCAGGCGGTCCCAGGCCCGGTCGACGACGCCCTGGCCAAACTGAAGTCGGGCACGGACGACGAGCGGCGCGTGGCTGCGGAGACGCTGGGCCAACTGCGCGACGCCAAGGGGGCGCCGGGCCTTATAGCGGCCCTTGGCGACCCCTCCGCGCGCGTGCGGCAGGCCGCCGAGGACGCGCTGGGCCTTATGACTTGGCGCCCGGCGGCGGACAAGCTCTCTCAGATGCTGCTGAACGACCAGGACCCCTCGGTCCGCCAGCAGGCCGCCATTTCCCTCGCGTATATTCTGGATCCGAAGACCGGCCCGGCCCTGCGCTCGGCGCTCAAGGACAATAGTATGCCTGTGCGCTACGCCGCGTTGCACGCGCTGGGGATGCTTAAATACTCTCCGGCCGAGAAGGAGATAGCCGGAATGCTTTCCTCCAGAGACATCACTCTCCGGCGCGGCGCCATAGCCGCGCTTGGCCAGCTTGGCGCCAAGGACGAGGCCGCGGCTGTTTCCAGATATCTCGACGACAAGGATCAGTACGTCAGGATCGAGGCAATAAAGGCGCTGGGCGACATCGGGGATCCTTCGGTCGCTCCTGGCCTGGTAAAGCTCCTGGCCGCCTCCGAGCCGTCTTCGGTGCGGATGGAGTCCGCTCTTTCTCTTTCAAAGATGGGCCTGCCGGACGGGGTTTCCACCGCCTACGAGTTCGTGAAGTCCCCCGATATGAGCCTTAGGACCAAGGCTCTTGACGTCATCGCGCAGGCCGGCGACGCCCGGAGCCTTCAGTTCCTGAACAACATTTATGACGAGGAACAGGACCCGGCCGCCAAAAGCCTGGTGGACCTTTCCAGACAGCGCCTGAACGCCAGGCTTAACTCTCAGAAGTAACGGTAAGGCGGCGGCGCTGACCGCTGGCCGGTCCTTCCAGCCAGTCATGTCGAGAAAAAAGAAGAGAAATTCCTCGCCTCCTGGCCCAAAGTCTTCCCCGGAAAAGGCTCCGGAGGAAGTCCGGGGCGGGGGAAAACTCTATTTTCTCTGGCTTTTATCCTTCATTCTTATAGTTTCCGGCTACGCTATTTTGCACAAGGCCGATTCGGCCGGGAGCAATCTCTGGGCTGTCGTGTCTCCCGCCCTGCTCTTGTCCGGCTATCTCCTGATAATTCCGGCTATAATCCTGACCTATAACGGCAAGTAGTTGTGAAAATAGGGGGGGATTCCTTTAGCGGCTCGTTTTTGTCCCCCTTCCCCTGCGGGATAACGTTTTAAGTGAATTTGCCGGCCTAATTCCGGCTCCTTTGCGCGTTCGCCCCACCATAATAAGGAGTGGCGCGCGCTCCGGCGGCTTTTTTATACACGCTCCCATTTCCGCACACTCCTGTCGTTTTTATTCCTATTCCTCCTTCCCCGCCCTGTTAAGGCCGCTCATAGTATTCTCCGGCAGCGGCGTTCTTCGCGGTTTGTTCGCAGCTATCTGTTGCTGCGTTCCTCCGCGCCTTTCATGGTATTTTGAACTAAATATGGAATCTGTTCAAAGATCTGGATAGTTCGCGGTGCGCTGTAAACGCGGCGGATTGTGTGTGGGTTACGGAACCGTAGTGGGGGGGGTGTTGAGTGCTCCAGATCCTCCCCCGGTTTTAATATCCCCCAAAAAGTTGGCAAATTTTTGGAATTACACCCCGAATTAGGCTTTCGCTTATATGGTGTTTCGGGAGCAAACCAGATCTCCAAAATTTTGGCAGTTTCTAAAACTGCAATTTTTAAAAATTTACAAAAACTATACTTTTAGATGTAGGCCGTATTGGATGCCTATAGAAGTTTTTGCTGCTAATAATAAAAAACAATAAATGGTGTTAATATTTAAGAAATAACCTTTATAAAATAAACACTATTTTGATTTATTTAATATTAATTAGAGTTATAACGGACGTGCGGAGGTGGAAAGATATGTTAACATAATATATCTTATCGTAAGTTATGTTTAAGGCGTTGAAGTGCGGCCTTTTTGGCCGCTTTGAGCCCTCAGGCCGGCAGGTTCCTGGCTTCTATCCAGGCTCTTTCCAGGCCTTTTGCCGTAATCTGGTAGCACCTGTTGCGCTTAGTCCCGGAAGCTTTTACTAGGCCTTCTTTTACGGCTTTTGATAACAGGCGGTCCAGCCTTTCCGGGGTATAGCCCGAGGCTTTTACGGCCTTTGAAAGGGTCAGCGCTCCTACGGCGGCGGTCTCGTTCAGCTGCCTGTCGGCGGCCAGTATTATCAGGGCGGCTTGGGCCGCTTTTAGCTCCGGGTGCTTATGTCTAAGGATCAGTAAGCCGTTCTTTTCTTCGGCCAGTAAGGGCCAATCTGGGGCTTTGCGGTCCGTTTCCGCGGTTGCGGCTGAGGGTTTGGCTGGCGCCGGGCGCTGTTCCAGACTGCCCATGAACCTCTCTTTTTCGCTTAATATGAACTCGGCGGGGCCTTCGGCTTCGAATTCCGCTCCCGACGGGTGTTTTAGTCTGAGTCTGTAGTTCATGGGGTTGTCGTCTCCTGTATGCCGGTAGTTTAACATATGGGTATTTATATGTCAATATATGGCAAACATATGTCAATCATATGCCAGCGAATGTTAATAACCTGTAGGGCTCGGGCCCGTATGGGCGGGGGGATTTCTCTCCCCACCTTTTTTGGGGTCCCACTAAGCGCGGAGGAAGGGGGCCGGATGTAATCGGCCGGTAGCGGGGATTGCGTCAGAATTTGGCTGAAACCGCCCCGTAGACTAACTTGGAGGGCGGAGCGTTATTGTAGAGGCCCAGCGGGGTAAGCACTGCATACACCATGGTAAGGCGCAGGTTGTCGCCCATGGGATAGGCGGCCTTGAGATCTAACTCGCTGGCTATCTGCAGGGAGCCGTTATTGTTGTTCTCTGAAGCTCTGAACTTGTAAAGGTCGGCGGAGAAGATCAGCTTCTTGTAGGGCAGGTCGGCTCCAATGTCTATGATGTTCAGGCCCGAGACGCCGTATGGGAGGCCGTTGAGAGTGGAAGAAGTCTTTATTATGTCGTAGAGACTGGCTCCCGCTATGGCCCCGTAGCCGGAGCGCTCCAGCCCGCTGTACCTGGAGCCGAAGTCGGGAAAGAAGGCCTTGTCCGTGGCGTTCCAGCTGGTGCCGCCTGAGGAGCGGCCGTAGGCCAGGCGAAGGCGCGATTCCCCGAAAAAGGCGATGTCCTGAGTCCAGGAGCCTTTGAGCATAAAGGCGTTGCCCTTGTAGTTGCCGGTTCCGCCTCTGTTCCTTTTCGAGGTGCCGCGCTCTATGACGGCCTCCCCGTCGAAACTCAGATTGCTGCGGGTGAGGAAATAGCGGACGCCGGTGAATTTCTTGGTGCGGGAAAGCGTGTCGAAGTTCAGGTCCTGCGCCGCTGCTTTGTCGTTCTGCCAGAAATGGTAGAGCTCCCAGAGTCCTTCCCCGGTCGGGTAATAGGCCGCGCCTCCGGTAATGGTGTAGTAGTGGTCTATCTTGAACGGCCTGAAAACGAACAGGTCGGCCTTCATCTTGCCCAGTACGTTCTCCGCTTCCAGGAGACCGCCGGGAAGGCCCAGGTCGTCTCCTGAAAGGGTTATTCCCTGGCCCAGCGTGAAGTCCTGCCTGCCGAAAGTGGCCGTGATGCCGGGCTTCAGGAAATGATAGACCCTTACGTAGGCGTTGCGGATGTACGGGGTGCCGTCGGTAGACGGCAACAGGGCCGCCGCGTCCTTAAACTGCGGGGTGGCGATCGTGCCGGTGGAGGTGCCCTGGCCGACGCTCTGCAGGACTATCCCGACGTCCATCGTGGAATCCTGCGTCTTTTCAAGGCGTATGCCCTTGATCACAAAGCCCAGCGTGGCGTCCTCGGAGAAGAGCGGCTGGGAGTCGGAACCGGAGCCGTAGATCAGGCGCTGGTAGTTGGCGGCCTTCAGCTCCACGTTGGAGAGGAGGTCCAGCCTGGTGGCGGAGGCGGCGCCGGACAGCGCTAACAGCGCGGCGGCGGAAAGCGCGAGGCTTGTCTTCTGGCGGACTCGTCCCATGGACTTAAATTATAACAAAAAGATCGCCGGTTTTTTGCCAGGCGTCCGCCGGGGAAATAAAAACCCCGGGGTTTTCAGGCCCCGGGGTTTTTCTCCAATAACCTTCAGGTTACCGTCGGGTTATCAGAACTTCACGTTGAGCGCCGCGCCGAGCATGGTCTCGGCGTCGTGCGAGCCCGCGAGGTTCTTCTTCTCGGGAGAGAACATCGCGTAGTAGCCCTTCACGTCCACCTTCTCGGAGTGGGTCCAGGTGGCCACGAGGTCGCCCTCGTTGCCGATGTGCTTCTTGTTGGTCAGGCCGGCCTGCTTGTTGGCTGAGAAGTCGTAGTAGGTCACCGCGACGTTCAGCTTCTCAAGCTTGGACGGGGTCCAGTTGGCGCCCAGGTTGTAGGTGTTCAGACCGGAGCCGGCGTTGAGCGCGGCGGAGGTCATGAAGCCGCCGCCGTAGATTATGCCGGGACGGTAGTCGCCGTTGATGCCCTTGAAGGCCTTGTCGGCGCTGTTGTTGGTCTCGTCGCCGGACTGGAGCGCGTACTCTCCGGCGAAGCCCAGTTTGCCCGCCAGGTCCATGGAGTAGTTGGCGTTGGCCTTGAAGGCATAGCCCTGGTGCTTGTAGCCAATGGCGGGATAGTTGGTGTCCTTACCTATGTTCTGGTCGTACTCGAGGCCCAGGTTGAGGTTCTTGACGTACTTGCACTCCCAGTTGGCCCTGATGCCGGCCAGGCCCAGGTAGTCCGCGTTCTGGGTGGTGGTACTTTTTACAGCATCGGTTTTGGCGACCTTCTGGTAGTAGTAGGCGTTCAGGTTGAACCATTCCACCTTGGTCTTCACGTTTACGCCGGTCACGTTGATGTCGTTGATGCCTGCGTTGGCGGCGGTGGTGTTCTGTGTCTGCTTAGCGATGATGGCGTTCACGTCCCAGTCGCGGTTCAGACCGTTGAACTTATACCAGCCGGTCCAGCCGTCAATCGCGTTGACGGACATGGGGTTGGAGGTGGCGGTTAAGCCGGTGTAGGGCCACATCTTGGGGCCGTAGTAGATGACCATGTCGCCGGCGTTGCCGTAGTACTGGCGGCCGACTTTGTGGTCTATGCCGAACACGCCCTTCAGGTTCAGGTAGGCCTGCTCGAAGAACAGGTTGCTCTGAATGGTGTTGGCGTCCTGTGAAGCCTGGCCGTACTGCCTGTCGTTCTTGACGGCGGACACTACGGCGTTGACGTCCTCGTTCAGGTCGAAGCCGGCGTTCAGCATCAGCCTGGAATCAACGAAAGACTTCTTGTCCGAGTTGTTCTTGTTGAAGTCCGCGTTGCTGTTGCTGTACGCGTTAACCTCTATCTGACCGTCGTACTTGAAGTTCTTGAGAAGCTGCGCGTTGGCGGCCGAAGCCGTGAACGCGAGCACCGCAAGTATACCTATCGAGTTTTTCATCTACACTCCTCCTGTTTTACTGTCGTAAGCCCGTTCCCGGGGCTTTCTCCCCGCCTTGCGGCGGGGTTACTGCGCTCTTCCCGCGTTTTACCGCGGTCAGTGCCTGCCCCTGGCTGGGGCCTACGGCCTTTGCAGGAGAAACGCCTGAAATCGGCGCTCCGCTTCCCCCCTCTTTCCCCGGGGGCTGCGGACCCCTTGCCGGGGTCTCCTTACAGAGCATAGTCATTATGCAAATAATACCCGTGTCATGTCAAATCATATGACAAAATTATCAATTATATGTCAGTGATGCGGCGTGAAAGGCCCGCGGGCACGCAAGGAGAAAAAAAGCCCGGCGGACCGGGCTTTTTTATGTCATTTGTGGCCGTGCTATTTTTTGCCTGCGGGCCTGGAAACGGGGGGCGGGGCAAGCTTGGCTTTTGCTTCCATGGCCCAGGAGGTATCTGGGTAGAGCAGGGAGATCTTCTCCCAGGTCTGCTCTGCCAGGTCCTTGGCGCCGGAAAGCTCCTCTATGTCGGCCAAAGAGACGCTTACCTCAGGGGCCAGGTAATGCTCCGGGTAGCGGGAGAGAAAATCGGAATACTGCGCCTGGGCCCCGGAAAGGTCGCCGGCGGCCTCCCTGCATTTCCCCACGTTGTAGGAAGCGAAGGGGCCCAGCAGTTTGTCGTTGAGGAGCTTGGAATACTGTGCCTCGGCGTCCTTGTATTTCCCCTGGGCGTAGAGGATGTCGCCAGAGGTCAGGACGGCGTAGGGCGCGGCGCTGGTGCTGCCGAAGGAGGTCTCTATGGTCTCCAACTGCTTCTGGGCGGCGTCGATGTTGCCGCCGTAGCCTATCTGCTGGGCTATAAAAAGGTCTTTCCAGGCGTCGTCGCGCAGGGCGCGGTAATGGACGAAGAAGTAGACGGAGAAGACTACGGCGGCCACCAGTATGACCACCGAGCCTATGAAGGTCTCCCTGTTCTTCTTTATCCAATCTGTGGCCAGGTCGTATCTTGAGGGGCCGGCATGCTCCATCTTGCCGCCGGCTATCCATGTTGAGTCTGGCATATTTTGTGTGGCTCCTTTGAAACTAACTGCCCTCTAGAGGAATCGAACCTCTATTTAGAGTTTAGGAAACTCCCGTTCTATCCGTTGAACTAAGAGGGCGTAAACAGGCTAATATTTTATCAAAGAATAGACGTCGCGGCCAGCGAGTTTGTCGCGGCCCCTCAGGAACTCCAGCTCTATAAGCATGGCTATCCCGGCGACCTTGCCTCCCAGCTTCTCCACCAGTTCGCAGACTGCGGCGGCCGTGCCGCCGGTGGCCAGCACATCGTCCACCACCAGTACCTTTTCTCCCGGCTTTACCGAGTCGGCGTGCATCTCCAGCGTGTCGGTGCCGTATTCCAGCGCGTACGAGGCCGAGACGGTCTTGTAGGGCAGCTTGCCCTTCTTGCGCACCGGCACTATGCCGGCGCCCAGCTCCAGGGCTATCGGGGCCGCCAGCAGGAAGCCGCGCGCCTCTATGCCCAGCACCTTGGTGATGCCCGCGCCGCTGAAGGCGCCGGCGAAGTCCTTCACCAGCCCGGAGAAGGCCGCGTGGTCTGCCAGCAGGGGCGTTATGTCCTTGAAGACTATCCCCTTCTTCGGAAAATCCGGGACGTCGCGGATTATGGCCTTTAGCCTGGCCGCCAGTTCGGCGGAATGCCGTGTCGTGGTATTCATAATTTCTTCCCGTTCTTCTTGCGCGGTTCGTAAGGTTTTGTCGGGATTGAGTCCCCGAGGATGTCGGTCCTGGCCTTGGGCTGGTGCCAGCCTGGCTGCAGGTTGGTGTGGTCCGGCCGCTTGCCAAGCTCTATCAGGCCCATCTTCGCGGCCACGCGGCGCAGGCGCAGCAGGGCCCGCTCCTCTATCTGGCGCACGCGCTCGCGCGAGAGCCCCAGTTTCTTGCCGATGTCGTTGAGCGTCATCGGGGTCTGGCCGGTGAGGCCGTAGCGGTACTCCACTATCATCCGCTCGCGTTCGCCTATCTCGACTAGGGCGTCCTTCAGCTCGTCGTGCAGGCGCAGTATGGAGATCAAGTTGTCCGGGGTAGAGGAGTCGGCGTCCTTCAGCGTGTCGCCGACGGTGTCGTCCATGCCTTCGCTCGAAGAGAGGGGCGTCTCTATCGAGGAGAGGCCGGTCACGATCTCGCTGGCGTTCAGCGCGGTGCGCACCTGGTTGGCGTTCCAGTGCATGTGCTTGGCCATCTCCGCCATCGTCGGGTCGCGGCCCAGCTTGCCGTGCATGTTGTCCCACTGCTTGAGCCACTTGCGCAGCGCGGTCCACGCGTGCGGCGGGATGCGGATCGTCTTGGAATTCTCCTCTACGGAACGGCGCACGTACTGCTCTATCCAGTACGACGCGTAGGTCGAGAAGCGGTAGCCCTTCTTCGGGTCGAACTTATCGATGGCGTGCAGCAGGCCGAGGTTGCCCTCTTCTACGAGGTCCATCAGGTCCGCGCCCTGGTAGAGGAAACGTTTGGCTATCGGGATCACGAGCTTGAGGTTCAGTTCCATAATGCGCTCTTTAGCGCGGCGATCGCCGCGCTTGACGCGCTTCCACAGATCGTGCGACTCCTCACGCGAGATCTTGTGGTCGATCTGGCTGATCTTCCTTATGTACTGGTTTGTGGAATCGATGTTGATGTCGCTGAGCTTTTCTTTGGGCTTGGGCGTTTCTTCGCCAGGCTCCTTCTCGGCTTTGGGCGCCGCTTCCTCTTTTTCGAGCTCTTCGTTGTCTTTTTCTTCTGGCATGTTCCCCTCTCAGGCGGTGGGTTTTATGTGAAAGCTTTCGCTGTCGTCTTCCTGGTCCAGCATCTCCTGCGTTTCAGTCTCCGCTACGGCGGCGAACGGGTTGCCGCTCTTCAAGTCCCTCAGGAAGCCGTCTAGCTCCGGTATGGCGCCTTGCGCCTCCCCTTCCACGGAGCCGTCTAGGGCGTTGCGCACCCAGCCGGAGACGCGGTGCTTCTCCGCCGTCTCTTTTACGAACCAGCGGTAACCTATGCCTTGCACCCTGCCTTTTACTCTGAAGCTCAGACGCATATCTTTCTGCCGGACCGCTTTAAATAATACTAAAACCCGCGGCTATTGACAAGGCAACATCATCGGCGTTACTCCCGCGTATATAAAATGAAGGATCGGGGCGGTGGGATTTGAACCCACGATCTCTCGGTCCCGAACCGAGCGCTCTAGCCAGCTGAGCCACGCCCCGATCAAATCGGTAAGACTGCATTTTTACAACGAGGAATATAATAGCAAATACCGCGGCCCCGTGACTACATCAAAACTGGCCGCTCAGGCCGCGAGCGGCTTCCCGTCGCCAGTCAGCAGCTCTATCACCCGCGCCGCCACGTCGCGGGCCGCGTGCGGCCGCCCGTGCTCGCCCATCGCCCGGCCGGCCTGCGCCAGCGCGCCCGGCGAGTCCAGGTACCTGCGCACGAGCGGCTCCAGGTCCGCCGGGGAAGCGGCCGTCTCGGCCAGCCTGTGCCGCAGCAGATAGCCGGTGTTGCGGTCTTCCTGACCGGGCAGCGGCGAAAAGATGATGAACGGCTTCGACATCGCCATGCACTCGGCCAGCGTCACGCCGCCCGGCTTGCCCACCACAAGGTCCGCCGCGTTGTAGAGCGCGGAGGGCGAGTCCGTGAAATCCAGGAAGCGCAGCCGCCGGCGCGAGCCGTGGGCTTTCTCGGCCTGGCGGCAGAGGCGGCGGTTGCTGCCGCACATAACGGCCACCTGCACCCTGCCGAAGAGCGGTTTAAGCGCCAGGGCGGCGCTTTCCAGGTCGCCGAGGCCGCGGCTGCCCCCGGTGATGAGCACCGTGAATAGATGCGGTGCCAGCCCGAGCAGGCGGCGCGCGGCGGCCTTGTCCGGCTGCGAGGCGGCGAACTCCTTGCGCACCGGGATGCCGGTGACAAAGACCTTGTCCGCCGGCGCTCCTTTTTCCTTGAGCGTCGCGGCGGCGGAGCGCTCCGGAGCGAAATAGGCGCTGACGCCCTTGGGCGGCCAGTAGGTGTGCGCGCAAAAGTCGGTGAGGACGGAGAAGAGCGGCAGGCGCGCCAGGCGGCGGTTCTTGGTTATGAGCAGCGAAGAGAAGGCCTGCGTGGAGATGGCCGCGCGCACGTCGAGTCCGAGCAGCGCGTCGGCTAGCTTCCGGGAAGAAAACGGGAATATGGCCTCGCGGAAGGCGCTGGCCGCCAGGGCGACGAAGTCGTTGTCGTAAACGTAGTCCCATAGCGCCGGCGTACGGCCGAGCACCTGCAGGTAGGTGCGCGCGACGAACGGGCCAAAGTCGGGATAAATCTCGGAGAGATTTACCATCACCGGCTCTATGATGCGCGGCGGCAGGAACTCGGCCACCGCCTGCGCGGCTGCGTAATGCCCGGACGGGCTTGTGCCGTAAATCAGCGCCACCCGTAAAGGATACGTGAGCCCCGCCGTCTCCATCCCAAGATTATACCAAAGGCGCGCGAACGCCCCCGCGATCCGAAGACGCGGGGGCGTTGTCTCTCTGTCGCTGCTGTTTTCGCCCCGAAGGGCAAAAGCTTTCCTGGGCGCTCTATTTCAACTGCTCGGCCACCCTGCCCACCAGTTTTTCCGACGGGGTGAGCGTCTTCTCGCCTGGTTTCCATTTCGCGGGGCAGACTTCGGCCGGATTCTTGTAAGTGTAGACGAAGGCTTTCATCTTGCGCACCAGCTCCTCCATGTTGCGCCCGACGTTGTTGAGGTTTATCTCGGAGCCCGCCAGGACGCCGTCCGGGCCGATGACAAAGGTGCCGCGGTAGGACAGGCCGGTGACCGGGTCGTAGGCGCCCAGAGCCTGAGCCAGGCGTCCACGCGCGTCCGAGGCCATGCGGTATTTCACGTCCTTAAGCAACTTCTCCTGCTCCTTCCACCCCATGTGCGTGAACTTGGTGTCGGTGCTGACCGAGAGGACCTCCGCTCCCAGCTTCTCCAGCTCGGCGTGCTTGTCGGCCAGGTCGGCCAGCTCGGTCGGGCAGACGAAGGTGAAGTCCGCCGGGTAGAAGACCAGCAGCGTCCACTTGCCGGCGCGGAGGGCATCCTCAAGGCGGAAAACCCCGAACTTGCTGGCGGCCGGCTCGAAGGTCTCCAGCTCAAAGGCCGGGACTTTGCGGCCGACGGTAACTATTTCCTTGTTCTCTTCTGAGTTCTCTTTTGCCATTTTGCAGCCTCCTTGGTAGCCGTCTTCCCGGCGCAGGCCGGGCAGACTCCGTAAAATTCCACGTTGCAACTGAGGACCTTAAAACCGGCCGGCTTGCCGAGCGGCTTCAATTCGGCCGGAGTCCGGACGTCGGCTATAGCCCCGCACTTCACGCACATCAGGTGGGCGTGCTGGGGCGTGAACGGATCGAAACGGGAGCGCTTTGGATCTATTCTTATTTCCAGCAGCTCCCCCCGTCCGAGCAGCGACTGCAGCGTGTTGTAGACGGTGGCGAACGACATGCCCGGGAATTTGCGGTGAACCCGGCGGTAGATCTCCTCCGCGGACGGATGGGAGGTGTTGCCTTCCAGCAGGCGCAGTATCTCGGCGCGCTGCGGCGTCAGGCGGAAGCCGGCGGACGGTGCTGTTGTTGTTCTCATATTAGAATTATTATATCAAAATATACGTTATCAGTTTATAATGATTATTGTCAAGAGATAACGATCGCTATGCTATAATATTTAAGGAAGGAGGCGTTATGAAGATGACCATGAAGGTGACGGGCATGAGCTGCGGGGGTTGCCGCGCCAGCGTCGAGAACGCCCTCAGGCGCGTGCCGGGGGTCTCTGCGGTGAGCGTCAGCCTTGAGAAGGCCGAGGCTGTCGTGGAGTTCGAAGAGGGGAAGGTTTCCGCGGGGCAGCTGAGAACTGCGGTGGAGAAGGCGGGCTACAAAACTTCCTGAGTCCCGCCCATCCGATAAAAAGAAGAAGCCGGTTTGAAAGACCGGCTTCTTCTTTTTGGGCGGCCGTCCGGCCTTCCTCATCGGGGCGCCGGGAATTGAACCCGGAACCTCTCGCACCCCAAGCGAGCGCTCTACCATTGAGCCACGCCCCGGTGGGGAAAGCCGCACCTGCGGCCCGTATATGATACTAAAGTCCCGGCGGATAAATCAAAAAACGAAAGGCCGGCGAACCGACTCAAAGTTCGTCTATCAGGCGCCGCAGGTCCTTCCTTATCTCCTCCAGCAGGGCGCCGCGGCCCGGGTTGCCGGGCAGCGAAGGAATCTTCTTCTTTCTGCGTTTCGCGGTCAGCGCTTTGCGCGCCCCGTCCAGTGAATAGCCCTTCACAAAGACCAGGTCTTTCACTTCCAGCAACGTGTCTATATCGGCCCGCGTGTAGCGCCGGTGTCCGCTGGAGAGGCGCAGCGGCCTTAGCAGGCGGAACTTGGTCTCCCAGTAGCGAATGGTATATTCCGGGAGCTGGGCCGCGCGCGCGACCTCCCGCATGGTGTAGTAACTCTTCTCGGCCATCAGAGCCCGATGGTGAGCTTCTTGGAGGGCTTGAAGCGTATGCTCTTGCGCGGCCCCACCATTACGCGCTGGTTGGTCTTCGGGTTCCTCATCTGCCGCGGCAAGCGCTCCTTTACCTTGAAGGTCCCGAAGTTGGAGATGACCACTTTGCGGTTATCGCGCAGGGCCTCGCCCATAATCTCAAAAGTCTTGCAGACGGCTAACTTGGCGTCCTTCTCCGTAGTCAAATGCCTGGTCAACTCGCGTATAAGGTCAAGTCTGTTCATTTTCCTCTTCCCCCTCTTCATCCTCGCCGTGTTCCTGGCCCTCCCGCCCGCTCTGGGGACCGCCGTCCAGCAGCTGGCCGATGATGTCGTTGGGCTTCAGGTTCTTCAGGTCGTGCTTGAACCTGCTCACCTCGTCCTCAGTGATAGGCTTGCTGAGCACCTGGGTCCGAGCGAAGACCTTCTCGTTTATGTAGATCGGACAGCCGAAGCGCACCGCAAGAGCAACCGCGTCGGAGGGCCGCGCGTCCACCGTGCGCAGGCCGCTGCCGTCCGGGGCGGCTATGTGCAGACTGGCGTAATAGGTGTTCTGGACGATGTCGTCTATTACCACCTTCTTGAGCGTAAGTCCCAGCGTCTTGATGAGCGAAAAAAGCAGGTCGTGCGTCATCGGCCTTGGGGACGGGTAGCCCGACAGCCGTATGGCTATGGCTTGCGCCTCCATCGGGCCGATCCAGATGGGCAGTATGCGGGTGCCTTCAATCTCGTCCAAGAAAATAATGGATTCGGTGAGGCTGGTGGCTATGGAGTAGATGCGGACCTCTACCGTTCCGCGGGGCGCCTGTTCTCGCTTCATTATTTTTTCTTCCCGCCTTTTTCCAGGTCTTCCTCCCCGTGTTTGAAGGAAAGCTCGGAGCCTTTCAGGATACGGCGTATGTTGGCGATATGGGTATAAAAGATAAGGGCGCAGACGGACAGGGCCAGCAGAGTGAAGGGGCGTTGGTAGTCCCTGGCCAGCAGGAAGCAGAGTATCGGCAGCGCCACCGAGGCCGACATGGAACCGACCGAGATGTGGCCGGTCAGGGCCACGGCTATGGCGAAGACCACGAAGGCGCCGGCCGTGGGGACCGGCAGCAGGGCCATGAAAACCCCGGCAGCCGTTGCCACGCCTTTCCCTCCGCGGAAGCGCAGGAAGACGGTCCAGATGTGGCCTGCTATTGCCAGCGCCCCGGCCGTGACCGGCAGCCACCAGTGTCCCTTGCTGAAATCCGTGGAGCCGGGGATAAAGAAGTAGTGCACGGCCACTAAAGCCGGGGCGAAACCTTTTAGGAAATCTATCGCGAAGGTTATCAGGCCGGGAACCTTGCCCAGGGTGCGGTAGACGTTTGCCGTGCCTGGATTGCCGGAGCCGTGCTTGCGTATGTCCATGCCGTGCAGCCGGCCGACTATGTAGCCCGTGGGGATGCCTCCAAGCAGGTAGCTGGTGACAAAGAGTATGGCGATCTTTAGATGAAGCATCACGCTAAATTATATAAAAAAGCGCGTCAATGGCGGAGGCGTTTTAACGATCCGGGGCGGAGAGTTTTTTCAACAGGCGGGCGTAGTTCTCCGGGGTGGCTTTGAACCTGAGCAGCACCCCTTCCTGTCCGTATTCTGCGGCCTTCACCAGGCAGGAGGAGTAGATCTCCCGCACTATCCCCCTTGCGCCCTGCGGCACAGTCAGTTCATATTCCCCCCAGCGCAGGGCCAGGGCCCTTTCGCAGGCGGACAGCAGCGCGTCCACTCCCGCGCCTGTCAGCGCTGAGAGGAAGACCGGGCGCAGCCTCTCCGGGGCCCAGGCCGAGACGGCCGGGTGCCCGATGGCGTCGGACTTGTTAAAAACGTTTATGACGGGAACGCCCTTTACCCCCAGTTCCTCCAGCGTGGCCTTCACGGCCTCGTGCTGGGCCTTGGCCTCGGAAGAAGAGACGTCGTGCACGTGGAGTATCAGGTCGCTGTAGCGGATTTCCTCGAGAGTGGCGCGGAAGGCGGCTATCAGGTCGTGCGGCAGCTTCTGGATAAAGCCGACGGTATCGGTGAACAGCGCCCAGCCGCCGGCCGGCAGGCGCACGCGCTTGGTAGTGGGGTCCAGTGTGGCGAAGAGTTTATTGTCCGCGTAGATGCCGTGGCGGCCACCTGTCAGGCGGTTGAGCAGCGTGCTCTTGCCGGCGTTGGTGTAGCCCACTATCGAGACTTGCGGCATCGGCACGGAGTCGCGCTTGCCGCGCTGGGTCTGGCGCTCGCGTTTTATGGAGTCTATCTCGCGCTCCAGCTCCGCTATCTTGTCGCGCAGCGCGCGGCGCTCGTACTCAATCTGCTTCTCGCCGGCGCCGCGGCCGCCTATCATGCCGTGCTGCTGGTCCATGCTGCCGCCCTTGCCAGCCACGCGCGACAGGGCGTAGTTAAAACCGGCCAGACGCGCCTGCAGCTTGCCCTCGCGTGTGCGGGCCCTCAGGGCGAATATTTCTATGATAAGCCGCGGCCTGTCGGCCACCTCTGCCCCCAGCGCGCGCTCCAGGTTCCTCTGCTGGGCGGGGCCCAGTTCCTCGTCGAAGAGGACGGCGCCAGCGCCGGTTTCCTTCACCAGCGCCCTAAGCTCCTCCACTTTCCCGCTGCCTATCAGCGTGGCCGGGTTCCAGCTCTGCAGGCGGACGGTCAGTTTAGTGACAGGCTCCAGGCCAGCCGTTTCGGCCAGGCGCCACAGCTCGTCGAGCGAGGCTCCGCCACCAGGCGCTGGCCTGCCGCGCTTTAACTCGGCTGCTACCAGTATGGCCTTCATGCCTCTATTATCCTCGCCGCCAGCGCCGCCGGGGCGTAGTTTTCCGGCTTATCAAGCTCTATGCTGAGCGCGTTGTGGTAGCGGCCGAACCAGGTGTTCTGGCGCTTGGCGTAGGCCATGGAAGAGACGACTATCTGATGTACAGCGTCGGCCCTGGAAAGGCGTCCGGCCAGGTAGTCCAGCATCTGAGGATAGCCCAGGGTCTTCAGCCCGGGGCAGTCCTCGGCGTAGCCGTCTCCTAGCAGCGCGCGCGTCTCCTCTGCCCACTCGTCGAAGCGCGACGAGGTGCGGCGCTTCACGCGCTCGGCAAGCAACTCCTTGCTCCACCTGAGGAAGACGAACTTCCCCTCGTGGGCGGGCAAAGAGTTGAAGAACCTGCCGGACCAGAGCTGTGAGGCCGGCCGTCCGGAGGCCCGGCTTATCTCTATGGCGCGTATGACCCGCTGTATATTGCCGGGGGGTATGCGCAGGGCGGCCTCCGGGTCTATCTCGGCGAGTTCGGCGTGCAGCGCCTCGCGGCCGCGCGTGTCGGCCAGCCCGGCCAGGCGAGCGCGCAAGGCCGGGTCGGCCGGAGGAAGTTCGTCGAGCCCGTTCCAGTAGGCCTGTATGTACATACCGGTGCCGCCGGCCATTATCGGGACCTTGCCGCGCTTCCAGATTTCCGTCACCAGCCTTTTGGCCTCCTTTACGAAAGCCCCGGCGTCGTAGGAGGCCCGAGGGTCCAGCGTGTCCACCAGGTGGTAGGGAATCCCCTCGACCAGGTAGAAGCGGCCCGCCGGAGTGTCGGCCCAGGCGCCGCGGGGCTTGGCGGTGCCGGCCTCAAGGCGCTTGTAGACCTGCTTGGAATCGGCGGAGATTATCTCCCCGCCAAGTACGCGGGCCAGTTCCAGGGCTATCTCTGTCTTGCCGGAGGCGTTGGCCCCCATCAGGGTTATAGGTTTGAGAGGCTGAAAGGACATTTATGAAGCAGCCGGTAAAGCAGGGTTCCCCCCCGGCCTTTACCGGCTGCGCTTCGGCTTCGGGCCGGTCACTTCTTCTTAAACAGCGGTTCGTCCTTCTGGGGCTTGTTGCAGAGACCGCTGGCGCGGCAGGTCTCCACGCAGACCTCCGGCAGTTTCAGCGCCAGGCGCGTGTCGCAGTCGGAGTAGTCCTCGGCCATGTCGTTGATGCGCTTCTTGTAGTCAGGGCTTATTTCGGTAAAGGATATCCCGCTCATGAAGACGCCGCCCTTGTCCTTAACCCAGGAGATCCTGCCGGTCACCGGCATCTCCCTGAGCCCGTTGAGCTTCAGAACGATGTTGAGTTCCTTGGTATGCGGGGGCTCCATGAAGGTTATCAGGCGCATGCCTCCGGCGGAGAGATCCGAAAGTATGGCCGGCTGCGGCAAGGGCTTGCCGTCGGCGCCGTTAGTAAAGAACTCTATCTCCACGGGTTCCAGTATGCCGTGCAGTATGGGCAGCCGCACGTGCCTGCGCCTTTCCTGGAGTACCTTGCTGTTTTTTTTGGTCATATCAGTTTCCCGTTAAGAGTATTTTTTTCGGCCCCGTCCACCAACACGGCTGAGATCTTTCCGGGGATACCCCCCGCCTTCACCCGCACGGCGAAATTGCCGGAAGCGCGGCCATATGTTTCGGTCTCGAAAAGAACTTTCTCTATTTTACCAATTCTTTCGTTCAAAACAACGCGGGAATTCTCCCTGACCGCGGCCAGCAGTTTCTCCAGCCTGGCTTCCATTTCCGCTTCGCCGATGGAGGCCTTCATCCCTGGCTTGTCCGTGCGCGGCGAATACTTGAAGCAGTAGGCCAGCGAGAAACGGCCCTCTTTAACGAGGGAGAGCGTGTCGCGGGAGTCCGCCTCTGTCTCACCCGGGTAGCCCACGATGAAGTCCGTGGAGACGGCCAGGTCCGGAGCGGCGGCGCGCAGGCGGGCTAGTAGGTCCAGGTACTGCGCGCGGGAGTAGCCACGCCGCATAGCCTTCAGAATCCGGTCCGATCCGCTCTGTACCGGAAGGTGTAGATGGCGGGCCAGCTTCTTTTCGCGGGCGAGCAGCGCGGTGAAGTCCTCGTCGAAATAGAGCGGATGCGGGCTCATGAAGCGCAGCCGCCCGAGGCCGGGCAGGCGAAGGACTTCCCTTAGGAGTTCGGAGAACGTGGCGCCGTCCCTCCGCCAGGAGTTGACCGTCTGCCCCAGCAGCACCAATTCCTTCGCTCCTGCGGCCAGCTTCGCGCGAGCGTCCTCCAGAATTTCCGTGGCTGGGATGAACGAGGCAGGGCCGCGCACGGCCGGCACTATGCAATAAGAGCATTTAAGCGAACAGCCCCGCATGATGGTGACGTAGGCGGTCTGGGGCGAGCGGAACAGGTTCCTGTGCGAAGCCTCTATGGCGGCCTCCGCCGGCCCGTACTGCGCCTCCAGCGCGTCCTCGAAATGTTCTATCGCCCGCGCGCCCACTACCTCGTTAATGAACGGGAAACGGCTCTTCAGGTACTTGGTGCCCAGTTTCTGCGCAGCGCAGCCCACCACGAAGAGTTTTCCCTCAGGCTTATTTTCTTTCCAGAGGCGCAGGCGGCCTATCTGCGAGATGGCTTTGTCCTCGGCGCGCTGCCGCACCGTGCAGGTGTTCACCACCACCGCGTCAGCCTTCTTTATGTCATCGGTGACGGAGTACCCGCGCCGCCTGAAAGTCGCGGCGATATTCTCCGAATCCGCCTCGTTCATCTGGCATCCGAAAGTAATAATGAATACGGCCTTATTCGGGCGGCTCCGTGGGTCCCCGCTCTGCGGTTTTTCCGGTTTCTGCATTTTTTGTTTTCCTCAAAAAAATAATAATTAAATGGCGCAAAAAATTCTGCATTTCGGAGTTTTTTGCCGGAGATTTTGATGTTCCTGAACACCAGGTTGAGCAGACGTTTACGCTCGCTGGGACTAAGCTGTTTCTGCCCCGGTGCTACGTCGGAGACGTAGCTCCGGGCCACCGCGAGATAGTCCGCGAGTTTCTCGCGGTCTATCTCGCGTAACTCGTAATAAGCGGCGAGCTTTTTCAACTCTTCGCCCTCTTCCATCAGGGGGCGGTTTTTCTCCTCAAAAACTTCCTTGGACAGCAGGCCTTCTATGAACGCGTCGGTCAATTTGCCCTGCTTGGCGAGATTAACCGTAAGTTTCTCTTTTACCTCTTTTGTGGCCTTCTTTTCGTTTTCCGTGGGCTTGGGAGCCTGCGAAGTCATGCTCACCCATCGGCTCCCTAGTTTGGGGTTGTGGAGCAGCGTATCTATCAGTTCCGCTACCTGTGATTTCAGTTCCCCTTCTTGCGCGTTGGGGTTGCCGCAAGCGGTAAAGCCGTTGTTGCGCGAGGAACAACGATACCATTTCTTGGTGGCCTTGGTGCGGTGGTTGGATATGCTGGAAACGCCAATATACTTGCGGTGGCACTTCTCGCAATAGAGCACCCCGGACAGGAGATACTTGTCTTTCCGGACTGTGTAGTGGCGACACCCTTTTTCAGCGCGGAGTTTTTGCGCTTGCGCAAAAACCTCCTCGCTGAGTATCGGCTTATGTCTGCCCTGCGCCACTATGATCTTGTCCGGCGCGTTCTTAACGGACTTGTAGCCCTTGGGCGTCTTTTTGGTCTTGTCGTAGTGATGGGCGTTCCAGACCAGCTTGCCGATGTATATCTGGTTTTTGAGGATATCCCCCAAGACCTTTGAGCCGAAATAGTTGCCCTTGCGGTTCTTGAACCCTTCGCGGGCCAGTGTGGCGGCTATAGCCCAGGTGCTTTGCCCCTCGTTGTACATGGCGAAGATGCGCCGCACAACCTCGGCCTCGCTTTCCACCACCTCCAGCAGCTTGGCCTGCTTGTTGTAGGCGTAACCGTAGGGCGCGTAGCGCGAGCCCTGCCAGTTGCCCTGCTGAACGCCTTTGACCATGCCGGGGAATACGCGCTCCGCTATGCGGTTGCGCTCGAACTCCGCGAAACTGCCAAGCTGCTGAAACATCAGTTTGCCGGCCGAGGTTGTGGTATCAAAGGGTTCCCCCGCCGACTTGAAGCCGACATTGTAGCCGGATAAAGTGTCCACCAGGTGTAAGAGGTCTTTCAGGTTGCGGCTGAACCGGTCCAGCTTGGATACCAGTACAAGCCCGAACTTGCCGCCTTTGGCGTCAGCCATAAGTGCGGCAAGCGCGGGCCGGTCGGACGAATAACCGCTAATGCCGTTGTCTGAGTAGACTTTGTAAACCTCAAGGCCTTCGCGCTTGGCGAAAGCCTCAAGGGTTTCCCTTTGCACTTCGAGGGAATAGCCTTCCCTGGCCTGGTCTTCCGTCGAGACTCTCAAGTATAGGGCTGTTTTCATGGCTACCTTATGGTTTCCTTCCAGTTCTTTATCTTGCGCATGTCCGCCTCTGTGAAGACCGGATAGTTCCTGTAATCGCGCCCGGGCTTTATCCAGCCGCGGTTTATCCAGTTGTAGAGGGTCTGGCGCGTTACGCGCAGCAGTTTGGCGGCTTCAACCATGTTGTAGCGCTTCATAGGTAAATTATACAAAACTTTACACTTGTTGAAGACCGCCGGGGGGCGCGACCGCACATTAACAGAAAAGCCCGCCAGGGCGAGCGAATAGCGAGCCTGGGCGGGTTTTTAATAAACCAAGGTGCGCCCCCCGGCGCGGTGTTCAGGAACTGCAAAATCTCCGGCAAAAAACTCCGAAATGCAGAATTTTTTGCGCCATTTAATTATTATTTTTTTGAGGAAAACAAAAAATGCAGAAACCGGAAAAACCGCAGAGCGGGGACCCACGGAGCCGCCCGAATAAGGCCGTATTCATTATTACTTTCGGATGAACTTTTGCTCCGCCTACATCGTACAGTTCATCCGATCCTGAAAACACTGTATTGCTGATCTTACCCGCGAGAAGCCGCTCGCGGGCTCGGCACTGCGCGCCTTCGCTCCGCTCGCTCG
>JAJYJH010000014.1 GCA_021789695.1 bacterium | reverse complement strand
GTCAGCCGCGAGAACTGAGCCAAGGAGCCTAACGTACCATGAAAAGAAAAGACAAGGAAAACCTGAGGAACATGGGCGACGCCGAGCTCCGCGCTCAGGCCGCCGACCTCAAGAAGCAGATCTTCCAGATTAAGTTCAAGCGCAGCGCCGCGCCGGTGGAGAACCCGCTGGTGCTGCGCACCAACCGCCGCAGGATAGCTCTTATCAACACCTATCTCCGTGAGCGCGAGTTGGCCAAGGCTATGCCAGTGCCGCACAAGAGCAACGCTCATCAGGCGGTTAAATCCAAGAACGCCGAGGTTAAAAAATGACCGAGAACACCGAAAAAAGAGCCAAGCGCAAACTGCTGCGCGGCGTGGTCGTGTCCGACAAGATGACTAAGACCCGCGTAATCAGCGTCAACCACGTGATCAGTCACCCGGTCTACGACAAGACCCTCCGGCGCCACCGAAAGTTCTACGCTCACGACGAGACCAACGAGTCGAAGATGGGCGACCTGGTGGAGATCGCCGCCACCCGCCCGCTGTCGGCGCTGAAGCGCTGGCGCGTAGTGCGCATACTGGAGAAGGCCGCCCGCTGAGGCGGCCCCGGGGAGATAGAACATGATACAGCTCAGAACCATCCTCAACGTCGCCGATAACTCCGGCGCCAGGAAGTTGCAGTGCTTCCACGTCAACGGCGGCAGCTACCGCAAGTACGCTTCCATCGGCGACACGATAGTCTGCTCGGTCCGCGACGCCATCCCGCACGCCGCCATCAAGAAGGGCGACGTTGTGAAGGCCGTTGTGGTGCGTGTCAGCAGAGAGGCGCGCAGGCCTGACGGCTCCTATATACGCTTCGACGACAACGCGGCCTGCGTGATAGACGACAACGGCGAACCCAAGGGTACGCGCGTCTTCGGGCCCGTGGCCCGCGAGCTGCGCGGCAAGAACTTCCTGAAAATCGTCTCGCTCGCGCCCGAAGTTATCTGATAAGGCGGAAATTATGCTGAAACTCAAGAAGAAAGACACCGTTATAGTGATAGCCGGCAAGGACAAGGGCAAGAAGGGCGAGGTCAAGGAGATCCTGCCGGCCGAGCGCAAGGTGGTGGTAATGGGGATCAACATCGTCTCCAAGCACAAGAAGACCACCCAGGACAAGCCCGGCGGCATCCACAAGGTGGAGGCCCCGCTGTCCATTTCCAACGTGCAACTGGTTTGCCCCAAGTGCGGCAAGCCGGTCCGCGTAAAGGCCGTCGTCCAGGGCGGCGAGAAACTGCGCGCCTGCAAGAAGTGCGGCGAAACTATAGTTTAAGAGGTGCTCACAATGGCGAAAGAAACCGCTAAAGAAGGAACTGAGAAGCAGGCGAAGGCGCCGAAGGCGCCGAAGAAGGAGTACGTGCAGCAGAAGCTGCAGCTGACCGAAATCCCGAAGGGCGCGGTGGCTCCTATGCCCAAGGGCTACACGGTGCGCCTGGCCGCTGCCTACCGCGAGAAGGTGCAGCCTGCCCTGATGAAAGATTTCTCTCTTTCCTCTCCGATGGCCTGCCCGAAGGTGACGAAGATCGTCATCAATATCGGCGTGTCCGAGGCCAAGGAGAACGTGCAGGCCATCGATCTGGCGAAAGAGGACCTGATGCTGATTTCCGGCCAGGCCCCGCAGATACGCAAGGCTAAAAAGTCAATTTCCAACTTCAAGCTGCGGGAGGGCATGCCGATAGGCGTGCGCGTGACGCTGCGCGGCACCCGTATGTACGAGTTCTTCGACAGGTTCGTTTCGCTGTCCGTGCCGCGCATCCGCGACTTTCAGGGCTTTGACCCGCGCTTTTTCGACGGCCGCGGCAACCTCAACATCGGCCTCAAGGAGCACCACATCTTCCCGGAGGTCAACATGGAGAAGTCCCCGAAGGCGCGCGGCATGAACATCACGTTCGTGACCACCGCCGGCGACGACAAGAAGGGCAAGGCGCTGCTCGAGTATATGGGCATGCCGTTCAGGAAGCCCGAGGCGAAAAAGTAATTTAACCGAGGACACAGGAGAAAGAAATGGCTACATACGCTTGGATGGCGAAGATGCGCAAACCACAGAAGTTCTCTACGCGCTTCCGCAACCGCTGCCAGATCTGCGGCAGGCCGCGCGGCTACTACAGGGACTTCGGCCTCTGCAGGATCTGCCTGCGCAAGATGGCGCACGAGGGCCTGATCCCCGGCCTCAAGAAGTCCAGCTGGTAACGCGAATTCAAGGAAGGAGAGAAACTAATGGACCCGATATCTAATATGCTCGCGGCAATCAAGAACGCCACCGCCAAGAAGAAGGAACGAGTGGACGTGCCGTTCTCCGGCATCAAGGCCGGGCTGGTGAAACTGCTCAAAGACGAGGGCTTCGTCTCCAATTTCAAAGTTCTCGACCCGAAGCTGGACAAGACTATCGACCGGCGCGGAGTAATCCGCATCACGCTGAAGTACACGCAGGACAAGCAGCCCGTCATTAACGGGCTGCGCCGCGTGTCGAAGCCCGGCCTGCGCGTCTATCGCGGCCACGAGGAACTGCCGCGCGTGCGCGCGGCGTTCGGCGTGACGATAGTTTCCACCTCCAGGGGCCTGCTGACAGACGCCGAGGCCAAGAAGCAGAAACTTGGCGGAGAAGTGCTCTGCCAAGTGTGGTAACCGCGAGATACGAGAGGTAAAACCATGAGCAGAATCGGAAAAAAACCCATTCAGATGTCCGACAAGGTGAAGGCCCGTGTCGACGGCCGCAGCGTCCTCGTCGAGGGCCCGCTCGGCAAGCTCTCCTACGGGCTGCCGGAGGGCATCAACGCCGCGGTAGCCGGCAACATAATCAACGTCAGCGTGGCCCAGGGCGCCCAGGACAAGGGCGCGCTGTTCGGCACCGCCCGCGCGCGCATCAACAATATGGTGGCCGGCGTGACCAAGGAGTTCGAGAAGGTGCTTGAGATAAGCGGCGTGGGCTTTAAGGGCGCCGTGGAGGGGGCCAAAGTTTCGCTCACTCTCGGCTTCTCGCATCCCGTGATAATGGACATCCCGCCCGGCATCAAGATGTCATTCGATCCAAAGCAGACCGTGCTTACGATAAAGGGCATAGACCGGGAGGCCGTCGGCAACCTGGCCGCCCAGATCAAGAGGATCAAGCGCCCAGAGCCCTATAAGGGCACCGGCATAAAGTACCAGGGCGAGCACATCATCCGCAAGGCCGGCAAGACCGCCGCGGGCGCCAGCGCCGGCGCGGCCAAGAAATAACGGGCGCTAAGAGCAATTCAGAGGAATAAGGAAAGACCCAATGATAAGCAAACAGGAAAGATACGAATTCCGCAAGGCCCGCTCCCGCCGTAATCTGTTAGAGAACGGAATCAAGAGGCCGCGCCTGAGCGTCTACCGCGGCGCGAAGAACATCTACGCGCAGGTCGTTGACGACGTGAAGGGCGTAACGATGGCGGCCGCCTCCAGCCAGGACAAGGAGCTGAAGGGCAAGTTGAAGTCCGGCAAAAGCATCGATTCCGCCAAGGTGGTGGGAGGGCTGCTGGCCAAGCGCGCCATCGCGAAGGGCGTGACCGAGGTCTGCTTCGACCGCGGCGGCCGGATTTACCATGGCCGCATCAAGGCGCTGGCCGACGCGGCCCGCGAGGCCGGCCTGAAATTCTAAGGGGGAAGCCAAAATGCTCAGAAACCAGAAACAGCTCAAGACCAGCAAGGAACTCAACGCCCAGGGCAAGTCCCCCGAGCCGATGGAACTCGACCTGAAGGACGTCAAAGAGGAAAAGATAGTGACCGTAGTCATCAACCGCGTGACCAAGGTTGTCAAGGGCGGCAAGCGCTTCTCTTTCAACGCCCTGGTGGTCGTCGGCGACAGCAACGGCAAGGTCGGCGTGGGTCTGGGCAAGTCCAACGAAGTGCAGGGGGCCATACAGAAAGGCACCGCCGGCGCCCGCAAGGACATGTTCCAGTTCCCGATAGAGAACTCTACAATCCCGCACGAGGTGGAGGGCAAGTTCGGCTCCGGCAAGGTCTGGATGAAGCCCGCCGTGGGCGGCACCGGACTGATAGCCGGCGGCGGAGTGCGCGCGGTCCTCGAGGCCGCCGGCGTCAAGAACATCCTGACGAAGAACCTTGGCACCCGAAACGCTTTCAACGCCGTTTACGCCACCGTCGACGCGCTGAAGAGGCTCAAGACCAGGGACGAGGTCATGAAGATCCGCGGCCGCGAGTGAGCCGCCAGCCGTAAACGATCCAGAAGCGAACAGGAGAAACATTATGGTCGGACTGAACAATCTCAAGCCTAAGCCCGGTTCCTCTCACAGAAAGAAGCGCCTCGGCACCGGACAGGGTTCCGGTCACGGACAGACCTCCACGCGCGGCCAGAAGGGCCAGAACTCCACCTCTGGCGGCTCCAAGCCGGACGGGTTCGAGGGCGGCCAGTTGCCGCTGCTCCGCCGCATCCCGAAGAGCGGCTTCAACAACGTGCAGTTCCGCACCGAGTACCAGTGGGTGAACGTCTCGTCGCTGGAGAAGATTTTCAAGGCCGGCGCCGAGGTCACCCCCGAGGCCATGGTCAAAGCCCGCCTGGTGAAGAAGCCGGAACTGATAAAAGTGCTCGGCGACGGCGAGCTGAAGAAGGCCCTGACCGTGAAGGCGCACGCTTTCTCCGCTTCCGCCAAGGAGAAGATAGAGAAGGCCGGCGGCAAGGCCGCCCTGATAGAGGCTCTCAAAACGGATACGAAATAATGCAGCAGATAACCGACATTTTTAAGATAGAAGACCTTAAAAAGCGGATAATCTACGTGATGATCGCGCTGGCCGTTTACAGGCTGGGCGCCTCCATACCGATTCCCGGCATCAACACTGCGGCTCTGCAGGCCTTCTTCGAGGCGCAGAAAGGCTCGCTGCTGGGCTTCCTGGACATCTTCTCCGGAGGGGCCCTGAGCCGCTTCTCCATCTTCTCGATGGGCGTGATGCCGTACATCAACGCCTCCATCATCGTCAGCCTGGTGCAGGGCGCGCATGTGTTCCCGGCTCTCGACCGCCTGGCTAAGGAAGGGCAGACAGGTCAGAAGAAGATAACGCAGTACACGCGCTGGTTCACGTTGCTGCTGGCCATCATCCAGTCCCTGGGCCTGACGATAGCGCTGACCAAGATGGGCGCCGGCGGAAACGGCCCACAGGTGGTCATCAACCCGACGTTCTCCTTCTACTTTACGACGGTGTTGACGCTTGTGACCGGCACGGTTTTCGTGATGTGGCTCGGCGAGCAGATGACCGAGCGCGGCATAGGCAACGGCATCTCGCTGATTATCTTCGCCGGGATTGTCGACCGCCTGCCCGGCGCCGTGATGGGCATGATCAAGCTGATCCAGATAGACGAAATAAGCCTGCTCTCCGGTCTGGCCATCTTCGCGATGGTGCTGCTGATTATGGCCTTCGTGGTCTGGGTAGAAACGGCGCAGCGCAAGATCCCGGTGCAATACGCGCAGCGCATGGTGGGCCGTAAGATGTACGGCGGCGCCTCCACGTTCCTGCCGCTGAAGGTGGACCAGTCCGGAGTCATCGCCGTCATCTTCGCGGTGTCGCTGCTCAGCGTTCCGTATACGATCGGCTCCTTCAACCCGCAGGCGGTCTGGGCGCAGACGATGATGAACTGGCTGAACCGCACCAGTATGCTCTACCAAGTAATCTACGTGGCGCTGATTATCTTCTTTTGCTACTTCTATAACTCCGTCAGCATCAACCCGAAGGACCTGGCGGATAACATGAAAAAGTGGGGCGGTTTCATCCCCGGAATCCGGCCGGGAGAGCCGACGGCCTCCCACATAGAATGGGTGCTGAACCGGATAACGCTGGGTGGCGCCATCTTCGTGTCCGCTATAGCCGTGCTGCCGGACTACCTGCGCGCCAAGTTCAACGTGCCGTTCTACTTCGGCGGGACCTCGCTGCTGATTGTCGTGGGCGTCGCCCTCGATACGATCGCGCAGACGGAGGCGCACCTGGTGATGCGGAACTACGAGGGCTTCTACAAGAACTCCAAGATAAAGGGCCGCTGGTTTAACGTGGGCAGCTGAGCGGGGCCTCGCGCGGCCGGAGGTCCGGAGAAAAGCATGAACGTGATTTTATTGGGGTATCCGGGTTCCGGCAAGGGGACTCAGGCGAAGGTTCTTTCTCAGAAACTCGGCATGTTCCACGTCTCCACCGGCGACATCTTCCGCGAGGAGCTGGCGAAGAAGACCGCCCTCGGGCAGGAGGTAGCGGGTTACCTTAACGCCGGCCGCCTAGTCCCGGACAGGCTGGTGCTCGATGTGCTCAAGGCCAGGCTCGGCGCCGAGACTCGCGGACTGCTGTTCGACGGCTTTCCCCGCACGGTGGAACAGGCCGAGGGGCTGGACAGCTGGTTCGGTACGCGTGGTCAGGCGATAGATGCGGTGCTCTTTCTCAACGTGCCGGAGGCGGAGGTGGGGCGGCGCCTGAGCGCCAGGCGCACCTGCTCCGGCTGCGGCAGGATCTATAACGTCATCTCGGCCCCGCCGGCGAAGGAAGGCGTTTGCGACGCCTGCGGCAAGGGACTGGTGACGCGCGACGATGACAAGCCCGCCGTGATCGAGCGGCGCCTGCAGGTATACAGGGACCAGACCGAACCGTTGCTGGCCTACTACAGGGCCTCCGGCAATTTCTACGAGGCGGACGGTTCCCTGCCGCCGGAGACGGTGGCGGAAAAACTTTCCTCCATGCTGCGCCGGCCGTGATAGAGATTAAGACTCTGGCGGAGATAGAGGTCATGCGGCGGGCCTCGCGCATCGTGGCGGAGGTCCTCGCCGAGCTGAAACCCCTCGTGAAACCGGGGGTCACCACGGCGGAGCTCGACAGGTTCGCGGAGCGGCGCGTGCGCGAGCTGGGCGCCGTGCCGGCCTTTCTCGGTTACCGTGGTTATCCGGCCACGCTCTGCGTGTCCATCAACGAGGAAATAGTGCACGGCATCCCCACTCCCAAGAGGGTGGTCCGCGACGGAGACGTGGTCAGCCTGGACATGGGGGCCGTCTGCGGCGGTTTTTACGGCGACGCCGCCCTCACTGTGGCGGCCGGCGTGATAAGCCCGCAAGCCAGGAAGCTGATGGAGGTCACTAGCCGTTCTTTGGAACTGGCGCTTTCGAAGGTCAGGTCCGGGGTCAGGCTGGGCGATGTCTCCCACGCAGTGCAGGAGCACGCGGAGGCCAACGGTATGTCGGTGGTGCGCGAGTTCACGGGCCACGGCATAGGGCGCCATCTGCATGAGGAGCCTTCGATTCCCAACTTCGGCAGATCCGGGACGGGGCCGCTCCTGAAGTCCGGCATGACGCTGGCGATAGAGCCGATGATATGCCTGGGGCGTGCCGAAGTGGTGGTGAAGAACGACGGGTGGACCGCGGTCTCCGCCGACGGGAGCCTGGCCGCCCATTACGAGCATACGGTGGCCGTTACGGAGGATGGCTGCGAGATTCTTAGCAGGATATAGTTTCTGAGAAGAAGGTCTCATTTTGTATAATATATAAATATGGCCGAGAACAGCGACAAGATAGAGCTTGAAGGCGTGGTCAAGGAGTCTCTTCCGAACGCCACTTTCAAGGTGGAGATAGCACCGGGCAAAACTATACTCGGCATCATCTCCGGCAAGATGCGTATACACCACATCAAGATACTGCCGGGCGACAAGGTGAAACTGGAACTTTCTCCTTACGATCTCAGTAAGGGCAGAATAGTTTATAGAGAAAAATAAGCCGCCGCCGCGGCGCGATTAAGATCAGAGGTGCTTCGATGAAAGTAAGAGCCAGCGTTAAGAAGATTTGCAATAAGTGCAAAATAGTCAGGCGCAAGGGCGTCGTGCGCGTGATATGCGGCGATCCCCGCCACAAGCAGCGCCAGGGCTGAGCCCCCGGCTGGTGACCAGCGTCAGCCGGTGACCGATTACAGCAGCAAGGAGAAAGTATGGCACGTATAGCAGGTGTGGACTTACCGAGAGAGAAGAAAATAATCATAGCTTTGGCTTATGTCTACGGCATAGGGCGGCCGATGGCGAAGAAGATTTTGGCCGGCCTCGCCGATCAGATAAATCCCGACATGAGGGTCAAGGACCTGACCGAGGACCAGGTTGGTCTGCTGAACTCCGTGATTTCCAAAGAGTACAAGGTTGAGGGCGAGCTCCGCAGGGAGATCACCGCGAACCTGAAGCGCTACGTAGAGATTAACAGTTACCGCGGATACCGCCACCGCAGGAACCTGCCGGTGCGCGGCCAGCGCACCCGCACCAACGCCCGCACCCGCCGCGGCCGCCGCCGCACTGTGGGGTCCTCCGGCAAAGCGGCCGCCGCCGCTCCGGGCGGTAAGTAAGGCCAGCCCCCTCCGCGAAGGCGGGGGGGGAAATAAACCGAAAAGGAAGATCAAAGACCATGGCTGAAGAGAACAAAAACCAGCAGCCCCAGGATGGGGCAAAGAAACCCGAGCAGAAGGCCGCCCCCAGGCGCCGCCTCCGCACCGTAGCGTTCGCCCGCGTGTATGTGAACTGCTCGTTCAATAATACGATCATCACCTTCACCGACGAGAAGGGCGGTGTGATAGCTTGGTCCACCTCCGGCGGCAACGGCTTCCGCGGCACGAAGAAGGGCACTCCCTTCGCCGCGCAGATCACCGCTTCCAAGGCGGCGGCCCGCGCCGCCGAGTACGGCGTGCGCCAGGCCATGGTTTTCGTCAGCGGCCCCGGCCCCGGCCGCGAGACCGCGATACGCGCTGTCTCGCAGAGCGGCATCCACGTCGTATCCATCAAGGACGTGACCCCTATACCGCACAACGGCTGCAGGCCCCCGAAAGCCCGCCGCGTGTAACAGCAACACAAGCTAAGGAGACCTTTAAAATGTCGAGATATACCGGACCCAGCTGCAAGAAGTGCAGGAAAGTGAACCAGAAGCTGTTCCTCAAGGGCACCAAGTGCCACACGAACTGCCTGGTGGACAAGGCGCAGCGCGCCGAGAAGGAGAAGCGTTTTTCCTCCGGCGGCCGTCCGAACAAGATGTCCGATTACGGCAAGCACCTGCGCGAGAAGCAGATAGCCCGCCTCTCCGCCCAGGTGAACGAGGCTCAGTTCCGCCGCTTCTTCGCCAAGGCTTCCAAGGACAAGGGGCAGACCGGCGCGGCGCTGCTGCGCTTCCTGGAGGTAAGGCTCGACAACATCGTGCGCAGGCTCGGTTTCGCGGTCTCGCTGAAGGCCGCCCGCCAGCTGGTCAACCACGGCCATGTCTGCGTCAACGGCCGCGTGCTCTCCATCCCTTCCGCGATGCTGAAGCCCGGAGACGAGGTCAGCATGAACCCGGCGAGCCGGAAAATAGGCGAGACGCTGCTGGTAAAGCAGGGTATGGAGCACGCTGAAAAGACGGCTTTCAGGCCTAGCTTCCTGTCCTGGGACGCCGGCGCCAAGAAGGGCAAGCTCGTCCGCTGGCCGGACCGCGCCGAGTCGAGCATCTCCGCCGATGAGCAGATGATAGTCGAATTCTATTCCAAGTAAGCGAGGAGACCGAATGTCAACTTTTTCTAAACAGCTCGTTATCCCCGAGGCCCTGGGCGTCGAGGAAAAGACCAAGACCGATAACTACGCGAAGTTCACTGCCGAACCTTACGAGAAGGGCTACGGCCACACGATAGGCAACTCGCTGCGCCGCATCCTCCTGTCGTCCCTTGAGGGCGCGGCAGTAGTGGCCGTGCGTATCAAGGGCGCGCGCCACGAGTACGCCGCCGTCAACGGCGTGAAGGAGGATGTGGTCAATATCGTTCTGAACCTCAAGAAACTGCGCGTGCGCCTTAAGGGCGAGGGCCCCGAGACCCTGCTAATCAGCGTGAAGGGCAAGAAAGAGATTACCGCCGCCGACATCCGCGAGAACTCCAACGTGGAAATTATCAACAAGGACCTCGTGATAGCGAACGTCGAGAGCGGCGCCGAGTTCGAGGCCGAGTTGGAGATTGCCAGGGGCTCCGGCTACCTGACCTCCGAGGAGATTCGCGGCCGCATGAATCTGCCCATGGAGTTCATCCCTATGGACGCGATCTTCTCCCCGATACAGAAGGTCCATTACACCGTGGAGAACGCCCGCGTGGGCCAGCGCACCGACTATGACAAACTCGTTCTCGAGGTCTGGACCGACGGGACAATGACCCCCGATGAGGCCGTCAAGGACACCGCGGGGTTGCTGCGCCGCTCGATTATGCCGTTCCTGCCCGCCGAGGAGGCCGCCAAGGAGCCCGCGAAGGCGGAATCCGCCAAGAGCGAATCCTCCGGCGAGAACGCCTCCAAGCTGGAGCAGGGCGTGGAGATGATAGAACTCTCCTCGCGCGCCTCCAACTGCCTGAAGGTCGCCGGCATCCGCACGATAGGCGAACTGGTCGGCAAGACCGAGGACGACCTGCTGGCGGTCAAGAATTTCGGACAGAAGTCCCTGGACGAGATAAAGGAAAAGCTCAAGGAAATGGGGCTTGGCCTCGGGATGAAGAGGGACTGACCCCGAGACTAACTCTTTAAGGAAACGCTATGATAAGAAACTTAGGCGCAAGGAAACTTTCCAAGACCGGCTCCCATCGCCGCGCGATGTTCTCCAATATGGCTTCCAGTCTGCTGCTGCACGAGAAGGTGCAGACCACGCTGCCGAAGGCCAAGGAGCTGCGCCGCGTAGTGGAGCGAGTGATAGCCGACGCGAAGAACAACCGCCGCGTAGAAGTGAGGCGCGTCGTAAAAGACAAGGCCGTCTACCACAAGGTGTTCGATGTGATCGCCCCTCGCTATAAAGAGCGTCCCGGCGGGTTCACGCGGATACTCAAGCTCGGCCTCCGCAAGGGAGACGCCACGGAGACGGCGCTGGTGAAACTGGTCTAAAAAAATGTTCGACTACTTCTTCAGCCTGTTCTCCAACGACATCGGCATAGACCTCGGCACCGCGAACACCCTCGTCTACGTAAAGGGCAGGGGTATTGTGCTGCGCGAGCCTTCGGTCGTCGCGATAGACAAGAACAGGAGGAAGGTGCTGGCCGTCGGGGCCGAGGCCAAGCTGATGCTCGGCCGTACCCCGTCCAGCATAACGGCCGTGCGGCCGCTCAGGAACGGTGTGATAGCCGACTTCGAGCTGACGCAGGAGTTGATAAAGTATTTCATCCGCAAGGTGCACAACAGGAGAAGCCTGCTGCACCCCCGCATAGTGATAGGCATCCCGTCAGGCATAACCGAAGTGGAGAAGCGGGCCGTGCAGGAGTCGGCGGAGCAGGCCGGCGCCCGCGAGGTCGCGCTGATAGAGGAACCGATGGCGGCCGCCATCGGCTCCGACCTGCCGGTCTCGGAGCCGCACGCCAGCATGATCTGCGACATAGGCGGCGGCACCACCGAGGTGGCGGTTATCTCGCTGGGCGGCCTCGTGGTGGCGAAGTCCCTCGACGTGGCCGGCGACGAGATGGACGACTGCATAGTGCAGTACTTCCGGCGCAAGCATAACCTCGTCATTGGCGAGACCACCGCCGAAGAGGTAAAAATACAGATAGGTTCGGTTTTCCCGCTGAAAGAAGAGAAGACGATAGAAGTTAAAGGCAGGGACCAGGCCAAGGGCCTGCCCAAGACGATTCTTGTGACTTCGGAAGAGATCAGACAGGCCCTTATGGAGCCTGTGCAGTTGATAGTGGACGTGATAAAGCAGGTGCTTGAGGCCACCCCGCCGGAGCTTTCCTCCGACCTTGTGGACCGCGGCATGGTGCTGGCAGGCGGCGGCTCGCTGCTGCGCGGTTTCCCGGAGCTTATCCGGCAGGAAACCGAACTGCCCGTCCACAGGGCTGCCGATCCGTTGAGCTGCGTCGCCTTGGGCTGCGGTAAGTACCTGGAAGAGCTGGACAAGATCCAGCGGCCAGAGACCCTTAACACCTACCGCTGACCGGAGCGCCGGCCCAGCCCTCTTTCAGCCGGGTCCCGGGCGGGGACAGGCGATGAGCAGAGAGAAAGACGCCGCAAATTACGCTTTGATCTTCTTTGCCGTTCTTTCGGTTCTGCTGCTGCTTTTTCCGTCCTCCCGCGTAGCCCACACCGTTCGCATAATAGCCAGTTACAGCCTCTACCCGTCGCTCCATTACGGGGCGGACTATACCCATTTTATCCGCAACGTTCCGGCCAACGTGCTGGCGCTGCTGGAGACAGATCAGGAGAACCGGGCGCTCAGGGAGAAGAACCGCGACCTGGAGCTCAAGCTGCAGAACCTCTCCGTGCTGGCGGAGGATAACGCCAGGCTCAGCGCGGAGATGAAACTTTCCCGTTACCTGCCATGGACCGGGTCCTGGGCCAGGGTAATCAACAAGACCCCGTCCGACTGGTACGGCTCCATCTTCATAGATAAAGGCTCTGACGACGGTATAGCTGTCAACGACACCGTGCTCGGTATGCAGGGCGACAGCGCGGCCCTGGCCGGCCGCGTCTTCGAGGTCTATCCAAAGTTCTCCAAGGTGTTGCTGCTGACCAACGCCGCGGCCTCCGCTGTCTGCTCGATAGTCCCGTCCGGAGTTGAAGCGCTGGTGGAAGGGCGGGGCACCTGGCTGCTGAAGATGAACTACGTGCCGGAGGATTCCGGCTTGCAGGATGGAGCGGAGCTGGAGACCTCCAAGGGCGGCCTGCTGTTCCCGGCCGGGGTCCCGGTGGGCCGGGTGACAAAGGTCTATCCGAAGGAATCTTCGATGAACTTCATCATGGCAGATGTGGCGCCGCTGGTGAACGTCAATACGCTGAAGGAAGTCTACGTCGTGCACCGCAGTCTGCCCAGGGAGATTTCCGAGGCCGGGGAGGTGATGCCATGACCTTCCTGCTGGAAGCGCTCCTCTACCTGGCGACCGGCGCCTTCTACTGGTGGTGGACGCAGAACCTCTCCTTCTTCGGACTCGCCCCGGACATCGTCTTCGCCGCCGCTCTCAGCGCGGCCATCCTGTCCGGCCCGGTCAAGGCCATGACCTGGGGGTTTTTCCTCGGTCTTTACGCGGACCTGCTCGGTTCCGGGGTTTTCGGCGGGTACGCCCTTACTTATACGCTGATGGCTTACGCGGTCTACCTGGTCAAGCGGCAGTTCGACATGGACAGCTTCTTTTCCCAGCTGGTCGCAGCGCTCTCGCTCTCCTGGGCCTCCATGCTCTTCTACATGGGCCTGAGCCTGATCTTTTCCAGGATCAATCCCGGGAGCGTAAAGATCTTTCTGGTGGAGCCGTTCCTGAACGCGCTGGCCGTTCCGGCGGTGTTCTACGCGTTCCGCAGGCTCAAGCGGCGGTTCGGCATACTATGATCGACCGCCAGATGCCACAGGAGCGGCTGGACTTCCTATGGATTATAGCCGGCGCGGCGGCGATGATCTTCCTTTTCCGTCTGGTCAGCCTGCAGATTATAGGCGGTTCGCATTACAGGGCCCTGGCTGAGAAGAACCGGACGCAGATTATAAGCCAAACGGCCCCGCGCGGCCGGATCATCTCGGCCGACGGGGTCTCTATAGCCACCAGCCGTCCTTCCTTCAGCCTCGTTTATTTCCCCGGCCAGACGAAGCCGGGACCCGAGCTGGACCGCCTGGCTCGCGTGCTGGCAAAGCCTCTGGGCTCTGACTACGACCAGCTGCGCAGGACGCTCTTCCTCGCGGTCACGCACGAGAAGCCAGTGCGCCTGGCCGAAAACCTGCCTCCCAAGATAATGCTGGCGCTTTCCGAGCTGAAGGCCGTATATCCCGGCATCAACATAATCGTGGAGGCAAGGCGCTACTATCCGTTCGGCTCCTATCTCAGTCACCTGATAGGTTATATAGGCAGGATGGACCCAAAGGACTGGGCTTTCTATTCCGGAGAAGACGACTACACGATAGACTCGCGCATAGGCAAGACCGGGATGGAAAAGATGTTTGAGAGCGAGTTGAAGGGGAAGGACGGCGGCATTTATCTGGAGGTGGATTCGCGCGGCAAACTGAACCGCGTGCTGGAAAGCCGCAAGTGGTCCCCCGGCGACGATATCCACCTGACGATAGACTCTGAGGCGCAAGCCGCGGCCGAAAAAGGGCTGAAGGAATCCATCAGCGGCAAGGGGGCCGTCGTGGCGCTCGACCCCAGGACCGGCGCCGTGCTGGCGCTGGCCTCCGTTCCCGAGTACGATCCCAACATATTCGTGTTGTCCGGCCCCGAGCGGGAGGCGCTGCCGGAAGGCTCCGTACTGCCGGAGTTCGACGAGGCCCTGCAGGGCACCTATCCGCCAGGTTCCATCTTCAAGATAATCACAGGGGCGGCCGTCCTGGAGAGCGGCCGCGTGAGCCCCGACGAGAAGTTCTACTGCCCCGGCTGGTTCGACGCCGGCAGCCGCATCTTCAAGTGCTGGGACAAAAAAGGACACGGCTACGTGAACTTCATAGACGGCCTGGCGAACTCCTGTGACGTCTATTTCTACAACGCCGGCCTGCGCACCGGCGCGCTGGCCATAGAGAAGTACGCCAGGGCCTTCGGCCTCGGCAAACCCACCGGCATCGACCTGCCCGGAGAGAAGGCCGGCAACGTTTTCGGTCCCAGCAAAAGGGCGGACCAGAAGAGTTATTGGTTCATCGGCGACACGCTCAACCTGGCTATCGGCCAGGGAGAGACGCTGGTCACCCCCATCCAGGCCGCGGAGTTGATCTCCGCCGTGGCCAACGGCGGGACGCTTTACAGGCCCTACTACGTGGACTACATTGCGCGCCCCGATGGACAGGTGGTGCGCCGCGCGAAAACGGAGGTCTACGGCACAGTGAAACTTAAGCCCTCCACCTGGGCCCTTATAAAAGAGGGTCTGCTTAGCGTGGTGGACGAAGGGACAGGCCGCGCGGCCCAGATAAAGGGCGTCGAGGTCTACGGCAAGACCGGCACAGCGCAGAACCCGCACGGCAAGGACCACGCTTGGTTCGTGGCCTACGCAACGGTGGACGGGCAGCCGTCCCGCGTGGCCGTAGCGGTGCTGGTGGAGCACGGCGAACACGGCGCCTCGGCCGCGGCGCCGATTGCCAAGGCCGTAATAGAGGCGGTGCTGCGCAACGACCTGTCTCGGAAGAAGCCGGCCGCTCCGCCTGGCGGCTCCGCTATCTCCACTGATACCCCGAAAGGACCGCCCGCGGGCGCGCCCGCAGCAGGGGAGGCGACGATATGAGCCTCACTACTCCGGGGGCCGGCCTTAGGAAGGGCAGGGTAGACTGGGTGCTCTTCTTCGCCGCGCTGGCGCTGCTCGCGATAGGAACGCTCGCGGTCATTTCGTCCGTGTCCGCGCTGCCGAATCAGGCGCGCATCGTCAGGATACAGCTGACGGCCATCCCGCTGGCCATGCTCGTCTTCGGGGCCGCCTGGAGCCTGAACTACCAGGTCTACCAGGACCAGTGGAAGTTTGTCTATGGCTTCCTGCTCGCTATACTCGCCGGCGTACTCGTTTTCGGCGTGGTGGATAAAGGTTCCCGCTCGTGGTACCGCCTGCCGTTCTTCTCTGTGCAACCGTCGGAGTTCGCGCGGGTAGGGCTGATCCTGGTGCTGGCCAACTTTCTGGACAAGCGGATGGGCAAGATTAAGGAGCTGCGCACCGTGCTCGGGGCCTTCGCGCTGTGCGTGCCTGTCTTTATCCTGATGATAGAGCAACCGGACTTCTCCGGGGTGCTGCTGACGTTCCCGCTGGCGCTTATAATGCTTTTCGCGGCCGGGGCCAGCGTGTTCCACCTCTCGATCATCGTCGGCTACGCCCTGATCTCCGGGTTGTTCCCTATCCTTTGGACCATCATCAAGCTGAACCCGGAGCTGATGGACAACGCGCTGATCTCCTATTTCTTTCACCTTTCCGATTCCTGGGCCAGCGCCCTCATTTTCGTGGCTGCCGTGGTTTTCGGGTTCTGGCTGCTGTGGCGCCTGTCCGTGCGGCTCTACGCCAACCTCTCCGGCATCTACTTCGCCGGGGCTGCCGTGGTGCTGATGTTCGGTTTCTTTTCGGGAGTGCTGGTGAAGCGGCAGATGAAGGAATATCAGGAGAAACGACTTGAGGTGTTCCTTTCCCCGGAGACAGACCCCCGCGGGGCGGGCTACAACCTGCTGCAGGCCAGGATAGCTATAGGCTCCGGGGGCATACTCGGCCGCGGCATTTTTTCGGGTACCCAGTCCAGGCTGGGCTTCGTGCCGGAGCGCCACACCGACTTCATCCTGGCCGTGGTCGGAGAGGAGATGGGCTTCTGGGGCATGCTGGCCGTGACGGGGCTCTACGCGCTGCTGATGCGGCGCCTGATCCAGGGCGCGCGCCTAGCGCGCGACCGCTTCGGTTACCTGACCAATTGCGGTATCTTCGGCATGTTCCTGGTGTATTTCAGTATAAATTTCGGCATGCTGCTGGGCCTGGCCCCGGTGGCGGGAGTGCCGTTGCCGCTACTCTCTTACGGCGGCTCCAATCTGGTGGCCACGATGATGGCGCTGGGGATAGCGCAGTCGGTCTACGCCAGGAGGTACGCGCTGGTCTGACGCGGGGACGCCCCGGGACCGCGCCGTTGACGAAAGTATGAACGAAGGACCAAAATCGCGGATAAGGCTGAAGTTCGCGCGCCTGGCGCCGGCCAGGGAGATGACCCACCTGGAGCAGATAAAGGCGCTGCGTTCGCGCGCAGCCGCCAGCGGGCTCAGGTTCTGGCCGGCCAAAGTGGGAGGACAGACGGTGCCCAGGATGGCCTTCGGGCCGGCGGTCTCCGTGGGTCACGAAAGCCTCTGCGAGTACGCTGACCTGTACCTGGAGGAGTTCGCGCGCGAGGAGTCCGCGGCGGAGAAGATGCGGCCGCTGGACGACGCCAGATTCACGCTGATTTCGGCGAGGCGCATCCCGGTGTTCTTCCCGTCGATAGAGGCAGCGGTGAACGCCGCCGAGTATTTTATGGAGGCGGGGTTCCCGGAGGGCTTTTCCGACGGTTCTGTGGACGCCTTTATGGCGAAGAAGAGCGTACCGTGGGAAAAGGTCAAGCCCTCAGGCGAGAGCAGGATTCTGGACGCCAGGTCCCCGGTGCTGTCGGCCTCGTACGACTCTGCGGCCTCGCTGCTCAAGGTCACGCTGAAGATGGAGCCCGGCAAGAACGTCAAGCCGGAAACGGTGGCGGAGCTGATGGCCGGCGCCAGGCCGGCCTTCAGGCGCATAGTAAGGAAGGAACTTTATTGGTTCGGCTCGGGCGGTAAGCTCGAGGTATTTTAAGGGTTTCAAGGAGAGCGTATATGTCAAATCACAAGGTAAAGAAAGAAATTTTTGCGAACACCTCTTTTGAGGAGACGCGCATAGCCATCCTGGAGGACGGCAAGCTCGTCGAACTGTTCTGGGAACGCCGCAGTTCGGGCAACATCGTGGGCAACATTTACAAAGCCCGCGTCGAGAACGTGCTGCCGGGCATCTCGAGCGCGTTCATGGACATAGGCCTCGACAAGAACGCCTACATCTACATCTCCGACGTGCTCGGCAACCAGAAGGACGGCATCGACAAGCTGCTGAAAAAAGACCAGGAGGTCATGGTACAGGTCACGAAGGACGCAATCGGCACGAAGGGAATGAAGGTGACGATGGACGTCTCGCTGCCCGGCCGGTTCCTGGTGCTGACGCCGTTCCAGGACTTCGTCGGAGTCTCGAAGAACATCGAGGACGCTGGCGAGCGCCGCCGCCTGTCCGAGATTATGCGGAAGATCTCCGACTCCAAGATGCTGGGGACTAAGGGCTGCATAGTGCGCACCGAGGCCGAGGGCGCCACCGAGGAGGAGCTCGACCGCGAGGTCAAGTACCTGCTGCGGATGTGGGAGACGATTCAGGCCCGCTACGACAGTTCGCGCCCGCCGGCGCTGCTGCACAAGGACATGGATATGACGATGCAGGTGGCGCGCGACATCCTCTCCGAGGAGACGACGATCTACATGCTGGACAACCACGACGACTACCACAACGTGGTGGAGCTCGCCGCCAAGATCTCCCCTGAACTAAAGGACCGCGTGAAGTTCTACGACAGCAAGACGCCCATCTTCAAGGCCTTCAATATAGAGAAGGAGATAGAGGAGCTGCGCCGCATCAAGGTTCCGCTGCCGAACGGAGGTTCCATTATCATACAGGAGGCGGAATCGCTGTGCGCGATAGACGTCAACACCGGCCGCTTCACCGGCAGCAAGTCGCAGGAGGAGACCGTGACCGCCACCAACATAGAGGCCGCGGGAGAGGTGGCCCGCCAGCTGCGTCTGCGCAACATCGGCGGCATCATCGTGATAGACTTCATCGACATGAAAAAGGCCTCCAACCGCAACAAGGTGGTCAGCGCGCTCGAGGCGGCCGTGGCGCGCGACCGGGCGAAGATTCGTATCCTGCCGATAACGCGCCTGGGCCTGGTGGAGATGACGCGCGAGCGCAAGCGCGAAAGCACCTTCAGCCTGCTGACCGAGGAGTGCCCCGAATGCCATGGCTCCGGCCGTGTGCTGTCCAGCGAGAGCATCCGTATAAAGATACAGAGGGAGATACACAACCTCACGCTGGGCCGGCCCGGCGGTAACCTGCGCGTGGTGACGCACCCGATACTGTGCGAGTTGCTGAAGAAGAAGCAGGCCACTATGGAGAAGAACGTGCACCGCAGCGTGAAGGTGGTTTCCGACCCGCAGTTGACGTGGGAGGATTACCGGATAATACTGGAGTGACTCCGGAGGTCCGTCCGCCGGTGGCGGCGGGGGGGTGGTCGTCGGGCCGCCCAGCGCTGCTTTCCCGCTCTCCGGCTTTCTTGCTATAAATTAAGGATGAGCCATATGTTAAAACGTCTGTCGTTGCTGCTGTTTCTGGCCTCCGTATGCGCCCCCGCGCAGGCGAGGGTGGACCAGGTCGCGTATATGAAGAACGGCGTCTACTCCGGGAAGATAGGCACCTATTCCCTGGGCGGGGAGCCCTACCTGGACGCCGGACAGACCGCTAAACTCGTCGGCGGCAAGATCTACTGGTACCCGGTGTCCGGCAAGCTGCTGATGCAGATAAAAGGCAAGCGGGTCCTCTTCAGCATGAAGTCCGACACTATACGGATAAACGACGAGGATGTCAGTTTCCCGGACCCGCTGATAGTGCGCGGCGGGCGCGCCTTCCTCGCGCTGAAGTTCTTCGTATCGGACCACTTTTCGGAGGCGTTCGGGTTCAGCCTGAACTACGATAAGTCCTCACGCGTGCTGTCCGCCAAGCACGCCGTCAATGTTACCTCCGTCAACTACTTCTCGTACCCGGACAAGACCCGCATAGTCGTGTACATGGAGGAGCCGCTCCAGTGGCAGGCCACGCAGAAGGAGAACAACCTCTTCAGGGTTAATATCTTCAGAGGGATAATAGACCACGAGGAGAAGCTGGCCATCGGCGACGGGGTGGTGCGCAGTGTCGACCTGCTGCAGGACAACAAGGCAGCGCGGCTTATCGTGGACCCGGGCGACAATTTCGGGGAGGCCAAAGTGTTCTCCCTCTCCGGCCCGGAGCGGCTGGTGATAGACGTCTCAAAGAAGGCCTCCACCGTGCGCCAGACCATAAGCGGCGATCCCGGCGCCTTCGTGACGCCCTCCGCGGGGGCCGCGCCTGCCTCCGGCGCCGACCCTTCCTCCTCCTCGGCAGCAGGCCAGCCTGCCCCTCAGGCCGATAGCCGTAACGTCGCGGTCATACTTCCGTCCTCCGCCGCGCCGGTCCCGGGGGGCGCGCAGCCCGCGGCCTCCGACGCTGCCGCTCTCAACATCCCGGACAAACTGCAGGTGGGGGGGGCGGGCAGGAAACGGATTGTAATAGACGCGGGGCACGGCGGCAAGGACGCCGGCGGCAACAGGCTCTTCGGCATGAGGGAGAAGGAGCTTAACCTGGCCGTGGCCAAGGACCTCTACAAGCTGCTTAAGAAGGACTCTGAGTTCGAGGTCATGATGACCCGCGACGACGACACCTTCGTGCCGCTGTCCGACCGCTCGAACATGGCCAACAATTTCAAGGCCGACTTGTTCATCTCGCTGCACGCTAACGCTTCGCGCGACCGCCGGGAGAAGGGCTTTGAGGTGTATTTTATGTCCGAGAAGGCCTCTGACCCCGGCGCGGCGGAGGTGGCGGATTACGAAAACTCCGTCGTCGGCCTGGAGGATAACGGCGGGCAGAGCGAGAACGACGCCGCAGCCATGCTGCTGCATTCCATGGCGCGCAATGAGTACCTCAACGAGGGCAGCCGGCTGGCGGGGCTGGTCAGCAAGGAGATGGAGAAACACACTCCCTTCGTCGACCGCGGTGTAAAGCAGGCAGCTTTCTACGTGCTCAGGGGGACTTACGCCCCCGGCATACTGGTAGAGATGGGCTTTATGACCAACTCCCACGACCAGAGAGACCTCAACAAAAAGAAGGTCCGCGCCGAGATAGCCAACTCTATCTATCGCGGCATCGTCGACTACGCGAAAATGAAAAAATGGAAATGAGCGCGGGGGCGGGTGCATGAAGGAAGTTGAGAAGCCTGTAGGCATATTTGATTCCGGGCTGGGCGGGCTCACCGTGTTCAGGGAGCTCCGCTCGATGTTGCCGGGAGAGAACCTGATTTATTTCGGCGACACCGCGCGCGTGCCGTATGGCACCAAGTCCGCCGAGGCCGTCATAGCTTTTTCAAAAGAGATAACCTCCTTCCTGCTTGCCAGGAAGATAAAGCTGCTCGTCGTGGCGTGCAACACCGCCTCCTCGCTGGCCCTGGAGGAGGTACGCGGGATCTCGCCGGTGCCGGTGCTGGGGGTGATAGAGCCGGGGGCAGCCGCCGCGCTGGCCGCGGCCCCGCGCGGCGGCAGGGTGCTAGTGACGGGGACGACGGCCACCGTCAACAGCCGGGCCTATTCCCGCGCCCTGGCCGGATCTGGCGTGAAGGTGGCCGAGAGGGCCTGTCCGCTCTTTGTTCCGCTGGTGGAGGAGGGCTGGTGCTCCAAGCCGGTGGCCCTGCAGGTGGCCAGGGAATACCTGGCCCCTTTCAGGGGCCGTGCAGACGCCCTGATACTGGGCTGCACCCATTACCCGCTGTTAAAGAAGGTGATTGCCCGCGTGATGGGGCCGCGCACCAGGATAGTGGATTCGGCGCGGACCGCCGCGCAGGCGGCACGCGACGAGTTGGCCGCGCGCGGCCTGCTGAACCCCGGGCGTCGTGGGCGTTCCGAGTTCGTGGTCAGCGACGCGCCGGAGCGTTTTTCGGCGCTGGCGCACAGGCTGCTAGGGATAAGGACCGGCAGGGTAGAGATCAAGCGTTTCTGAGAACCCGCCGGCGTTATGGAGGTAGGGGATATGAAGGAAATAGCGATAGTCGTGATAGTGCTGGCCTTTGCCGGAGTGCTGCTGGCCAAGGGTCCGGACGCAGCCCAGGCGCCGGCGCCGTCGTCCGCCTCCGCGAAAGTCCAGGACGATTCCGATGAGGCCGGGGTGATGATAGATTCCAAAGGGGACGCCGGGGACGCCTCCGGGGATCAGGACTACAGCGCCCCTAACGGCGCGGAGGTCTACGCCGAGCCTTCCGGCGTCGGCGGTCTGCCTTCCTCTTACGGGCAGTGCAAGGGCGTGGTGAACGAGGGAGGGCGCAGCGTGCTGGTGCTGGAAAGCCCGGAGGACGGCGCGCTTTCGTTCGTGCAGGTGACGGTGGGGAAATCGGACGTCTCCTGGAAGTTGATAGGACGCATCCCGCGCAGTTCCGATTGAGCCCGCTTCTCTTCTCCTGGCCGGAATTGCTAAAATATATGCGCCGGCAAGGCTGTTCCTGTCCGCCGGCAGCGAGGTATATATGAAACGCAAGGATCTGGTTAGACACCTGACTAACAAGGGCTGCGTGCTGTCGCGCGAAGGCGGCAAGTATTCGGTTTTCATGAATCCTGTCACCAACAAGGAAGTGCCGGTAACCCGCCACAACGAAATAGCGGACTTTACCGTGCGGAAGATATGCCGGGACCTTGGCGTGGAGCAGCCCTGACGAGGCTGGCCGCGGCGGCCGCGCTGCTGCTGGCCGCCTGCGCCTGTTATTCCTCCAAGCTCGACGTGATCCAGGTGGGGCCTTGGTTCGCCCCGCGCGACTGGCGCAGCGTGCAGGTCTTTACCTCGCGCGACCAAGCCGCGCGCCCCTGGGGCGGCATAGCCATCATACACGCCTCACATATCCCGGCCTCGGCCGACACCTCCAGTCTTGAGAAGCTGGAGCGCCAGGCCCGGCGCCGGGCCGCGGCCATAGGCGCCGACGCCGTCATAATCACTTTCAATGACGTTCCGGCCGGAGACGACATGGGAGTGGTGCAGGAACCGGAGCGCTACCTCAGCGCCCTCGCGATAAAATATGTCACCGCAGTCTCCACTGGAACCGCGAAATAACGTAAAGATAGCCCGTTCGCGCGGGGAGGCGCTTACCTGGCGCGGCCGCGGCATAGTGGTGGACCTGTTCCGTTTTTCCAACACCATCTGCGCCCTGCTTCAGAGCGGACGCCGGGACGTGCGGGTCTACCCGACCCCGGAGTTGGCCCTGTCAGCCTCGCGCCGCTCCGGCGGGCACGACATCTTCTCGGAAATGGACCTGCCGGTTGAACATTACGACAATTCTCCTTACGAGGCTCTCCGCGCCGCCGACTTGTTCCGTCCGGCGTTCTCCGTCACTAAGTCCGGTTCCAAAGCCGCCGGCGCGCTGTTACTGGCCGAGGAGATCCTTGTCGGCTGCTTCGCCAACTCCACGGCGCTGGCGGCGTACTGCGGGGCCTCGCCCATGCCCACGCTCATCGTGCCTGCCTGCCTTTTTTACGACGCCTCGCACGTGGAGGACCTGATCTGCGCGCGGGCGCTGGAGGCCGAACTGGGGGGGGGGAGGCCTTCCCGGAGGCGCTGCGGGAGATACATGCGAGCGGCCGGGTCATGGATTTCCTGGCTTTCAGGCCGGAGACCGGCAGGCGGGATTTGGAACTGATACTCAGGAAGGGCTCGTACGCGGTAGTGCCAAGGATACGCTTCCGCGCAGGCACCGGCAGAGTGGACGATGCCGCGGCGTCAGCTTAATCTTTATGAAGAAAGACAAAGCCGTAGTTCTGTTCTCGGGCGGGCTGGACTCCACCACCGCGCTTTCCTGGGCCATGAAGAAAGGCTATGAGTGCCTGGCGGTCTCCTTTTACTACGGCCAGCGCCATGCGCGCGAGAACGCGGCCGCGCGCGCCATAGCCCGGCGGCTGGGCGTGAAGCTTTACGGGATAAAACTGGACTTCCCGTGGCTGAACTTATGCTCGCTGGTGAACAGGAAGTTGAAGCTGCCGGACGTCAGGGCCTCGAAAATAGGCCGTGAGGGGAATATTCCGTCCACGTACGTGCCGGGGCGCAACCTGGTGTTCGCCTCCGTCGGCTTCTCGCTGGCCGACGCCGTAGGCGCGTGCGCCATAGTTCTAGGCCCGAACATGGTGGACTACTCAGGTTACCCGGACTGTCGCCCCGAGTTCTACCGCGCGCTCGGTAAGGCGGCGGCCTTCGGCACCCGCAGCGGAGCCGGCGGCAGGCCGATCAAGATACTCACTCCGCTGATAAAGCTCAGCAAGGCGGAGATAGCTCTCCTCGGGACGAGGCTGGGGGCTCCGCTTGAACTGACCTGGTCCTGCTACGGCGGTGGGCGCAGGCCATGCGGGCGCTGCGACTCCTGCAAACTAAGGGCCCGGGGCTTCGCGCAGGCGGGTCTAGAGGACCCGGCTCTGCGCGCCCCGTTCCGGCGCGGCGCAAAGCCCGCGCCGCCCGGAAGGGGTTGAGAGCCAGATATGGGAAATTTGAAGGCGCATGTGGCGGAGATCTTCCGCTCGCTTCAGGGCGAGGGACTTTACGCCGGACAGAGGCAGGTGTTCCTGCGCTTCTCCGGCTGCAATCTGCGCTGCGCCTATTGCGATGAGCCCGCTTCCCTGGCCCCTTCGGCCGGGTCAGAACTGGAAGTAAAGCAGGCGGCCGCGGCGGTCAGGATGCTGGCCTGTTCCGGCAAGGCCCGTGACGTTTCGCTCACCGGCGGGGAACCCCTGCTGCGCTGGCGCTTCATCCGGGCCTTGGCGCCGGAGCTCATAAAATCCGGTCTGCGCCTTCATCTGGAGACCAACGGCGTGCTCTGGCGGGAGTTGGACCGCGTGAAGGGTCTTGTCGACGTGGTGGCCATGGACATTAAACTGCCTTCGGCCACCGGCCAGCGCGCGCGCTGGGCGGATCACAGCAGGTTCCTGGCAGTGGTTCCCGCAAAAACCTTCATAAAAGTGGTGGTCACTTCGAGGTCCAGCCTGGTCGAGATAGCCAGGGCCGCGGAGCTGGCCGCCGGCGCGAAGGCGGACGTGCCGTTCTTCATACAGCCGGCCACGCCGCGCCGTGGGGTGCGCCCGCCTTCGGACAGGTTCATTGCGGAGGCCGCCGCGCTGGCCGCAGAACGGCTCCGGCGGGTAATGATACTCCCGCAGCAGCACCCGCTGTGGGGAGTGAAGTGAGTCTTTGCCCAGCGGTCTCTCCGGCGAGTTGCGCTGTCGGTCCGGCGCCGGGTGCGGCCTGTGGCAGGTGAAGGGAGAAAGGGAACGGAGGCTCCGTGAGCGAAGGGACTTTTTTGATCGACTGCCCGTGCTGCAAGGCGCGGATAGAGGTGGACAGAAAGACTGGCAAGGTGCTCAGGCACTGGGAGAAGCCTCAGGTCAAGGAAGGGGGGGACCTGATGGCTGAGGCCATGAAGAAGATGAAAGAGGACAAGGAGCGCCTGGACAGCTATTTCAGCAGCGCCGGCAAGTCCATGGAGGAGAAGAAGAAGGAACTGGAAGAGAAGTTCCAAAAGGAGAAGAAAAGGATAGAGGAATCAGGGGACACTTCTCGGCCGGAGAACCCATTCGACCTCGATTGACACCGGGAACGGCATAATGGCGGCGGATCCTCCCGACCGAAGGGCCCAGAAAAACCTGGGCCCTTTTTTTTAAGTTCGCTCCCTTTTCGGCCCTTTTGGGAAAGACGCCGGGGCCGTATACTATAAGTATGACGAACAAAAAACTTGCCCTCTCGGTCCTGGTTTCCTGCGTAATGTTTCCGGCTCTTTCTTCCGCCCAGTCGATGGGGGCGCTGAAACAGCTTTACTCCGAGAGTGGGGTGAAGGCGTCTCCGGTAGCCGCGGCCGTCCCGGCCGCCTCCCGGCCGATGGCGGTGCCGCAGGAATATTCCGGAGAAGAGTCCACTTCCTACAGCGGGACCGCGGTGACTATCTGGCACGCCATAGCCCAGCAGGTGGGCGACCTGCTGCCGAGCAGCGACGCCCCCTCTTTCGAGCAGATCTCCGAGCGCGTGCTGAATGCCGCCAAGTCGCGTTATTACCCGGCGCGGCGCGCCGGCCAGGCCTCCCTCTTCACCGACCCAGGCTTCGTAGCCGAGTTCGAGCGCGCCACCGGCGCCAGGTTCACCAACGGTAATTACGCCTATTTCCTTATAAACGGCGAGGCCTCCTTCGCGCAGAAGGACTACCTGCTGCAGCACGCCAGGAAGAGCATCTTTGTCTCCAGCTGGGCCTTCTACGACGACACGACCGGCTACGAGGCCGCGCAGATGCTTATAGCCGCCCACAGGCGCGGCGTTGACGTCAAGGTGATGGTGGACAACATCGTGGAGGCCAGCCACGGGTTCAAGGTTATAGACATGATGCGCAAGGCCGGCGTGCCGGTGGTTCTGCACAAGGACCCGGAGCGCTATTCCGACATCTGGCACGTTAAGACGATGATCGTAGACGACACCTATGCGATTACCGGCGGCATGAACTTCGGCGACGTATACTCGCACAAGGGCTCCGGCAGCATCAAGTGGCGCGACACCGACGTTATCTACTCCGGCCCCGCCGTGATGGACGCCAAGCGACTGCTCGGCCGCGAATGGAACTCTCAGGTGAAGTCCCGCAACCTCGGTTACGGCCTGGTGGACGTCAACAGCTCAGAGGCGGACGGCTACCGCGGGGGCGACGCCCGCGTGGCGGTGCTGCTGGAGAACCCGCCCAAGCAGTCCCCGATTCTGATAAGCATAGTGAAGGCCATGTACGCCGCTACCCACGTTATCAACATAGAGAACGCCTACTTCGTGGCGATCCCCGCGGTGACGCAGGCCGTGCTGGACGCCCGCGCCCGCGGCGTGGAGGTCAACATCCTGACCAACTCCGCCGAGAGCATAGACTCGGAGGGCAAGCCGATAGTGGACGCGATGAACAAGTGCCTGGTCCCGCTTTACCAGGCCGGCGTCAACATCTACCTGAAGCAGGGCGACCAGCAGACATTGCATTCAAAGTTCATGACCGTTGACGGGGAGTTCGCCAGCGTCGGCTCCTACAACCTGCACCCGCGCGGCGAGCGCTCCGACAGCGAGATGAACGTCAACGTGCTCGGCGGCCGGGAGGTGGCGCAGCTGGACGCGGCCTACGCCAACGACCTGGCTGTCGCCAAGAGGATAACCTCGGCCAAGGAGCTTGAGACCAAACCAGGCGTGGTCTCCTCGATAATGTCGGACTACTTCTACGCGCAGCTCGACCACCAGAGCGCCGGGGCCGGCGCGCTGCTGAACGGGCGCTGAGAGGCGCCTGCGCTTAGCAGTTTCGACCGGGGCCTCCAGGCCCCGGTTTTTTGTCCCCCCCGGAAAGCCGGGCCCCCTTCCCATATGGTAAAACGCATTTAAAATATCTAAAATAGACAAGATGCACAAGGACCTGCAGGAGGTGCTCATCTCCACGGAGGAGCTTTCCGCCGGCATAGAGAAGTTGGGCGAAAAGATCTCCGCGGACTACGAGGGCCGTTGCCTCACGCTGGTCGGCGTGCTGAAGGGCAGCGTCTTCTTCCTTACGGACTTGGCCAGGCGCGTCACGTCCGACGTGCGCCTGGACTTCATGATGCTGTCCTCCTACTCCGGAGAGCGTTCCACAGGGGTGGTGCGTATACTGTTGGACCTTAAGGAAAGTATAGAGGGATCGGACGTGCTGATAGTAGAGGATATCGTGGATTCGGGTCTGACGATGAGTTATATGCTGCAGAACCTGGGGACCCGCCGCCCGCGTTCCCTCGAGGTTTGTACGCTGCTGGACAAGCCCAGCCGTCGCCGGGCCGAGGTGCCGATAAAGTACACGGGCTTCACCATCCCGGACAAGTTCGTGGTGGGCTACGGCCTCGACTATAACGGCATCTACCGCAATCTGCCTTACGTCGGGGTGCTGAAACGGGAAATAATCGAAGGAAACAAAACATGCCGCTGAAAAAGAATTTAAGACAACTTCTCTTCTGGTTGCTGGCGTTCACGCTCTTCATCGCCGTCTACCAGAGCATGAAGGGGGGGGAGACCGAGCAGGAGATTCCCTATTCCGAGTTCAAGGCCAGGCTGAAGGACAAGCAGGTGCAGGACGTTTCCGTGAGCCAGGACCTGATAAAAGGCGAAATGACCGATAACGGGAAGAGCGTCCACTTCAGGACGATCCCTATGAACGATCCCAACCTGATCTCGGACATGGAAACCGCCGGGGTCGCCAAGTTCTCCTCCGAGGCCGACCGCAGTTGGATAGCCTCGTTGCTGCTCAATATAGGCTGGGTGGCGGCGTTCATCTTTATCTGGTGGTTCCTGTTCATCCGCCAGGCGCAGATGGGCGGCAAACAGGCGATGTCCTTTGGCAAGTCGCGCGCCAGGCTGCAGGACCTCAAGAAGCAGAAGGTCACGTTCAAGGACGTGGCCGGCTGCGAAGAGACCAAGGAGGAACTGCGGGACATAGTGGATTATCTCAAGAACCCGAAGAAATACCAGATGCTGGGCGGCGAACTGCCCAAGGGCGTGCTGTTGTACGGTCCCCCGGGAACCGGCAAGACGCTGCTGGCCCGGGCGGTGGCCGGCGAGGCCGGTGTGCCTTTCTTCACCTCTTCCGGCTCCGAGTTCGTGGAGATGTTCGTGGGAGTGGGCGCCAGCCGCGTGCGCGACCTGTTTGAGCGCGCCAAGAAAAGCGCCCCGGCGATAGTATTTCTGGACGAACTCGACGCCGTCGGCCGCTCCCGCTTCGCCGGCATAGGCGGCGGCCACGACGAACGCGAGCAGACGCTTAACCAGTTGCTGGTCGAGCTCGACGGCTTCGAGTCCAAGGAAGGCATCATCCTGATAGGCGCTACCAATCGGCCCGACGTGCTGGACAACGCGCTGCTGCGCCCCGGCCGCTTCGACAGGCGAATCAATGTGCCGGTACCCGACATCAAGGGCCGCCAGGAGATTTTGAACGTCCATTCCGCCAAGGTGAAGCTGGGCGAGGGGACCGATTTGGCCGTCATAGCCCGGCACACCCCGGGCTTCGTCGGCGCCGATCTGGCCAACATCGTCAACGAGGCCGCCATCATAGCGGCCAAGAAGGAGCAAAAGTCCGTGGACCAGAAGGACCTCGAGGAGGCCATCGAGAAGATGATGGCCGGCCCTCAGCGCAAGTCCCGCATCATCTCTGACCAGGAAAAGCGGATAGTGGCCTACCACGAGGCCGGCCATACGCTGGTGGCCAAGGTTCTGCCCGGCTGCGACCCGGTGCACAAGGTCACCATCATCCCCCGCGGACCCGCGCTCGGCTACACGATGCAGATGCCGCTCGAGGACAAATATCTGACCTCCAAGACGGAGATCCTCAACCGCCTCTGCGTGCTGCTGGGCGGCCGCGCCGCCGAGGAGATAGTCATCGGCGAGATAACCACCGGCGCGCACGACGACCTGTCCAAGGTCACGAGTTTCGCTCAGAAGATGGTGCTGGAATTCGGCATGAGCGACAGAATCGGGCCGCTGACGCTCAAGAAGGACGAAAGCGAGGTTTTCCTTGGCCGCGACATCGTGCGCCAGCCCGGCTACTCCAACGAGACGGCACGCAGCGTGGACGAAGAGATTAAGCGCATTGTCAACGACTGTTATATGAAGGCCAAGGCCGCCCTGACCGGCAACCGCGCCGCGTTGGACGCCATCGCCGGCAGGCTGATGGAAAAAGAGGTGGTGGAGGCTGAGGAGATAGACTCCCTGATAGCCGCCTCCAAGGCCGCGCCCGACGCCGCGAAGGCCTAGCGGAAGTGCGCGGGCCGCGCTTGCGGCCCGGAGAGGAACGTGTACCTTAACTACCTCAGGACCGTAGTGGATATCGCGGTGGTGTACTATATCGTATACCGCCTGATACTGCTGATTAAGGGCACCCGCGCCATGCAGGTCATTTGGGGCGTCTCCATTCTGGCCGTCGTCACCGCCGTCGCCCAATTCCTTCACCTTTCTGCCACGGTCTGGCTGATGCAGCAGTTCTGGGTGGCCGGTATGGTGCTGCTGATAGTCGTTTTCCAGCCGGAGATACGTTTTGCGCTGGCCAACATAGGCTCAAACCCGCTGGGCCGCATGATGGTGTCCCAGGAATACCGCTTCATCGGCGAGATGATGGAGGCGGTGCGCCAGGCGATGGGCGAGAAGATGGGCATGTTGATTGTGCTGGAGCAGGATATGGCCCTGCGCGACATAGTGGAGACCGGGGTGCGCATCAACGGCGAGATCTCCAAGGAGCTGCTGCTGACCGTCTTCCACGAGAACACGTTGCTGCACGACGGAGCCGCCGTAATCGCCAACAACCGGCTTGTCGCGGCAGGCTGCATCCTGCCGCTGACTGAACAGCAGGAGCTTTCCAAAATACTGGGCATGAGGCATCGCGCCGCGCTGGGTCTCAGCGAGGTGGCGGACTCGATAATAGTGATAGTTTCCGAAGAGACGGGGGCGCTGGCGGTGGCGCGCAACGGTAAACTTCAACAGTCCGTGGACCCCAAGGATCTGGAGGCCATGCTTTATCAGTTGTACCGCTCCAAGGCGGAGAAGACGCTGCTGCGCCGTTCCCCTCGCCACGAGCCTCCGCCTCCGGCCGGGGACGCCGCCTCCCAGCCTTGAACAAGATGAAGATTCCCGAACTCGTTTCGCGCAACTGGCAGATAAAGCTGCTGTCCCTGATAGTGGCGCTGCTAATCTGGTATTTTATCACCGGCGGCCGGCCCTGAAGCCGCGGCCTTCCGGACGTTTCAAGGGTCGCCGCGATGCCTAGAATATCCGTATACGCCCACAGGGGGGGCATGTCGAGAGCCCCGGAGAACACGCTGGTCGCCTTTCGGCGCGCTTTCTCCGACGGCGCCTCGGCGGTGGAATGCGACATCCGCCGCACGGCGGACGGGCAGTTCGCGGTGTTCCACGACGCCACTACGGCGCGCCTCTGCGGGCGCGGCTGGCGCGTTTCCGAAACCTCCTGGGACCATCTGAAAAACCTGCGCTTGAACGGCGGCGAGCCCATAGCCCACCTGGATGACATCCTGAACCTGATGATACTCAGCCCCGCCGCGGAGGTCTATTTCGAACTGGCGCTCGGCCGCCCTTCGGACGCGGCGGACCTGGCCAGCCAGATAAGCAGGGCCGGGGTGCAGGCCAGGTCCTATCTGCTCGCTTTCCAGCACAGGACCTCTTTCCTGAAGGCCGCGCGGGAGGCCGTGCCGGGAATAGGCTGCGCGGTCATGCCGCTTTTCCCGTACCGGATGAAGGCTGTAGCCGAGAAGGCGGGGGCCTCGAAAATCTGCGCCGGCTGGGTGCACTGGCCGCTGGCCAGGGAGCTCTTCTATTCCGGTGCGGCCGCCTTCGATTTCAGGGCGCAGGCCGATATGCTGGCGGCCGAGGGTGTAGAGGTTTCGGCGGGTATTGCTAATAATCCGCGCGACGTCAGGAGACTGGCGGAAATGGGGGCGCGGGCCGTCTGGACCGACGACGTACCGATGGCGCTCAAATACCTCTGAGTGCGGTCCGGAACGGAAAAAGCCTACCGCAGGGTGGTAAGAGCCGTGTTAAAGAAGTGGACGCTGTTAGAGGAATGGGAAGCAGGACCGGAAGATGCTAGAGTTTGTCAACAGAACTAGGTGAAAAAATATTTCAGATTAAACTGGACAGGACACTTGGCCGTTTGATGAGCATAGCTCCTGATACGGCACCGACGCAGGTCTTGGGGATTTATATTTAATTTTAATTCTGGCGCAGAAAATTCGGATTTTTTTGCAGAATTTTTAAAAAGCAAAAAAGTTCGGAGAGGGAGGGATTCGAACCCTCGAGGGTATTACCCCTACAGGTTTTCGAGACCTGCTGTTTCAACCGCTCACACACCTCTCCACTATCGTAAATCTTGATTATATAAAATCGCCGGCGCGCCCTGCACGGTTTTTGCGCGGAATTTGAATTGTGGCGGCGCGCCGGTAAGGTATATAATTTCAGATATGAGGCTGCCCTTCATGAAGTTGGTCCCATCCTTGGTCAGGCAGGGCGTCAAATCCCAGGCCGCAGCGCTTTCGGAGAGCGACAAGCGGCTGATAGACGTCTGCTCGGCGTCTCCGGACGCGGCTCTTTCCGGGTTGGACTCCTCCAGGGACGGGCTTTCGATAGAACTGGCCGAGGCCGTCCGCAAGAGGTACGGCTTCAACGCGCTGACCAAAAAAGAAAAGAAGTTCTTCGTTTTCGATATCATAGGCCGTTTCAAGAACCCGCTGGCCATACAGCTGCTGGTGATAGGCGGCATCTCGCTGTGGATGGGCGACGTGCGCTCCGCCGTTGTGGTGGGCGGCATGGTGCTGCTGAGCGTGATACTCTCCTACGTACAGGAGACGCGCTCCGGCAAGGCCGTGGAAGAACTGCAGAAGATGGTGCAGTCTAACACACTGGTGATCCGCGGCGGCAAGGAGACGGAGATCCCGACGGTGGAGCTGGTGCCCGGAGACGTCGTCGTGCTGCAGGCCGGCGCGATAATCCCGGCGGACCTGCGCGTGATCTCCGCCAAGGACTTCTTCCTGAGCCAGTCCGCGCTTACCGGCGAATCCATGCCGATAGAGAAGACCGCCGAGCTCGCAGGCGAGCCGCCGAAGAGCGTGATAGAGCTGCCCAACGCCTGCTTCCAGGGCAGCTACGTGGTCAGCGGCACCGCGCGCGGCGTCGCCGTCAACACCGGCGAGCGCACCTACCTGGGCTCGATCTCGGCGAAACTTTCCGGGGAGAAGACGCAGACCAGTTTCGACCGCGGTATCGAGGGTTTTACGTGGTTGATGATCAAGTTCATGGTGGTGATGGTGAGCCTCGTGTTCCTGATAGTCGGGCTCACCAAGCACAACTGGCTGGACGCGCTGGTATTCGCGATGTCGGTGGCCGTCGGGCTTACGCCGGAGATGCTGCCGATGATCCTGACCGTCAACCTCTCCAAGGGCGCGCTGGTGATGTCCAAGAAGAAGGTCATCGTCAAGCGCCTAAGCTCGATACAGAATTTTGGAGCTATAGACATCCTCTGTACCGACAAGACCGGCACGATAACGCAGGACCGCATCGTGCTGGAGAAGTTCGTCGACGTGACGAACAGGCCCAGCGACGACGTGCTGCGCTACGCGTACATGAACAGCTATTACCAGACGGGACTGCGCAACCTGCTGGACCGCTCCATCCTCTCGCACACGGACCTCGACGTGGAGCGCAGCTGCAGCAAGGTGGACGAGATCCCGTTCGACTTCCAGCGCAAGCGGATGTCGGTCATTATAGAGTATGAGGGTTCGCACGTGATGATCACGAAGGGCTCTGTGGAGGATATTTACAGCGCGTGCGGCTCCTACCAGCTTGACGACGAGGTGCTGCCGCTGATAGACGTGATAAAGCGAGACCTGATGGAGGAGTACGAGAGGCTCTCCAAGAACGGTTACCGCGTTCTCGCGGTGGCTTACAAGGAATTCCCAAAAGACAAGACCGTCTTCAGCACTAAGGACGAGGAGGACCTGGTGCTGCTGGGCTACCTGGCCTTCTTCGACCCGCCGAAGGACTCCTCTGCCAAGGCGCTGGCCGCGCTGGGGCGCATGGGCGTGGCGGTCAAGATCCTCACCGGCGACAACGAGCTGGTGACTCAGAAGATCTGCGGCGACGTCGGGCTGGACGCGAAGAACGTGATCACAGGCGGCCAGTTGACCGGCTTGGACGAGGCCGCTCTGGGGAAGGCGGCGGAGGAGCACACCGTTTTCGCGCGGCTTTCGCCGGCGCAGAAGGAGCAGATCATCTCCTCGCTGCAGAAAGCGGGACACGTCGTCGGCTACATGGGGGACGGCATCAACGACGCGCCGGCGCTGAACCTGGCCGACGTCGGCATCTCGGTGGACACGGCCGTGGACGTGGCAAAAGAGTCGGCAGACATCATCCTGCTCGAAAAGAGCCTGATGGTGCTGGAGGACGGCATCATCGAGGGGCGCCGCGTGTTCGGCAACATCGTTAAGTACATCAAGATGGGCGCGAGTTCCAATTTCGGCAATATGTTCAGCGTCGTCGGCGGAAGTTACTTCCTGCCGTTCCTGCCGATGGCCCCGATACAGATATTGATGAACAACCTGCTCTACGACATCTCGCAGACGGGCATCCCGATGGATAACGTCGACGACGAGTACATTGCCAAGCCGAAGAAGTGGAACATAGACAACATCAAGAAGTTCATGCTCTTCATCGGGCCGATGAGTTCTATCTTCGACTACGCCACCTACTTCCTGATGCTGTACTTCTTCGGCTGCATCGCGTTCAAGACGGGCGGGCCGAACGGCCCCTATCTGGAGAAACTGTTCCACACCGGCTGGTTCGTCGAATCGCTGCTGACGCAGACGTTCATTGTCTACATCATCCGCACGAAGAAGATCCCGTTCCTCCAGAGCGTGCCGGCGATGCCGATGGTCTTCACGACCGTGCTGGTGATCCTGGTCGGGATTTTCCTGCCGTACTCGCGCTTTTCCGATAAATTCGGTTTCGTTCCCCTGCCGGCCGTATACTGGCTCTGGATGACGGGCTTCATGCTGGCCTACGCGGTGCTGACGCACGGCATGAAGGTTTGGTTTTATAAAAAATTCGGAGACGACTAATGAAAAGCATACTTACCGCGCTTCAGGACGGCAGGCTGATAGAACTGCCGGAGACGGACAAAGAGAAGGCGCTGCGCTACATGGCCACCATACTGGAGGCCATCCCTGACGTGAGCGTCAACGTGGACGTGGCCGAGGGAGTGCTGGAGCGCGAGCGGTCGGCCAATACCGGCATAGGCCGCGGCTGGGCCTGCCCGCACATCCGCGTGGACGGCGACGGCGAGTTGTTCTCGGTGATAGGCTGGAGCCCGACCGGCATAGACTACGGCTCTTCCGACGGCGTGAAGGTGCGGTTGCTGGTTATGTACTATATCCCGGGGAACCAGCGCATGACCTATCTGAAGGAACTTTCGGGACTCGCCAAGGCCATCCAGGCGGGGCAGGGGATAGCGAACATAGAAAAGGCTGCCTCGCTCAACGACGTGCGCAACGAACTGCTGAACTGGGTCTCCGCTTCCATAGACACCATGATGCCGCAGGCCAAGGCGCGGATGATAAAGCTGGAGGCCAAGCACGCGCTGGTCGCTGAACAGGCGATAGTCACGCCGCAGGGGCTGGAGCGCCTGGTGCCGCTCTACCTGATAGCCGGAACCGGCGCCAAGGCCATAGCCCTGGCGCAGGACGAAGAGCTGGTGCGCGCCGTGGAGACCTCGGAACTCGGGCCGATAGGGGACAGGCAGGATTTCGAGGCCGGGGCATATAAAATCTTCGTGCGCTCCCGCGCCAACTACAAGGCTTCGCGCGTCATGTACGACTGCCTGGCCATCAAGCGTTGAGCCGGCTTTCCGGAAATAGAAAAAGACAGCCTTCGGGCTGTCTTTCTCTTAAATCCGCGGAGGGAGTGGGATTCGAACCCACGGTACGGATTAACCGTACACCGGTTTTCAAGACCGGCGCCTTAAACCGCTCGGCCATCCCTCCGTCGCCGCTCCAGCGGCGGGCCTTTCAAACTTCATGGGATATAATATAAAATTAAATATTGTGTTTAGAAGGCCAATGGACTCTGGAAAATGGGAAAACTTTTCGGCACTGATGGCATACGCGGCATAACCTGGGATTACCCGTTCACTCCGGATTTCATCCGCAGGATAGGCTACGCCGCCTCGCTGGTGCTGCCGAAGTACAAGAAGAAGGGCCATGACAGGCCGGTGGTCCTGGTCGGCATGGATTCCCGCGCCTCCGGGAAACTGATAAAGAAATACCTGGTGGAAGGGCTCGGCGCCGGCAGGTTCAGGGTCGTGGACCTGGGGATAATCCCCACGCCTGCCGTCTCCTACCTGGTGAAAAGGGAGAACGCCGACTTCGGGATAGTCATCTCCGCCAGCCACAACCCGCCTGAGTTCAACGGCATAAAGTTCTTTTCGGCGGACGGGTTGAAATTGAGCGACCCCATAGAGGCCAGGATGGAGAAACTGCTGCTCGGCAGGAAGCCGCTGCGGTTCCGGCCTTCGCGCGCGGCCCTGCACAGGAAGGATTTTACGCGGGACTACGCGGCCTTCCTAAAATCCACGCTCCCGCCAGGTTTCACCCTCAAGGGGCTGAAGATTCTGCTCGACTGCGCCAACGGCGCGGCCTACAAGATAGCCCCGCGGATCTTCCGCGACCTCGGGGCCAGGGTGAAGGTCATTGGCGACAGGCCGAACGGCAGGAACATCAACGTCGGCTGCGGCGCTCTGCACACGGAGAGGATGGCGAAAGCCGCAGCGGCCTGGGGAGCTTTCTGCGGCATCAGCTTTGACGGCGACGCCGACCGCTGTATATTCGCCGACGAGAAGGGCGTCCAGCTGGACGGTGACGATATCATCGCCATGACGGCGCCGTACCTAAAAGAGCGAGGCCGCCTCACCAACGACGGCGTGTCCCTGACCTTCATGTCCAATTACGGCTTGCTGAAATACCTGGAAGGCCAGGGTATAGGCGTGGCTCAGGTCCCTGTCGGGGACAAGAACGTTACCGACGCCATGGAGAAGGGCGATCTGAAGCTCGGCGGCGAGTCGAGCGGCCACATCATATTCAGGGAGTTCGCCCCGACCGGTGACGGCCTTCTGACGGCCCTGCAGACGCTCGCCGCCGTGCTGGAGATGGGCAGGCCGTTCAGCTGGTTCCGGCGGCACTGGAACCGCTACCCGCAGGTTCTGGAGAAGGTCAAGGTCTCCAGCAAGCCGGATTTTAAGGACGTGGCCGGTTTCAGCGAGAAGCTCTCCCGGCTGGAGGGGACGCTGAGGGGCAATGGGCGCATCTTCATCCGCTATTCCGGCACCGAGCCGCTGCTGCGGCTGCTGGTGGAGGGCCGGTCCCGCTCCGAGATAAGGGGCATCGCCGACGAGCTGCTGTCCCACTACAGGAGGTATTCCGGGGCCGTGGTGGTAAATTGAGAGCCGGGAACACGGCGTTGATTTTTTTCAGTGGAAAAATTCGCGCTGTATCCCCAGATTAAGGAGAAACTATGAGTCGCGTAAAGCTTGGAGTGAATATCGACCACGTGGCCACGCTGCGCCAGGCCCGCAAGGAAAAAAACCCGGATCCGGTGGAAGCTGCTCGGGTGGTACTCGGCGCCGGCGGCGATATGATTGTGATGCACCTGCGCCAGGACCGCCGTCACGTGCAGGAAGCCGATCTGGAGCGCGTCCGGCAGGACGTGAAGGGCCTGCTGCACGTGGAACTGGCGGCCATCCCGGAGATGGAAAAAATAGCCCTGAAGCTGCGCCCAGACTCGGTCTGCCTGGTGCCAGAGAGCCAGCGCGAAGTCACCACGCAGGGCGGCATGAAGGTGGAGGGGAAGAACCCCGAGCTGGCCAGGATTATCAAGAGCCTTTCCGACGCCGGCATAGGCGTGAGCCTGTTTGTGGACCCGGAACCCGGCGCCATAAGGGCGGCGCATAACCTGGGCGCCGACAGCGTGGAACTGTGCACCACCGCCTATTCCGAGGCCTGGGGCAAGAAGCTGCAGGCCCGCGAACTGGAGAAGCTGCAATTGGCCAGCTTTCTGGTGAAGGAACTGGATATGGAGCTGCACGCCGGACATGGTCTGGACTACTACAACGTGGCCCCGGTCGCCCGCATCGACGGGATGGACTGCCTGAACATCGGCTACTCTATAATCTCTCGCGCCCTTTTCATCGGCCTGAAGAACGCCGTGGCCGAGATGAAGCGGCTTATACAGTAGGCGCGGCGGCGGGGACCTTTATATGTGCGGCATAACCGGCTATATAGGCGGCGACAAGACCACCGACGTGCTTATCGATGGGCTGCGGCGCCTGGAGTACCGCGGCTACGATTCCTGCGGCCTCGCCGCCGTGGACTCTAAGAACTCTCTCTATCTTAAGCGGGTCAGCGGCCGCGTGGACGCGCTGGACAAACTTGTGGCGGAGGACCCCGTGAAAGGGGCCTGCGCCGGCGTTGGCCACACGCGCTGGGCCACGCACGGGGCGCCGTCAGAGGACAACGCGCACCCCCACACCGACTGCTCCGGCCAGGTCGTCGTGGTGCATAACGGCATCATCGAGAACTACCTGGCGCTGAAGGACGGGCTGCTGGCTTCTGGCCACAAGTTCCGATCCGAGACCGATACCGAGGTCATAGCGCACCTGCTGGAGGAGAAGCTCGGGAACCTGAACGTGCAAGCCGCCGCCGTGCGCTCGGACCTGCTGGAGCCGGTCTTCTTCGAGGCCTTCCGCCGCACTGTCTGCGACCTGAAGGGCTCCTTCGCTCTCTCGGCCGTTTGGTCCCACTGTCCGGGAATGCTGCTGGCCGCGCGCATGCACAGCCCGCTGGTGGTAGGCCTGGGTAAGGACGAGAACTTTATAGCCTCCGACGTGTCCGCCTTCCTGAAGTACACCAAGCGCGTCGTCTTCCTTAACGATGGGGAGCTAGCCGCCGTTCGCCGGGACGGAGTGGATTATTACAATTTCGCGGGCAAAAAGACGGCCAAGGATTCGGTCACTATACAGTGGGACTCCACGATGGCCGAGAAGGGCGGTTACAAGCACTTCATGCTCAAGGAGATCCATGAGCAGGCGGAAGCCGTGGAGAACACGCTGCGCGGCCGTCTCCTGCCGTTGGGCGGGGATATCCTGAGGACGGAGGTCGGGCTTTCAGCGGCCGATCTGAAGGCTTTCTCCTCGGTGCAGTTCCTGGCCTGCGGTACGGCCCACCACGCCGGCCTGGTCGGGCGCGCGCTGTTCGAGAATTTCGGGATCCCGGCTTATGCGGACGTGGCCTCGGAGTTTTCAGCCCGCGCCAAACTGACGGGCAAGGGCGCGCTGGTGGTGGCCGTCTCCCAGTCCGGAGAGACCGCCGACACACTGTTCGCCGTGCGCGAGGCCAAGGCCTCCGGCGCCAAAGTCCTCGCGATAACCAATACCGTGGGCTCCACGCTGACGCGCGAATCTGACTACGTGCTCTACACGCACTGCGGTCCGGAGATAGGCGTGGCCTCCACCAAGGCTTTTCTGGGGCAGCTGGCCGCCATCTACCTGCTGGCCGGGCATTTCGCCGCCGCGCGCGGCGGGCTGACCGGGGGGGACGCCCGGAGCTACGCCGAAGACCTGCTGAAGGTCCCGCGCCTTATAGAGGAGACGCTGGAGAAGGAGGAGGAGATAGCTAAGGTGGCGGACGCCTTCTCTTCCAGCGACCATTTCCTATTCATCTCCCGCCACGTGAACTACCCGATAGCGCTGGAAGGGGCGCTTAAGATCAAGGAAATCGCGTACGTGCACGCCGAGGGCTATCCGGCCGGAGAGATGAAGCACGGTCCGATAGCCATCATCTATAAGGGCATGCCGGTGCTGGCTATAGCGCCCACCGGCCGGGCGCTGGAGCTTATGGCAGGTAATATAGAGGAAGCAAAGGCGCGCGGCGCGGACGTCGTCGCCGTAGTGGACTCCTCCTCGCGCAAGCTGGTGAAGGCTTCCCGATACATAACCCTGCCCGAGGTGCCCGAACTTTTCAGCCCGCTGCTTACGGTGATACCGCTGCAGATCTTCGCCTACTACGTGGCGCTCGCAAAAAAATGCGACATAGACAAGCCGCGCAACCTGGCCAAGAGCGTAACGGTGCGCTGACGATGCCTAAAAAAAGGGCCGCGGCTACACGCGTTTCCGGCCTGGGAGTGGACCTGGCCGAGGTGGGCCGGGTGCGCCGCCTGGCAGAGCGCGCGCCGGCCTTCCTGAAGAGGACCTTCACCGCCGGGGAGCTGGCTTACTCCCTTAAAAGCAGGAACAGGTACGAGCGCCTCGCCGCGCGCTTCGCGGTAAAAGAGGCGGTCATAAAAGCGCTGGACGCCAGAAGGCTCCCGCTCAGGGACATAGAGGTGGAGAACACCGCCAGCGGCCGTCCGGAGGTGAGGGTGAAGGGGATGCCGGGTTTGCGCCTGCTGGTTTCCATAACGCACACCTCCTACGCAGCTTTTGCCGCTGTCATAGTTTTCAAATGAGGACCATAACGGCCGGATTCGTAAGGCCGCTGCTGCCTGCGCGCCGACCGGTGTCGCACAAGGGCGACTACGGCAGGGTGCTGGTGGCGGCCGGCTCGCGCGGTATGACCGGCGCCGCGGTGCTGGCGGCGCGCGCGGCCCTGAAGGCCGGGGCCGGGCTGGTGACGGTGGCCTGCCCGGAGAGCGAGCGCGCAGTCATAGCCTGCGCGCTGCCCGAAGCCATGACGTTCGGCGCGGCCTGCTCCGGCGGGGCCTTCTCGGCGCGCGCCGCTGCCCGGGTGAGGGCCTTCGCCGCAGAAAGCGGCGCTGACGTCGTGCTCGCCGGCCCCGGGCTCGGCTCTTCTCCCGGCGCTCGCGCTTTCGCGCTGGGGCTGCTGGAGCGGCTCGACATCCCCGCCGTGATAGACGCGGACGCCCTTAACGCCGTGGCCTCAGCCGGGTTCCGTTCTTTTTCTTTTCCCCGGGCCCCTTTCATCCTCACCCCGCACCAGGGCGAGGCCGCCAGGCTGCTGGATAAAAAAATAACCGACAGGAAGGCCGCCGCCAGGGAGCTGGCATTCGTTTCCGGAGGCGCGGCCGTGCTCAAGGGAGCGGGCACGCTGGTCTGCGCCGGCGGCGTTTTGCTGAGGAACGCCACCGGGGGGCCCGAGCTGGCCAAGGGCGGCTCCGGCGATGTGCTGGCCGGACTGTGCGCCGGCTTCTTCGCCCAGGCGGGCCGGGCGCGCGGCTTCACTACGGCGGCGGCCTTCGAGAGCGCCGCGCTCGCCGTTCATCTACACGGCCTGTGCGGCGGTCTGGCCGCGAAAAAGCTCACGGAACGCTGCGTCCTGGCCGGGGAGCTGCTGGATTTTCTGCCCGCAGCCATGCGGCGGGCCGGAGGCAAAAGATGAAACGCGGAGAGGCCAGGCTGCTGGAGCATATAGAGAAGACTTTCCGGTTTCCGGGCGACCGCCGGCTGCTGCTCGGTCCCGGCGACGACTGCGCCGTGCTGCGTCACGCGCCAGGCCGAGACCTTGTGATAACCACCGACGAGATAGTCGAGGGCACGCATTTTTTGTCCCGCTTCGCGACCCCTGAGGACCTGGCGCGCAAGCTGGTCCGCATCAACCTCAGCGACCTGGCCTCGATGGGAGAGGTGAAGCCGGTCTCCTGCGTGGTCGGGGCGGGTCTGCGCAGGGATACGCCGCGCGCCTTCACGCTGCGCTTCATGAGGGCGCTGAAGGCCGAGGCGCTGCGCTTCGGCATCTCGATTGCGGGCGGCAATCTGGCCGGCGCCAGGGAAAACCATTTTTACATGACCGTCTGGGGGGAGTCGGCCGGGTCGCGCCTGGTCACGCGCTATGGCGCCAGGCCGGGGGACCTGCTCCTCAACGCGGGCCCTCTCGGCCGGGCCGCCGCGGGCCTGGAGATACTGATGGGCGGCTCGGCCTCCGAGAAGAAGCTGTTCCCCGGGCTGGTGGGGGCCTTCTGGAGGCCGGAGCCGATGCTGGCCGCTGGCGCGCTGATAGGCCGCGGTGGGCTGGCCTCGGCCATGCTGGACAATTCCGACGGGTTGGCCCGCAGCGCCGCCATACTCTCGGGGCTCTCGCGCTGCCGCGTCATGGTCAGCGTGGGGGAGGGGGCCTGCTCCCCGGACCTGCGGGCCTACGCGGAGCGCAAGGGCAGGCCGTGGCGGCATTACGCCGTCAACGGCGGCGAGGACTTCGGGCTCATCTTCGCGGCCCCGGCGCGCAAGCTGGCGGCGATAAAGAGGCTATTGCCGGCGGCTTTCGTGGTCGGCAGGATTGAGAAGGGGTCCGGCTTCGAGATGGAGAATTTCGATGGCAAGCTCAGCGTCTTTGAGCATTTTTGACAGCTCCGCGCCGCAGGAGACGGCCCGGCTGGCCGGGCTTTTCGCCGCCGAGCTGAAGGGCGGGGACGTGCTCTTCCTGGAAGGGCCGATAGGCTCGGGCAAGACCTTCTTCGTCAGGGAGCTCGCCAGGGCGCTCGGAGCGAAGAAGCTCCCGGTTAGCGCCAGCTTCAACCTGATGCGCTCCTACCGCGGCCGGCTGAAGCTCTACCATTTCGACCTGTTCCGCGCCGGGGAAGCGGACATGGAAAATATAGGCCTGGACGAGTACCTGGGCAGGGCGGACGGCGTAACGGCTGTGGAATGGCCGGCGGCCGCGGACCCGATTGGCGGCGGGATTATCAGGCTGGAATTCCTGCTTGCCGGCGGCGACAGACGGAGGATAAAAGTGCGGCCCGGAGCCGGCTTCGCCGGCGCGCTGCTGAGGATAGAACGAAAATGGCTAAAAAACTGACGCTTGGTATCTGCACCTCCGGCTCCAGGCTGAAGGTCTCCGTGTTCGACGGTAAGCGCTTTCTCTGCGCCCAGAAGAAGGTCTTTAATCAGGAGACGGAACTGTTCGGAGCGGTGAACCGGCTGTTGGCGGAAGCTGGCGGGAGCCTGCGCGGCGTCGGCACCGTCTGCGCGGCGCGTGGGCCGGGACGCTTTACCGGCATACGCATTGCGCTCACGCTGGCCGGCACGCTCGGGGCCCTGTCCGGCGCGGCGGTCCGCACGGCGACGCTCTTCGAGGTCTTGGCGCTTCAGGCGGCCGGCTGCGCGCATTACCGGCGCTCCGGAGCCGGGCGCCTGGCCGTGCTGCTGCACGCCTTCAAAGACGAATATTTCTGTCAGTTCTTCTCTGCCACCGCGGGCGGCGGACCGCGCGCGGACGGGGGGCCGGTCTGGCTCAGGGAGGCGGAAATGCGCGCCCTGCTTGCCGTCAGGCGCCCTCCTTACGCGGTGGCCGACGCGGAGGAGGCCCCGGGAATATATTCGCTGCTCCCTGAGGGGGCGGTCCGGGCGCCGGCATCCGTCTCCCGCGTGTTGCCGGACTACGTGATAAAGGCCGCGCTGGCCGGCCGCTCCGGCACGCTGAAGCCGCTCTACCTGAAGCCGGCCAAGTACGAGCTGGAGAACAACGTGCGCCCCAGGGCCGCGCGCCGCTGAACATGCTGGTGAGACGCGCGAGGAAAGAGGATTACGGCGCCTTCGCTGCCATAGAGGCGCAGCACCCTGGTTATCCGGCCTGGGGCGAGAAGGGCTTCGCCGAAGAGGAGCGCAACCGCCACTCTGTCACGCTGGCCGCCGAGGCCGAGGGCGCGGTGGCCGGCTTTATAAATTTCTGGCTACTCCGCCCGCAGGTGCAGCTCAATACGCTGGCCGTGGCGGCCGGCGTCCTGCGCCGGGGCGCCGCTACGGCCCTGCTGGGCAAGCTGTACGAGTACGCGGCCAAGAGCGCCTGCCGCGAAGTGGACCTGGAGGTCAACGAGCGCAACGCGGCCGCGATAGCTCTTTACAGGGCCAACGGCTTCGAAGTGGTAGGCAAGAGGCCTAAATTCTATAATAACACTGACGCCGCCCTGCTGATGCGCAAGGCGCTGCCTGAGAGGGACAAATGACCAAGAAACTTATGTTTTTCATCCTGCTGTCGGTCTGCCTGGCCGCCGGCGCGGGCGCCTCTGCGGATGACCAGTCCTACCTGTACCTGTTGAACGGCACCACGGAGCAATCCTACCTTCATTTCATGAACGGCCTCGTACTGGAGCGGCGCGGGGAGTACGACACCGCGCTGCAGGAATACAAGAACACGCTGAAACTGGACCCCTCATCGGTGTACGTCCACAAGCAGGCGCTGAACCTGGCTTTGCGCATAGGCAAGGTGAACGAGGCCGAGAAGTGGGCCGAGTACGTGGTGAAAAAGGATTCGTCCTCCGCGGACAACTGGGTGCTCTACGGCAACGTGCTCTGGGCCAAGAATAACCTGAACGGGGCGCAGAAGGCCTACGAGAAAGCGGCCGCGCTGGACCCGTCGGACCCGGAGGCCGTGTATCAGCTGGCCAGCCTGTGGAGCTCGCGCGACCAGGACAGGTCCATCTCCTACCTTAAGAAGTATCTGGAGCTCAAGCCCGACGACGCGGCGGAGACCTACTACCAGATGGCCCTGCTCTATAACGCGAAGATAGCCAGGGACTCGAAGAACGCCGGGAGCTACCAGCAGGACCTGGACGGCGTAAAGGGGAATCTGCTCAAGTCCATCGCCGAGGACCAGTACTACCTGCAGCCCCGCTATATGCTGGCCAACTATTACGAGATGGTGAACGATACGGCGGCGGCGGTCGCGCAGTATTCCGACCTGACGCCGATGGACCCGAAGAACACGGAGTTGTTCGATCATGTCGGCGAGCTGTACGCCGGCCCGGCGGTCAACGATCCGGCCGGGGCCGAGAAGTATTTCCTAAAGGCCTGGGAGCTGGATAAGACGGACCCCACCGCCTGCTTCTGGCTGGCCGTGATGAGCGAACAGAAACAGGACTTCAAGGCGGCTGCCTCCTACCTGGAGGGTTCTGCCGCCCTGAAAAACGACCCGTCGCAGGTTCTGCGCCTGGCGTATTATTACACGCAGGCGGGCGGCTATCCCAGGGCCATCGCGCTCCTGGAAAAGGCCGCGGCCAAGTGGCCGGACAACGGCGAGATAGCCTACTTTCTGGCGCTCGGCTATGACGACACGGGCAGAACCAGCAAGGCCCTCGCGATGCTCGGGAAAATAGTCGCCCGTCACCCGGAAGACGCCGAGGCCCGTATGCAATACGCGGTGATCAGCGAACGCGAGAACGACATGAAGACGGCGGAGGAGAACTTCCGCTATCTGCTCAAGAAAGACCCCAGCAACGCCAACGTGATGAACTACCTGGGCTATTCGCTGGCCGACCGCGGCATGAAGCTCCAGGAGGCGGAGGTTCTTATCTCCAGCGCCGTGGCGAAGGAGCCGAACAACGGGGCTTTTCTGGACTCGCTGGCCTGGGTGCGCTACAAGCGCGGCGAGTTGCCTGGCGCCGAGGAGGCCATGAAGAGGGCCATCGCGGTCCTCTACGACGACCCCGAGGTCTGGGGCCATGCCGGCGATATCTACGCCGCCGCCGGAGATTACGCCAAGGCCTGGCTGTGCTGGAAGAACTCCTGGCTGCTGGAGAAGCCGGACAAGCGCGGCGCGCAGCAGAAACGCCTGAAAGAGGTTGCCAAAAAACTGGACAAGGCCGAACTGCCCAAGCTGGAGCTGGAATACCTGAAGGCCTTCAGCCCGGCCGGGCAGGAGTTCTCCTCCTTCGCCAAGCTGGAGGGCAAGCTGCGCGGCAAGACCATAAAGTTGGACGCCATAGTCCATTATTCGCCTCCCTCCGACTTCAGCCTGACGGTGCTGGGACCGCTGATGGCGCCGATGTGGAAGGGGGCGGTCTCCGGCGGGGTCATGGACCTGGACACCGTCTCGCTGAAGGGTATAGATCCTTCTGCCTTCAATTACTGGGCCTCTCTGATGCTGGGGGAGCTCAAGGACTGGTTCTCGGGTGATTATCTGGCCGGCGCGGCCGGCTGGGACGACCCCTGCTTCAGCGGCACTCTGGATGAGGTCTGCCTGGCCGACTCTCTGGCCTGGCCAGACAAGATAACTCCGAATGGGGAGCGGGGCCTGAAGCTGACGCCGGAGAACTATTTTCTGAGGGACCTGTACTTGTTCCCCGGGGATTTCGTTTTCGAATTGCCGCACGTCTCGCTGAAGATAACGCTGGACCGTGACCAGATGAGATTCTCCGGGGTCAACACGCTGAAACTGCCAGGCGCCGCGGACCGGCCGCAAGCCCCGGTCCTGCCGGCCAAGCGTCCAGTGATAAATGATCAGAATTAAGGCGCGGGCCAAGTTAAATCTCTTCCTGGAGGTCACGCGGCGGCGGCCGGACGGCTATCACGAGCTGGCCACGCTGTTCGCGCGGGTCGGCCTGGCCGACGAACTTTCCCTCAGGAAAACGAAGTCGGAGGGGATAGCGCTCAGGGTGCTCGGCGGGCCAAAAGGCCTCTGCAGGCCCGAGGAGAACATCGTCTACAAAGCGGCCGAGAAGTTTTTCGAGGCTTTCAGGCTGAGGCCGGCCGCCGCGTTCACGCTCAGGAAGCGCATCCCCGTGGGCGCGGGCCTGGGCGGCGGTTCTTCCGACGGGGCCGCGGCCCTGCGCGGCCTGGCCAGGCTTTACAGGCTGCCGCGCGCCTCTTTCCCGAAGCTGATGAGGATAGCGGCCTCGGTGGGCTCGGACGTGCCGTTCTTCATGCTGGACACGGTGTTCGCGGAGGGCCGCGGCCGCGGGGAGAAGCTCAAGCCGCTCAAGGCGGTTGGCCGCCTGCCTTACGCTGTGCTGGTCTACCCGGGAGAGCCGGTCTATACGAAAGAGGCGTACGGGGACCTGAAGATTGCTCCTGCCCCGGAGGTCAGGCGGAGGTTGAGGGAGTTTAGGGAACTTTGCGGCCTCATAAGGAAAGGGGGCTTCGCGCCAGGCCGCGCCGGAAAGCTCTTTAACAGGCTGGAGGACCCTGTGCTGCCGCGGCATAAGGCGGTAAAGCTGGCGAGGGAAAGGCTGGAGGAGCTGGGGGCGGAAGCCGTGCTGATGTCCGGTTCCGGCGCCACCGTGTTCGGACTTTGCCGCGGCCGGGCCGCTGCGGAGAAAATAGCCGGCGCCCTGGAGCATGAACGGAAATACAGGATATTTTCTACTAAATTTTGCTAGAATTGCAGTGAAGTACAATCATGTGACGCTGCCTTGCAGGAGTAGTCCGTACAGGGGTGTTCTGTGTGGGGGGCGGTAAGAGGGGGACGTATGGAAATCACCGAAGTGAGGATACATCTGCGCAACGAGGCCCGGCTGAAGGCTTTCGCCACCGTGACCTTTGACAACGCGTTCGTGGTGCACAACATGAAGGTCGTCAACGGCAACAACGGCCTCATCGTGTGTATGCCGTCGAGGAAGATAAAGGACGGCACGTACAAAGACATAGCGCACCCGATACACAACGAGTTCCGCGGCAAGCTGGAACAGCTCATTCTCAAGGAGTACGAGGCCGAACTGGCGAAGGCCGGGCCTCTGGCGGCTCCGACGCAAACAGAAGGCTTCTAAGCCGAGAGACGGGAGAACTGAGACCCTTCCCGCTCCGGCGGGACGGGTCTTCGTGTTTACAGGTTTTTCCCGGGTGGTGTAACGGTAGCACAACCGACTTTGACTCGGTTAGACATGGTTCGAATCCATGCCCGGGAGATAGTTCTCAGAAAACGGCAGGCCTGTTTAGGGGTCGCGGGTCATAAAGATATGACACACGGAGGATGGATTTTTACCGTGAAGACGACCGAACTGTTCTTGAGAGGCGGGTTTTTCTTTTCGGTTGGGGTGCTGGCCCAGTCGGTCATGCTGCTGCGCGCCGAATGGCGTCCGGCCCCGGTGTTCAAGATACTTCTTTACAGCGCAGCCTCGCTGCTGTTCCCGACAGGGCTGATCTGGTACCAGGCCAAAGGCCTGTTCCCGCTCAGCGCGGCGGGGGTCTATGTACTGCTGACGCTGACGGGGTTTTCCTTAGGCCTGGCCTGGAGCTTTCGCGACCGGCTGCTGCCGCGTATGAACGAGTTGACGCTGCTTTCCTGCGTGATAACCGTCTGGTACGCCTTCCTCTCTTTCGTTTACCGCGGAACCGGCACCGACAGACTGCTGCTGGCCGTGCTGCTGGCGCCCACCGTCGCCACCGTTTTCCTAGCCTTCAACCCCGCCTATCTGAAGAGGGGCTGGAAGGTGTTCTTTTTCTCCTGGTATCTGACCCTGCTGGCGCTCCTGGTGGGCTGGCAGTTCTCCTTTGGCCGTCTGTTCTCTTTCTTCACAGGGCATTTCGCGCCCGCGGCCCCCTCCTCATTGCTGTTCTCGGGCATGGCCTACTGCATGGGCTTGATTTACCTCCTCTACCTTTTCATGCTGAACCCGCTCTGGGTGCCTAGCGGCCGCTGGCACGTTCATTACGCCGTAGAGCGGGACCTGTTCGTGGACCTGGCGCTGGCCGGCTACGACGAGCGCGCGCCGCTGCCGAAGGCCGTAATGTTCTCTTTTCTTGCGCTACAGGCGGTTTTTTTCTTCGCCGTGGCCCGCTATGGGATCGTCTCTCCGGAGACGGCCGTAAATATCGGCATATTGCTGCCGCTGGTTCCCGCCTCCGTGGTTCCGCCCAAAGACGCGGCCGGGGCCGGGAGCGAGACGGATGGCGCGGGAGCATAAAGTGGCGCTCTCATTGCCCGGGCCATATGGGGGAGACTCCGCCGTAACAAAAGATGTCGATCACGCACGGTATCCACGCTTCCTGCCTGGCCTCCGGGCCGCGCAAAAAGGCGCCGCTCCTTACCCGAGGCTTGGGGCGGATAAGCAGGGCCCCGAAGCCGGCCGATATGCCGATAGAGGTTGTGTCCAGCCGGCGCTTTACGGAGAAGCGCTTGCCGGCCTGATATCCGGGAAATGCCCCGCTCTGCAGGCTAACCGCCAGAACGCGCGGCTTGCCCGCGTGGACGGCAGTTACCACGCGCTGGGCATAGAAGCCTGCGCCGACATGACCGCACTGGAGCTTTGATGGAACGACGAGTCACTTCCGCCGGAACATGGACCGTATACATCGTCCGCTGCGCCAACGGGGCGCTGTATACAGGGATTACGAAGGACCTGAAAGGGCGCATAAAGGCGCACAACCAGGGGAAGGGCGCTAAGTACACGGCCTCTTTCGGGCCGGTGGAACTGGCTTGGAAGAGGCGGGGGAAGGACAAGTCCGCCGCGCTTAAACTGGAGGCCGCCATAAAGAGGCTTTCACGCGGAGAGAAGGACGAACTGATTGCGGGAGGAAGAAGAACATAAGCAAGCGGCCGCTTAAAGCGGTGCGTTCGGTTTCGGATATGCCAGGTCTCTCAGGAAGACGCCTTTCGGCGAGTTTCTGACGTGCTACGACCTGTGCGCCCGTTCAACAAACGGCGCGCCGGCGGCGGCAACATCCGATACAGCGAGTTCAAGGTATCCTGCGCGGTAGGCATAAGCGGTACGCGGCGATGATAGCGCATGACAACTGCGGCGTATCCAACCTGTTCTCCAAGCGCGACAGATTCGCGGCGAAAAACAGGGACAGATCCCCATTTCGTCAGCGGAGGTTTATGGGCGGAAAATGGGATGTAAATGGGGGCCTGTCCCTATTTTTTTAGTAAAATTGGGGAGTAGTCCTTCCGCTCCGTATTTTTTAGGTTTTACGGTGACTATGCTGAAGAATAAAAATTTCGCGGCGGTGGTGCTTGCGGCCGGTCTAGGCACCCGCATGAAGTCCGACCTGCCTAAGGTGCTCCATTACCTCGGAGATATGTCGCTGGTGGAGCGCGCCATACGCAAGATCGCTCCGCTCGGGCCGGAGAAGATTATCGTCATCACCGGCCACATGGCCGAGCTTGTGGAGGCCGAGCTCTCCAAGAGGCTTGCCCCCGGCATACTGGCGAAGACCGTCTTCATCCGCCAGAAGCTGCTTAAGGGCAGCGGCCGTGCGGTGCAGGAAGCCATGGGGCTAATACGCCGTCACGAACACGCGCTGGTGCTCTGCGGCGACGCCCCGTTGTTCCGGGCCGCCACCGTCAGGAAGATGCGCGACCTCTATTTCAGGACCGCCCCCGACTGCCTGGTGATGACGGCCGACCTGGAGACTCCGGGCTCCTACGGCCGTATCAAGCGCGACCACGCCGGCACCGTGGCGGCCATCATAGAGGCCGACGGAGCCGACGAGTGGGAGCGTGCCATCCGGGAAGTGAATTCCGGCACTTATTTTTTTCGCGTCCGGGCGCTGGCCGCCGCGGTGAAGGACCTGCAGAGGAAGGGTTCCAAGGGCGAGTATTACCTGACCGACGCCGTGGAGAACGTGATAGCGGCCGGCGGCCGGGCCGCCGCCTTCAAGCTGGACGACGCCACCGAGATGACCGGTATAAACTCCCGCGCGGACCTGGCCGCCGCCTATAAGATGCTCTGCCGCCGCAAGGCCGCAGACCTGATGGCCTCGGGCGTGACCGTGACGGACCCGGAGAACACCTATATAGAGGAGAGCGTCCAGATCGGGCGCGACACGGTCATACAGCCGGGCGTTTTTCTGAAGGGCGACACCGTGATAGGCCGCAACTGCAGGATAGGCCCGGCCGGAGTGATAGAGAACTGCCGCATAGACAACGGCGCGGTGGTAAAGTATTCCTGCGCGCTGGAGGGCAGCCGGGTGCGCGAGGGCGCGGTCATCGGCCCGTTCGCGCGTCTGAGGCCCTTATCGGACATCGGCCCGGGGGCGGAGATAGGCAATTTCGCGGAGGTTAAGAAGTCGCGCATAGGGCGCGGATCCAAGATGCATCATCACAGCTACGTCGGCGACACCGATATGGGGGAGAAGGTCAACATCGGCGCCGGCACTATAACCTGCAATTACGACGGGGTACATAAGAACAGGACCGTGCTGGGGGCCGGCGCTTTCATCGGCTCCAACACCAACCTGGTGGCCCCGGTCAAGGTGGGGCCCGGCGCCTACACGGCCGCGGGCTCCACGATAACGGAGGACGTCCCGGGCGGGCGGCTCGCGATAGCGCGCGCGCGGCAGGTGGTTAAGGAGCTGAAAAAGAGGACCAAATGACCCCCGAAATGAGGAAGCGCGGCAACTTCAAGATATTCAGCGGCAACGCCAATCCTGCGCTGGCCAGGAAGATCTGCGACATCCTGGGCGTGCCGCTCTCCGAAGCGAAGGTGTCCAAGTTCGCCGACGGAGAGACCGACGTACATATCCTTGAGAACGTGCGCGGCGAGGACTGCTACGTGGTGCAGCCAACCTGCCCGCCAGTCAACGACAACCTGATGGAGCTCCTGATTATGATGGACGCGCTCAGGCGCGCCTCCGCGGCCCGCATCACGGCCGTGGTCCCCTATTACGGCTACGCCCGCGCCGACCGCAAGCCGGCCCCGCGAGTGGCCATCACGGCGAAACTCATCGCCAACCTGATAACCGAGGCCGGCGCCAACCGCGTGATTACGATAGACCTGCACGCGGCGCAGATCCAGGGCTTCTTCGACATCCCGCTGGACCATCTGTACGCGCGCCCGGCCGTGCTGGACTATATCAAGGGGCGCAATTTCGAGAACACCGTGGTCGTGTCTCCGGACGTGGGCAGCGTGGAGCGCGCGCGCTCCTTCGCCAAGCGCCTGGACATGGGCCTGGTCATCATCGACAAGCGCCGCCCGCGCCCGAACGAGGCCATGGTCTATAACATCATCGGCGACGTCAAAGACAAGACCTGCTTCATATTCGACGATCTGGTGGACACGGCCGGCACGCTGACGATGGTGGCGCAGTCCATAAAGGACCAGGGGGCGGCCAAGATAATAGCCGCCGCCAGCCACGGCATCCTCTCCCGCGACGCCGTCGATAAAATCGACAGATCCCCTATAGAGGAGCTGATTTTGACGGATACGGTTCCCGTAAACACCTCAAAAAGTGCTAAAATTAAACTTGTATCCGTGGCGCCGCTGCTGGCGGAGGCCATCAAACGCAATCACATGGGAGAGTCCATAAGCGAACTCTTCAGGTGACGCCTCGGACGTAATTCAGCAGGAGGAAGTATGCAACAGACCAAGATCTCAGCCGAGACCCGGAACAAGGCCGGAGTCCGCGGCGAACTGAGCGCCCTCAGGGCCTCCGGGCGCGTCCCCGCCGTCATCTACGGAATGGACAAGAAGCCCGTGAACGTGACCGTGGACGAGAAGGCCATAACCGCCGTCATAAAGGCGGATCCCAACGCCGTCCTCACGGTACAGCATCCCGGGGGCGAGGACGTGGTCATCATAAAGGCCATCCAGCGCCACCCGGTCACCGACAAGTACACCCACTTCGACTTCCAGCGCATCTCGTTGACCGAGAGGATAAAGGTCAAGGTGCACGTGAAGCTCGTTGGCGAATCCTACGGCGCCAAGACCCAGGGCGGACTCGTCGAGCACACGATGCGCGAGGTCAACGTCTCCTGCCTGCCAACCGAGATTCCGCACGAGGTCACGGTGGACATCACCGACCTGCATATCAACCACTCGCTGCGCATTAAGGACATCAAGCTCGGCAAGTTCGAGCTGCTGGACGCCCCTGAGCAGATAGTGGTCAGCGTTACCGCTCCTAAGGAGGAGAAGGCCGAGACCCCGGCCGCCGGTGCCGCCGCCGCGGAGCCCGAGGTCGTGGCCGCGAAGGGCAAGAAGGAGGAGGGCGCCGAGGGCGCCGCCTCAGCCGCGGGTGCCAAGCCCGCCGCCGGTGCCGCCTCAGCCGCGGGTGCCAAGCCCGCCGCCGGAACCGGCCCCGCCGCGGACAAGAAAGCGGAAGCCCACAAGAAGTAACGGGGCAGCTGTTCACGGGAGCAGAAGTTGGACTTTTAACGTTCGGCTTCTGCTCCCTGTTTTTTGCGGGGAGGAATTTTGGGGAAGGACCGCGTACAACTCGCCGCCCTACTGGGCAACCCGGGGGTGGAATACGAACGCACCAGGCACAACGTCGGCTTCATGCTCGCCGATCTGGCCGCTTCGCGCCTGGCTCCCGGGGAGCGCTGGCGAGATTGGGAAGGCATCGGTCTGTATGTGGAGTTCGACAACGGCGGGGAGAAGGCCTTTCTGCTGAAGCCGCAGACCTATATGAACCTCTCCGGCCAGGCCGTCGGCAGCCTCGGAGGCTTCTACAAGGTGCCTCCCTCCCGCATACTCGCGGCCTACGACGACATGGCGCTGCCCTTCGGCAAACTGCGCCTGCGCAAAGATGGCTCGGCCGGCTCGCACAACGGCATGGCCTCCGTAGTTTCCGCGGTCGGCCCCTCGTGCCCGAGGCTGCGCATCGGTATAGGCCCGCGCCCGGCCCGGATAGAGGGCAAGGATTTCGTGCTGGGGAGATTCTCGAAAGAGGAGGGTGAGCGGCTTCCCGACTTCCTGTCCCGCGCCTGCGACGCGCTGGAGGCGGCGTTCAGGGACGGGGTGGAAAGCGCTATGAACCGCTACAATTATGACGGAGATAAACCCGTACATTAAACTGTTCTTCGGCCTGCTCCTGGCCCTGCTCGGTCTCGGCTATATCTACAAGCCGGAGGCCATAGAACGCATCAATCGCCTTATAAAAGAGACCTTCCTTAACGATTCCTATGTCGCTCTGCACCGCAGGCACTGGGGATTACTGCTGCTGCTCCTGGGCGTGCTGCTGATCTACATGGGCCTGGCCAGGCTCCGCGGGTGGTGAAACATCCTTTGTTCCTTAAATATTTTTTGTCGCGCGTATAGGTCTAAAGTCCCATTCGGGACTGCGCTGAATGCCCTTGGCGTATTCTTTTCGTGTTGTATAATATGGGCAGGGGAAGATCTTGAAGATCTAAAAAATGCCGGGTCGGCGGGGTGGGGGGAATATGACATGGGAAGAGATTGGCAGAAAATACGAACAGGATACGAAGACGGAGAGGCCGGACAGGAGGCTTCCTAAACTGGAAAAGAACTGGGACGAGTTGGTGAGGTCCACGGACAAGCTTATCTGGCTTTTCTCTCTTTCCAGCAGCAGACCGAAGCCGAAGAGATAGTTCTCCAGTACGCGGCAGGAACCGGGGCCCTCCAGGGCCCCGGTTTTTTATGTGCGCCCGGCATGAAACCAAACTTTGAGGTGAAAGTCCTCCGGGGAGACAGGGCGCAGGAAACTCGGGCGAAGCGCAAGGCAGTGTGGCGCGAGGCACACGCTGAAAGAAGCGTGGCCGCGCGTTCGTGCGGTACGCCGAGGACGGGGATGTGTCCGTCCGGTCGGAGGCGGCTGAGCCGGGAGTGACGGAAACGTCGAAGCGCTTATGCGCCGGACTTCGGTTGAAAATCAACGGGGGCAAGAGCGGGGTTAAACGTGCGCGGGACAGTCGGTACCTCGGCTACGGTTTTTGGGCGGCCAGGGGAATTGTCAGGCACTGCGTGAGCCGGGAAGCCCTGAAGGTGATGAAGGAGCGTGTGAGGCGGATAACGTCGCGCAACGGCGGACGAAGTCTGGAAGAGATGGCGAAGGAGCTGGATGCGTATCTGAGCGGCTGGGAGGAATACTTCCGGCCGGCGGAGGTTAAAGCCGCTTTCTGAACCGCCGGATGCTTACCCGCACGTCCGGCGGTGCGGGAGGGGGCCGGCGGCACATTCGCCTCCGCCCCTATCCCTATCTCCCCAGTTCGGTGAGCGTGATGTCCTGGTCCTTGCTGATGAAATAGGAGGGCTCGGGGCGCGCGCCCTTCATGTCGCCGCTCTTGAAGTCCTCCAGCCTGCCGTCCCTGCTCAGCAGGGCCTCCAGCCGGACATTCCGGCCTAGCAGGTCTGGCATGATGAGGTCGGAGGGGGTAAGCCGGAACCTGGCCGGAAAAATCGGGTTTATTATCTTGCTGACGGCCACAGGCATGCCGTTGCCGTTCTTGGCAATCACGAATAGCATCGCGTTGGGGCCTGGCAGGTCCTGCAGCAGGTCCCCGGAGATCATGACCGTGCCTGAGACCTTGAAGAAGTATTTCAGCGCGGCCTGGTAGCCAAGCTGCCAGGACAGAAAGCCGGCCGCGGTCAGCAGCGCCGGCCAGAGATATCGTTTCTTCAGCCGCATTGAGAAATTCTACAAAATACCGCCGCGCGCAACTGCTGGCCCGTCGTGGAGCCGGTCAAGCGCTTTCACGGGGTCCCACCAGAGTTCCTCTTCTAGGGCTTTTGCGAACTCCGGGTATTTCACGGCAAGATCGGCAAGAGAGACGGGGGACTTTATCGACTGCTTGATGGGGTTTTCAAAAAGGTCAGCCAGGCGGCCGTCCGCCAGGGAGCCGTCGGCCTCTATAAGCACCTCCACCAGAGGCTTGGTAAAAGCCCCTTCGTGCGTCCTCAGCACGCGCGCTATCTCGCCCTGCGAGAGCTTGGCCAGGGAGCCGGGGGGGTAGATGGAAAGCGCCTGGATCAGGGCTTTGAGTATATCGGGCCGAAATCCTTTTTGTGGCTTCTCTATCAGCTGGCGGAAAGTTTCGTACGGATGTATCGCCTTGCGCCAGGGCCTCGGGTGGGTGAGGGCCTCGTACACGTCGGCAACGCCTATTATTTGCGCCAGCGGCTCTATCCCGTCGGCCTTGAGCCCCGAAGGATAGCCTTTGCCGTCCGTTCTCTCGTGCACCTGCCCGATTATCTTTTGGGCTTTAGCCTTGAAGTCCGGCTCCATCCACGAAAGCTCTTCCACGGCGGAAATCCCCTCTTCCACGTGAAGCGAAAGCCGGGAGAACTCCCTGTCTGTCAGCTGCCTGTCCTTGGCGTAAAGTTCCCTGAACCTCGGCATCCCGATGTCGTGGAACAGAGCGCAGAAGGAAAGCAGCTCCAGATCGCTTTCCGTCAATGCCAGCCTGTGGGCCATCGCCAGGCTGAGGATGAGCACGTTGACCGTGTGCGCGTATATATAGTCGTCACGGGTGGCGAAAGTCACGCAGTTGAGAAGCAGCGGGTCGGCCCGCAGGTTTTTCGCGGCGAGGCTGCAGACCCCGGCCGCCTTCCCGCCGGCCTCGGGGAACCCTCGTCGGGGAGTCAGCAGTTCCCTGGAGATATCTATGAGAACGGAGTACGTCTTCAGGGCTTCCAAACGCATGGCGCGCAGCTGCTCCGTATTTCCCCGCGGTCCGGCCGCTGCTGCCGGCCCGCGATGGCCGGCCTGGCGCTCTTGCGACGGCTTCGCCGTGGCAGGCGGAGAGGGCCTCGGAGCGGCCTCGGTCTGAGCTTCGGTTTTTAGGCCCTTCCCGGCGCCTTCCTCTGCGGCGTAGAGGGCGTGGAAGGGCTGTGGGGCGTCATCCACCGCTGCCGGCCCCGGTTCCGGGCTCCCGGCCTGGCGCGGCTCCGGGGATCTTTCGGAGGACGTCCCTGTCACCTGCCGGCCCGCGCCCGCCTCATCCTGCCCCGAAAGTTCTTCCAGCGTATTCAGGAAAGCCAGGAAAACAGAGCAGGGCATAATCTCGGAGTAGTTCTTCTCCGTCCCCACCAGGTCCGTGTACAACCGGCTTTCTTCGCCCCGGACCCGTGTGATGAGGCTCAGAACGTTTTTCTTCCAGGAAGCGTATTCTGCCGTATGCCGCTTTGAGTACCTGTACCAGGTATAATAGCCTTCGCTCTGGAAATCCTTTCTCAAGACCTCCGCTTCCTGAAGGAGACCGCGTATGTTCGTATTCGTTTTCATCCGGGAGGGCTAACTGAAAAACTCGGCTTACCAGGTTATGATACCAAAAATACGCGGGAATGGCGGCGGTTGCGGGACACATTCTGTTAATAATCATTTAACATTCCTTTTATTGCCTGAAGGGGGGGGCGTATATTAGACTTGATATAGAGTCTGAAAAAGGAACAACTATGGCCAACGAATACGGCGAACTCGAACAGATGGTGAACGATGTGACGAGCCTGGATACGGCCCGCATGACGCTGCGCTGGGCCCTGGAACGGCTCAACACGATCGAGAAGGAGAGGGCCGACCTCAAAAAGGGCCTGACCCTGGCCGAGGAGACCGCCAAGAAGCTGCAGGCCAAGGAGGCCTCTCTGCAGGACGCCTATTCCTCCCGCAACAAGACTCTGGAGGAGAAAGAGGATTTCTACACCAAGCTTGAGGCCACGATGTCGCTGCTGGGCGAGGGCAAGCTGGACATACAGCAGCTGCTCAAGAAGGAGGCCAAGTTGGACGGCCTGCGCAAGAGCCTGGAGACCGAGTACGAGGAGAAGTTCGCCGAGCTGGACCGCAGCCAGCGCTCCATCGTGGAACGCTGGAATTCCCGCCTGCTGGACGTGGAGGGCCAGTACGCCGGGCGCCTGGCGGAGGCGCAGAAGAAGTACGACTCTCTCCGTTCAGAGCTGGAAGCCGAGCACCAGGCCCGCCTGACGGAGCTGCAGACCTCGTTCCGCCGCAAGGAGGTGGAGCTTTCCGGGCGCATAGCCTTCCTGGAGGGGAGCGTCAGGGAGTCGGGCGAGAAGGTTGAGACGCGCCGCCGTGAGGTAGAGGCCGAGTTCATGGGCCGCAAGCGCGAGCTGGAGGAGAACTTCCGCAAGCTGCGCAACATGCTCGAGACCGATCTGGAGGAGAAGCTGCGCGCGATGGATTCTGACCACGCCGCGCAGATAAGCTCACTGGAGGCCTCGTGGCAGGCCGAGCGCTCCAGGCTGCTTGAGGAGCAGCGCGTGCGCGAGGCGCAATTCATGGCCGCCCAGGCGCGCATAAAGGAGATAGAGAACAATCTGGCCTCGCAGCAGGAGTCCCACCATAACGAACTGCTCAGGCTGATCTCGGAGAAGGAGACCGCTTTCAGGGCCCAGCTGGCCGAGCTGGAGAAGGAGAAGGCCGCCAAGGAGGCCCAGGTACGCGAACTCACCGAGTCCATTTCCAGGCGCGTCGCCGGCTGGGAGAAGGAAAGGGCCGAGTTGCAGGCCTCTTTCGACA
>JAJYJH010000063.1 GCA_021789695.1 bacterium | reverse complement strand
GCTTTCCACCCCAGCGAAGCCATGCGCGACACGTCCAGCAGCTTTTTGGGCGTGCCGTCAGGCTTGGAGCGGTCGTAGCCTATGGCGCCTTTGAAACCCGACGCCTCACGGACCAAGGCGGCGATGTCCTTTAGCTGCATGTCCTGGCCGGTGCCGATGTTGACGACCTCGCCGATGTCCTTGTAGTCGCAGCGGTGCATCAGGTAGGCGCAGGCGTCGGCCAGGTCGTCGGAATGCAGGAACTCGCGGTAGACGGCGCCGGTGCCCCAAAGCTTCACGGCCTTGCCCGTGACCCCCAGCCGCTCCAGCACGTCGCGCGCCGCGGCCTCGCCGGAGGCGGCCTCGCCGTCCAGGCCAAAACCTATCGGCGTGCGCTTCAGGTCCGCCATCACGCCTTTCATGTCGCCCTCGGCCAGCAGCCTGGCCAGGTGGAACTTGCGAATCATCGCCGGCAGCACGTGGGCGGTTTCCAAATTGTAGTTGTCGCCGGGGCCGTAAAGATTGGTGGGCATCACGGAAAGATAGTTGGTGCCGTACTGCTCGTTGTAGTAGCGGCACAGTTTAAGAGCCGCTATTTTGGCTATAGCGTAAGGCTCGTTGGTGGGCTCCAGCGCGCTGGTAAGCAGGGCTTCCTCTTTCATCGGCTGCGGCGCCATTTTGGGGTAGATGCACGACGAGCCCAAATTCAGCAGCTTCTTCACCCCGCTCTTGTAGGCGGCATGGATGACGTTCATGGCTATGGCCAGGTTGTCATAGATGAACTCGGCCTTATAGGTGCTGTTGGCCAGTATTCCCCCGACCTTGGCCGCGGCCAGGTAGACCTGAGCGGGGCGGCGCTCGGCGAAGAACTTCTCGGTGTCGGCCTGGCGGCGCAGGTCCAGCCTGGAGGATGTTTCGGTTATCAGCTCGGTCCCGGAGTCCCCGGAAAGGCGGCGCAACAGGGCGGATCCCACCAGCCCCGTATGCCCGGCCACATAGGTTAGCGTTTTATCTGCGGTGGGCCCGCCCATACTTGTCCTCCAGACGCACTATGTCGTCCTCGCCCACGTACTCGCCGTTCTGCACCTCTATTAGCTCCAGAGGCACTTTGCCGGGGTTCTCCAGGCGGTGGCTGGCGCCCTGCGGCACGTAGGTGCTCTCGTTCTCTCGCACCAGCGTGGTGGTCTTGTTCACGGTCACCTTGGCTACGCCCTTCACCACCACCCAGTGCTCGCTGCGGTGGAAATGCATCTGGTGGCTTACCTTCTGGCCGGGCTTGAGCACTATGCGCTTTATCTTGTAGCGCGGGCCCTCTTCAAGAATAACGAAGTATCCCCAAGGACGATAAACGGTCAGGTGGTCCACGCCCTCTTTGCGCTTGTTGGCGCGCAGGGTCTCAACCACTTCTTTCACGCGCTGGGCCTGGCCGCGTTTGGCAATCAGCAACGCGTCGGGCGTGTCTATGATTATCAGGTCTTTCAGGCCCACGGTGGAGATCAGGCGGCCTTCCCCCATGACGATGGTCTTTTTGGTGTCCAAGGCCAGCACGTCCCCCACCTTCACGTTGCCGTCGGCGTCCGGCTTTATGATCTCGGGCAGCGAGTCCCAGGAGCCCACGTCGGACCAGAGCAGGTCGATGGGCAGCACGGCGGCGCGCCTGGACTTCTCCATGACCGCGTAGTCTATGGAGATGGAGGGCATGTTCTTGAAGTCCGCCGTCATCTTTGCCAGCGTCTGCGGCATACGGCGGCTGATTTCCGGCGCGTAGGCCCTGAACTCGGCCAGCATGGTCTCGATAGTGAACGCGAACATGCCGGAGTTCCAGTAATAATCGCCGGCTTTCAGGTACTTCTGCGCCGTCTTCAGGTCGGGCTTCTCGGCGAACCCGGCCACCTTGTAAACGCCGTTGGTCTTAGAGCCTTTCCTGATATAGCCGTAACCGGTCTCTGGACGGTCCGGCTTTACGCCGAAGGTGACTATGCCGCCGGCTTTGGCGGCGGCCTCGGCCTGCCGGGCGTAGGCGGCGAACTTCTCCACCGGCTGAATAATATGGTCCGACGGGCAAATAAAGATCACCTCGTCCTTGCCGCACTTCAGCTTCTCCAGGCAGTAACGCATCACCAGCGCTATAGCGGGGGCCGTGTTGCGGCCCACCGGCTCCAGTATCATGTTCTCGGCTATGGCCGGCGAAACGGAGCGCAGGTCCTCCTGCACGTGGAAGCGGTAATCCTCGTTGGTGATGACGAAGATATCCTTTAGCGGCACCACGGCGGACAGGCGCTCCACCGTCTGACAGAGAAGCGACTTGCCGCCGTTTAGTTTGACAAATTGCTTGGGGAAGCCGTAGCGGGACACCGGCCACAGCCGCGTGCCCGAGCCCCCGGCGAGGATTATAGCTTTCATAACTCTACCTTTTTACCCTCCATGCGCCTTATTTCCGAATCAACCATCATGGCCGCCAAGTCGCCGAACTTAGTCCGGGCCTTCCAGCCCAATACACGCTCCGCCTTGGAGGCGTCGCCGATCAGCTCTTTGACGTCGGCCGGCCTGTAAAACTCCTTAGAAACCTCGACGCGGATTTTCCCGTCCTGGTCTACGCCCTTTTCCTGCAGGCCGGAACCTTCCCACCGCAACCCCAAGCCGGC
>JAJYJH010000039.1 GCA_021789695.1 bacterium | reverse complement strand
AGTCGAAGAAGCCCGTCGTGGCCATCTGCGCGGTGCGCACCGGCTGCGGCAAGAGCCAGACCACCCGCGCCATCGCCAAGATGCTCAAGGAGATGGGTAAGCGCGTGGTGGCCATCCGCCATCCGATGCCTTACGGCGACCTGGTGAAACAGACCTGGCAGCGCTACGAGACCCTCGCGGACCTGAAGAAGCACGAGTGCACCATCGAGGAGATGGAGGAGTACGAGCCTCACATAGCCGCCGGGCACATCATCTACTCCGGCGTGGACTACGGCGAGATCCTTAAGCGCGCCGAGAAGGAAGCGGACGTCATCCTGTGGGACGGCGGCAATAACGACGTGCCGTTCTACAAGCCTGACCTGCACATCGTGGTCACCGACCCGCTGCGCGCGGGCAATGAGGCCACCTACCACCCCGGCGCCGAGAACCTGCGCATGGCGGACGTGGTGGTGATCAATAAGGTGGATACCGCGAGCGCCCAGCAGATAGCCGTGGTGCGCGAGAATATCCGCAAGATGAACCCGAAGGCGCAGATCATAGAGGCCGAGAGTCCGGTGACCGTGGACAACCCGGAAGCCGTTAGGGGCAAGCGCGCCCTGGTGGTCGAGGACGGCCCGACGCTGACTCACGGTGAGATGAACTTCGGCGCCGGCCACGTGGCCGCCCGCAAGTACAAGGCCAAGTCCATCATAGACCCTCGCCCTTACGCCGTCGGCACGATAGAAAAGGTGTACGAGAACTTTAAACAGATTACGGACATCCTTCCCGCTATGGGATATGGCGACAAGCAGATGAACGAACTTAAGAGGACCATTAACGCCGCCAACGCGGAAGTGGTCATCGTCGGCACGCCGATAGACCTGGCGCGCCACCTGGAGTTCAATAAGCCGTCCGTCCGCGTGACTTATGAACTTAAGGAGCGCAAAGCCGGCGGGCTGAAAGCAGCGTTGAAGAAGGTGCTGTAAAACGCAAGCCATGCCCGGGCCGGTGCCCCCGGCCCGGGTGCGGTTAAAATCCACGAGAGGTGCTTAGATGACCACGGAAGCCAAGACGGTGCTGAAGCTGGCGAAGGTGCAGGACGCCCACCTGAAGGACAAGAATGTGCTGGTCCGCGTGGACTACAACGTGCCGTTGAAGGACGGCGTTATAACCGATGATACCCGCATCCGCGAGACGATGAAGACCGTGAAACTGCTGCTCGAGGGCGACAATCGTGTGGTGCTAATGGCGCACCTGGGCCGCCCCAAGGGCCAGCCCGTGGAGAAGTACAGCCTGAAGCCCGTGGCGGCCCGCCTGGGCGAGCTTTCCGGAGCGGAAGTGCACTTCGCCCCGGACTGCGTGGGTCCCGAAGCGGACAGGGTGGTGGCGGCGGCGAAGAAGGGGGAGATAGTCCTCCTCGAGAACCTTCGCTTCCACGCCGGGGAAGAAAAGAACGACGAGAATTTCGCCAAGCAGCTGGCCAAGCACGGGGAGTTTTTTGTGCAGGAGGCTTTTGGAGCGCTGCACCGCGCCCACGCTTCCACCGCGGCGATAGCCAAGTTCCTGCCTGGGGCCATCGGCTTCCTGGTGCAGAAGGAACTGGAGTATCTGGACCACGCGATGGTCAGCCCGGTACGGCCGTTCCTGGCCATAATCGGCGGCGCCAAGGTGTCCGACAAGATCTCCGTACTCTACAGCCTGATAGAGAAGGTGGACACGCTGATCATAGGCGGCGGCATGGCCTATACTTTCCTGGCAGCGCAGAACACCAACATCGGCAACTCACTACTGGATGCCGACAAGGTGGAGGAGGCCAAGAAAATAATTCTGAAGGCGCACCGCAACAATGTCGAGCTGCTGCTGCCGGCAGATCACCGCGTGGTCAGCGAGATAAAAGCCGACGCCGAGGTGGAGGTGACGCAGGCGATGGCCGTGCCGGACGGCATGATAGGCGTGGACATAGGGCCGCGCACCGAGATGCTGTTCGCCGACAAGATAAAGGGCTCCAAAACTGTCTTTTGGAACGGGCCGGTGGGTATTTTCGAGACGCCGGCCTTCGCGAGCGGCAGCATAACCGTGGCCGAGGCCATGGCTGCGGCCACCCGCGCGGGCGCTACCACTATACTCGGCGGTGGGGACACTCTTAGCGTACTGAAGACCGCTAAGGTCAGTCCTGATAGCATCTCCCACTGCTCTACAGGCGGCGGCGCTAGCCTGGAGTTCGTGGAAGGCAAACAGCTTCCGGGCCTGGTGGCCCTGTCGCAGAAGTAGTTCTATAACGCAGCCGGAGGTTTTTTAAATGTACACGCTCATACTGATACTGCACGTAATACTCGGCATAGCCGTAGTACTTGCCATCCTGGTGTTCCAGACCAGCAAGGGTTCGGCTTTGGCCATGTTCGGCGGCGGAGGCGACGCGCTCTTCAACGCAGCCAGCGGGACGTCCTTCATAAAGAAGTTCACGATGGTGACTGCAGGGCTCTTTGCCGTAACCTCGCTGCTGCTGACGATAATTGGGTCCAGCAGGCAGATGAGCTCGGTGGTGCAGGAGTTCCCGATGCAGCAGCGTGCACCGCAGCAACAGGCTGCCCCTGCCCAACCCGCCCCTCACGCCCCCAAAAAGTAGGGACAGAGCCACCTGTTTTGCTAAAACGCCCCGTTGATAGGGGCGTTTTTGTTTATGGGAAAATAGGGGTCTGTCCCTATTTCATTACTTTGTTCTCGAAGGTGTTGGCAATGTCGAGGAGGTTGTCGTAGGTCTTGGCGGAGAAGAGGCGCTTGCGCAGCGTTAGGTTGGAGATGAGTCCGGAGAGCTGTGACAGGATGCTCAACTGCGAGGTCGGCTCGTTGAAGGGCGTCAGGATCAGAAAGATCAGCTTGACCGGCTGGTTGTCAGGGGAGGGGAAATATATGCCGTCCCTGCTCTTGCCTACCGCCAGCAGTGGCTTGGCCAGCGAGGCCAGACGGGCGTGCGGGAAGGCCGTCTGGTGGCCGAGTGCCGTGGAGAAGTTGTTCTCGCGCTTCACGATGGCTTTGAGCGCCTCGTCCCTGTCGAGGGAAGGAGAGACCGAGTGCAGGGCTTCCAACAGCCTCTCTATAGCCTTGAAGCGGTCAGTCTCTTTAAGGTCCAGCGCGCAGGCCTCAGGCATGAGAAGGCGGCTGAGCAGGAGCTTAGGGGGCTGTTCGAATTCGTCGTGGATCTCGCCGGTAAGCTCTTCCACTATGTCCTCCATGGTCAGCAGACCGGTGGCCTCGCCCTTGGCGTTTCTGACCAGGGCCAGTTGTATGCGCTTGTCCTGAAAATCCCGCAGGGCGCGCTCCACGGTGAACTCTTCGGAGACCTCGGAGAGAGGCCGCTTTATCGCTGCGAAGTCCGGGGCCGGCTCGCAGGGGGTCAGCAGGCAGCCGTAGAGGTCCTTGAAGTGGACGTAGCCAGTAATGGTCCCTTCCTTCGTGAGCAGCGGGTAGCGGGAGTAGCGCTTCTCCTTTATTGCCTTGAGCGTCTCCTGCGGCGGCGCGCCGAGGGAGAGGAAGGTGATGGCGGCGCGGGGGGTCATTACCTCCTTGACCCTGGTCTTGCCGAAGTCGAAGAGATGCTCGAACATCATCAGCCTGCCCAGCGAGATCCGGCCGTGTTCCTGCGACTGGCCGAGTATCATGCGGAGCTCGTCGTCGGAGTGGAGCGCCTCGCTCTCGGAGGGCTTAAGACGCAGCAGGTTCATCAGCGAATTGGCGGTTCCGCTGATGAAGCGCATCGGGAGATAGGTGGTCCGGTAGAAAAGCTCCATGGGCAGCGCTATCATCAGCGCTATCTCCTCGGGCATCAGGAGGGCCGTGTACTTGGGGATCAACTCGCCGATTATTACTTCGGTGACTGTTATCACCAGGAAGGCCAGGACGAAGGAGGCTGAATAGAGCACGGCCGTCTTCACGGGAAGGCCCAGGCGAAGGAAGAACGGGTCCAGGACCGCGGCGACGGCGCGCTCGCCCATCCAGCCAACTCCGAGGCTGGCCATCGTGACGCCGAGCTGGGTGCAGGAGAGGTAACTCTCTATGTTCTGAACCTGGCGCTTGGCCAACTTGGCTGCTGACACGCCTTTGGCCGCCAGCTCCTCAAGGCGCGTGAAGCGCACCTTGATCAGCGAATATTCGGCTATGACGAAACAGCCGTTCAGTACGATGAGCAGCAGTGTGGCCAAAAGACTAGCAATGGTCAGCATCGCGGCTATATTCTACAATTTCTGCCCGCGCTTTTGCGGGGGGCCGGAATTTGGTAAAATATAGGCCGTTCTTTATAAGCGTCAAAGCGGTCTGCGGCGGGGAACCCCGGCGGCCGGACGGATTTATGCGCGGGTGGTGGAACTGGTAGACACGCACGTTTGAGGGGCGTGTGCCTAACGGCTTGGGGGTTCGAGTCCCCCCCCGCGCATTTTTTATTTTCAGGCGGGGACCGTGCCCCGCTTTTTTATTTGCTTTTCAGGACGGAATGCCGCGGCCCCGCGGCGCCCCTATTTTGTAATATATGTCCATGCTTTCCAGATATTTCAGACCGGCGCTGCTCCGGGAGATAGCGGCGCGGGCCGGTACTCCGGTATACGTCTATTCCGGGGACTCTTTCCTCAAACAGATAAGGACCTATAAAAAAGCTTTCCGCGGCCTGGACCCGCTTTTCTGCTACGCGATGAAGGCCAACTCCAGCGGGGCTTTGTGCGCGCTGGCAGCCGCCGAGGGCTGGGGGGCGGACGTGGTGAGCGGGGGGGAGCTTTACCGCGCGCTGCGGGCCGGTTTCGCGCCGGGGAAGATTATCTTCTCCGGAGTGGGCAAGACCGCCGGGGAGCTGGAGTACGCGCTGAAGTCGGACATCCTCTTTGTTAACGCCGAGTCGCGCGAGGAGGTCCTGGCGCTGGAGCGCGCTGCGGCCCGCCTCAAGGTGCGCGCGCGCCTGTCGCTGCGCGTCAACCCCGACGTTGACCCGCACACCCACAAATTCATCTCCACCGGTCTGCTGGGCAGCAAGTTCGGCGTCTCATTCGACGAGGCGCTGCGGCTGTACGTGTACGCGGCCGGGTCGCCGCACCTGGAACCAGTGGGCGCGCATTTCCATATAGGTTCGCAGGTCTTCTCGGCCAGGCCCTACGCCCTTGCTGCGGGAAGACTGGCCGCTTTCATCCTGAAGCTGGCTTCGCGAGGCGTCAGTCTGCGCTACGCCGACGCCGGGGGAGGATGGGGGGCCAAGGAAGGCGGCGAGATGCCGGACCCGGCACCGCTGGCCGCGGCTCTGGCCGGGGTTTTCCAGGGTACCGGGCTCCGGCTGATCCTGGAACCGGGGCGTTCGGTGGCGGCCCCCGCCGGGCTGCTGCTGGCGCGCGTGCTATACCGCAAGAAGAGCGGAAAAAAGAATTTCGTGGTGGCTGACGCGGCGATGAACGACCTGGTGCGGCCGGCGCTGTACGGCGCCCGGCACCCGGTTGCGCTTATAGGCCCGGCCCGGGGGCCGGCGGCCCCGCGCGACATAGTGGGCCCGGTCTGCGAGAGCGGCGATTTCCTGGCGCAGGACGCGCTGCTGCCCGAGCCGGCCCCGGGCCAGCTAGTAGCGGTCTATTCCGCAGGGGCCTACGGCTTTTCGATGAGCTCTCAGTACAATTCCCGCCCGCGCGCGGCGGAGGCCCTAATAACCGGACCTTCCTCGTGGAGGCTGATCCGCCGGAGGGAGACCTACGAGGACCTTGTGGCCGCAGAGATACTCTGAAGGCAGGCCTTCCCTTTTTCCGCTATCGCCCGTCCAGATGATGAGAAGTCACCCCAGGCTGCGCGCCCAGAAGCGGCCGTCCTGGCGGCGCGTGGCTCTGTAGCGCTATTGCAAGGGATGTGCGTGACGCTTTAAACCTTCGACAGCCCTCTCATAGCACTTCAGGGTGAGGGCCGCCATGCGGGGGGATGAAAAGTCCTCCCGGCGGCGGTGTCCCTCGGCGGCCAGGCGCTCGCGCAGCGCTTTGTCGCCGAGAACGCGCAGTTGGGCCGCGGCGAGCGCGGCGGGGTCGCGCGGCGGGACGGTGAGGCCGTTGGCGCCGTCCTCTATAACCTCGGTGATGCCGCCGGCCGTGGTGGCCACTATCGGTAGCGAGGCGTTCATGGCTTCCACCAGCACGCTGCCCATGCCCTCCCCAGCTGAAGAGAGGACGAACATGTCCAGCGCGGCCAGCACTTTGTACGGATCTTCGCGGTAGCCGACCAGCAGGAAATGGTCCTGTATCTTCAGCATCTTAGCCAGGCGGGCGGTTCTTTCCGCCAGGGGGCCTTTCCCGGCGACCAGAAAATAAGTGTTGGGCGCTGCCTTCAGCACGCGGGCGGCGGCCCGGGCCATGTTCTCCGGGTCCTTGTGCGGGACCAGCGCTATCAGCGAGCCTGCCCAGAAGGCGTTTTTAGGGATGGCGAACTCGGCTGCCAGCTCTGCGCGGGCGTTGGTCCGGTAAGTCCCGAACATCCCCGGTTTCCAGGACGTGTCGTCCAGGTCGATGGCGCTGTTTACCACGGAGACCTTCTCCGCGGGGACCCCGGCCCTGAGCAGTATCTCCCTGACAGCGCAGGAGATGGCGATAACGCTGTGCGCCTTGCCGTATTTGAGACGGGCCGTGAGCGAGCCGGGAACGAAGTCCACCCGGCGGTGAGCCACCCGCACGCAGTCCAGGCCGGCGGAGGCCAGCCAGGATATGGCGGCTGCGTGGGAAGTGTGCGCGTGCAGGATGGGCGGCAAGCTTTCCTGAGGCAGGCTCCTGAGCGCGCGGCGCAGCAGCAGGGACGAGACCGGGTCCCATTCGAAATAGTACGGCAGCGTGAGGATCTTGAAGCCCTTACGCAGGGCGGCCGCGTGCAGCGGCGAGCCGCGGCGGCAGACCACGGTGTTGTCTAGGCCGAGACGGTTCAATTCCTTTACCAGGTAAAGCACCTGGCGCTGGCCGCCGCGCAGTTCCCTGCCGTCGTCGAGATGGAATACTGTGAGACGGTTTTTCATAGCGATATCTTGGCGAACGTCCACGCAGCGACCCTAAAACTGGCGGCCGCGGCCTTTGCGGAAGTAGACCATGGCGGCCGTCATCACGTTCCGGAAGTCCATCACCGCTGTCCTGACCCCCGCCACGCCGTCGAGAAAGCCTAACTTCATAAGGAAATTGGAGACAAAGAGCGTGAACGGGCGCAGCAGTATTAGCACGCGGTTCTTCCGCTTGAGCGCGTAGGACTCAGCCAGCATCTTGCCGTAGAACTCGCGCTTACGCTCGAAGTATTCCGGCGAGACGCACGGGTAGTGGTCGAACGGCCTCGAGAGCCTGGCCACCCTCCCGTCCACCTCAAGGCGCTCGTGCACCGGCAGCGGCAGGTACCTGGCGCTGCCGCGGCGGAAGAGCCGAAGCTGGCTGTCCGGATATTTGCCTCCGAAGCGCAGCCAGCGGCCGTAGTAATGGTTGCGCCGCGGTATCTTGAAGGCGGCCGGCGCGCCGGGAGCGGCGACGGCGTCGCGCAGTTCCGCGGCCAGGTTCGCGGGCACTTCCTCGTCCGCGTCGAGAATGAAGATCCAGTCGGACGATGTCTGTTCCAGCGCGAACTGCTTGTTGACGTAGACCGCGGTGCTGTTGGGCCGGGAGAAGTATTTTACCGGGAAGGCCCTGGCCGCGGCTGCGGTGCCGTCGGTGGAGCCGCAGTCCACGAAGACTATCTCGTCGGCCCACAGGCAGCTGCGCAGCGCGCGGGGCACGTTTAGTTCCTCGTTGTGGGCTATCATGGCTATGGAAATGGTTGTCATAGCGTCCTTTTGCCGCGCGCGGCCGCGCGTTCGAAGACGACGAGCGTGGCTTCGGCGAAGGCCCGCTGCGAGAAGTCGCGCTCGGCCCGCGCGCGGTTTTCGCGCCCCGCCGCGGCGCGGCGCTCAGGGGAGGAGAGCAGTTCTCCCAGCTTGGCCGCCAGCGCGGCGCGGTCCCCTGGGGGCACCAGGAAAGCAGCCCCGGCGTATTCCGGCAGGCTGCCAACGGCGGAGGCCACCAGCGGGCGGCCGGCGGCCAGCCATTCCAGCGCGGCGCGGGAGACGGCCTCGCTGCCCAGTGACGGCACGACCCCGACGTCGCAGTCGGCCATGAACTCCAGCGCGTTCTCCACCTTGCCGAGGAAGGAGACGCTGCCCCCGAGGCCCAGCGTCCGCGCGGCCTCGCGCAGGGCGGCGTAGGTGACGTTGGCCTCGCCGCCAGCTATAAGGAACTCGGCCCTCGCTCCGCCCTTCAGCAGTTCCGCGGCGGATTCCAGAAACCAGGCGTGGCCCTTGACCGGGTCCAGCCGCCCCAGCACGCCCACGCGGTAGGGGGGGCGTCCCGGAGGAGGGGTGGGTGGCTGCGCGGCTATGCCCTGGCGCACGGTGGCCACCAGACCCGCCGGGAAACCCTTGGCCAGGTACTGCGCTCGAATGTGTTCCGAGGCCGCTATCACGGCGGCGGTGCGCGAGAAGGTCAAGCCTCTTGCCGGCGGCCTGGCGTCCGACTTGGTTCGCACGCAGGCGTAGCGGCGGCCCGGCAGGAACGAGGCCAGCCAGGCTATGGTCTGCGCGCGGCCGGTCTGCGGCGCGAGCACGTCAAAGCCGCCCGCGGAGGCAAGGCGGCGGAGGCGCAGCACCTCCGCCGGGGTGACGGGGCTGCGCCTGTCGCTCAGCGGCAGAGCCGCAAAGCCCTCCCTGGCGGCAAAGGCGGCCGCGGCGCTCTGCGGGTGGCAGGCGAAGGAGACGTCGTGCCCGCCGGAGCGCAGGGCCAGCGCCTGGTCGAAGGCGTAGGCGGCCAGCCCGCTGTTCCACGGGATGTCGATCAGCGAAAGGACGCGGAGGCGGCTCACGCGGCCGCCTTCGGCCGGCGGCCGAGCGCGGCCAGCAGCGCGGCGGCTTCGCGGAAGGCCGCCCCCGGGGTTATCTCCGCCATGCAGCTGTAGCGCGGGCATTTGCCGCCGGCGCAGGCCGCGCAGGCCGGGCCCTGCGGCACCAGTACCCGGTTGAGGCCGCCGCCGTAGGGACCCCAGCGCACCGGCGAACAGACCTTTATTGGGGGGAAGAAAGAGAGCGTGGCAACTCCCTGCGCCGCCGCCAGATGCAGCGGGCCGGTGCTGTTGGTGACGAAAAGGCCGCAGCGCGCTATCAGCGCTATGAAATGGCGCAGCGGCAGCGGTTCGCGCAGCACGAAGGTCTTCTCCTGCACTTCCGCCGCCACCCGCTCCAGCAGCGGCGTCTCGGCCGGGGAACCGGTAAAAAGCACCTTTACGTCGTAATTTCCCAGCAGGCTCCGCGCGAGAGCGGCAAAACTGCCAGGCGGCCAGTTGAGCGCGGAGCCGCTGCTGCCGGGGTGCATCCCTATTATGAAGTCCCCGGGTTTAAGGCCCAGCGCGGCGAGCGCCCTTGCCGCCGCCTCCGTTTCCGGCGCGGTCAGCGCTATGGAGGCCGCGGCCGGCGCCGCCCTGACGCCGAGCGGCGCGAGCAGGTCCAGGTTGTAATCAGCCTCGTGCTTGGCTACGCTGGAGCGGTGCTGGCTGACCCTCCTGTTGAGCAGCAGGGCCCACACCTTGGAGGCCGGTCCGACGCGCAGCGGTATGCCGGCCAGGAGCGTGAGCAGCGCCACCCTGAAGTTTAGGAAGAAGATGACGGCCGCGTCGAACCGTCGGCGGCGCAGTTCCCGCAGGGTGGCGAAAAAATTAACGTCGGTGATTATGCCGTCCAGCGCCGGGTTGTTCTCCAGTACGCCGCGGGCATAGGCGCAGGTCAGGAAACGTATTTCCGCCTGCGGTTCTGCCGCGCGCAGGGCGGCCACCGCCGGCGTTGTGAGGGTGACGTCTCCCAGTCGGTCCGTCCTGACAAGCAGTATCTTCTTCTTTTCCATACAAGAACGCGCGCTAAAAGGAAAAGCCCCTTCCGGGGCTTTGAAAGATCTGGTGGACGTGAGGGGGATCGAACCCCTGACCTCCTGCATGCCATGCAGGCGCTCTCCCAGCTGAGCTACACGCCCGTTAAAGAACTTGGAATATCATATAAAAAAAATAAAGGCAGTTCAACGATTAAAAGGAAAGCTCTGGCCCTGACGCCGGGATAATTCATAAAATATAACTATGAAGATTAAATCGTTCAATGTTCTGCCGAACCTTCCGGACAGCTTAAAGGCGCTGGACGAACTTTCTACCAATATGTGGTTTACCTGGAACTGGGACGCCATACTGATGTTCGTCAGCATAGACGAGGACCTGTGGCACCGCTCGCACCGGAACCCGAAATGGATACTTGGCACGCTGCAGCCGGAACGTCTGGACGCCCTGAGCAAGACCCCGGAGTTCCTGGGCAGACTGGCGGAGATAAAAAAGAAGTACGACGATTACATGGCGCGGAAAGACACTTGGTTCGCCAAGAACGTTAACGAGCAGGACAAGGATATGCTGGTGGCCTACTTCTCGATGGAGTACGGCATCGGCGAGGGCCTTCCTATATATTCCGGCGGCCTCGGCATGCTCTCCGGCGACCACCTGAAGTCCTCCTCGGACCTGGGCATGCCGCTGGTGGGCGTGGGCCTGCTCTACAGGAAGGGCTACGTGCAGCAGGTGCTTAATCGCGATAACTGGCAGGTGGAGCGCTACCCCGAGAACGATTGGTACAACATGCCGGTGCAGATAGTGAAGGACCCCTCCGGCAAGCCGCTGCGCGTGGAGGTAGACCTGGCCGGCGAGAAGGTGCAGATCGGAGTCTGGAAGGTGCCGGTAGGCCGCACGTCGCTGTTCCTGCTGGACACCAACCTGGCCGAGAACTCCCCGGCCGCCCGCACGATAACAGAGCAGCTCTACGGCGGGGACCGCGAGAACCGCATCCGCCAGGAAATAGTGCTGGGTATCGGCGGCCACAGGGCGCTGGCCGCGATGGGCCTGGAACCGACGGTCTACCACGTCAACGAGGGCCACAGCGCGTTCCTGCTGTTCGAGCGCATTCGGCACATGATGAAATCCCGCGGCCTCTCTTTCGCCGAGGCGCGAGAGGTGGTCTGGGCCTCCTCCGCGTTCACGACGCACACGCCGGTGATGGCCGGCAACGAGTATTTCGATTTCGAGCTGGTGCGCAAATATTTTGAGAACTATGTCAAGGAGATAGACCTTTCCTTCCCGGAATTCCTGGAAATAGGAAAGGAGGAGCGCGACTCGATGGGCTTCTGCATGACCGTCGTGGCGATGCGCCTTTGCGCTTTCCTCAACGGCGTCAGCCTTCTGCACCGTGACGTCTCGCGCGATATGTGGCGCAAACTATGGCCGGAGCTGCCGCGCTACGAGATACCAATAGAGGGCATTACCAACGGCGTGCACACCTGCAGCTGGATCAGCCACGAGCATCATGCGCTCTACAGCAAGGCCCTGGCCGGCGGCCAGAACGGCGTGCCGGATTCCTGCGACTGGCCAAGGCTCAACGATATCGACGAGGGGGAGTTTTGGGAGACCCACCTGGCCCGCAAGCATAAGCTGGTGGCTCTGGTGCGCGAGCGCCTGACCCGCCAGCACCAGCGCCTCGGCGCGGACCGCAGCGTGCTGGACGAGGTGGGCAAGGTCCTGAATCCCGAGCATCTTACCATCGGCTTCGCCCGGCGCTTCGCCACGTACAAGCGCGCTACGCTCTTCATGCGCGACCTCGAGCGCCTGCTCGAGCTGGTGACCGACGAGAAGATGCCCGTGCAGTTCGTCTTCGCGGGCAAGGCTCACCAGGCCGACACGAACGGCAAGGAGTTCATCAAGCAGGTGGCAAAGCTGTCGCTGGACCCGCGCTTCAAGAACCGCATCATCTTCGTAGAGGACTACAACATGAACGTGGCCCGCTACATGGTGCAGGGGGTGGACGTGTGGCTGAACAACCCGATACGGCCGCTCGAAGCCTCCGGCACCAGCGGCATGAAGGCCGCGATCAACGGCGTGATGAACCTTTCCGTGCTGGACGGCTGGTGGCCGGAGGGGTACTCCCCCGACGTGGGCTGGGCGATAGGCGGCTCGGAATCGTACCACTCCGACGAGGAGCGCGACTACGTGGAGTCGGAGTCCATCTACAACTTGATTAAGAAGGCGGTGGCGCCGCTCTACTACGACCGCGACGCGCAGGGGCTGCCGCGCGGGTGGATAAAGATGATGAAGGCCTGCGTGCAGAAGCTGGTGCCGCACTTCAACACCAACCGCATGGTGCGCGAGTACCACGAGAAGTTCTATTCTCACGCACACAGGTCCTTCAAGAAGTTCGCCGATAACGCCCGCGTGGCCGAACTGGCGGCCTGGCGCGCCAGGCTGGAGGAGAACTGGCCCCGCGTGAAAGTGGTGCTGGACCATTTCAAGCCCGAGATGGAGGTGCATTCCGGAGCGAAGTTCCCCGTGAGCGCCCTGGTCTGGCTGGGAGAACTGAAACCCGAGGACGTGGACGTGCAGCTCTACACCGGCGTGGCCGGCGATGAGGGCTTCCGGGACGGGCGCCCTCTCTCGATGGCGCACGATACGCGCATGGGCGACGCCTACGTCTACAGGGGCGAGTTGCCCTGTTACCGGAGCGGGCGCCACGACATAGCCGTGCGCGTGGTGGGAAAGCACCCGGACGCGGTTAACGTGCTGATGCCGCTCCATCTGAAATGGAGCGAGGAATAGCCCTGGCCTTTTCGCGGCGCGAAATTATATATAATGTTCCTAACGGCCGTACGCGGCCCTGCAGTATCGGTAACTAAAGAGAGGTAAATAAGCAAATGGCTAAAGGTAAAGTTAAGTGGTTCAACGACAAGAAGGGGTTCGGCTTCATCATCCCTGAGGACGGCTCCAAGGACCTCTTCGTCCATCACTCTTCCATTCAAGGCGAGGGCTTTAAGACCCTGGCGGAAAACCAGGAAGTCGAGTTCGACACCGAGAATACCGACAAAGGCCCTAAGGCCGTTAACGTCAAGAAGATCCAGCCCGCGAAGTAATTCGCCCTTTTGCTGGTCGCACCGGCCCCGTTTTTAACGGGGCCGGTATTTTTTTGCGGGCCGGCGGTCAGTAGTAGAGGAACTCGCGCTTGGTTATCTCGGGCGGGGAGTCGTGGTCCTTGACCGGGCTGCCATTGAAGAAGAGCAGGCGGGTCCTGCGCTGCTCGGTCCAGTTGCCT
>JAJYJH010000013.1 GCA_021789695.1 bacterium | reverse complement strand
CGAGCGAGCGGAGCGAAGGCGCGCAGTGCCGAGCCCGCGAGCGGCTTCTCGCGGGTAAGATCAGCAATACAGTGTTTTCAGGATCGGATGAACTGTACGATGTAGGCGGAGCAAAAGTTCATCCGAACGTGATAATGCACACTCTCCGTGCTGCCCAGGGCGGGACCGATGGTTTTTTGTTGGAGGGATTGCTCATAAGAATTGTCTATGGAAAATCAAGGAGTCATCTACTATACTATACATGAAACCTGTATCCGAACTGTCACCTTATGGTGCGCGTGCCCGCGAGGGCTAGGATACGGGTTTCTATTTTTGAACTACCGAGGATTCCTCGGCAATTGCCGGATGCTCCTCATTTACTTATATTCCTGGTAAGAATTGTTCGCCCTCGGTTACGACAGTATAACCAAGCATTTTATACGTCTTCAGTCGCTTCCGGTGCATGTTCGCCAGAACGGGCACGCCGGCATCCACGTAATCGTATATCACCACATTTGTCTTGTCGACGTGCCGCCTGTGCAGGCGGCCTGCGTATTGGACTATTCTGCCCTTGAATGAGGCAGGCATGGTCAGCAGCAGTGTGTCCAGGCGCGGTTCGTCAAACCCCTCGCCGATATAGGAACCTGTGGCCAGTATCGCCTTGCGGCAATTATCGGGGAAACTCTTCAGCTCTTCAAACACTTCGCGGCGTTTTTTCTGGCGCATTCCCCCGTATAGAACGACTAGGTGGTCTAACTTGTCTTTCAGAAGACTCTCGAAAATAGCCAGGTGTTCCCGCCGCTCTGTCAGTATCAGAGGGAAGCGGCCGGCATCCAAGACGTTGCAGATATCCTTCAGTATCAGCGCGTTGCGGTGTTCGTCGGTGGTCACTTTGGGCCAAAGCTCGTAGATCTTGGAGTTATCGTTCCACTCCGCGGTAAAGTCCGTGCGCCGGGCTATCACCTTGGAGTTAGGCGCGCAGGCAAGCGAGTCCTTGTCCTTTACTCGGTGGACAATGGGACCGCATTGCATGTGGACGATGGGTTGGTGGCCGTCGCGCCTGTAGGGCGTGGCGGTCAGCCCAAGGATGTATTTCGCCTTGGCCTGGTTCAGCACTTTTTCAAAAGAGAACGCCGCGGCGTGATGGCATTCGTCCATTATCACGAGGCCATATTCCGCTACGCGGTCGTCGGCGCCTTCTTCGCGTTCCAGGCTAGAGACCATGGCGATATCTATGCGCCCGGTCGCCTTGTCTTTTCCCCCGCCGATCAGGCCGATCTCTTTCTTGTCGATTCCGAGAAGGGATGAAAGCTGCAAACGCCATTGCTGCATCAGCGGCTTACGATGTACAAGAATGAGGGTGCTGCGCTTTCTGGCGGCCAATACCGCTATGGCCATGACCGTCTTGCCGGAGCCGGGCGGCGCGGAGAGTATCCCTAAGTCCGCGGCCAGGATGTCTTTAAGGGCCGCCTGCTGAACTTGGTTCAGAGTGCCGAGAAAGCTGATATTCAGTTCCGTGCCGGGGAACCGCTTATCCTCAACGGTGAGTTTTATTCCGTAATCTGCTAGGGTGGTTTTTAAATCTTCCAGGCAGCCGCGTGGCAGAGAAAGCCAGCCGGCGTCCAGTTCGGCGCAGCAGATTATGCGCGGGGTGGCGTGCGTGGAGAAGCGTTGCTTCTGCTTCTTGTAAAAATCCGGGTTGTGGAACGCCGCCAAGTGCTTCAGTTGGTTTATCAGCGCCGACGGGAGGTTCTCTGTTTTTATGTAAACCCTATTTGAAAGCACCGCCTCCACTGAGGCGGGCAAGTCTTCCGAGTTTACATTGAACCTCTTTTTGCCGGACGGCGGACGGGACCAGGGCTCGTCTTCCTCTTCGAGCGGTGTCCACCGGGCGGGGATCTTTCCCCCGGTACTTTCAAGCTCTCCTACGATAGTTTCTGTTTCGCCGCGGGACAGTTTCTTTGTAGAGGCCAGGTACGACCACTGGTCGGCATAGGGCGTGCCGGACTCATTGATGAAGACGCTGTTGCCGGCCTGTCTGGCTGCTTTTTGCAGCGGCAGGGCGATAAGATTCCCGAAGCCGCCCTGCGGCATGGTGTCCTGATTCGGAAAAAGCCGGTCGTAGCTTTTTACTTCCAACTGGCAGTATTTCGTCATGGTCTTGGAGATAAGGCCGGTTCCGAGCCGTCTAGCGAGCGAGGCGGGTACTTCTTCGCTGAAAAATATCCAGACATGTCCGCCGTTGCCGGAGCGCGAGCGCTCTACTGCGGCCGGGATCTTTTCCAGGGTGCAGGTCTCACGGATAGCCGCGATGTCCTTTGTCCAACTGTCGCCGTCGAAGTCCATTGCCAGAAAATAACAGGCGTCGTTCCCAAGCAGCGGGTAAATCCCGGCCGTAAGCTGGCCATCCAGGTGGCGGCCTACGACGCTCTCGTCGAGGCGCAGCAGCTCCCTGTTGCCGCATTCCGAACACTTCATGGCAGGTTTGCGGCAAAGGAGGCTGTCCCATTCGTGTTTACAGGCCGGGCTGTACCCGCTTTTGCCCGCGCGGTTCTCCCAGCGGCGGGCATAAATATCTTCTCGGCCGCGAAACAAACCATGGAAAAGCGCTATTTTCTCTTCGGGAGTGAATTGTTGTGTTCCGGGGCCAGCCTGTGTGTACTCAGTGGATGCCGCCAGCTTCACCAGATATTGTCGTTTAAGTTCTGACAAAGTCGAGAGCTGCGAATCTATTCGCGCTATTTCAGCTTTAAGAGTTTCCCTGTCCTGCTCTTGCATAGCTGTGTCGGAGTTACATCTTCCCGAGTATTTGTGCCGGGTCCCTGAAAAACTCTTCCAGGCTTATAGAGAGAAGCCCGTTATTTTTCTGAACCTCTCCGATAATAAGCCCGGTGGCCTCCTTGTTGTGTGCAAGGAAGGCGGATAGGCCGTCCGGGCGGCCGCGCGCTTGTCCGGATTTCACTTCTATCGCCAGCAGCTTCATGCCGTACTTGAAAACGTAGTCCACTTCCAGGTCCCGCTCTCGCCAGTAGAACAGCTCCGCGCCGTTCTGTTCGGCCAACGTGATGAGCGCCGCGCCTACGGCGTTCTCCACAAGCCTGCCTTTCCACGCCGGGTTGCGCAGTTCCGGGCCGCCGGAGGGCAGCGTCATGGCGTTGGGCAGGCTGTTATCTCGCAGGACTATTTTGGGGATCGAACCGCGCAGCCTCAATTTATTCCCACTCCAGCGCTGAAGGGGGCTGAGAATGAAGGCTGCTGAAAGAAGATGGAGGTAATGCGCTATTGTGGTGGTATTCCCGGCGTCTGAAAGCTGGCCCATCATTTTCTGGTAGCTCATAATCTGGGCCGGATGCGCACAGGCGACGCCCAATACCTGGCGCAGCAGCGCAGGTTTCTGCACCGGGGACATAAGCAGGACATCCTTGCCTATGACCGTTTCGATAATAGAATCGCGCACATATTTGCCCCACCGGGCGTAGTTCTCCCTCATGGGAACTGCCCCTGGATAGCCGCCGTATATGAGATAGTCCGCCAACGAGGAGTCGAAGCACTCGCGGCATTCGGCAAATGACCAGTGCGGGAATCTGTGCAGCTCAAAACGGCCGGCGAGGCTTTCGGTCAGGCCGCGCTGCACAAGCAACGCGGACGAGCCAAGGATTAGTACCCTGACCTTTTTGTTGTTCCACTTGTCCTCATCCACCAGCTTTTTTACTGTCTCGCTCCAGCCGGTGATCTTTTGCACCTCGTCCAGTATTAACAATGCTGGTTTATTGCCCGCCGCCATGGTCCTGGCCGCATTCCAATGCTCGTCTATCCATGCTGTGGAGGGGATCGCCGGTTTGTCGGCGGCCGCATATAGTGACGGACCATGCCAGGCCTCCTTTAGTTGTCGGGAAAAAATGGTTTTTCCGACCTGCCGCGGGCCTGAGATTACTTGGATCGGTATGATGCCGTCTTTAAGGGCGCTTAAGACCCCCGGGTAATATGATTTTCGGACGAATTCTTTGCTCATATACCAATGATTCTACCAATGAGAAATGCAGTTGTCAACAAATTACTCAATCGATTGAGTAATTTGTGAATCGGTGTGGTTTTGCTGTTCTCCCCTGCCCCACGGGGGCGACATAAATTTAACAGAAAAGCCCGCCAGGGCGAGCGAACAGCGAGCCTGGGCGGGTTTTTAATAAACCAAGGTGCCCCCGTTTAAATTCTTTCCCCTGGTGGCCATAATTTAAAAATAAAAAAATAAATGCGGGGATGTACGGGCCTCTGTTGCGGCCCGGGAGGACCATCCTCTGGCTGGACGCTGCCGGATGTGAGCGTTAGGGGAGACTGCTGGACCTTCCTGCAGCCGGCCCCGGGGGGGCTTGCACGCGGAAGGCCCTGCCGCCAGGGTCTGCGCCGGGCCTGGCGGGCGCGTTGCCGTCGCGCAGCGCGGCGTAGGCCGGCGACATGATCTCCACGCCGGCGGCGTTGAACTTGTCCTGGATGGCCGCGTGCAGGTTGGAGTAGACCCTGGACGAGCCGTGCGGGTCTCCGACGTAGGCGTTGAGCTCGTACTGCACGTTGTAGTCGTTCAACGCCCTCTGCAGCACGAAGGGCTTTGGTTCCTTCAGCACGCGCTCTGTGGATTCGGCCGCGGAGATCAGCAGCTGGTGGACCTTAGGCCACGGCACGTCGTAGCCTATCGTCACGGAGGTGTTGAGTATCAGCCCCTCTTCCTTAGCGTGGGCGCTGAGGTTCATTATGTGGTTGGCCAGCACCAGCGAGTTGGGCATTGTGACTACGACGTGCTTTATCGTCCTGATGCGGGTTACCAGCAGCGTCCTCTCCAGCACGTCGCCGGCGATGTTGTCTCCTATCCTCACCCTGTCCCCCACCGAGAACGGGCGCATATAGGTGAGCATCACGCCGGCCACCGCGTTTGAGACGGCCGAACTGGAGCCCAGCGACAGAAGCACACCGAGGAAGACAGAGACTCCCTTGAAGGCGGGAGAACCGGAGCCCGGCAGGTACGGGAAGACAATCACCAGCGTGAGTGCCCAGACCGCTAGCCTCGCAATCTGGAACGTGGGCTTGGCCCAGTCCGGGTAGAACCCTCCGAGCGTCAGGCGGCCCTGGTGTACGTCCTCGGCCACGACGTGCAGCAGTTTCAGGAGATAGTGGACCAGCGTTACGATTACCGCCACGAAGATCAGGTTGGGCAGGTAGCCGAAAAAGGCCTTTATCAGCGCGTAGACCGGGTGCAGGACGTAGCCGAAGAGCACCGGGGAGAGCCCGCGAGTCCACGGAAAAAAACTCAAAAGCGTGGGGACGTAGAAATAGACAAGCAGCAGCGTCAGCAGGAGCCTTACCGTGGAGAAGAAGGCTCCCAGCGCGCGCAGGACGTGCCTGGCGTTAAGCAGCTCCACCTGCTGAACGCGCAGCGGCCGGATGTTGCCCTTGACCCAGGCCTCCATGCGCCCTGCCGAGGCCGCGTGGGCGGATGCCAGAAGCTTGAGAAGAAGTATGAAGACAGCCGTGGAGAACAGGGCCAGCAGCGCGTCCAGAAGCAGGCTCCTCGCGCCGTGGTCGCGCCGGTAGGAGGACATGGCCTCCCGCATCAGGTCCGCGTCCCTGGCGGCCAGCTCGCGCCTGTCCAGGCCGGCCCGCCGTGCGTCCCGGTCGGTAACCGATATCAGCACCGTGCCCCCGGCGACTACGTCCGAGGAGTCTTCCCCCTCGCTGACCTTTATGGCGTCGGGTCCTCCCGCCATGGGGTCGCGCGAGAGAGCCAGCAGGCGCTCGCTGGCGCGCTGGGCGCGTTCCTGCGGCGTCAGCGAGAGCTCCCTGCCGCTTACTATCAGCACGGTCCTGCCGCCAAGCGTGACCGCGGCGGTAGAGGCGGAGGTCTCCTGCGCGGCGGCTCGGGCCGGGGCCGCGGATAACATAGCGATGAGCAGCAATAGCAGCGGTGCGATCTTTTTCATACGCGCGGTCCCGTGTGAGGTCTGGGGCGGTTACTCCTTTACCTGGGTGGCGAGGAAAACCGGCAGCGTCATCTGTCCCATCTGGTCCTGCAGCTCCTCTATGCCGTCCATGTGTGCGTCCTCCTCGTTCAGGATGCCCTGCAGGAGGTCGCGGGTGGCGTAGTCCTTGACCTCTCCGGCCAGGACGATGGCCTCGTTGTAGGCCTTTATAGCGTCCTCCTCGGCCTTGCGGTCGCTGGCGAGCTGTTTCGTCACGTTGGCGCCTATTATGATTTTTCTCAGCTCGCTTACCGTGGGTGTGCCCTCCAGAAAAAGTATGCGGCCGATGAGTTTCTCCGCGTGCTTCATCTCGTCTATGGCGCGCTTCTCAAAATGCTTGTGCAGCCTGGCGTAGCCCCAGTTGTCGCACATCTCGGAGTGCACCATGTACTGGTTGATGGCCGTCAGTTCGTCGGCCAGCAGCGAGTTCAGGGTCTTGGTCAGTTGCTGGTTCCCTTTCATGTTCGGTCCTCCGTTAGCGATATGAGGCGGGCCTTTTCCCCCGCCCTTCGGGTGTTATAGCATTTTTTTGCCGGACAGTTAATCCGTGCGGGGAGGCAAAAAAGAACCCGCGGTATCCCTTTTGATATGGGCCGCGGGTTCAGGGATATTTTAGCAGAAATATCCCGTGTGTCAAGACCTACTTTATCAGCGCGTTCACGGCCGCATCCGCGGCCTTTAAGTAGCCGGCGTAGCCGCCCTGCACGTCGGCCGTGGTGACCTTGTACGGCACGTCCGGGACCACGCCCAGGTTCTCTATGGGTTCGCCGCCCGCGCGCTGGGCTATCGTGGCGGTCAGGTGTATGCTCTGCACGCCCAGCAGATTGTTGTCGCGCGCGTACTCCTTTACAACGCCGCCGGCGCCGGCGGTGCGCTCGCCGAAGGTGGCCGCGCGCTTGTTGTCCTGCATGATGGCCGGGAAGAAGTCGCCTCCGGAGAAGTCCAACTGGTTGGTTAGCAGCAGGATCGGTTTAGAGTAGTGCACGGGCGCCGGCTTGAGCGAAGCAATGCCGAAGACCGGCAGCAGGTCCGTGATGGTCTTGCCCGCGTTCCACTGCTTCACCGTGGAGAGGTAGAAGCCGGTCCAGTCCTTTAGCAGCGCGTAGTCCACGGGGTAACCGGCCACGTCGGGACCCAGCAGTTTCTGCGCGTCAGCGTCGGTCTTGGCGGAGGCCGTCTGCTGTATAAACTTTACCGCTTCGGCGACGTCGGACTGGGTCAGCGTGATATAGTGCCGCGGCACGGCCAGCGGTCTGTCGGTCAGCATCGAGGCCAGCGCGTAGAGGTACAGCACTATGCCGCCGGGGTTGTCGGTCTCGTCTATGATTAGCGCGTCGCTGCGCCCCTGCAGTTCGGGGACCAGCGCCGCGAAGTCCTTGGCGGACTTCTCTGGGTCGCTGACGGCGTAGGTCGGGATGCGCACGAAGGCTATGTTCCTGCCGGTGGCCGGAGACTTATAGACGTAGGCGCGGAAGGAGTTATCGGCCGGTGCGGTCCAGGTCCTCTCCCCGAAGTCCGGCAGGAAACCGTCCTTGTCTCCGAGGCCGTAGGAGGCTTGGTCGGAGCCCGGGGCGGCGTCCTCCTGCACCATCATCATGCCCAGCCAGGACATCGGTATCCTCAAGCCCGGGGCGCCCCTGGTCACATAGGGCTGGGGAGCGATGTATTCGGGGGTGTAAAGCCACTTCATCTGGTAGAGCGCAGGCTCCGCCGCTCCCTCCGGCCTGATGCCGATGGAGACCGGGCCCTGCGGAACCGGGGTGCCGGAGGCTCCTGACCGGAAGGTCAGGAACATCGCGGCCAGCGAGGCGTCGGTGTCCGGCACGTCGGACATCCCGGCCTGCTTTTCGAGTTCGGCCACGGCCTGGGTTACGGGCTTGCCGTCGAAGGAGGTAATCTCGTCGCCGACCTTGAACGGGAAGACGTTCGCGGGCAGGGCCTTGCGGTTGATGCCGGAGATGAAATAGTGCCCGCCGGCCATTGAGACCGCCAGCGGCAGATAGGCCATCTCGGTGGAATAGAACGAGACCGAAACGTGGTAATCCTTCATGGAGTTCAGCAGGCGCTTCAACAGGGCCTGGTAGTCTTTAACTCCGAAGTCCGGGGAAGCCATAATCTCAGCCTTGGCCTTGGTTACCTCGGCGTCCAGATCCCAGCCGTACTGGTCCTTCTTCCAGCCGGCAGGCGCGTAGCGCGCCTGTATCATGTTTTTGACGGAATCCAGGTCCGAGATCATCGTCTGTTTGAGCTGTGCTTCGGTCATCGCGGGATGGCTGCCCGCGGTATCGGAGGCGAGGTCCTTGTCGTAGATCCGGCCGTAGTCCTGCGGGTCGGATTTGGCCAGGGCCTCCAGCTCGTCAATGGACGACGCCGAGGCCTGGGCCGCGAAGACGGACAGCGCGAGCGCCGCCGCTAAGAGTTTGAAGCTGCTTTTCACCTTGAGCCTCCCTGTGCGGCCGGCTACGGGCCGGCCAGCATCGCGAAGGTAGTATTATATGAATGGCGGCGGGGGGCGCGTTAGAGTCTAAAGTCCCTGTCCCGTATAGGACTTTCGGCCCGTAATTGTCCGGTTAGGCCGGCGGGCGCGGGTCAGAACCTGGCGCGCCAAGCCTCGGTGTATCTGACGATCTGGCTCATCATTCGCACGGCCTCCACCGGGTATTTGCCGGCCGCGGATTCCGCGGAAAGCATTACGTAGTCTGTGCCGTCCAGGACGGCGTTGGCCACGTCGGAGACCTCCGCGCGCGTAGGCACCGGGTTCTCCGTCATCGTCTCCAGCATCTGCGTGGCGGTGATGACGGGCTTGCCGAGGCGGTTGGCCAGGCGGATGATGCGCTTCTGGAGCATCGGGACCTCCCAGAGCGGGAACATCACGCCCAGGTCGCCGCGTGCCACCATGATGGCGTCGGCCGCTTCGGCTATCTGCTCCAGGTTCTTTACCCCCTCCCTGGCCTCTATCTTGGCCACGATGCAGCAGGCCGGCAGGCGCGGCTTGACCAGGTTGGCCACTTCCCGGATGTCCGCCGCCGAGCGTACGAAGGACTGCGCCACGAAGTCGGGCTTGAGGGTCAGCCCGAACACTATGTCGCGCCTGTCCTCCTCGGAAAGCGACGGGAAATCCAGGTGCGCGCTCGGGATATTGACGCCCTTGCGTCCCTTAAGCGTCCCCCCGGTCTGCACTTCGCAGGAAAGAGCATCCCTGCCTACGGCCTTTACTTTCAGCGCTATGTTGCCGTCGTCGATGAAGACGAAGTGCCCCTTCTTTATGACCTTCAGCGAGCCCCGGTAGTCAAAGGGGATCTCGCCGGAGCGCCCGGCCGCGTCCGATTGGGTCAGGAAGACCTGTTGGCGTTTCTTGAGCTCGAGCGGCGTTCTCAGGGCGCCTATGCGTACGCGGTTGCCTTTCAGGTCCTGCAGTACGGCCACTCGCCGGCGCAGTTTCCGGCCTAGTTCCCGCACCAGCCCGACGTTGGCCGCGTGGGAGGCCGCGGTGCCGTGCGAGAAGTTGAGCCGTACGGCGTCCAGACCGGCCTCGTAAAGCCTGCGCAGCACGGCCGCCGAGGAGCTGGAGGGGCCTAGGGTGGCCAGTATCCTGGTCTTATGTGCGCGGTGTGTGTTCATGGGCCCATTCTGCAACTAACAAAACAGCCACCTAAAGGGGGCCCCGTCGCTGAGGGCTCCGAAAAGACGGCTGCTGTTGTACAGGACCCCGCAGCGGTCCCGGTTAAGCTACTTTGCAGCGGCGGCGCTTGGAGATCAGGTACTCGCCGTTGTGCTTGTGCATGCGGGCCACCAGCTGGTGGGTGCCGGGCTGGTAGCTGTGCCAGTCGAACCACCAGTAGCCCACCGCGTGGCGGCAGGGCTGCCATGGCTGGTCGTTTATGGAGATGTCCACTCCGGTGCAGTCGCTTGTGCCCACGCGCACGGAGTAATGTCTGGAGGTTATGGTCTCCAGGTTCTTCGGATAGTCCACGACAACGTATTCGTTGGCGTTGACGACGTTCGTCTTGGGCGTTTTATTGTTGGTCTTTGTGGTCTTTTTCACGGCTAACTTAAGCATTTCGCTTCCCTCCGAGTTTGAGGCCGGACCCTTTCCCCGGTCCCGCCTTATCTGGACGGCCTTTCCTTGCTGGCCTTGTCCAGGGGGTATATTTCAGGTGAAGCCTTAAAACGCACCTGAGCCGAATGTGTCCCGGCGGTCTTTTAGACCCGGGTTCCGCGCTGTTTTAAGTTTCCAGAAAGTATAATCTACCCCTTGTAGCAGTATAACTTTTTTGGCCGCCGGAGGTCAACGCGAGGCGCCGGCAGTTCAGCGTTCTTTCTCCAGTCTGTCTATCTTGGCAAGACGGCGCTTATGGCGCTCGCCCTGCGAGAAGACCGCCTTGACGAAGGCTTCGACTATCTCGAAGGCCAGGGCCGTGCCTATGATGCGCGAGCCAAGACAAAGCACGTTGATGTTGTCGTGCTCCACTCCCTGATGGGCGGAATAGGTGTCGTGGCAGAGGCCCGCCCGTATCCCCTTTATCTTGTTGGCGGCCACGCAGGCCCCTACTCCGGAGCCGCAGACGACAATGGCGCGCTCTGCGCGGCCGGAGAGTACTTCGCGGCACGCCTTCTCGGCGAAGTCCGGGTAGTCTACCGGCTTGTCGGCGGAGTCGGTGCCGAGGTCGACCGGAGCGTGGCCCAACTCCTTCAAGCGCTGCAGCAGGGCCGCCTTGAGCGGGTATCCCGCGTGGTCGCTGGCTATGGCTATTTTCATGGGTATATCCTTACAGTCTGTCTATGTCGCTCTTCAGCGCCCAGCCTTTTATCCCCTCCCTGGCGAGCCCTATCTCGTAATATGTCTCGTCGCCGGTGTCCAGGATCTTGACCAGGCGCCCTTCGGGCGCGGAAGCGTAGGTCTTGAAGTTATCCCCGGGGCCGCTCAGCATCAGCGTTCCCCCCGCCTTGGTAACGACTCCCGCGTCGAAAAAAGGAGAGGATTGTCTGGCGCCCAGCCAGGCCAGCGTAAGCAGCAGCGCGCCGACTACGGACAGCGCGCCGCGGCCCGCCGAGGGCGCCCATCTGTTGCCGTCAAGCAGGAAGGCCGCGGCACCGGCCAGGCAGGCCAGCCAGAACAGCAGCAGCGCCAGGGCCTTCAACTCCATGTAGGACAGGAAATAGTAGAGGTAGTGGAGAGAGGCCGGGGCGCCTTCAGGGACAAGCCTCTGGCCGGTCTGCCGCATCGCGAAGTCCAGGTTGGCCCTTATGTCCTGGGAGCGCGGGTCCAGCAGGAAGGCCTTGGAGTAGTCGTAGACCGCGGAGCCTATGCGGTTGAGCCGGTAAAGCGCGTTGCCGGCGTTGTAGTAGCCCCAGGGGTTCTGCGGCTCTGCGGCTATTATCTTGTTGTAGCCGTCCAGGGCTTCCTGGTAGCGGCCGGTGCGGTACATGTCGTTGAACTCCGCCAGTTCGCCGCTGTCGTAGGCGGACGCCGCGCATGGAGCCGCCAGCAGGAGGATGAAAAGCAGTTTCCTCATTTCAGTTCCTTCTCGAGCATCTCGAGCAGCAGGGAATATTTCTTCGCCAGGTCCGAGGCGCCTTCCGCTCCGGAGGCGTCCGGAGAGTAGTGGCGCAGTTCCAGCGCCTCCCAGAGTTCGCGTATCTCCTGCAGGGAACGCTCGCTGACCCCGGGGAAGCGCTGCTTTATCAGGTCCGCGGCCTTCTTCATCGTGAAAGCCCCTACCTTGATGCCGCACTTGTCGGAGAGATAGTCCTGGAAGGAGTCATAGAGCAGCGAGACCGCCTCGTTGGGGTTTCCCGCGCTTATAAGTTTTTCGGCGGCGCCTATGTCGCGCGCGGCGTCTCCCCTGGCCCGGCGCGACTTGAACAGTAGCGGGTTGGCCAGCTTGAAACGGTTCAGGCGGGATAGCCAGAAGGAGAGGAGCAGCAGGACTGCCGGAACCGAATGCACCCACCAGGGGAGGCCCAGCACGGAGGCCGCGAGCAGCGGCAGTGTGCTTCCGGAGGACTCGTCGCTGACGTAGCGTATGTCGGAACCGGAGGCGGTCACCGGGGCCGCCGAGGCCTGGCTGAAGTTGACGGCGCGGGCGTTAACGTCGCCCTTGGCCACGTCGAAGGAGACTGGCGCCGTCTGCAGTTCGCGGTAGGAACCGGTCTTCGGGTCGAAGAAGGCGAACTTTATCGGAGGAACGGCCCTGCGCCCCGCCGCCCGCGGGACCAGGATATAGGTGAAGATCTTCTTGCCGCTTATTACGTCGTGCTCCTTGCTGATGTCCAACGAGCTCATCGTGTCGAAGACCTTGAAGCCGGGTAGGTCCGGGAACTTCGGGGCGGTGACCGCCTTCAGGTTGCCGCTGCCGGCCACCGTAACCGAGAAGTTTATAGCCTCCCCGGCCTTGACGTCCTGGTTGTCGGCTGTCGCGGCTATCGTGTATTCGCCTACCGCCCCGTCGAAATCCGCCGGCGCCCCGGGAGGAAGCGGCTTGATCTCCAGCTTTATGGAGTTGGTGTTGAACTCCATACTCTGGCCCTGCATCCCGCTCATCGACATGAACTTCTGGAAGAAATTGGGATCGAAAGGATCTACAGGCTCGTCGGAAGGAACCTGGGCGACGACTTTGGCGGGCCCGATTTCGGCGGGACCGGGGGTAAGCGCGAATAGCGCCTCCTTTATCTCGCTGTAGGCGTAGCGTGTCCCGTTTATCACCGTCTCCCCGTTGCGCACGGGGGGCAGGTCCTCGGAGATGAGGTCCTTGTAGGAGGGCGGCACGTACTGCGGGTTGGAGGAGAGCGGCACCGAGGTATAGAACTTTATGCTGAGGTCGATCTGCTGCCCCACGTAGGCGTACCTGCGGTCGACCGAGGCCTTCAGGAAGAGCTGTTCTCCTTTCTTCGCCGCGTTCCTGGCGGCTCGCGACGGGCGCTGCTGCGCGACCGGCCGGGAGGACTGCCGGCTGCCCTGAGAGGCCCTTGTTACGTTCACCGAGATGGGCTGCGTCGCTGCGGTCTCCTTGCCGTTGGAAACGGTTATGGCCGGTATGGTCTGCGCGCCTATGAAGCGCGGCGTCAGGATGTAGGTGAAGGAAACGGAAGTCGTGATCTTGCCGTTTATGATGGAGATGCTCTGGCTGCGGCCGGAGGAGTAGACGTTGAAGTTCTGCATGTTGGGCAGCTTGGGTTCCGGCACGCTGGTCGAATCCCCCGCCACCGTGACGGTCAGGTAAAGGTTCCCGTTTATTTCCACCGAGTCGCGGTCGGTCTCGGCGGTGACGGTCAGGAGCGCGGCGGCCTGGGCGCAGAGGAGCGCGCCCAGCAGGGCCGCGGCGGAGGCGGAACGCAGGAGGCGCTTCACCAGTCCTCCAGCCTGTCGGGCTGCTGCTGCTTGCCCTGGCGCATGGCGGCCTGCATCATGTTCTGGCGGTCCTGCTGCTCCGATCTCTCTTTTTCTTTCATCATCTCCAGTATCTGCTTGCTCTGCTCGCGGGCCTGGGCCTGTCTTTTCTGCTGTTCGCTCTGCTGTTTCTGCTTGTCCTTCCCTGAACCCTGTTTCTGGTTCTGCTTGTTCTGCGCGCCGTTCTTCTTTTTTTTGTCGTTGGAAGAGGATTTCTGCTGCTGTTCCAGGGCCACCTGCAGGTTGAACTTGGCGTTCTGGTCCTTAGGGTCGGCGTTGATGGCGTCGCGATAGGCCGCTATCGCGCCCTGAAGGTCCTTCTTCCTGAAAAGAGCGTTGCCCAGGTTGTAATAGGCCCTGTCGTTTATCTTGCGCGAGGTCGTCGCCTCGCCGAAGGAGTCGGCGGCCTTGTCGTAGTCGTTCATGCGGTAATAGGCGTCGCCGATATTGAAATTGAGCCGCTTGTCGGCCGGCGCCTTGAGCAGGGCCCTGTTGTAATGCTCCACCGCCTCCTGCCAGTCCTTGGCGGCGTAGGACGAGTTCCCCTTGCGGGCCTCGGCGCCCTGCCCCGCGGCGCGCGCCCCGGCCAGCGGCAGCAGCAGCAGCGGGAGGACGAGCGCCCCCTTGCCGAAGCGGCCCGGCAGGCGGGGCAGGCGGAGGTTTAGCCTGAAGCCCTTCTCCATCACCATAAATTCTATCAAAAGCAGTGCCAGCGCCAAAGAAAGCGGCCACTGGAAGCGGTTCTTGTGCCCGGCCCTGCCCCTGCCCTTGCTCTTTTGCAGGTCCAGCGCCGAGACGGCGGAATACACCGAGTCCGCGGCGGCGCCGGGGTCGGTGTAGCGCAGGTAGGCCGCTCCGGTGCTGCTGGCTATCTTCATCAGCGTGGTTTCTCCCAGCCTGCTGACGACCGTTTTGCCGCTCTTGTCCTTCTTATAGGTCACGGTGTTGCCGGAGGCGTCCGTGACCGGAATCAGGTCTCCGTCGGCGGTGCCTATTCCGACGGTGAAGATCTTCAGGCCCTGTTTCTGCGCGTCGGCCAGCGCCTCGTCCAGCCCGGTGGAGTGGTCCTCTCCGTCGGTAATCAGGACCATGACCTTCTGCCCGCCGTAGCGCGACAGCATGCGCAGGGTAGTCTCTATCGCCTCGGAGAAATCGGTGCCCTGCACCGGCATCATGCCGGGCCTCAGGGTGTCGGCAAAGTCGGAGATGGCGTCCTCGTCAGTGGTCAGCGGGCATTGCACGAAGGCGGTCCCGGCGAAGGCCACTATCCCCACGCGGTAATCGGAGAACTTCTGCGCGATGGCGTCCAGCAGCAGGCGGGCGTTACCCATGCGGTCCGGCTTCAGGTCCCGCGCGGCCATGGAGAGCGAGGCGTCCACCGCGACCACGACGTTGCCCTTCAGGTCCGTCACCGGGGCGAGCTCCACCCCCCACTGCGGCCCGGCCGCCGCCAGGACCAGCAGCCCCAGCGCGGCGAAATAGAGCAGGCCGCGCAGTCTCCTGCGCGCCGCGCCTGGGCCGGAGGAAAGGCTTTCGAACGCCGGGCCCAGGACCCTGCGCGCCGCGGAAAGGCGGCTCTCCTCCGCCTTGAAGCGGAAGAAGATCAGCCCGGTGAAGGCCGCGGCGAGCCAGGCCAGAAGGACGGGAGACCGGAAGAGTTGCATGCTATGGGACCGTCCTGAAATAAGTTTTTTCCAGCACGAAAAGCAGCGTCAGCAACAGCAGCGCCGGCGTGAGGAAGTACATATACTTGTCGGAGTACTGCGTGTAGCTCTTGGAATCGAACTTCGTTCTTTCCATGGAGTCGATCTTAGAATAGATGTCGCGCAGCTCGGAGTTGTTCTGCGCCCGGTAGAACTGGCCTCCGGTGTAGTCCGCTATCTCGCGTAGCGCGGACTCGTCCAGGTCGTCGTCCGTGTAGATCACCGGCTGCATCGGGTCCCCGGTGCTTATCTGGGCCCGGCCCTTGCGCGCCGTTCCTATCGCGTAGATCTTTATGCCATAGGCCGCGGCTGTCTTCGCGGCCATGGTCAGGTCGGTGACCAGCCCGGTGTTGGAGCGGCCGTCGGTGAGCAGAATGATTACCTTGCTCTTGGCCTTGCTGTCCTTCAGGTGGTTGACCGCCGTCACAATCGCGTCGCCTATCGCCGTGCCGTCGGCCCCGGTCATGTTGATGTAGGTGGACTTTATTGTGTCGAGTACCGACTGGTAGTCCAGCGTCAGCGGGCAGGTGAGCATGGCCACGCCGCCGAAGACCAGGACCCCGATGCGGTCGTTCCGCCGGCCCTTGACGAATTCCTCGGCCGCCTGCTTGGCTGCCTCCAGCCTGTCCGGCTGGAAATCCTCGGCGGCCATGCTGTAGGAGGTGTCCATGGCCAGTATTATGTCTATGCCTTCGGCCGGCGGCACCTCCCCGCGCGTGGCCCTCTGTGGCCTGGCCAGCGCGAGCGTCAGCAGCAGCAGGGCCAGCACCCTGCCCCAGAAAGGGACGGCCAGGAAGAGGCGGGAACGCATCGTGCGCATGGCCGGCAGCGGCGCGGGGACTCCGGCAGTCTCCAGCCTGCGCGCGCGCTGGGACCAGGCCACGGCGGTCAGCAGCCCTAGCGCAGGGATCAGCAGCAGCACCAGCGGGTACTTGAAGGAGATCATACGGAGCCTTCCTTGCGGTGTTCCGCCTCCGCCGTTTTTTCCGCCTCCAGCGCCCTGGCTTTTTCTGCCGCCCTGTTGAACTCCATCAGCATCTCGGCCAGGGCCACGGAGTCCTGTTGGGCGTCCTCCGGCTTCAGCCTGGCGAACTTCACCAGGTCAGCCTTCTGGAGGAACTCCCTTGCCTTCAGCGAGGTCTTAATGTCCGCGCCGGTGCTCTTCAGCTCGCGCGCCAAGTCTGAGGTGGTCATCTGGACGGCGTCTATACCGAACTCCTCGGAGAGATAGAAGCGCAGGATGGAGGTCAGGCCGGTGTAATACTCCTTTATTCTTCCGGCCGCGGCCAGCGAAGTCCTGCCCAGTGCGTCCAGGCGGTCCCTGGCCCGCTGGTATGGGCTGCGCGGGTCCGTCCAGGCGTCCGCCGCGCCGTCTCCGGCGCGCTTGCTGCGCAGGTACAGCCACGCGCCGAGCGCCAGCGCCGCGGCCAGCGCCAGCAGAAGCCAGGCCCAAGGAAAATAACGGAAGGGACGGTAGATGTCGCGGATGTCCTCGCCGGGCTTCATCTTGAAGAGCGGCATCACCTCCACCGTGAACGTGCTGGTGTAGACGGTGGTGCCGGGCGGTACGCCGCGGCCGCTCAGCAGCCAGGCGATGGCTGGGTAGGTGCTGACTCCGAGCGTGAAGGCGCGGGACTTGACGTCGAAGGAATCCCTCTTTACGCCCCCATCCTTCTTCTCGCTGGTCCTTGTGAAAGAAACGGCTTCGAAATCCTGGCTGGAGGCGGTGGAGGTGTCTGGCCTTACAGAGAAGCCCTCCGGCATGGCGAAGACCACTTTGAAAGTAAAATCGCTTGCCAGCGGCACTTTGGCCGGCGGCGGGGTGAGAGTTATCGAAACCCCGCCCTGGTCGGCCGAGGCCGGCAGCGCCAGGGCCGCGGCCAGAAGCAGGAGGAGGTGGGGTAGCTTCGTCATATCAACTTGAACTTCTTCCTGCGCTGGCGGAAGAACTTAACCACGGGGCCGTGCACCGGTAGCGCAGGGTCTATGTCTATCCACTCCGCTCCGGCCGAGCGCAGCGTAGTCTCCAGCGCGGCGCGGCGCGCCGCCGCGTCACGGGCGTAGGCCTCCCGGTACTGCCTGCTGGCGAGGTCGGCGGTTAGGGCCCCCCCGCTCTCCAGGTCCTCGGAGACCAGCAGCGCCCCGGCCGCCGGAAGTTCGCGCTCGAAGCGGTCCGTTATCACTATCGGAATCAGATCGTGGCGCGTAGAGGTAAGCCGCACCTCGCGGGTGTAGTCCGGGGAGTTGAAGTCGGAGATAAGGATGATGATGCCTCGTCTTTTCATCACGCGGTTCGCCATCTTCAGCGCCATCGCCACGTCGGTGCCGCGGCTCTTCGGGGTGAAACCGAGGAGTTCGCGGATGATGCGCAGGCTGTGGTTGCGGCCCTTGCGCGGCGGGATGTAAAGTTCCGGCTTGTCGGAGAAGAGCAGCAGACCGCTCTTGTCGCTGTTCTTCAGCGCCGAGAACGCGAACATGGCCGCCAGCTCGGCGGCGGCCTCGCTCTTGGGCTTTGAGGCTGACCCGAACGATTGCGACGCCGAGACGTCGCAGAGTATCATCAGCGTCAGCTCGCGCTCCTCGACGTACTGCTTTACGAAGGGTTTGTTCGCTCGGGCTGTCACGTTCCAGTCTATAGAGCGCACGTCGTCGCCGGGCACGTACTCGCGGACTTCGGAGAATTCTATGCCGCGGCCCTTGAAGACGCTCTGGTACTGGCCGGAGAAGGTCTCGCTCACCAGCCGGCCGGTGGTGAGTTCTATGTGTCTTACTTTCTTGAGCAGCTCAGCCGTGTTCATTGCGGGCCTCCGCTCCGGAGAACGCTTACGGGACTTCTACCGCCTCAAAAATCCCTTTAACGATGTCCTCCGAGGTGATGTTCTCGGCCTCGGCTTCGTAGGTCAGCAGCACGCGGTGGCGCAGCACGTCGAAGCCGACCGCCTTGATATCCTCCGGAGTCACGTAGCCGCGGCCGTTGATGAAGGCGTAGGCCTTGGCGGCCTGGACCATGTAGATAGTGGCGCGCGGGCTGGCGCCGTAGTTTATCCACGGCTTCATTTTCTCCAGGCCGTGCTTCTCCGGCTCCCTGGTCGCGATGACGAGGTCCAGCACGTAGTTCTTGATCTTGTCGTCGACGTAGATTATGTCGGCCGTCTGGCGGGCCTTCAGCACCTGTTCCACGGTGACCGCGCTGGAGGCCTGCGGAAGCGTCTGGCGCGCCATCAGCTCCAGAACCCGGGCCTCCTCCTGCTTGCTGGGGTAAGTGATGTTGACCTTCAGCATGAAGCGGTCCACCTGCGCCTCCGGCAGCGGGTAAGTACCCTCCTGCTCTATGGGGTTCTCGGTGGCCAGCACCATGAAGAGCTCGGGCAGCCTGAACGTGGAGTCCGAGATGGTGACCTGTCGCTCCTGCATACCCTCGAGCAGCGCGCTCTGCACCTTGGCGGGCGCGCGGTTTATCTCGTCGGCCAGGATGATGTTGGCGAAAATCGGGCCCTTGCGCACGCTGAACGTGTTCTCCTTAGGGTTGAAGACCAGCGTGCCGACGATGTCGGCCGGCAGGAGGTCCGGAGTGAACTGGATGCGTTGGAACGCCGCGGAGATGGCCGAGGCCAGCGTCTTGACGGTGAGGGTCTTGGCCAGGCCGGGGACACCCTCCACCAGCACGTGCCCGTTGGCGATGAGCCCGACGAGGAGGGCGTTTATCAGGTCCTCCTGGCCCACCACCACTTTCCCTATTTCCCTGCGCAGGTCCTGCAGGAAAAGGGCGTCCTGCTGTATCTTCTGGTTGAGCTTAGAGATTTCCGAGTCCATTGTCATGCTCCTTAAGCCCGGGAACGCGCCGTCGGCCCGTAGCCGCCGGACCGCCGCGTCACTCTATGCGGAAGAGCGGCTTCTTGTCCTGCAGCTCGCGCAACTGCTGCTCCTTGTGGGCTTCTATGTCCTTGCGGATGTTGTCGACGGCCTTCAACGCGGCCAGGCGCACCTGCTCGTCGTAGTCGTTGAGCGCCCGGTCTAGCGCCGGGATGGCCTCCTTGTTGGAGAACGTCCCTATGGCCTGCACGGCGTGCAGGCGCGTGTCGGTGTCGTAGTCTTTGAGAGCCTCCGTAAGCAGTGCCAGGCTCAGTTTGCTCTTGTCCTTGGCGAGCATATCTATCAACTGTATCTTGACCGTAGACTCGGTCTCGTTATCCAGCATGTCCTTGATCACCCCTGGCGCGCTCTCGTCCTGCAACTGCCAGAGCAGTTCGGCTGCGGCGAAGCGGACCTTCGGGTTGGCGTCCTGGGTGAGGCTGCGGAGCGTATCCAGCGTGGCCTTTGAGAACTGTATAAGGTATGTCTTCTGCGGCTTAAGAGGCAGTGACGGTTCCTGCAGTACGGCGTTTTGGTCCTTCTTGGCCAGCTCTATCATCTCCTGCTTTTTGGCCTCCTCGCGCTTCTGGCCGACCAGGTAGTAGATGCCCGCGACGAAGATGAGCAGCATCAGGAACCATTTCATAGCTGGACCCTTTTTAACGACAGCCGCAGTTTTCCGCCAGAGACGGAGGCGGAGGCTATTTCGGGGTCGTTCATCTTTTTCCAGCCCGGCGAGGCGTCTGTCGGCTCGCTGGAGAAAACGACTCTGTTTTTCTTCCGGTGCCAGGCTATGCGCCCGTATTCCCAACCCGGCGTCATCAGCGAGGCCCTGGCGTCGCTTCGTGGTGCGTGGCACAGAACCGTCAGTGAATCTTTGGAAGCGAGGAAAAGGTTAAGCCCGGTGTATGGGAACTTGCGGCCCGGCACGGAATCCCTGCGGGAAACCCAGACGGTGCGTATCTCGTCCAACGCGGCCTCCAAGGCCGCCGCCGGGGAGCCGTAGGCGTCCAGCATTTTCATCGCCTGCCAGAACAATACCTCTGAATCTCCGTTGCCTTTTATCCGGGACGCGTATTTTCCCAGGAGCGAGCGTATCTCGTCTTTTATGAACAGCGTGCCGTTATGGGCGAAGATGAAGCCGCCGCCCGAGAACGGCTGGGTGTTCTCCATGCGGACCTGCTTAGCCATCGGTACCCCGGGAGCGGACGCGTAGCGCACGTGGGCCAGCGTCACGCGGGACCTGGCCTTGGCGGCGGCGCGGCAGAAAGTCCCGGCGTTAAGCCGTGCGGGCAGCGGGCTCTTTATGATCGCCTCCCGCCCCCCCTCCCTGAAAAAGCCTATGCCCCAGCCGTCGTCCTGGAACCGGCCCTTCACGGCGCCCGCCTGGACGAGCAGGCTCCTTGGACTTCCGCAGAGAATATCTTCGGAGGTAGTCCGGGCCGGGGAGATGGATGCTGTGATTCTGCACATAGTTCCTACCCCATATTTAAACAATTTTTTATGCGATGTTCAAACCACCCGCGGACTTTATATATAATTGTGCATGGGCTGGATACCGCCCGCCAAGAGGATGGTCATGGAAAACGAAGAACTTCAATTCAAGCCGCTGCCTGGGATGGAACCGCCGCAGGACCTGCCGCCGAGGCCGGTTGCGGGGTTGGGCCTGGACTCGGAGGGGCCTGTCCCGGCCGGTTTCAACGAGCGTTTCGTCGCCTACGTCATAGATTCGCTGCCCTTCGTGCTGCTGGCCCGCGTTACGCTGAAGATGGTCGTGTCCGGGGGCTTCCTTCACTATTCCGTAGGGGCGGAACGACTCTGGAAACTGATGTGGATACTTCTCTATATCCTATACGAGGCCGCTTTTTCCAGCGGGGGGCGTGCTACGCTCGGGAAGTACCTGCTAAACATACGCGTCAGGTCCAGGGACGGCGGGAGCCTCTCCTTCCCCCGCGCGCTGCTGAGAGCTCTCGCCTATTTCCTGAGCTCGGCCACCTTTAACATAGGCTACCTGATGGCGCTGTTCACAGAGAACCACCGCGCACTTCACGATTACGCGGCCGGCAGCCGCGTGGTCAGCATCCGCGACCGCAGCGACTGGGCAAACGGTCTCGTGATGGCAGTTTCCTGGGGGACCATGGTCATACTGATGGGCACCTGGCTCAACAACACGGTGCTGAAATTGCAACCTTCGGAAAAGCGCCAGATAATAACCGCGCACCAGACGATCTCCAAACTGGGGGTGCTCGAGTACATCTACATGAAGCACAACGGCTTTTATACCAACGACCTGCAGCAGCTGGCCGACCTGACCGGCAACGTCAACGCGGTGCGCGCCGAGCTTTACCGGAATCTGGACCCGGAATCGCTGGTCATCTCTTCCAACGGCCGCAGGTTCGTCATCACCGCAAAGGCGAGGAACTGGCGCCATACCGAGGTGGAGGTCAAGTCTCAGTTGGACGCTCCTCCGCCGCCGGGCATGCTGCCGTAGGGTCAGGGCCGCGAAAAAAGCCCCGCCTGGAAGCGGGGCTTTTTCCGCGGCGGGCCGGCGGTGTCAGGAACCGCTCTTTTCCGAACCGCTCTGGCAGGCCATGCAGTAACGGGCCGAAGGCAGGGCCTTTATGCGCTTTTTCTCTATCGGTTTCTTGCAATGCTCGCAGAAGCCGTAGGTTCCCTTTTCCATCTTGCGCAGGGCCGCGTCTATGTCTCGAAGGATCTGGCGCTCGTTGTCGGAAAGCTCGAAGAGGATCTCCTTGTCCAGGCTCTGGGAAGCCTGGTCTATGGAGTCCCCGACCTCGGGCTCCAGCAGGTCCAGGTTCTTCTTGTCCTCGACGTTCTTCGTGATGTCGGCCTTCATCTCGCCGAGGGAGGCGGATATCTCCGCCAACTCGCTCCTGGTGAGGGACTCGTCCTGGCGGCTTTTCTGCTGCGCGGGTGTTTTCCTGGCTTTCGCCGGAGCGGCCTTCCTCGCTGCGGTCTTCCCGGCGGGAGCCGCCTTCTTCATGGTCTTCTTGTCCGCGGTCTTTGTCTTTTTCATCGTGTGCCTCCGTCCCAAAAAGTCGTCTGCTAATGCTGAGAGGTGCTGAAGAACATCGGGCGTTTTTCCGTGATCACGGCGCGCGAGGCGTTTATCCTGTCCCTGTAGTACTTCGGCAGCCGGAACGCTCCTGTTATCGTAGGCCCGTCCGAAAATTTAAGCGGGCGCTTCAGCCGGCTGGCGGCCGCGCGATCCAGCGCCGCCTCGGACAGCTTGGCCGGGTCGGCGGCGGGGTCGTCGGTGCAGTAGAGAAAAGTCCAGGGCATGTCGTAGGCCGGTATGAAGACCGCGTAGCTGCCTACGAATCGGAAAGCCCTTCGCAGCGTATGGAAGAGGGCCGGGTGAAGATCGAACTGCAGCGGCGTGCCCGGGCCGGCCTGCAGCGTGAAGATCCCCCCCGGCGCCAGTATGCGCTTCAAGCGCCTGTAGAACTCCAGCGTGTAGAGGGAATAGGCCGGCCCGCCCTCTATCGGACTGGGCAGGTCAGAGTAGACAAGGTCGAACTTGAGCGAGGTGCCTGCTATGAACTTCTTCGCGTCCTGGGCCAGCAACCGCAGGCGGGGATCAGAGAAGGATCCCCTGTGCCAGGAGCCCAAATGCTTCTCGGCGAAGCGCAGGATGTTGTAGTCTATGTCGGCCATCACAGTTAGCTCTATGCCGCGGTCGTTCAGTATCTCCCTGGCGGTGGCGCCCTCCCCTCCGCCCAGGATGAAGGCCCCGCGCGGGGCGCGGTGGGCCAGCAGCGCCGGGCAGACGAGGGATTCGTGGTAGAAGGCCTCGTCGTACTCGCTGGACTGGGTTTCTCCGTCTATAACGAGCACCTTGCCGAAGGTGTGGGTCTTCAGCAGGGCCGCCTCTTGGAAGGCCGTGGAGGAGGTTTCCAGAAGCTTTACTGCGCGGTGCGCATGCAGTTCTCCGGGAGTGAAGAACTCCACGAACCAGTCCCCTTTTGGGAGGATGCTGTCGGAATTTTTTATCCAGTCGAATCTCTTTTTCATCCCGGTCATCTTGGAAGCAGGCCCCTTTCCAGTTTCATCACGCTGAAATGCCCGGCCTTGAAAAGTTTCTTAACTACCTTGAAGGCCTCCCATGGCCTGGTCCCGGCCCCGCAGGTGTAAAGGTCCACGGAAGCGTACCGGTGCTCGGGCCAGGTATGTATCGCAAAATGAGACTCCGCTATCACCACCACCCCTGAAACGCCATGCGGCTTGAAATGATGGAATATCGAGTCTATTATAGTCGCGTTCGCGGCCCTGGCGGCCTCCAGCATAGAGTCCTGCACAGCCGAAACCGAAGAAAGCCCGGCGGAGCTGCAGTCGTAAAGTTCCAGTATCAGGTGCTGTCCGAGAGCTTTCATCTATTTTCCGGTCCAATAATCTATATTATTAGCCTGTACGTGTCAACAGGAATCGGCGGGCGCGGCGAAGTAAAGCCCGGGGCCGGGCCCGGGCTCGGTTCTCAGCCGGAAAGCGCGCGCCGCGGGCGCGGCCTTAGAGGCTTACTGGAAAGAGATGTCCTGCATCTTCGTGAAGATGGTGCGGTCCCTGCGCTGGAAGATCGGGCTGCGGAACGGGAAGTCGAACGTCAGCGAGATGCGGTGCGTGGAGCCGAGCTCCCCCATCGGGACGTAGGCATAGTCCAGGCTGAAGAAGTGCAGCGTGGCCCCGAGTCCTATCGTGAAGCCGCCTAGGCCGTCGTTCATGCGCTGTGTGTCCAATCCGGCGCGCACGCAGAGGCGCGTGAGCTCGTTAGGTGTGGTGGCCAGCTCGGCGCCGACCCGGACGCTGGGGCTGCTCTGCTTCGGCATCACGATGTCGGTGTCCAGCAGGAAGTTGCGGAAAGGATTGATGGAGGCGCCCAGCTTGAAGGTGAGAGGCAGCGGGTTTAATTCCTGGTCGTAGCGCAGCCCACCCCCCATGTTGGTGGCCGTGACTGCCAGGCGGTAGGGAATGTCCGAGAAGTTGTAGGTCATCACGCCGAAGTCCACCGCATAGGCCTTGGCCGAGTCCAGAATCTGGGATTTTATATACTTGGCCGAGACGCCCATCGAGACGTCAGTATCCTTGTCCGACAATTCCAGGATGGCCTTGCTGTAGGAAATAGTGAAGACCTCGTCGCGCGGAGTGAAACTGCCTAGCGTGGCTCCGTTGATGTCGGTCTGCGTAATTGCGCCTATGTCCGTCATCAGCGCGGAGCCGGCAATCACCGAGTCGTAGGAAAGGCGCTGGGCGTAGGCCGCGTATTGATAGCTGATGCTTTCCAGGTACTGCGCGCGCATGAACACGGCGGAAAGCTTGGGGATCTGTATCAAACCGGCGGGGTTCCAGTACACCGCGGAAGCGTCGTCGCTCACGGCCGAATAAGCCCCGCCCATGGCGGCGGCCCTGGCCCCTACCTGCAGGTTCAGGAAGTCGGCCGTGGTGGAGCCTTCTGCCTTGTTGGTGAAATAGGTAGGGTCCTGGTTGGCGCGCAGGGGAGCCGCCGCCAGCGCCAGCGCGGCGGCCAGGAACAGAAGTCTCTCGGCGGACTTATTCATATTACCTTTCCACCGCCAGTTTCAGGATCTTCTTCCCCTCGCTGGAGTCTATCACGGCCAGATAAATCCCGCTGGCCACCAGGTAGCCGGACTTGTTTACGCCTTTCCAGATGATCATTCCGGTGCTGGCCACCGGCGACTCCCAAACCTTGTCACCGGAGAGAGTGTAGATGCGGACCTTGGAGTCCGCCGGGATGTTGTCTATGGTCACGAACCCCTCGCCGCGGTTGGTGTAAAAAGGGTTCGGGTAGGCGATGACGTTGCTGAGGTTGGTGGCGGGCGTGCGCAGCGCCAGCTGAAAGTGGCTGAAGTGGTTCAGCGTCGCCGTTATCGTGCGAGCTCCGACGTTGACCGCGGTCTCGAGCGGCAGGCACTGGCCGGTGACCGGGTTGTAGCGGGCAAGGACTATCCTGGGGGCGTAGTTGATGATGTCGTTTATGGTCTGCGGGGTGTCGGACCGGGTGTCGAAAGTAAGCGTGAGCGTGACCGGGGTCTGCGGCTGCAGGCCGGCCTGTGAATAGACGTCCACTCCCACGGGAACGCCGCCGGGCAGGAAACCGCAGTCGTCCGTAGAGGCGGAGGAGATAGCTATGGGCGTGGCCTGCTGGAAGGAGGCTTCCGGGACCAGCATGGAAACCGTGCGGTCGTTGGGCAGCACCCCGGAGATGGTCACGTCGGCCGACGGGTTGCTCGTGCCGCCTACCGAGCCCGGGGGCGCGCCGGGAGGCCCCGAAAGAGTGTAGACGGCGGCCGCCCGTTTGTGGGCGGTTACGCCCGTGGTGTAGTTGGGGTTGGTCACGTCGCAGTTGGCCAGGGAAAGGGCTTCGCCGTTGCAGGCCGCCACGTCGAAGTAGTAGGTCGTGGCCGTGAGCAGGCCGGTGATAAGGGTCGCGCTGCTTGTGTAATGTTGAGAGAAATGCACGTAAGTCTCTATCGGGGGCGCGAGGAGGCCGTTGACGTCCAGGCTGGTAGAGCCGCGCACTTCGTAGACTGTGGCGTCGGAGTTGCCGGCCGTATCCCACAGCAGGCCTATGCCTGACATCGTGACGCTGCTGGCGGAGAGCGAGGCGGGAACGTTGGCCAGCGTGTACTTGTAACCGAGGTCCACCGCGGTGCCGGCTACGCCGTCGCCGTTGTACGGCTGCAGCGTGAAGGAATATTTAACGTTGGCCGAAAGCCCGGTGAACGCCGCGGCGCTGCCGGCGACGGACTGTGACGAGACGAGCGTTACGCCGGTCGAGAGGTTCACGTCGTACACCGTGAAGGTGGAATTGCCGTTGGTTATCCAGTTGGCGGTTATGGCGCCGGTGGAAACCCCGGTGAAGATGTTGGGGACCGCGGGCGAAGGCTGGACGGTAAGCGTGTAAACCCCGGCCGGATAGGTGAACGGACCGTATACCGGACCGCTGACCGTGTCCTTGACGGCGAGGACCGTCGCGTAGTACGGCATATTGGGCTGCAGGCCGGTTTCCGTGGCGTTGTCGGCGGTAGTGGAAGCGATCTGTACCGCGGACTGGGTACCGGCGGTCACGTCGTAAAGTTCGTAGTGGTCGGCGCCCGCCGCCTTGGCCCAGGACCAGTTTATCGTGGTCCCGTCCAGCGCCTGGCCCGTGAAATTAGTGACGGCGCTCACTGTGACGGTAGTGGCGTAATTGGTGAAGGCGGTCGGCTTCCCGTCGTTGTTCATGGCTCTGACGCGGAAGTCGTAGGGCTGGTTGGCGGAAAGTTGGGCGATGACCGTGGAGGTGCTCATGTAGTTCACGCTGAAAGGCACCGGCGTGGAGATCGCCAACGGGTCGGAAAACTGCGGGCTCCTGGAAGGGGACATTGAGACCTCGTAGATGGTCTGGGCGGTGTTCCCGTTGGCGGACCATTCCAGCCTGGCAGTCTCGAAACTGGCTCCCGTCACCGCCAGCGGCGACGGCACCGCGGCCAGCGTATAATAGGTATCCGAGACGGAAAGGGAGCCCGTCCCGCCCTGGTTGTACGGCGCCACCTTTATAGAGGCGGCCGTATTGGGGACAAGGCCTGCTTGCGTGTAGTACGCCTTGGCGCCGAGTCCGGGGAAAGTGACGGTGGCTATAAAGACGTCGTCGGTAGCGGCGTATACCGCGTAGCCGTCCACGGGCGCGCTGAGGCTGATGCTCCCGGAATCCCAGACCCAATTTACGGACCCCGTGCCGTTCACGGTCCCGGTGGGCTTGGAAGGCGTGCCTTCGGGGCGCGGCAGCGTGACCTGCACGACGTGGCCGTCGGAGAACTGGCCATTGTCCGCGACTCGCATCATGTACCAGCCGTGCGGCATCTCTCCCGGCAACGACGGAGCCACCACGGTTATCGAAGAAAGCGCGGTATCCCAGCCGGGGCCGTTAAGTTTGCCATATAGCCCGCCGTAGGCGTTGTAAATGCGGGTGGACAGATCTATAAGGAAGCCGCTGGGGTTGTCTATCTGCTGCATGTAGAGGCGCGGGTTGCTGAACGAGGAATTGGCCGAGGCCGCCCCCCCGCCGGAGGCTTCGGTGATGCCGAAGAAGTTGGAGGTGCCGCTCTGCAGCGTGACGCCCCCCCCCCAGTCAAAATACTGCGTGCCGGTGGAAATCTGCGGCTGGCGGGGCGTATTCGCGGTAAGTCCGTTTACATCCGGCGTTACGCTGAAATCTATTATATCCGTGGTGTTGAGATAGCCGCTGCCGCTCCATCCGCCTATGTTTACTATCTTGTTGTCCCTGGTCATGACGGAGGTATGGTGTGTCCTGCCCGAGGCCAGGGAGCCCTGTGTTATCCACGCGCGGAAATCCGGGTCGTAGATCTCGGGCTGGATCTGCACTATGCCGCGCATTTCGCCGCCAGTGACCATTACCTTGCCGTTCGGCAGCAGCAGAGCGCGGTGGTTGGCGCGGTTGTAGATCATGGACGGACCGTAGGTCCAGCCAGTCCCGTAGTAGATTTCCGTCGAATTGAGGCTGTCTATTCCGTCAGAACCGCCTATGACCACGACGTTGCCGTCCCTGAGCAGCGTAGCGGTGTGGTCGTAGCGGGCCGTGCCCAGGTCCGGGCCTGGCGCGAAACTTCTGGTGGAATAGTTGTAGAGTTCTGTTTTTTTCAGCGGGCCGCTGGCGTCCAAGCCGCCGGTTATCAGCACCTGGCCGCTCTTCAGCAGCGTGGCCGTGTGCTGCGCCCTGCCGTATGTCATAAGGCCGCCGTCGGCCCAGTAGGCGGCGGAGGTTATGTAGATCTCCGCGGTGGCCGAGTAGGTGCCGTCGCTGTCGCCGCCGGTCACCAGCACGTTGCCGTCGGGCAGCAGCGTGGCGGTATGGTTCTGCCTCGCGTGCGCCATGGGGGAGGTCAGCACCCAGCGCTGCGTATCCGGGTAGAAGATCTCGGCCGAACTGATCGCCACCCCGGAGCCTGAGACGCCGCCGGCCACCAACACATCGCCGTTAGGCAGCAGCGTGGCGGTGTGGTTGGACCTGGGGGTGTTCATCGGGGTGGTCGCCGCCCACTTTTTGGTGAGCGGGTCCATAATCTCGCAGCTGGCCAGGGGTTTGACTCCGTCGGAGCCGCCGCAGGTGAGGATGCTGCCGTCCGGCAGCAGTGTACTCGTGTGGTAAGCCCTGGGGGAGTTCAGGTTCGGGCCGGCGGTCCAGGTGTCGGAGCCCGACTGGGCGGAGATGTACTTCGGGATGAAAGTCATGGTACTGACGGTGGGATAAAAATTCGTGTACGGAGCCCGGCGGCAGTCGAGCAGGGGGGTCGCGGTCTCGCAATTCTCACCGCCGGTTATGATCGTGTCGTCCGCGGGGGTATAGAGCGCGATGCTGTGGTACGTCGGAGAGGACAGCACCGGGGAGTTGTTGGTGTCCGTCAGGTCGGACCATTTATTGGTGTCCGGATAATAGGAGAACTCGGAGCTGAACACCATGCCACGAACCACCATGGTGGACTGGTCGAAAACGTAGGCAGGCGCGGTGTCGTGCGGGTCCAGCTGCTCGGCCGCGTAGTTAAGCGTCAGATTGAGAGTTATCGGAACCCCCGCCACTTGGGCGGCACCTATGGGATCGGCCGCGTAGAAAGTGGTCCCGCCAGGCAGGCTGGTGAGGTTGTTGAACGTGCCGGACACGTTGGTAAAGACCATCGGCGCGGAGAACAGACAGGTTTTCTTGGAGGTGTCGCAGCTGGCGGGGCCGGCTATGTAGAAATCCGCCGAACCTCCGTTGAAGATCATGGAGAAGGTCTGGCCGCTGTCGGCTTCTCCGGAGGTGATGACGGCGGAGCCTATTATGGCGCCGTCCTCCTCGTAGGGCAGCGAGAAACTGACGTTGGAGGTTATATCGGCGCCAGGGTTGAAAGAGACGTCCTTAGTCCCGGGGTAGGCGTCTTGGGTCAGCGTGATGGTGGAGGTTATCATCGTGGTGACGGGAGTCTTGCCTGAAACCACGGATTGGGGCAAGAACGTCGCCGTACCGGCCGGGTTGGTAAGCGCCACCGTATTGCTGAATTCTCCTGGCAGGAACCCTTTCCCTAGCAGCAGACCTACCGCGAGGCCGTCGGCGTCCACGCGGCCGTTGGGGATGTTTATCTGCGCGTTGGCCATCTGGATGGAGGGCACGCCGGTGGTGGGCGGCGGCGAGATGTAGAGGTCGGCGTCGTTAAGCCTGCCGGAGACAGCCCGGGAGAGAGAGAAGTCCAGCGGGAACTTGATCACGGAGGAGCCGTTTATGGTGGCGGTGGTGGCGCCGGTGGTGCTCAGGTATATCATGGAGTCCGTGGTGAGGGACGGGGAGTTAAGGAAGAAGGTCGGATAGATGTTACCGTAACCGCCGTAGAAGGTCACCGCCCCGTCGGCGCCCAGCACGGCCGACTGACCGGCCATCCTGTACGGAAGCGAGCCGTAGGTGCTTTCCTGCACGGTGACGAGCCCGCCCTGCTGGTCGAAAAATTCTGCGCCGTCTATATACCCCTGCGTGCCGTCGTACTGGTGAGTGTCGTAGTATTTAATATGCCAGCAGTCCTCCTTCAGGCTGTCTGGCGACAAGTCGCAGTACATCTGGTTGGCCGCGTTATAGCCTCCGGCTATCATGATGAGACCGTTGTTCAGCACGGTGGCGGTATGGTCTACCCTGCCCTGCAGCAGAGAAGAGACAGGCTTCCAGATATCGTCGGCCGCGTAGTACATCTCGTTCTGCATGTTATACGCCCAATTGCCTGAGACGAACTGCCGTCCGCCGGAAACGAAGACGTTCCCCCCGCGCACCAGGGTGGCGGTGTGCCCGATGCGAGGGCTCGTCATGCTCGCCGCAGAGGTCACGGTCTTGCTCACCGGGTCGAAGAGATCGCAGGTGTTGGTGATCGCGGTCATCGCGCCGGTTTGGCCGCCGCAGATAAGGACCTGGCCGGGGTGCTGACCGCCGGAAAGCAGCGTGGCGGTTTGGCCGCCCCTGGGTAAGAACATCGCGGGAAGGCCCGCGGCGCTGCAGCTGCCGGCTGCCGGGTCGCAGATCTCGAGGGAGCTGAGCGGGGTCCCGCCGGCGCCGAAGCCTCCCGCTATCAGTACGCGGCCGTCGGACATCAGGGTGGCGGTATGGGAGGACCTGGCTACGGAAAGACCGGTCCAATCGACGTAGGAGGCGGTCTTCATGTCGTAGACCTGCACTATGTTGGTCGGGGCTCCGGTGTTGTCCACGCCTCCGGTGAACAGGATGTTGCCGTCGGGCAGCAGCGTCGCGGTCCCGTCCAGGCGTGGCTGGAGAGCGGTCGCGCGCGCAGCGCCGGCCGGCAGCGCTGCGGCCAGGAGTGACAGTAAGATCGCTTTTCTGAAATTCATATGCGCCCGATATAGTCTACACTAGGACTGTTACAGGTTTGTTAACGGATTCCGCCTACTTCACGGTGACGAGAGAGTCCCCAATCGGGGCTTTAGGCTTGCCCGGATCCAGTTTTTTCTGCCCGTCTACGGTGAAATGATACGGATAGGTGCCCGGAAGGATGTATATCTTGGCTTTCCATATCCCGTTCTTCTTTTTCATGGCCTGCGGTTTCCAGGAGGTGAAGCTGCCGGATATCTCCACGGATCTGGCCTTTGGGGCCTTGAACTCGAAAGTGGTCTTTACGGCCCTGACCTTTACCGTCTCGATCTTCGGGGCGGTTTGTTCCGGCTTCGCGGGCTCCGGAGACTTTTTATCCTTGGCTGCCGGCTCCGCTGGCGGGACTTGGACGGGATTAGCAGCCGCGGTCTGATCCGGTTCGGCCTGGACCGGAGGCGGCGGTACCGGGCTTACGCTTACGGTGTCTCCGGAAAAATAAAGCGCCATTCTATGGTATATGGAATAGCCGGCCATGGCCATGACGGCCAGACTGAACAGTGAGGCCGCGGCCCAGAAAGATTTGGATTTTTTCATAGAAAGAGAGATGATCGGAGGCTGGCGAAGCGGTCAAAGTATCGTTTTAACGCAAAGCGGAGGGCTATCCCCCCCGTTCTTAAAATTCTGCCCCATGACTTCTTGTCCTGCAGCCCTGCCGAGGCGCCGACCGCTTTCGCGGATCTGGAGCGGGCGATGGGAATCGAACCCACGTCTAAAGCTTGGGAAGCTCTCGTTCTACCATTGAACTACGCCCGCGCCTGACAAAAGCCTTTCTGTAAAGAACAATACCGGTTTAATTCTACTTAAAAGAGGCCCGCGATTCAATGGTAATATTGCTTTTTTATGAGATCCAGGAATTCCTGCCTAACCCTGCTGTCTGTCCGGAAAACCCCGAACATGGAACTGGTGGTGGCGAAGGCCGTCTCGTTCTTTACCCCGCGCATGCTCACGCAGAGATGTTCGGCTTCCATGACTACGCCCACTCCGCGCGGTTTCAGCACTTTGAACAGCGTGCCGGCCACTTCCTCCGTGAGGCGTTCCTGGAGCTGCAGTCTGCGAGCAAAAGTCTCTACCAGGCGCGGCAGTTTAGAAAGGCCTACAAGGCGCCCGTTCGGGATATAGGCCACGTGGGCCTTGCCGAAGAATGGCAGCAGATGATGCTCGCAGAGGGAATAGAAAGCGATGTCCTTCACGATCACCATCTCGCGGTAATCCGCCTTGAAGAAGGCGCCGTTGAAGACCTGCTTGATGTCCGCGCCATATCCGGAAGTTATCTCCCTCAGCGCCCTGGCGACGCGGCCTGGCGTCTTGGCGAGGCCTTCGCGCGAGGGGTCCTCCCCGACGGCTTTAATGATTTGCAGGGCGGCGGCTTCAAGGGGGTCTTTCATAATACCGATTTTACAAATTTAAAAACAAAAAATCCCCCGCCGACGGCGGGGGACCATCGCCGGCGGCGAGCCCGGGCCTACTTCGAGGCGATGTAGAGCCATTTGCTGATGGCATTGAGCCCGCGGGAGGCGCCCTGGAGTTCCCTGGCGTCCAGGGCCAGTTTCTTTAGCGCCTGCTGCTGCGCCAGCATCTGCGTCAGCGTCCTGCCCCGCGCCTTTTTCCCGGTCCGCCCGGAGGCGACCGCGTCGCGCATCCCGGCTTTTCTGCCGGATCCGGCCATGCGGCCAGCCAGCGCGGCCACGCGCGCCGACTTGCGGTTCAGCTTGCGGCTGTAACTGAGTATGGCGTTGGTATAGCGGGTAAGGCCGGAACCGGGCTGTATGGCCGCGAAAGCTTTCTCGTTGCGGGCCGAGAGGTACCTGAGGTTGTTGGAAACGGTTTTCAGCGCCGCGCTTACGGCCGCCAGATTCTTCGCGCCGGCGCGGGGCGCGGTCAGGGCCGCTATCGCGCCGTCCAGGGACTCGTCCTGGCGCACGAGCTTGTAAAGTGTATCCTTTAACTCCTTGACGCCGGCCTCTTCGTTCGTCCGCGCTGCGGCTATCGCCGGAGCCTGAGACGTCGCCTTCTTCTGGCCTGCGGCCGCAAAGCCCGCGGGAGCCGCCACCAGGACCGCTGCGGAAAAAAAGATGATAAGGTTCTTCATAAGCCCCGAAATCCTCCGTTCCTATAATATAAGGATAGCTTCCGGGAAGCCTTCCCGCCCGGGCACAATGGGAAGCGTTGAAATAAAAAAGGTCCTATGCCTCATAGGACCTTAGGTCTCAACCCCGGCGAGGGCGTGGCGTTCCGTTTATTTCATCCCCTTGAGCGTCTTAAGCGCTTGTTCCCGTGTGGAGACCCGGCCCTCGAACTGCAGCAACCCCATCTTTTCCAGTATCTCCCCCACCCGCGGGCCTTCCGGTATCCCCAGCGTCTTTATGACGTCGTCCCCGTCTACCAGCCTTTTGCCGCCCGACTGCATATTCTTCTTAAGGTAGACCTTAAGCAGCAGGCCCAGGGATTGCATATAGCGCAGCGTCTTCCTGGGGGAATTGTACGAAAGTCCGCCAGGAGGCAGAGGCGCCGGGGCTTCGTTCAGCCTGCGGCGCATCCCGGACAGGCGGTCCTCGCTCACGTAGCTGGCGTGGTCGGCCCAGGATAGCACCAGCAGCGGCACCGTGTAGTCCCCGAGGTCCCTGAAGAACCTGAACATCGCCCTGTCCGAGATGGTCTCGTTGGACGCCAGGTTGCCCGGGCGCAGGTGAGCGCCGATGATGCGCGTCACCAGGCGTATCTCCTCCTTGGAGAATCGCAGGCGTTCCATCACCTTTTCCGCCATCTCAGCGCCGTGTTCCTCGTGGCCGAAGAAGCGCAGCCGCCCGTTCACCATGGCCGCCTTGGGCGGTTTGGCTATATCGTGCAGCAGCGCGGCCAGTTTCATCAGGCGCGGCTCCGGGATGAGCGGGGCGGCCTTCTGATATTCGGGAAGGTAGCGGGCGGGGGCCATGAAGAGATGATCCATGCGCTCCACTACACGGAGCGTATGTTTCAGGACGCCGCCTTTCCCGTAGTAGGCCACGGCGCAGTTCTCCTGCGCCGCCAGCTCCGGGAAGACGGCGCAGAGCAGGCCGTGCCTGTGCATCATGGCCAGCCACTTGGCCGACAGCGGGCTTTCCAGCAGCCGCAGCAGTTCTTCCCTGACCCGCTCCTGCGCGGCGCCGGCTATCAAGGCGGCGTTCGTCCGTATTCCTTTTACCGCCGCCGGGCTCAGCGAGAAACCCAGGCCGGCCGCCAGGCGGAAGGCCCGCAGCAGCCTCACTGGGTCCTCCCGGAAGACGCCGTTGGATACGGGGCGGACCCTGCCCGCGGCCAGGTCTTTGAGCCCGCCGCACGGGTCTGTCACCGCCGAGCGCCGCGCTCTAAGGACGAATTCGCCTGGTTGCGGGCCGGCCTCAAGTTTCAGTCCCCTGGCCAGTTTCAGGGCCATCGCGTTTATGGTGAAATCGCGGCGCCGCAGGTCGGAGTCGGTGGTCCCGCCGACGAAAGGCATAATATCCACCTGCGCCGGAGACGGCTTTACGCGGGAGAGCCGCCAGACCTGGTTCTCCTCGTCGAGGGTAAAGCAGGAGGCGCCAAGCTCCTTAGCCAGCCGCCTGACGCGGGCAGAAAAGTCCGGAGCCGCCGCGGCGGTCAGATCGATGTCCTTAAAAGGGCGCCTGAGCAGGGAGTCGCGCAACGCCCCGCCTACGAGGTGTACCTCGCTGAAATTCCTGGAAGCCGCCGCTAGGATGTCCATGTCGCCTTACCGCGTGATGCTTGGGCCCGGCTCCTGTTCAGCCGCCGGCGGCCCGTTGCGCCTTCTCCATAACGTCCTGCGCCGCCGCGCGGGCCCGCTTTTCAATCTCTGTCTTGAGCAACTCGCGCTTTAACACTTTTTGCAGAGTGTTCTTCGGGAGGGCGCGGAGTATCTCCACCTCGCGCGGTCGCTTGTAGACGTCGAAACTGGCTTTGATGAACTGCATTATCTCCGCTTTCTCCAGCTGCGCGTCCGGCTTCGGGACGCAGAAGCATTTCATCGTCTCGTTGCCGCTGCCGTCGGGTATGCCTATGACGGCGCATTCCTGCACTTTGGGGTGGGTGTTTATGACGTGCTCGATCTGGGCCGGGAACACCTTGAGCCCCTTCACTATCACCATATCCTTCTTGCGGTCGCGGATGAACAGGAAGCCGTCGGAGTCCAGCACGCCGATGTCTCCGGTCTTCAGCCAGCCGTCCTGCGTGAACAGCTCCCGGGTGGCCTGGTCGTTGCGGTGGTAGCCGCGGGTTACGCCGGGGCCTATCACGCAAATCTCGCCTTCCTCTCCGTGGTTGAGCTGGTTGCCGTCCTCGTCCATGATGCGGATCTTCACTCCGGGGATGGCCTTGCCTACGGAGCCGTGCTTCCTCGCCCTCGGCGGGGTTATCGTTACCACCGGGCTGGTCTCCGTAAGGCCGTAGCCCTCCAGGATGTGCAGGCCGAAAGCCTTCTTGAAGCGCTGCACCACTGGCTGGCCGAGAGGAGCCGCCCCGGAAAGGCACAGACGTACCTTCCGCAGGCTCCAGAACTTCAAAAAGAATTTTTTAAGGCCCTTGGCCTCCTTGGCCAGCACGCCATAGATTTGCGGCACGGCTATCATCACCGTGACGCCTTCCCGTCCCATGGCCTGCAGCCAGGGTTTGGGCGGGGTGATGTTCTTGACGATCAGCGTCTTCGCCCCGAGCAATATCGGTACTACCACGTTGCCGGTCCACGAGAACGTGTGGAACATCGGCAGCAGCGCCATGAAAACGTCCTTCTTCGTAGGCTCCAGCGTGGCTATCCCGCCCTTGGCGTTCTCTATCAGGTTGTGATGCGTAAGCAGCACGCCCTTGGGGTGGCCCGTAGTGCCGGAGGTGTAGAGTATCGTGGCCAGATCGTGCTCGTCCGCGGCGGGCTGCTGGGTCTGCGGGTGGTAATGGGCGCGCTTCAGGTAGTCCCAGAAATCGACGACGCCGTCAACGCCGCAGAAATCGGCGGAGACAAGGAACTTCAGCCCCGGCGCCTTGTCGCGCACGGCAGTGTAGTTCCTGACGAACTCCTTCTCCGTTATCACGCCCTTGCAGGCGGAGTTTTCGAGAATATAGGCGATCTCCTCTCCCTTTGAGACCAAGAAATTGATAGGTACCGCCACGGCCCCCAGCTTTCCCATGGCGAAATAGGCGATTATGAACTCTGGGGAGTTTCGCAACACTATGGCGGCGCGGTCGCCCTTGCGCAGGCCCAGCTGCCAGAACATGTCGGCCGCGCGGTCCACGGAGTAAAGCACCTCGTGCCAGGACATGCGCTTCTCCCCAGTCACATAAGCGGTTTCCTCTGGGTGCCTTTCCGCCGTTTTGGCCAGGCAGGAGTAAAGGGTTTTGGGTTCCGTCATTCGGACCTCCGTGCTCCGGGTATTGTAGATAATAATACGCAGTCAGTCACCTGTACTATGCCAAGAGAGGGCTGGATCGCGGTTCAATTCCTGCCAGCTTCGTGCACCTGGATGTAGCGGCGGAATACTACCAGGCCTATCGGGGCTATCAGCGCCATGCCGCCTATGATGATCCATAGCATTTGCGGGTGTCGCGGTCCGTGCTCCGGACAGAAATCGTCCAACATGAAGCCCGACATGGAGCCTACCACGAACTTGGCCAGGAAATAGGGCAGCATGGAAAGCGCCAGGTACGAGCCCTCCTGCCCCTTCGGCGCTATGGCCGCCGGGTATTCATAAAGGCGCGGCGAGTAGAAGGACTCGCCGATGGAATAGACGATGGTGAACAATACTATGGCCGCGTAGAGCGGCTGCACCGGGCCGGTCAGGTCCAGCCACCTGGCTATGGCGTGCCCGAACCAGCCGGAGGCCAGCCCCTGGAAGTGCGCCGGCGGGACCGCCATCAGGAAGACGGAAAGCGCGGTAATCAGCGTTCCGATCACCACCACACTGTAGGCGGTGAAGCGCTGCGTCAGCGCTCCGACTATCGGCGCCAGTATGACCACTATTACGGCGTTCAGCGTGCCGAAAAGCTCCCCGAACGGCGCGCCGGCGCCGAGCTCGCGTATCGCGTACTTCGGGAAGGTGTAGTACATATGGTAGAGCACCAACTTGACGAACACCACCAGCCCGAAGAAAGCCAGGAAACGGTAGAACGTCTTCTCGGCCCAGAGGCCGGAGAAGATACGGAACCAGTCTTTCAGCGCGTCGCGGCTGGAGAAGACGAAGGCTCCCAGGAACGATTTGTCGGGGTATTTAGAAACTTCGGGCCTGAGGACCACGCCTTCGTCGGTGGCCTCCACTCCGCCGCGCAGCGCAAAATAGGTCAGCACCAGATTGGGCAGAGTGAAGAGGCCTCCAAGCAGGATTATGGTTTGGTAGGTGCTGATGTGCAGGCCGAGGAGCGGCACTGTGTAGTGGCCGTATTCCCCTAGTCCAGAGCGCACCTTGTCGAACGTCCAGCCGGCCACCGCGAAGCCCACGTTCATCATGGCGTAATAGATGGAAAAGGCGATGGAGCGCTGCCTGGTAGTGGTGAAGCGCTTGACCGCGGCCACCATGACCGGCGTCTGCAGCGCCTCGCCCAGCGCCAGCGGGAACAGCCCGAACGGCAGCGCTATCCAGCGTATGGCGAAGAAGGCCATCACGAAGCGCGCCGCCGCGGCCAGGCCGAAGCCGGCCATCAGCGACTTGCGGATCCCCACCACGTCCACCAGCGAGCCCACCATCACGGTAAAAATGGTGAGCGCGGTGGACCAGGCCGCTACGATGAAGCCCGCCGACTTGTCCCCGTAGCCCAGGTCCGAAGAGAGCCATAGTATCAGCGTGGAATTTACCACGCTGTAGGCCAGGATCGTCATTATCTTGGTGGCGAAGATTATCCATAGTTCGCGCACCGCGCCCCTCAGGGCCGTGAACTTTTCGACGAAGGTCTCTTTTGCGGTCTCGGTCATTTATTCTCCGTTGCCATGTCTCCGCGGCCGTCGCGCATCTCCTCATAAAGTGCCTCGAACTTCGGGGCCAGTTTGATGAAGGCGGCCAGCACCTGCGGGTCGAAATGCTCCGGCTTCATGCGGTCGTCGCCCTGCGTTATGATGCGGCAGGCTCCGGGATGATCGTAATTGGGCTTGTAGACGCGCGAGTTGCGCAGCGCGTCGTAGCAGTCGCAGACGGCGGTGATGCGGGCCTCCAGCGGGATCTCTTCCCCCTTCAGCCCGGCCGGATAGCCGGTGCCGTCCCAGTGCTCGTGGTGGCAGAGCGCTATGCGCTTGCCGAACTGCAGGTGCGGGTGGTCTCCGATTATCATCGCGCCGAACTTCGTGTGCTGCTTCATCTCCTCCATCTCCTCCGGGGTCAGGCGGCCCGGTTTCTTGAGGATATGGCTTGGAATATGGACCTTGCCCACATCGTGCAGCACGGCCTGGCTGCGTATGGTCTCCACGAACTTCTCGTTCTGGCCCAGCTCGCGCGCCATCATGGCGGAGTACTCGCCCACGCGGAGGATGTGGTTGCCTGTGTCTATGTCGTTGGCCTCGGCCGCGCGCGCGAGCGCCAGTATTAGATAGGCGAAGGCGTCGGCGTACTCCGCCGTGCGCAGGATGTTGCCGATGCGCAGCAGCAGTTCGGCCTGGTCGAAAGGCTTGGAAAGGAACTCCTCGGCGCCGGCCTCCATGCCCTTCAGCTTGCTCTCCTTGGAGTCCAGCGAGGTTATCATTATCACCGGTATATGCGAGAGCTGCGGATCCGCCTTGATGCGCCTGCAGACTTCAAGGCCGTTCATCACTGGCATGTTGATGTCCAGCAGCACAAGGTCCACCGGCCTTGAGAGTAGCGCGTCCAGAGCCTCTTTGCCGTTCAGCGCGGTGAGGGTCTCGTAGCCTTGCGGCGTGAGCAGGGCTTCGAGGAGATCCAGGTTGAAGTCCTCGTCGTCCACGCAGAGCACGCGCCTGGTCCTGGCGGCGGGAGCGATGGCGTTCATATGGCCGTCCGGCCCTTTTATTCCTTGCCCGGCGCCGGCGTCTTCCTTGCGCACGTGTAAAGCATGTGCGCCGCGCCGAGCCGCGATGATTTCGGTTCCGTGAAACCGGCCTTCTTCAACAACACCTGCATCTCGTCCTCCGAGATCCGCTCCTTTAGCGGCGGTCCGCCGGGGGTCTCCTTCTTTTCCCATTCTATAACGGCGAGCCTGGCCTCCGGCTTGAGGGCCGCGCTTACGGATTCGAGAAAGGACTTCCTGTCCTCCACCTCGTGCAGGATGTTGGACATTATCGCCATAGTTGCGGACGTGTCCGGCAGAGAAAGCTTCCCGCGCTGAGTCTGTATGGTCTCTATGTTGAAGATGCCCGCCGAGGCCGCCTTTGAGCGCAACTCGGCCAGCATCACTCCCGAAATGTCTATGGCGTAGACGTGGCCCTTGGGCCCCACCATGCGGGAGGCCGGCACCGAGAAATAGCCTATGCCGCAGCCGATGTCCAGCACGATGTCTCCCGGCCTTAGCCCGGCCTTGACCAGAGTGTCCTCCGGGGGCATATCCGCGCGGCGCTCAGGATTGTCCAGGCGGTGCCTGTCTTCGGGATCAAACACGTGTGGCGTCATTTTTTTCTCCTTTTTCCGCGTAAGCGCGGGCCGGCGTCAGTTACCGGCGTTCCCCAGCCTGGTCCAGCCTTCGAGTACCCTCAGCGTGAGGCGGGCGCAGGCGAAGAAATCCTTGAGGACCAGGTATTCACCCGTGGTGTGGACATCGCGCATCCCAGTAGCCAGGACCGGCGCTTTTATGCCGTGCCCGTAAAGAATGTTGCTGTCCGTACCCCCGCCGGAAGGGGAGGGTTTCATCTTAAGCCCTTCTCCCCGCATGGCGGCGGCGACAAGCGCCAGTACCTGGCTGGTCTTCTCTATGCGCAGGTTGGGGAATTTCCGCTCCACCAGGAACTCGTAGCGCGGGACGATGGTCCTATCTCCGTCGCGGACCCTGACCTTCCTGACGGCCTTCTTTACACAGTCCTCCATGTGGCGAGTCTGCCTTTTCAGCTTGGCCGGGTCGTGGCTGCGCGCCTCTCCGGAGAGCTCCACCAGCGGAGGAACTATGTTTATCGCGTTGCCGCCGGAGATGAAACCGATGTTGGCCGTGGTTTCCCCGTCTATGCGTCCCAGCTTCATCCGCGCCAGCGCGTCGGAGACCACCTTGATGGCGGAAATGCCCTTTTCCGGGGCCACGCCAGAGTGGGCTGCCGCCCCGTATACCCGGATGTCCATCTTGTCGGCCGCGGGGGCGCTGACGATGACGTTCTCTATCGGCTGCTCGCTGTCGAAGATCAGACCGCAGCGCGAGCGCAGGTTGGCGTAATCCAGGTACTTAGCGCCTAGCAGGGCCATTTCCTCGCTGACGGTGAAGACCGCCTCTATGGGCGGGTGCGGAATCCTGTTCTCCTCCAGCAGCCGGACAGTTTCCAGGATCACGGCTATGCCCGCCTTGCAGTCGGCGCCCAGCACGGTGGTGCCGTCAGAGGTCACGCGGTCCCCGCGCACTATCGGGCGCACGTTGTCCGCGGGGCCCACGGTGTCCATATGCGCGCAGAGAAGGAAGGGCTCACCGTGGCCGGTGCCGGGAAAACGGGCTATCAGGTTGCCTGTCTCCCCGCCTGTCTTGCGGCCTGCGTCGTCGGTCCGGACTTCCGCCCCCATAAACCTCAAAAGTACCGAGAGGCGGCGGGCGACGGCCCCTTCCTTGCCGGGAAGTGACGTTATACGCGCCAGCTCGCAGAACAACTGGACCATGCGTTTCTCGTTTATGGCGGGGAGCATAATCCATTATTATTGAAATTTTCGCGCGTGTTGACAACGGGGAAAATTATCCAGCGCGGGATGAGAAGGAAAACCCTCGTAGTTCCCGGCGTAAGATGAGCAGCGCAACCGCGTCACCCGCTCTCGGCCTCAAACGGGCTGCGCATGGCTAGCGCTTGCGAACCGCTTTCCAGCAGTCTATGCGCGCGCCGGGCGCCCCCGGTTTAACCGGCCGCGCTAAAAATGTAAAATAACTGTCTATGGAAAACGACGCGCCGCTGCAAAAAACCGAGGAGAAGGCCTCAGGGAGCCCCTCCCTGCCGACCGGCTATGTGCCCGCCGAAGCGGAACCGCTGCACTGCCGAAAGTGGGAAGAGGACCGACTTTATCATTACGACCCGTCCAGGCCCCGCTCCGAGACCTTCGTGGTGGACACCCCGCCGCCCACGGTCTCGGGCGCGCTGCACATCGGCCACGTCTTCAGCTATACGCAGACCGACATACTCGTGCGCTACCAGCGTATGCTGGGCAAGAACATCTTCTACCCGATGGGCTGGGACGACAACGGCCTGCCCACGGAGCGCCGCGTGCAGAACCTCTTCGGCGTGCGCTGCGAGCCGTCCGTGCCGTACAAGGAGGGCTATAAGTCCGCCGGCCCCAAGAAGGACCTCAAGGACTATGAACATATCTCGCGCCGCAACTTCCTGGAGCTCTGCGAAGCTCAGACCGCCGAGGACGAGAAGCGCTACGAGGCGTTGTGGCGCCGTCTTGGCCTGTCCATAGACTGGCGGCAGGCCTATTCCACCGTCGGCGCGCACTGCCGCAAGACCTCCCAGTTCTCCTTCATCGACCTCTTCAGGAAGGGCTTCGTTTACAGCGCCGAGACGCCCACGCTGTGGGACACCACCTTCCGCACCGCCGTAGCCCAGGCCGAGTGCGAGGACCGCGAGGCCAACGGCTTCTTCCACGAGATAAAGTTCCAGGTTCAGGGCGGCGGCGGCTTCACGATAGCCACCACCCGCCCCGAACTGCTCGCGGCCTGCATAGCCGTGGTGGCCCACCCCGACGACGAGCGCTACAAGGCGCTGTTGGGCAAGAAGGCCCTGACGCCGCTGTTCAAGGCCCCGGTGCCCATCATGCCCTCTTTCCACGCCGACCCGGAGAAGGGCACCGGCATCATGATGGTCTGCACCTTCGGCGACATAGCCGACGTGCAGTTCTGGCGCGACCACAAATTGCCGCTGCGCCAGGTGATAGGCCGCGACGGCCGCCTGATCCCGGTGCAGTTCGGCGCGGGGCTCTTCGAGAGCGCCGACCACGCCGCCGCCAACGCGGCCTACGGCGGGCTCGCCGGGCTGTACGCCAAGCAGGCCCGGACCAAGACAGTGGAACTGCTGCGCGCCGAGGGTTCTCTCGTAGGCGAGCCGCGACCCACCAAGCAGGCCGTAAAGTACTACGAGAAAGGCGACCTGCCGCTCGAATTCGTGCCGACGCGGCAGTGGTACATCAAGATCCTGGAGAACAAGCCCGCGCTGCTCGAGCAGGGCCGCAAGGTGGCTTGGCACCCCGAGTATATGTTCAAGCGTTACGAACAGTGGGTGGAGGGCCTCAACCAGGACTGGTGCATCAGCCGCCAGCGCTACTTCGGCGTGCCGTTCCCGGTCTGGTACCCGCTCGACCACGACGGCGCTCCTGACTATTCCAGCCCCATCATCGCCGGCCCCGAGCGCCTGCCGGTGGACCCGCAGACCGACGTGCCGCCCGGCTATGCCGAGGCGCAGCGCGGCAAGCCCGGCGGCTTCGTGGGCGACCACGACGTGATGGATACCTGGGCCACCTCGTCGCTGACGCCGATGATCTCGAGCCGCTGGGCCATCGACAAGGCCCGCCACGCGAACCTCTTCCCCGCCGACCTGCGCCCGCAGGCGCACGAGATCATCCGCACCTGGGCCTTCTACACCATCACCAAGGCCTGGATGCACGAGAATTCCGTGCCGTGGCACAACGCCGCCATCAGCGGCTGGGTGGTGAGCCCCGACAAGGGCAAGATGAGCAAGTCCAAGGGCAATACCATCACGCCCGAAGGCCTGCTGCAGACCTACTCCGCCGACGCGCTGCGCTACTGGGCCGGCAAGGCCAAGCTGGGTCAGGACACCGTTTACGACGAGAGCGTCTTCAAGGTGGGCATGCGCCTGGCGACCAAACTCTACAACGCGTCGCGCTTCGCGATGCTGCAACTGAAGGGCCCGGCCGCCGCCGGCGCTCCACTCTCGCCGGCCGACATCACCGAGCCGCTAGACCGCGCCTGGGTCGCGCACCTCAAGAAGATCACGGACGACGCGCGCGCGGACTTCGACAATTACGAGTACTCCGCCGTGCTGCTCTACGCAGAGACGGCCTTCTGGGACTTCTGCGACAACTACCTGGAGCTGGTTAAGAACCGCGCCTACTCCGGCAAGCCCGCGGCCGCCCGCTCGGCCTGCGCCGCGCTGGAGTGGACGCTGCGGGTCTTCCTGCGGCTGTTTGCGCCTTTCCTGCCTTTCATCACCGAGGAGGTCTGGGGCGGCACTTTCGCGGCCTCTACGGGCCTGCCCACGGTGCACAAGGCCCCGTGGCCGGCCTCGGCCGAGATGGCCGCCGTGGACGGCGATCCGCTGGCGCTGGAGACCGTCCGCAAGGCGCTGGAGGCCGTTCGCACGAAGAAGGCCGCCGAGAAGCGCAGCGTGAAGTGGCCGGTGGCCAGGCTCGCCGTGACCTGCGGCCCGAAGCAGGCCGCCGCGCTGCGGCTCGCGCTCGAGGACCTTCTGGCGGCCGGTGCCGTGGACAAGGCGGGCTTCAGCCTCGCCGAGACCGGCTCCGACGACAAGGTCCTGCAGGCGGTCGTGGAACTGGGCACGGCCTGACCCGGGGGCGGGAAACGATAAAAAAACCGGGGATGGCCCCGGTTTTTTTATCGTTTCCGGACCTTAGCGCCGGCCCCGGCCGCGCCCTCTTCCGCGCCCGCGGCTCCGACCATCGTTTCCCCCCTGTCCCTTTTTTTTCAGCTCGGTGACCTTCCAGCGGTCCTGGCCACCCTGCGGGGGTTGCTGCTGCGGGCGGCTCTCGAGCGACAGGTCTATCTTCCCCTCCGCAGTGTCGACGGAAGCAATCATTACCTTGACCTTTGTCCCGGGCTTCAGGCCGTTGACGCGCAGCAGGCCCTCGGCGCCGGTCTCGCCCAGCATCACGAAGGCGCCGCTGTCTATCACGGTGGTCACGGCCCCGTCCATCACAGAGCCCACCAGGTCCTTGAGCATCTCTGCGCGCATGACGTCCACCGCTTTGTGCTCGGCGTCGGCGGCCGCCCGCTCGCGCTCGGAGCAGTGGGTGCCGGCCTTGTCCAGCGGCACCGCCGGTGTCTCCTTCACGTGGCGCAGCAGCGCTTTAACGGCGCGGTGCGTGAGCAGGTCCGGGTAGCGCCGTATCGGAGACGTGAAATGAGAATAGAAACGCGTCGCTATGCCGAAATGCCCCCCGGATTCCGGGGCGTAGACGGCCTGCCGCATGCTGCGCACCATCAGCGAGTTGATCAGGTGCTCGAGCGGGTGCCCAGCGGCCTGCCGCAGCACGTCCTGCAAGCCCTTCGCGGCGTTGCGGCCCTCTATGTGCCCCGCGCGCAGGCCGAGCTCACCGAGCGCGGCGGCCAGCGCCTTCAGCTTCAGGGGGTCCGGCGCGTCGTGGCGGCGGTGAAGGAACTGAATCTTCGCGTTGAAGAGCTCGGTCGCGACGGCCTCGTTGGCAAGCAGCATAAACTCCTCGATGAGCCGGTGGCTCTTCAGGCGCGGCCGCAGCGACACGCCGAGCGGGCGCCCGTGCGGGTCGGCGTTGACCTTGTACTCCGGCAGGTTGAAGTCCAGCGCGCCGCGCTGCACGCGCCGGCGGTAGAGCGTTTCCATCAGGCCGCCCATCTTCAGCACGGCCTCGCGTATCCTCGGGTGCACGTCCGGCACCTTTCCGCCGTCGAGCAGGGCCTGCACCTCCTCGTAAGTAAAACGGCGCCACGAGCGGATGACGGTCTCGGCGAGCCTGCGGCGCAGCACCTTGCCGTTGCCGTCGAGGTCCATAAAGGCCGACACCGTCAGGCGCTCCTGGCTCGGTACGAGGCTGCACAGATTATCCGACAACGCCGGCGGCAGCATCGGCACCACGCGGTCCGGCAGGTAGACGCTGGTGGCGCGGGAGTAGGCCTCGCGGTCCAGGGCGGTGCCCGGCCTTACGTAGTTCGCCACGTCCGCGATATGCACGCCGAGCCGCAGCAGTCCGCCGGGCAGCGGCTCCAGCGATACCGCGTCGTCGAAGTCTCTGGCGTCGGCGCCGTCTATCGTGCAGACAGGGAGGCCGAAAAGCTGTTCCCTCCCTTTCCAGGCCGCCGGCTGAAGACGCGTGCCGAAGAAGGCGGCCTGCGACAGAACTTCCGGAGGGAACTCCTCGTTTATGCCGCGCGCCCTGAGTATGGCGTCTGTGCGCGCCCGCACGTCCCCCGGGTCACCCAGTATCTCGGTCACCGTTCCGGCCGCCCGCACTCCCTGCGCGGGCCAGCGTTTCACTTCCATCACTGCGAGAGCCCCTTCGGCCGGGGCCGCGCTCCGGGCGAAGCCGGTCACCTCCGCCGGTGGCGCGTTCCCTTTCTCCGGGAGCAGCGCCCAGGAACCGCCGGCCCGGCGCAGCACGCCGACCATCGAAGAGCGGGCGCGCTTCAGGACCTTCACTATCTCTCCCGCCGGGCGTCCGCTCTTCTCCGGCCGCACGCGGGCCAGCACTCTGTCGCCGTCCATGGCCAGGTCCAGGCCGCGTCCCCGGAGGAAGGCATCCGGCACGCCCGCTTTTTCCGAAATCAGGAAAGCGAAGGTCCCGTGGTGCTGTATGGCGCCCTCGATTTCCTCGGCCCGTCCCGGGGCCGCGCCGCGCTGCCAGTTCTTTTTATGATTTTCTTTCATTTCGTCCTTCGCGCCTGTCAGCGCAGTATCTCCCGCCCGTTCAGCCTGAAGCTCCTGAGCCTCATACGGGCTCCGGCCGGGGCTCCGCTTGAGAACCCGCCGATGAAAAATTTCTGGGAGGGAGCGTCCACGGAGGAGGCGTCGGCGCTGAGTGCGGTTACGAAATCCCGGCGGTTCATCGAGTAGGAGACGGTGTAGACGCTCCCGCTGCGCTCGAAACGCAGCGTTTTCAGCTTCTTCGGCAGCTCCACCTGCCTGCCGCCTGGCAGCAGGACCAGCTCGAAGGTATCGAAGGTCTTTGACGGACCGTTCTGGCGCTGCACCAGCAGCTTCAGCGCCCCGGAGGGGTTGCCGATGGAGGGCCTGGCGGCGTCGCCTCCGACCCAGATGCCGTAAGAGAAGCGCTTTATGCAGCCGGGCGGGAGCCTGAAATCCGTTCCAATGTCTACTATCCAGGAGGTCCCGGACAGCTCCTTTGAAAGTATCAGGCCAGGGAAATAACCGTCAGAAGGCTCGTCGCGCGTATCGTCCTGCTTCCCCGTGAGATAATAACAAAGCCCGCCGCTTTCGGCCGCGTATCTGCCATAGGCGCCGTTCCAGCCGGCCCAGGCTTGCATGCCTTCCAGGGTCCGCGGCCCGCCGCCGAACAGGACCGCGCCGACGCAGGCGGACGAGAGCAGCGCGAGTACGGCTGGCAGCAGGAGGCGGAGCGGGAGAACTTTCATCTGTGGAAGTTTTTGGGCGCGGTGTCCAGCAGTATCGTCACGGGGCCGTCATTGATTATCTCCACTTCCATGGCCGCGGCGAAAACCCCGGTCTTGACCGGCACGCCTTTGTCGGCGAGGGCCTTCACGAAACGCTCGTACAGTTTTACGGCTTCTTCCGGCCTGGCCGCCGCGGCAAAATCCGGGCGCCTGCCTTTGGAGGCGTCGCCGTAAAGCGTGAACTGCGACACGACTAGCGCTTCGCCCTTCACGTCCAGCAACGAATGGTCGAACTTGCCCCCGGCATTGGAGAAGACCCGCAGGTTGGCGGTCTTTTCAGCCAGCAGAACGGCGTCGGCCTCCGAGTCGCCTGTTCCCACGCCCAGCAGCACCACAAGGCCGGGCCCGATCCTGTTCAGCACCGTTCCTGTACTGACTCCCCCGCGCTTTACTCTCTGGATGACCGCTCTCATGACCTAATTATATTTTATTTTACGCCCTCTTTGCCGCGCCTGGCCGGCCGCTATTGAATCGCCGGGGCCCCGGTTGTATAATAGAGACATGGCGCGCGCCGGAACGCGCGCACAAAGGAAACAACCTATGGTAACAGGACTGGTACTCGTGAAGCTCATGCCCGGCAAGGAAAAGCAGGCGCTGTCCAAGCTGCGCTCCCTGAAGAGCGTGGTCCACATGTCCGCCGTCTTCGGCCGCTGGGACCTGGTGCTGGACATGGAGACGGAAGATCTTCCCCAGCTTTCCAACATAGTGGTGCAGGAGATACGCTGCATTCCAGGAGTGCTCTCCACGGAAACTCTCGTAACGACGTCGCTCTGAGCGCGGGCAAATGCTGAGAAAGGCTCTGGTTCTATGCCTGCTGGCGGCCGCGCTGCCGGCGTCGGCCCAGGTTTATCTGGGTGCCGAGGTCGGCCCGGACGCTTTTTCCCGCAGCGCGCCCGAAAAACCGGACAGCTCCGGAGAGGACGCTTTTGCCTGGGCCCTCAGCTCCGAAGTCAGCAGCACCACGCTCTACGCCGTCTTCGGTTCCACGGAGCCGGAGCGGGAGATGCAGAAATACCTGCGCGCCGGAGTCTACAGGCAGCAACTGGCCGCGCTGCTGCTGCTGTCCGAGAAGACCTCGGTCCCGTTCAAGGAACTGGCGGCGGAGCTTCCCAAGGCAGGAGGGCTGCGCGGCCTTGCGCGAACCCACAAGGAGGACGCTATGGCCCTTTTCCGGAAGGCCGGCGAGATGAAGGCGGAGGCCGATCTGAGGGTCCCGCTTTTCATGGTGACGTCGGCTACTGCGGCCGCAGCGCCTTCTACCGGGACGGTGCGTAATGAATAGGCTGAAATTTCCGCTCCTGTTCACTCTGCTTCTCTGCGCCGCGAGCCTCTCCGCCGGCGCGCCCGCGTCCCTGCGCGTGCCCGAAGGCGCTTCCGCCGCGGAGCTCAGGCTGCCAGACGGCTTCAGGATTATGGCCGAGCTCGCGCTGACTCCAGAACAGCAGGAGCGCGGCCTGATGTTCCGCCGCAAGCTCCCTGCCGACCGCGGGATGCTCTTCGTTTTCGGCGATCCCGGGGTGAAGTATTTCTGGATGAAGAACACCTTTATAGACCTGGATATGGTGTTCCTGGACTCCGGACTTAAGATCGTACGCATCTTCCACCGCGTGCCCCGCAGCACGGCAGATCAGCCGGAGAGCGAAGTAGCGCGCGCCTCTTCTCCGGCTTCCTGCGTGCTGGAACTGGCCGCCGGTACGGCCCGGGCTCATCGCCTCCAACCGGGTATGACGTTGAAGATTTCCTTCCCAAAGACGCCGCGGCGTCCTGCTGCCAGGCAGGAGAAAAAATGACCCGGCCGGGACGGCTTCCCGGCCTTTAGGACATATTTTTGCTTTTATGTTAGAATTGTGAACGATGGGAATTTGGGACAACGCCTTCAAGATACCAGAACCGCCCGAACCGACCCCTGAGGAGAAGAGGCTGCTGGACGGCCTGGCTGAAAAAGTGAGGGCCAGGGGACTGGGCGATGTCGCCTCTTTCTCGGTGGAAAGTACCAAACCCCTGCATGGCGTGGGCGCCGGCGGAGCGGCTTTCCTGGCGCCGATTCTCGGGGTCATCTTCAAAAAGGAAAAAATAGACGTCTACCGAGCTCTGCTGGAGAACCCGAAGGCGATGGATTATCTGGCGCAGCGCCTCGGCGCTGAAACCTCCGGAAAGGAAGATCCAAATGTCAAAAAAAGACCTTGAAGTTATAATCGCTACTGACTGCGGAAGCACCACGACCAAGGCCATCCTTATAGAGAAGAAGGGCGACACCTACCGCCAGACTTTCCGCGGCGAAGCCCCGACCACGGTGGAGGCGCCCTTCGAGGACGTCACGAAAGGAGTGCTGAACGCGATTACCGAGGTGGAGGAACTCTCCGGCCGCAAGATTCTAGACGGCGAGAAGATCATAACACCTAACGACGGCAAGACCGGAGTGGATATCTACGTCTCCACCTCGTCGGCGGGAGGCGGCCTGCAGATGATGGTGGCCGGCGCCGTGAAGGCGATGACCGGCGAAAGCGCGCAGCGCTGCGCGTTAGGCGCCGGCGCCATCGTGATGGACGTGCTGGCCTCCAACGACGGCCGCGCCGACCACGAGAAGATAGAGCGCATCCGCCAACTGCGCCCTGACATGATGCTGCTCTCCGGCGGCACCGACGGCGGCACCGTGACGCACGTCGTGGAACTGGCCCAGTTCCTTAAGGCGGCCGATCCTAAGCCGCGCCTGGGCGCCTCGTACAAGTTGCCGGTAATCTACGCCGGCAACAACAAGGCGCGGCCCCAGATAACCGAGATACTCGGCGACCGTACTGCGCTGATAGTGACCGAGAACCTGCGTCCTTCGCTCGAGCGCGAGAACCTGATGCCGGCGCGCCATAAGATTCACGACATCTTCCTGGAGCACGTGATGCAGCAGGCTCCCGGCTACCCGAAGCTGATGAAGATGGTCGGAGCGCCTATCATGCCCACGCCGGCCGCCGTCGGTTCTATGACGGAGAAGTTCGCCAAGGCCAACAAGTTCAACGTGCTGGCCGTCGACATAGGCGGCGCCACTACCGACGTGTTCAGCGTCTTCAGCGAGGTCTTCAACCGCACGGTCAGCGCTAACCTCGGCATGAGCTACTCTATCTCCAATGTGATGGCCGAGGCGGGCCTGGCCAATATCCTGCGCTGGCTTCCGTTCGACATAGAGGAACAGGACCTTAGGAACCGCCTGAAGAACAAGATGATACGGCCGACCACAATCCCGCAGACCATCGAGGACCTGCAGATAGAGCACGCCGTTTCCCGTGAGGCGCTGCGCCTGGCGTTCGACCAGCACAAGGCGCTGGCCGTCGGGCTGAAAGGCGTGCAGCAAGAACGCTCGATTTCGGACGCTTTCGAGCAGACCGCCTCCGGACAGAGCCTGATCAGCGTGATGAAACTGGACTATGTGATAGGCTCCGGCGGCATCCTGGCGCATTCCCCCCGCCGCACCCAGTCGATGCTGATGATGATAGACGCCTACCAGCCGGAGGGCGTGACCCGCATGGCCGTGGACTCCATCTTCATGATGCCCCATCTCGGCGTGCTTGCGCAGATCAGCGAGAAGGCCGCGCTCGACGTTTTCTATAACGACTGCCTGGTGCGCCTGGGCACCTGTCTGGCCCCGAAAGGCCTTGGCAAGGAGGGCGAGAAGATTATGGACTGGGAGGTCACGACCCCGGACGGCAAGAAACAGGGCGGCGAACTGCGTTTCGGCGAGATGCGGCATATTCCGTTCGATGCGCCCAAAGCGAAGCTCGTTGCCAGGCCTGTGAAAGGTTTCGATATGGGCTCGGGCTCCGGCACTAGAGTGGAGGCCGAAATTGAGGGCGGCGTGGTCGGGCTGGTGCTCGACGGCCGCGGAAGACCTTTCATCCTGCCCAAGGACGCCTCCCGCCGTCGCGCCGACCTGGACAAGTGGTACAAGGCCATGGGGATGTACCCGGTCTGACGGCCTCAGGGACATGTTTTTAAGGAGATAAAAGATGGCTCACGCGTATACTCCAGGACTCAAGGTAATGCCCTGTACGGTGCTTAGGAAGAAGCGCCTGCTGCCCATCCCCGGCAAAGTGCTGGCCTCCGTGGGCGACGAAGTGGACTCGACCGACATAGTGGCCCGTACGGAACTGCCCGGCAAGGTCTTCCCGGTTAACGTGGCCAACCGCCTATCCGTCTCCCCCGGGGAAATAAAGCACTTCATGCTCAAGAGGGAAGGCGACGAGATAAAGGCCGGCGAGGTGCTGGCCGAGAATAAGCCTTTTATCAAGTGGTTCAAGACCTCCGTGGAGTCCCCGGTGGCAGGCACCGTGGAGTCCATCTCCGAAGTGACAGGCCAGGTGATGCTGCGCGAGCCTCCCAAGGTGCTCCCTATACAGGCCTACGTGAAGGGCAGGGTCGTAGAGGTCGTCCCGGATTTCGGCGTAACGGTCGAGTCCGAGGGGACGTTCATACAGGGCATCTTTGGCATTGGCGGCGAGACCAACGGCGAGATCGCCGTGGCGGTCTCCAGCCCCGACGAGGAACTGGTGGAGGAGGATATTACCGAGCACCACCGCGGCAAGGTAGTGGTGGGCGGCAAGCACGCCGGCCTGGGCGCCATTAACCGCGCCATCTCCATGGGCGTCAAGGCCGTGGTGGTGGGCGGCATCCACGACCGCGACCTGCGCCAGCTGCTGGGCTACGACATCGGCGTGGCGGTGACGGGCACCGAGCAAATCGGCACCACGCTGGTGGTCACAGAGGGCTTCGGTATGATCCCAATGGCGGAGTACACTTTCCGGCTGCTCTCGTCACGCAACGGCGAGAAGGCTTCCGTCTCCGGCGCGACGCAGATACGCGCCGGCGTGATGCGCCCTGAGATAATAGTTCCCGGTTTCCCGAAGAACGTAACCGAGTGCAAGAAGGACCAGGGCCGCGGTTGGATAGAACCCGGCGACCCGATCCGCATCATCCGCGAGCCGCACTTCGGCGTGATAGGCACGGTAAAGTCGCTGCCGCCGGAACTGACCGTGATAGGCAGCGAATCGCATGCCCGCGTGCTGGAAGTGGCGCTGCAGGGTGGAGAGGTCATAGTGGTGCCGCGCGCCAATATCGAAGTACTGGAGAAATAGAGCCGCTGGAGCCGTCACGGCCGGGGGACGCTCCGGCCGCGCCCTTGAACCGACTTAAGGAGTTTTGTTTAATTTGCCCTGCGCTGTTTACGGAAAGCCGGGACATTTCGGAAGATAACTTGCCGTCTACAATAATGCTAAAGGAACGTCTGACCTGCGCCGCTCTCCTGCTGTTGCTCGGCGTCCCCTCTTTTTCCGGCGGCTTCGCCCCCGCCGGCTGGCAGACCAGCGTGGATTTCCCGCTGATCGGCTCCACGGAGGCGGTGAAGGGCGGTACGCTGCATACCTACTGGCCCGATTTTCCCGCCACGCTGCGCACGCAGGGCCCCAACTCCAACCAGCTCTCTACCAGTCAGATGCAGGGCCTGGTCTACGAGTCCCTGATCGGGCTGCATCCCGAGACCCTGGAGTATATCCCTGACCTGGCCGACTACTGGAAGGTCGCCCCCGACAAGCGCACGTTCTACTTTCATATAAACCCGAAGGCCCGCTGGGCCGACGGTACGCCGGTCACCCCTAAGGACGTGGTGGACACCTGGAAATTCCTGGTGCGCAAGGACATCAAGGACCCGTACTCGCGCATGATCTGGTACGACAACTACGAGCAGCCCGTGGCGCGGGGCGGCGGCGTGGTCTCGGTCCGGGCCAAACATCTGGACTGGCGCCTTTTCTACTACTTCGGCACGATGTCCGTCTACCCCGCTAGGGAGATGGACAAGCTCACCGGCGACGAATACCTGAAGGACTACAACTGGAAAATGCAGATGGGCTCCGGACCTTACGAGCTGAAGCCCGACGGCGTCAAGAACCAGCAGTCCGTAACGCTGACGCGCCGTCCCGGCTATTGGGGTAGGAACGAGCGCTTCAATATAGGCCTCAACAACTTCGACAAGATTAACTGGACGGTAATCCGCGACGATACCCTGGCCTTCGAAAAGTTCAAGAAGGGCGAGCTGGACTACTTCGTGGTCAATAAGGCCCAGCGCTGGGCGCAGGAGTGCGACTTCGACAAGGTCCGGATGGGCTGGGTGCAGAAACGCAAGATCTACAACGATTACCCGCAAGGCGTCTCCGGCTTCGCGTTCAATATGCGCAAGCCTCCGTTCAACGACCGCAACGTGCGCAAGGCCTTCGCGCTGCTGTTCAACCGCGCCAAGCTTATAGACAAGCTGTTCTTCAATCAGTACTCCTACCTGGACAGCTATTTTCCTGGCAGCGTCTGGGCCAACCCCGACAACCCGAAGATACGCTACAACCCGCGCATGGCCAAGCGGCTGCTGGCGCGCGCGGGCTGGAAGACGCGCGACAAGGACGGCTGGCTGACCAAGGACGGCAGGATCTTCGAGGTCACGCTGGAATACGGCGATCAGGGCTCCGACCGCATCTTCAAGGTGGTGCAGGAGTACCTGGCCCGGGCCGGCATAAAGCTGGACCTGAAACTGATAGACTACGACACCCTGATGAAGAAGGTGGATGAGCACGACTTCACGCTCGTCTATCAGGCGTGGGGCGGGCTGCTGTTCCCCAATCCCGAGAGCTCCTGGGACTCCAAGCTGGCCGACCAGAACAGCACCAATAATATCAACGGCTTCAAGAACGCGGAAGTGGATAGGCTGAGCCGCGAGTACAATTCCACCTTCGACAGGGCCGCGCAGGAGAGGCTGATACACCGCATAGACGGCCTCATCTTCCGGGATTACCCCTACGCGTTGGGCTGGGGCGCCAATTTTTTCCGGCTGCTCTATTACGACAAGTTCGGCCATCTGGCCACGTATTTTACCAGGACCGGCGACGATTCCTCCATATACTCGACCTGGTGGCTCGCTCCGAAGAAGGAGAAGGCGCTGGAGGAGGCCGAGAAGAACGACACTAGCCTGCCCATAGGAGCGACAGAGGTGAGGCCGTGGGCCCGGGCCGGCAAGGGCGGCGACTGATATGAACGGGATGATTACCTATTTCGTGCGCCGCCTGCTGCTGATACCGCTCACGTTCCTTGCCATAACCTTCATGGTGTACGCCGTGCTGCGCGTCGTGCCGGGCGGGCCCATCGAGCAGGCGCAGATGCAGATGCGCAAGGCCATGATGCACGAGGGCGGCGGCGCGGCCGCGGCCGGCGTAGCCGGGGCGGAGGCGGAGATGCAGATCCCCGCCGACGCCATGAAGGAGCTTAAGAAGTACTATCACCTGGACAAGAGCATCCCGGTCGGTTACGGTTACTGGCTCTGGGGCATCCTTCACCTGGACTTCGGCCAGTCCTACGTTTACGGCGAGCCGGTGCTCAAAGTCATAGTCTCCAAGTTCCCGATTTCCGTCTATTTCGGCCTGATAGGCTATTTCGCTTCGTGGATAGTCTGCGTGCCCCTGGGCGTGACCAAGGCCATAAAGCACAAGACCGGCTACGACACCTGGACCTCGGTGCTGGTCTTCATCGGCTACGCGATTCCCGGCTTTGTCGCCTGCCTGATGCTGATGGTCTTCCTCGGCGGGGGCAGCTATCTTAACATCCTGCCGCTGGGCGGCTTCCGCTCGGCCAACTGGGCGCAGCTCGGCTTCTTCGCCAAGATTTGGGACCAGCTCAGGCACACGGCCATCCCCGTCTTCGGCTACCTGATAGGCGGCTTCGCCACGATGACGATACTGATGAAGAACTCGCTCCTGGAGAACCTGGGCGCGGATTACGTGCGCACCGCTTTCGCCAAGGGCCTTTCCGAAAGGCGGGTGATCTTCGTACACGCGCTGCGCAACTCGCTGATTCCCATCACGGTCGGTATCGGCCAGGCCATCGGCCTGCTGTTCGCCGGCTCCTTCCTCATCGAGAAGACCTGCAATATCCCCGGGATGGGGCTGCTGGGCTACAATTCCCTGATCCAGCGCGACTATCCCATCGTGTTAGGCACGATGGTCTTCCTCGTGCTGATAGACCTTTTCGGCAACATAATCTCCGACGTGGTCTGGGCGCTGGTGGACCCGAGGATAAGGTTCTCCAAATAACATGGCGAAGCTCCTGACTACCCTGCTGATACTGGTGGCTGCCTATTACTTCACGCACAGGGCGCTGCCCTGGCTTTTTACGGCCGCGGGCAGGGCGCTCGGTTTCGAGATGAACCCTTCGCCGGATTGGCAGAAGCGCATGAAGCGTTTCAGGAGCCTCAGGCGCGGCTACTACAGTTATCTTATCATCACTACGTTGTTCGTGCTGTCCTTCTTCCTGGAGTTCCTGGTCAACAACAAGCCGCTGATGATAAAATACGACGGGCGCGTCGCTTTCCCCGCTTTTGCGGAATGGGGCGGGTGGCTGCCGTTCGTAAAGGACAGCCGGCACATCAACCGCAAGAGCGACTTCGGACAGGTGGGCGATGACGAGGTGGATTACAGGCTGTTCGCGGCGGAGGAGAAGGACCCCTCGCTGCTGGACGGCCAGATAGCGGAGCGGGAGAAAGAGATAAAGGACACCGAGGCCGAGATAGCCGCCACGAAGCCCGGTCCCGGCTCCACCGAGGACGAAAAACTGGACTACCGCGACCTGCAGGAGACCGTGCCGGACATAGAGGGCGAGATTGCGGCGCTCAAGAAGGCCAAGGCGGTCTTTGCGGCGGGCAAAGCCTCCATTATAATGCCGCTCTATCCCTATTCTCCCTACGAGCATCTGATGGATATGCCGGGCCGCCCTCCCACCGGCCCGACCAGGACGAACATCCTCGGCACGGACGACTCCGCTACCGACGTCTTCGCCCAACTGGTGTACGGCTTCAGGGTCTCGCTCTCCTTCGCGCTGATCGTCTCGGTTCTGGGCTACATCATCGGCATAGTGGTCGGAGCTGTGATGGGGTACTTTGGCGGCTGGGTAGACATCCTGATCCAGCGCTTCATCGAGATTTGGGCCTCCATCCCGTTCTTGTACGTCATCATGATCATTGCCTCCATCGTGCAGCCCAGCTTCATACTGCTTGTGATCATGCTCGTGGCGCTGAGTTCCTGGCTTTCGATGACTTATTATATCCGCGGCGAGTTCTACCGCGAGAAGTCCCGCGACTACGTCCAGGCCGCCGTGGCGATGGGCGCCGGCGACTGGTCCGTGATGATGAAGCACATACTGCCCAACTCGCTGGTGCCCGTGGTCACATTCGCGCCTTTCGCCATAGTGGGCTACGTCGGACAGCTGGTTTCGCTGGACTACCTCGGCTTCGGCCTGCCCGTAGGAACTCCCAGTTGGGGAGTGCTGATGGACCAGGGTATGCAGTACATCAAGTACTACCCGCACCTGATCTTGACGCCTTCCATAGCGCTGGCCGTCACGCTGTACCTGGTGGTGCAGATAGGCGAGGCCGTGCGCGAGGCCTTCGACCCCAAGGTGTTCTCGCGGCTGAGGTGATATGAGCGTAAAGAAGAAGCTGCTCGAGATAAAGGACCTGCGCACCTCCTTCCGGGTGGATAACCGGACGGCGCACGCCGTCAACGGCGTGGACTTCCATATTCACGAGAACGAGGTGCTCGGTCTCGTGGGCGAGTCGGGCTGCGGCAAATCCGTCACCGCGCTCAGCATCCTGCGCCTAATCCCGGACCCTCCGGGCAGGATAACCGGCGGCGAGATAATCTTCCGCGGCCGGGACCTGCTGAAACTCTCTTACGAGGAGATGCGTAAGGTGCGGGGCAAGGACATCTCGATGATATTCCAGGAGCCGATGACCTCGCTGAACCCTGTCTTCTCCATCGGCTGGCAGCTCAAGGAGGCCATACGCTTTCACCAGGACCTGAGCGAGAAGCAGGTGGAGGCCCGCGCGGTGGAGATGCTCGGCCTTGTCGGCATCCCTTCCCCTAAGGCCCGCCTGAAGGACTACCCCCACCAGTTCTCCGGAGGTATGCGCCAGCGCGTGATGATAGCCATGGCGCTGGCCTCCGATCCTGCCTTGCTGATAGCCGACGAGCCGACGACCGCTCTCGACGTGACGATCCAGGCCCAAATCCTGGAACTGATGCTCGACGTCAAGAAGAAGACCGACGACGCCGCGATCCTGCTGATAACCCACGACCTGGCCGTAGTGGCCGAGACCTGCCAGCGTGTGTGCGTGATGTACGGAGGGCTGATCCAGGAGGTGGCGGAGGTCGGCCCTCTTTTTGAGAAGCCGCTGCATCCATACACGCAGGGGCTGCTGCGCTCGCTGCCCGGCTTTCACAACGAGGGGGCCAAGCGCCTGCCCGTCATAGAGGGCATGGTGCCGGACATCATGCGTTTTCCGAAGGGCTGCAAGTTCAACACCCGCTGCCCGCACGTGATGAAGGTCTGCCGCGAGACCGAGCCGGAGCTCGTGGAGGTCCCGCCAGGCCGGCAGGTGCGCTGCCATCTCTGCAGGGCGGGAAAGGGGGCCTCGTCATGACGGCGGTGGCTTCCGGCAACATACTCGAGGTGAAGGACCTCAAGGTCCATTTCCCCATCCACGGCGGCATTTTCCTCAGGAAGGTGGGCGAGGTGAAAGCCGTGGACGGCGTCTCCTTCTCCGTGAGGCCCGGCGAGACGCTGGGCATGGTCGGCGAGTCCGGCTGCGGCAAGACCACAATCGGCAAGGCGCTGGTGAACCTGGCCCCCGTCACCTCGGGCAGCGTGCTGTTCCCCGGCGTGGACGGGAAGATGACCGACATCGCCAACCTTAGCCGCGCCGCCATGCGGCCCTTCCGCTCCCGTATGCAAATGGTCTTCCAGGACCCGTACTCCTCGCTCAACCCGCGCATGTCCGTGGAGGCCATCATCGGCGAGCCGCTGGATATACACATGCCCGACATGAAGCGCGCGGAGAGGAGGGAGCGCGTCGCCTGGCTGCTGGAGAAGGTCGGCTTGCAGGCAGCCTACGCCTCCCGCTACCCGCACGAGTTTTCGGGAGGCCAGCGCCAGCGCGTCGGCCTGGCCCGGGCGCTCGCCACCAACCCGGCCTTCATCATCGCCGACGAACCGGTCAGCGCGCTCGACGTCTCCATCCAGGCCCAGATCATCAACCTGCTGCAGGACCTGCAGGAGGAGTTCAAGCTCACCTATCTTTTCATCGCGCACGACCTCTCCGTGGTCGAGCACATCAGCGACCGTATCGTCGTGATGTACCTGGGAAACATGGTGGAACTCGGCTCCAGCCGCGATATCAACAGGAACCCGATACATCCCTACACACGGGCCCTCCTGTCGGCCGCCCCGCAGCCGGACCCGTCAAAGAAGCGCGGTGGCAGGATCATCCTGAAGGGCGACGTGCCCAGCCCGCTGGCCAAGCCTTCGGGGTGCGGCTTCCGCACGCGCTGCCCCATGGCCAGGCCGGAATGCGCCCACCGCGCGCCTGAGCTGCAGGAGAAGGAGCCCGGTCATTTCGCCGCCTGTCCGTACGTCTGAGACGGACCGTTTCCCCTCCCTTTGCCGTCGTCGGTGCCAAAGCAGGTTTTTTCCTTGCCTGGAAAAAACATTAATTGTATCATCTAATCAGGTTATGAAAAATAACAGACTCGTCTGCGCTCTTTTTGCCTTCTTACTGGCTGCGGCCCCGGTCTTAGCGGCGCGGCCGGCCGGACATGCCAAGCCGGTTTCCAAGCCAGCCGCAAAAGCTTCGCCCGCGCCTCGTACCGTGGGGCTCACGGCCGAGGATATGCCTTACGACGTCGGAGGGGCGTTGCTGTTGCGCTGGCCCGTGAACCCGGCAGACGATTCGGGCACTTCCTACCGCGTTTATGTCTCCAGCCGGGGGAAGGGCGGCTGGCTCCAGGGAGCCGAGTTCCCTGCCTCGGCCAACAAGGGGACCGACATAGACCTCCCTTTCTGGGCCTGGGACGGGAGCGCCTCCGAGCACGCGTTGAGGCTGGACCTTAACGGCCTTTTCGGGGACGCTTCCCCGGGGACCGTATACCGCGTCAAGGTGTCGGTGCTGCAGAACGGAACCGAAGTGTCGGAGTCCGAGGTAAAGACGGCGCGCGCTTACGGCAACTGGTTCCGCCTGGACCGCCTGAACAACCTGGTGATGCTCATCATCATCGTAATCGTCTTTTTTGTGGCCGTCTCTCACGCCAAACGCAAGGGCCTGTTTATCCGCCGCATCGCCGGCCTGGACGCCATCGACGAGGCCATCGGCCGCGCGACCGAGATGGGCAAGCCCATCTATTACGTGCCCGGCATAGGCGACATGACGCTGGTTTCCACGATAGCGTCCACCTTCATCCTGGGCGAGGTCTCAAAGAAGGTCGCCCAGTACGACAGTTTTATCAAGGTGCCGCACTACGACCCCATCGTGATGACGGTCTGCAAGGAGGTCGTCAAACAGTCCTACCTGGAGGCCGGCCGCCCGGACTCCTACCGCGACGACATAAACCAGTTCATAAGCCAGGACCAGTTCTCCTACGCCGCCTCTATAGACGGCATGATCACGCGCGAGAAGCCCGCAGCCTGCTTCTTTATGGGTTACTTCATGGCGGAGTCCCTGCTGCTCTCCGAGGTCGGCGCGGCCAGCGGGGCCATACAGATAGCCGGCACCGACATAGAATACCAGCTGCCGTTCTTCTTCACCTCCTGCGACTACACACTGATTGGCGAGGAGCTCTACGCGGCCGGCGCCTACCTCTCCAAGGAACCAATGCTGCTCTCGGCGCTGAAGGTGCAGGACTTCGGCAAGCTGGTGGTGATGCTCGGAGTCTCGATAGGCCTGGCCCTGGTGCTGTTGGGGCAATGGCAGCACTGGCACAGCCTGGTCAACTTCGTCACCGACATCTTTAAGGCCAACTGACATGAAACTGATAAAGAAACAGATCCCTTTCGCGATAGTCTTCGTGTTCGGCATGCTGACGCTGGTGTCTTACTACGTGCCGCATCCGAGATCGGTGGCCTTCCTGGACACCGTCAGCCAGTGGGAGAACATCGTCTCGTCTTTCGCCTTCCTGCTGGGTCTGTTCAGCCTGTTCTACACGCACTACGCCAAGATCAAGAGGAAGGGCGACGGCTGGGGCTATAGCCTATTTGTCTTTGTCGGTTTCCTGGCCGTGGTCGTTCCGGCCGTGATCAGTCACGGCAGGCAGATGTCAGGGGCCGACATGACCCCGCTGGGCTGGTCGTTCCGCTACATCTATAACACGCTGCTGGCCACGATGTTCGCGGTGCTGGCCTTCTACATAGTCTCTACCGCCTATCGCTCCTTCAGAATCAAGTCCATGCAGGCCATGGTGCTGTTCGTGGCCGCGCTGATACTCATACTGGGCCGCGTGCCGATAGGTGAGATTCTCTGGAGCAAAGTGCTGGGCTGGACCGGCCATTCCCTGTCCGGTCTGATGAACTGGATAGTGGACGTCCCATCGGTGGCCGGCAAGCGCGGCATCATGATAGGCATCGCCGTGGGCGCGGTGGTCACCTCCCTCAAGATCGTCTTTGGCATCGAGCGCCAGTACCTCGGCAAGGATTGACCCATGCTTAAAAAGACCCTCGAGCTGCTTTTCAACATAGACAGAAGATGGCTGTTCCTGCTGCTGGCCCTGAGCATCTTCATCCCGATAGTCA
>JAJYJH010000038.1 GCA_021789695.1 bacterium | reverse complement strand
GGTCAGGTGGAAATACGGCAACACGGCCATGGAACGCCCGTACAGCGACCGCAGCGCCCAGGCTTTGACGGCCCGGTCCAACAGGAAGACCGAGAACACGATGAGCGGCGTGGCAAGCTTCTTCATCAGGCGCGTGAGGCCTCCATGGCCGCGGCGCAGCGGCCGCAAACCCCGGGGTGCGCCGGGTCGGAGCCGATGTCACGGCGCCACTGCCAGCAGCGCGGACATTTCTCGCCTCCGGCCTTGAAGACCCTTACCTCAAGCCCGGGAGCGGCCGCGTCGAACTCCACGGAGGCCTCCGAGACTATGGCGATCTGCGGCAGCAACGGCAGTGCGGACTCCAGCAGCGCGCGCGTCCCGGAATCAGAGGTGCGCAGAACTATGCGGGCCTCCAGCGACGAGCCAACCTCGCCGGCCTGGCGCTTCTCCTCGATTGCCTTGGTGACGGCCTCGCGCACGCCCATCAGCTTCTCCCAGCGCGCGAGCAGAGCCCCGTCGGCCCAGGCACCGGGGAACCTGGGATAGTCCGACAGGAAGACGCTCGCCTCTAGGGACGGGTCTATCTCCACCCGGGCGGTCCTCCACGCCTCCTCGGCGGTGAACGACAGCACCGGAGCCATCATCTTCATGACGGCCAACAGGATATCGTAGAGCACCGTCTGCGCGCTGCGGCGCTCGGGCGCGTCCGGAGCGAAGGTATAGAGCCGATCCTTGAGAGAGTCCAGGTAGAAGGCCGACAGGTCCAGGATGCAGAAGTCGGCGATGGCCCTGATGGCGGGCCTGAACTGGAAGCCGCGGTAATGCTTCTCCACCGCGGCCGTAGTGAGAGCGAGGCGCGCGCGCATGTAGCGGTCCATCTCCGTCAGTTTGTCATCGGGCAGACGGTGCTTCTCCGGCTTGAAGTCGGCCAGGTTGCCCAGCAGATAGCGCAGCGTGTTGCGGACCTTGCGGTAGGTGTCTATGGGACCGCCTAGGATCTTCTCCGAGATGCGCACGTCCTCGGAGTAGTCGCACATGGCCACCCACAGGCGCAGGATCTCGGCGCCGTACTTGGAAATAATCTCCTCGGGGTCTATCGCGTTTCCGGCGGACTTGTGCATGGCGTGGCCCTTCTCATCGAGGATCATGCCGTGTGTCAGCACCGCCCTGAACGGCGGCTCGCCGCGCAGCGCGACGGACGGGATCAGCGAGGTCTGGAACCAGCCGCGGTGCTGGTCGGAGCCCTCCAGGTACACGTCGGCCGGAAAGAACTTGCCGGGCCCCAGCATCCCCCTCTCGAGCACGGCGTACCAGCTGACTCCGGAGTCCAGCCAGACGTCCATAATGTCCTTTTCTTTTACGAAGGACGAGGAACCGCAGGAACACTTCGCGCCCGGGGTCATAAGTTTTTCGACGGGCTCGGAGAACCAGAAATCGCTGCCTTCCTTGAAGACGCGGTCCTCCATGCGCTTGAGGAAAGCGCGGTCCTCGTGCACCTTGCCGCAGTCCTTGCAGTAGACGGCTATGATCGGGGTGCCCCAGTAGCGCTGGCGCGACAGGCACCAGTCCGGCCTGGTCTTGAGCATACCGACCATGCGTTCGTGGCCGCTGGCGGGCAGCCAGCGCACGCCGTCGGCTGCCTTTATCAGCTTCTCGCGCAGACCGTCGAGGTCCACCTTGAGGAACCACTGTTCGGTGGCGCGGAAGATGACCGGCTGCTTGCAGCGCCAGCAGTGCGGGTAGCTGTGGGCTATCTTCTTCTGGGCGAGCAGCAGGCCGTCGGCCCTCAGGGTTTCGATAACCTTGTCGTTGGACTCAAAAACCTTCATGCCCGCGAAGACGCCGGCGTCGGCGTTGAAGGTGCCGTCCGCCTTGACCGGGCAGAAGATATCAATGCCGTGCTTCTTGCCGGCGTGGAAGTCCTCCTCGCCGTGGCCGGGCGCGATGTGGACCACGCCGGTGCCGGTGCTCATGTCGACGAAGTCGGTGTCTATCACGCGGCGCGCGAAGCGGCGGTTTTCCGGCAGGTGCCTGGCCAGGCAGTGCTCGTACTCCAGCCCTACGAGCGAAGCGCCCGGGACTACGGCGCCCTTGGCGGCCTCTAGGCCGACCGTCTGCAGGAAGGCATCGGCCAGTTTGTCGGCGACTATCAGATACTCCCCGCCCGACTCGAGAACGCGGTAGTCCTCGTCCTTGGCGACGGCGGCGGCCATGTTGGACGGCAGCGTCCACGGCGTGGTGGTCCAGATTACGATGAAAGCGCGCCCTTTCGCGTCGGCAGGCAGGCCGGCCGGCGGCTTGAGCAGCGGGAAACGCACGTAGATGGACGGGGAGGTGTGGTCGTGGTACTCCACCTCGGCGTCGGCCAGGGCCGTCTCGCAGGTGACGCACCAGTAGATGGTCTTCTTGTCGCGGTGGATATGGCCCTTTTCAAGCAGTTCGCGGAAGGCCTTTATCACGGTGCCTTCGTACTCCTTGGTCATCGTGACATAGGGGTTGTTCCAGGCGCCCAGCACGCCAAGGCGCTTGAAGCCCTGGCGCTGGATGTCGAGGAAACGGTTGGCGAAGTCGCGGGCTTTCTGGCGGAAGGCGGGGATGTCGTCGATGTGGCGCTTGCCCATCTTCATTTCCTTCAGGAGCGCCTGCTCGATAGGCAGGCCGTGGCAGTCCCAGCCGGGCACATAAGGCGTGTAATACCCCATAATCGCGTGGGATTTTACCACCATATCCTTGAGTGTTTTATTGAGCGCGGTGCCGATGTGGATAGGGCCGTTGGCGTACGGCGGCCCGTCGTGCAGCACGAACGGTTTGGCGCTCTTGCGCTTCTCCAGCATCATGCCGTAGAGGTCCATCTTCTCCCAGTCGGACAGGATGCCCGGCTCTTTCTTCGCCAGGTCGCCTCTCATGGAGAACGAGGTCTTGGGCAGAAAGACCGTCTTGGAATAGTCCGTTTCTTGTGTATTCATCGCTGCTCCTCGCCTCGCCTGATAATAATAGATAATTATATCAAAACCCGGACGCCCCCAGCCCGGCGGCCCGCCATGTGCTAAAATAATGGGATGTTCTTTTCCGACGCCCACTGCCTTGTGACCGACGGGGGCGCCGCTCTGGCCGGCGACCAGGAGCGCGGCGACTACCTGCGTCTGGCGCGCGGGGTCGCCGCCAGGCACGGTCTGAAGCTGCCCGCCTACGCGCTGCTGCCCGGCCGGGCCCTGCTCTACTTCGTCACGCCCGGGACGGACTTGAGGAACGTGATGGCGGAGTTCCGGACCGGCGGCCTGCCAGGCTACCTTACCGGCCGTTGCAAGTACAAACTGCTGCAGCCGGAGCGCTACGCCGCGCACCTGGCGCGCTTCATTCACCTGGAGCCCGTGAAGGCCGGCCTGGCGGCCGCGCCCGAGGATTACCGCTGGTCCAGCGCGGCGCAATACGCCGGCAAGGCCGAAGGCCCAGCCGACAAGGGCGTAGTGCTGAGGTTCCTGGACAAGGACCCGGCGTTGGCGCGTGAGAAGTACCTGGCTATGATGGCCGAGCCGGTGCCCGGCAAATTCTGGCGCCCGTTCGCCAAGAACCGCGACGCGGTGCTGGGGGACGGCGCCTTCACGTCGGCTCATTCCCCGCACGCTGGGCCGCCCGGTATCCAGTTATAAAATTTTATATACTTGATGAGCGGGGAGTCTGATAAGGATAAGGGACTTATATGGAAACCATACTTACAGTTTGCGCGATAATAGCGACGCTGGCGTTCGTGGCGCTGGTTGTGCAGGCCATCCTGACGCTGCAGCAGGTGCGCCATACGGCGCGCGCCGTGGAGTACCTGGCGCTGAACGCCGACGGCAAGCTTACCGCCCTGGACCCGGTGATAGGCGCGGTAAAGGGCGTCGCTGGCGCCGTCTCCAACGGTTGGTTCAGGGTGGCGAAGACCGTTTACGGGCTTTTCTCAAAGGAATAAATGGGGTTTCTCAGCATACTCAACCAGATCTACGACGAAGAGATCCTGCGGAAGTTGAACTTTCTTAAGGGGATAAGCCTTTTTGAGGGGATTGGCCGGCGCAACCTGATCCACGTGCTGGAAAGTCTGCAGGAGCGCACCTACCTGAAGGGCGAGACCATCTTCGCGCAGGGCGACATCGGCCGGGCGCTGTTCATCGTCCTCTCCGGCAAGATAGCGCTGGCGCGCTTCGACCCGGTGACGCAGAAGGACGAGGTCATCGCCGAGGTCCATCCCGGCGAGTTCTTCGGCGAGATGGCGCTGCTGGAGGAGATGCCGAGGACAGCCTCGGCCTACGCCGTGGAAGAGACCAAGGTTTTCATGCTCTTCAAGATAAAGCTGGATTCGCTGCTGTTCGCGCGGCCCAAGATCGGCGTGAAGATAGCCTCGCAGCTGGCCAAGGTCCTTTCAGCCCGCCTGCGGGCGTTCATGGAGAAACCGGAGAAATAAATGCCGGAGCCAGCGCAAAAGACCAACTACACGCAGTTCCTGCTGCCAGCCTTCATGGCGGTGGCGCTAATCTATTTCATAGTCCTGGCCAAGGGCGCTATCTTCCCGTTCATCCTGAGCGCGGCGCTGGCCTACATCACCAGCCCGGTTATACGCTACTTTGAGGTACGCGGCATCAGGCGCTCCTACGCGGTGGCGGGGCTCTACCTGGGCGCCGGCACGCTGCTCTTTGTGGTGGTCTATCTGCTGCTGCACTTTCTGCCGTTCGAGATAGAGTCGATGCAGCAATCCTGGCCGGCCTACGCCGATCGCCTGCAGCTCTACGTCACCGGACTGAACGCGCGGTTGGTGCACAACTACCCGTTCCTGGCCTCGCTGCGCCTGGAGGAAAAGCTCGGGCACCTCCTCGAACTGGTCCCCTCGTTCCTGGTCTCGCTGATACCCGCCCTGACGCTGCTGTTCATAGTCCCCTTCATCACCTTCTTTATGCTGCTGGGAGGCGCCGGCATCATTGATTACCTGCTGGACCACATTCCCGCGCGCCACTCCGAGCTGGTACTGCACATAGCCTCGCGCATAGACGGCTCGCTCGGCAACTACCTGCGCGGGGTGCTCAGCGAGGCCTTCGTCATCTTCCTGATCTCTTTCGCCGGTCTGCTGTTGATGGACCTGAACTATTCTGCGGTGATAGCCATAGTGATAGGCGTCTCAAGCCTGGTACCCTACATGGGGGCGATAGTGGGCGGGATACTGGCCTCGATAGTCGCATATCTGCAATTCGGCGCGCTGATGCCCATACTAAAGGTGCTGGCCTTCTTCACGGGAGTACGCTTCTTCGACGACTGGTTCCTGCAGCCCTATATCATGAAGAAGGCCGTGAAGCTCAACCCAGCGATCATCCTGCTGGCCCTGCTGGCTGGCGGCGAGATAGGCGGAATCTGGGGAGTTGTTTTCTCCATCCCGGTGACCTGCATCGTCAAAGAGATTCTGCAGATAGCCGTGGAGCTGCAGGAGACGGAATTCCGCTGGAAGCCACCCCCCCAGCCCACACGCATCAGCATCCCCTACACCTGAAAATGGGCGAGGAGGGGCTCGAACCCTCATGATCCAGAGGACCACAGGTTTTTGAGACCTGCGCGTCTGCCAGTTCCGCCACTCGCCCTTAGCCGGTCCGGAGTCCCGGCCTGATTATTCTACTAAATTAGCGCTTGCCTGACGGCTCTCTTGCAGGCCGAGCAGCTCGTCCAGGCGGACAGGCCTTAAGCCCTTCTTCTGGGCTTCGTCGAGAACCGCGGCGACTATGCGCAGGGTCTTTTCGCGGTTCTTCCCCCCGCCGTCGTGCATCAGCAGGATGGCGCCGGGGCGCACGGCCTTCAGATACTCGGCCGTCATTTGGGCCTCCGGCTTGCGCGTCCAGTCGCTGCCGTAACTCCAGTTGACCATCGTATAGCCCATCGAGGCGGCCTCCTTGCGGGCCCAGCCGCGGCAGTAGCCGTTGGGCATGCGGAGGAACCTCGGACGCACGCCGGCGGCCTTCTCTATGGAGGCGGCGGCGTGCGTCAGCTCCTTATGGAACTCGCCCTCGAGCCAAGCCTGGCCCTTGCCCTTCTTCTCCAGCACGTACCAGTTCTCGTGCGTATCCGTGTGGCTGCCGACCAGGTTGCCGGCGGCGGCCACGTCCCTGGCGCGCTGCGGATACGCGCGGACTGAATAGCCAATCATGAAGAACGTGGCTTTAACTCCGCGCTTGGCCAGCAGTTTCAGCAGGTCCTCGGTGATGTAGCCGGGACCATCGTCGAAGGTCAGGGCGAACTCCGGCTTTTTGGGACTGCCGTCGGCGTAGAAATTCCGCGGGGCGTGCCGCCGCGGCGCGGGGCGCCGGGCGGCCGGGGCCTGCCCGGCGGCCAGCAGCACCAAGGCGAGCGCGGAGAATAATGTTCTTTTCATAGGAGCACCTCTCTAGATATCCTGCCTTTCAAGATTCCTCAGACCGGCCTTCCACGGGATGTAGAAGGCGGCCGCGTTGACGGCCGCGAAAGTCGCCGCGCACAGGAACAGTGCGCGCGCGTCCCACGGGTCGCGCCGGCCCAGCCTCTCGGCGAAATGCATCTGCACGGGCCAGGCCTCCGTGGCCACTAACAGCGAAAGGTAGCCCATGGCGCAAGCCATGTACAGGAAGCCGCCGTAGGAGGATTCCAGCTGGTGGATGTTCTCGACGTTAAAATCTGGGAAGATGGCGCCGAAGCCTATCCCCATCACGGTCACGCCCACGGCCACCACCGCGATTGTGAAGGTGGAGAGCAGCGAGACGAAGAGGTCTGCGCCAAGAAGATAGTTCGAGACCGTTATCAGCACGACGCCTATCAGCACGGAAGGAAAAAGCGAAATGTACAGTTTCTCGCGCATTACGGCGGCGGTGCCGAGCGGGGCGGACCTGAGCAGCCAGTAACTTTTCCCCTCGAGGCTGACCGCGGGGAAGGTGAAGCGCAGACCGATTGCGGCCATTACAAAACCGGCCACACCGACGTTGAGGAATGAGATCAGGCTCTTGAGGTCGGGCGTGTCCAGCGGCAGCTGGCGGATACTGAAAAGGTAGACCGCCATCAGCGCAGCTATCAGAATTACCTGGGACCAGTAGCGGGCGTCGCGCGCCAGCGTGAGGCGGTCCTTCCAGTAGAGCGTCAGCGTGCGGCGCAGAGCCGGAAATCGCAGCGCCAGCCGCTGCTCCGGCAACAGGCGGCGGGAGCCGCGGAAGCGCGGAGAGGACTGCGCGCCGCTGAAGCCGCGCATATAGAGGCGTCCCGAAAGACCGTAGATCAGAAAATAGAGGACCGCCGCGGCCCCGAACAGCACTCCGGAGGCGGAAGCGAAGGTTGCCCAGTGCCCGGCGGAATAGGCCACCATGGCCTTGGTGACCCACCACGACGGCATATACGGCGCGGTCGGGGACTGCAGGTACTGTATGTACTGCGCCACTATCTGCAGCGAGTCGGGCCGCAGCAGCTTTTCCGGCCTTGAGAAGCGGAAGACCACGTAGACGAAGGCGACGGACAGGCTGCCCAGTAGCCACGTGATGTCGCGCGTGCGCGATGAAGGGAAGAAGTACATCACCAGCATGCTGAACAGGATACCGAAGGCCCCGGCCAACAGGACGAAGGGCGCCATAAGGAAGAGATAGACCGCGTAGAACCCCGCGCCCAGCCCCTTCACGCGCCCCAGCGCCACGACGTAGGGCAGCACGGCCAGCAGCAGCGTCCACGACGAATAGAAAACGGTCTCCAGCGCCTTGTCCATGAAGATGGAGCGCAGGTCCAGCGGGCAGGAGAAAAGGAACTTCAGGTCGAAGGAGTAGTACAGCGTAGTCATCGAGATAATGATAGACGACACGATGACCATGGTGAAGGTCATCAGCAGCACCATGGAGGTAAGCTTCCAGGATAACATCGGGCCTATCAGCTCCACGCCCTCCAGGTAGTTAAGCAGCCGCCAGAACCCGGCGTAGAGCAGGGCCAGCATGGACAGCCCGACTCCGGCGAAGATCAGGTTCTTGATCAGTTTCCAGCCGCGCATGGACAGCAGCGCGTTGCGGAAGGTGGAAGCTTTGCGTTTGAGCAGGACGGGGAGCATGGAAGGCGGTCGCTACTCGCTGGTCAGCTCCAGGAAGACGTCCTCGAGCGAGCGCGGGCCGGCCGCGCCGGAGGCCATCCTCTTGACCTCCGCCACCGTGCCGCGCGCTATCAGGCGTCCGCGGTAGATGATGCCGACCGTGTGGCAGAGTTTCTCGGCCATATCCAGGATGTGTGTGCACATGAAGACGGAGGTGCCGCCGGCGGCGATGCCGGCCAACAGTTCCTTGAAGCGGCGGATGCTCTTGGGGTCCAGCCCGACGGTGGGTTCGTCGAAGAGGACGACCCTGGGCCTGCGCAGCAGCACGCTGGCTATCAGCAGCTTCTGCTTCATGCCGTGGGAGTAGCTCTCCAGCAGCTCGCCGGAAAAATCCGTCAGTTCAAACATCTCCAGCAACTCCGGGATACGCTTCCTTTGCTCGGCGTACGGGACCGAATAGATGTCGCCGATGAAGCGCAGAAACTCCCAGCCGGTGAGCTTGGGATAGACGAATGGTTCGTCCGGGATATAGGCCATCGCGCGCTTGGCCGCAAGCGGCTCGGCCGCCACGTCGAGGCCGGCCACGCTGACGCCGCCGGACGTAGGGCGCATGATGCCGGAAAGAATCTTTACGGTGGTGGTCTTGCCTGCGCCGTTGGGACCGAGGAAGCCGAAAATCTCCCCCGGTTCCACGCGCAGAGTAAGCCTGTCCACGGCCCTGACCGAGCCAAAGGTCTTGGTAAGTTCGTTTATCTTTATCATGCGCCTTTACAAAAAACTACACAGACCGCCGAGGGGGCCGGTCTGTGTAATCCGTCCCGCCGGGAGGCGTTCAGCGCCCCTGTTCCCGCAGCGCCAGGTAACTCTTTATCTCCTCCTGCGTGGTGAGCTGCCTCAATAGATAGTTGGCCACGTCGCCGAACTTCTGCTGGGCCAGCTGCTGCTCGAAGGCGGCCTTGTCTTTGTCGAAATTCTTCAGGCTCTTGTTCTTGGCGAGGTAGGCGGCCTTGATCTCCTGAGGCGTCACCTTGATGGTGTTGAAAAGGAACTGCTTGAACTTGGAGGCCAGCCTGGCTTTCTTGCGCCACGCCTCGTACTGCTGCGGCGTCATCTGGAACTTGTCGTAAACCGTCTGGTAATAGGCGCGCGGGCTGAAAACTCCGCCCTCCTGAAACTGCGGCGTGTTCTGCACCTCCATGGCGACCTCGAAATCTGTCACTTTCATACCCATTTTCCTGGCCTGCTGGGCGAGCAGTTCCTCTATTACCATCTCCCGGAAGACTTCCTGCTTAATGCTCTTGGTTATAATTTCGTTGACCTCGGTGCCGGAGGCGCGCATGCCGTCGGTCACGCGGTTCACCTGGCTCAGGAAACGCTGGTACGGGATCTTTGTGCCCCCGACGTCAGCCACGGCCCCCGACGAGGAGGCTCCGGTAAAGACGTAGGCGCCCAGGCCCACAAAGACGCCTACCAGAAAAACGGCCACCGTAGCCATGAAAACTACGCGGCGGTGCTTTGAGAAGAATGATATCATTGCTGTTTAGCCTCTGTCTTGTCGTTGGCGGTACGCCCCTGCGTGTGATCCGCCTGTTTCTTTTCCGGCTTGCCCATGACGCAGTTGCCGTTGAAAATAGCCCCATCCTCCAGCATGATGCGCGGAGAGCGGAGATCGCCGTCCAGTCGCGCGCCGGCAAGCACTTCTATGTGCTCCAGCGCGATTATGTTGCCCTTGACCTCCCCGCTGAGATAGCAGATCTCGCAGGAAATGTCGCCCTTGACCTTGCCGGTCTTGCCTATCGTGACGATCTTGGCGTCGACGATGGAACCGTCTATGCGGCCGTCTATGCGCAACGATCCCTTAGCCGTAAGCGTGCCCTGGAAATAAGCCTCGGCGCCGATGAGGGTATCGCCGTTCTTGCTCTCAAAACTTATATTATTGCCTTTAAACATAGCCATAGTTTTTTCCCTCCGTCACAGGCCGCCGAATATCCCGTTAAAAAGCCCGGCCATTCCGCCGGCCGCGTCCTTCTCCCCGTCGAGATAGGGCACGGGGTTGTGCGGAACGCCGCTGGTCCAGACCTCGTAATGGACGTGATTGCCGGTGGAGGTGCCGGTGGAGCCCATGCGCCCGATTACGTAGCCGCGACTGACGCGCTGCCCCTCCTTCACCAGGATCTCGCTCATGTGCCCGTAAAGCGTGGAGTATCCGAAGCCGTGGTCCAGGACCACGCACATGCCGTAGCCGTGAGCCCAGCCGGCGTGCCTGACCACGCCGTCCGCGGTGGCGTGGATAGGAGTGCCGGCCTCGTTGGCGATGTCCACGCCGCTGTGGTACTCTATCGCCTTGGTGAGAGGGTGGATACGGTAGCCGAAGGGAGAGGTTATGCGACCCTGCGCAGGCCAGATAGAGGGCGTGGCGCGGGCGCCGTTATGGCGGTCGGCCAGGTATAGAGCAATCTCGTTGTAACTGGAAAGACGGCGGCGGGATTCCTCCTGCATCCGCTCTATGGAATTGTTGAGGGACTCCTCTTTTATCTCGGAGGCCTTGGCGGCCAGCATGCGGCGGAAGTCGGCGATGTCGGATTTCTGCGGGCCGCCTATACCGTCATCTCCGTCGTAGGCGGAGGAGTCCATGCCGAGCACCTTGCGCAGCTGGGTGTCGGTGCGCTTGGTCTGCTCCAGATAGGCCAGCCCCTGCTCCACCTCGGTGGAGATGTAAGCCATCTTGGTTCGCAGTATTTTATTGTCGGCCTTGGTGACGTAATAATCGAAGTGCCTTCCGGCTATATAGCCGGCCCAGACCGTGACGCCGGTCCAGGCCGCGCCCATGAAGAACAGCAGCGCCACTGGCAGGTTGAACCGCACCGAAGGCATCCCGTTATGGGGAATGACGAAGATACTTACGGGCCTGGCGGCGCTTTTGAACAGACGCGCCGTGAATCTGCGAAGCATTATATCATTAAAACTAATAACGCTATTGGCTGTCAACCGGGGAAGGAACCCCATTGCTTTCCTGAGAGGGCTCGGACGAGGTGCCGCCAAGTGCGGACTGGTCCACCGTCATACTTCCACCGTACTCAGGGCCGCCACCGGCCTGCGGGGAGGAGGCCGGCTGCACGTCCACTGGGCGAGCCACTGCCTGGGGAGCGGCGCCCGGAATTCCGGAGAACTGCGGCAGCGAGCCCGGAGGCAGTGAACCGGAGATCGCCCTTATGTCCGGGTCGGAGGCGATATCAGTCATGGTCTTGATAAAAGCCGGATCGGCCGAGTACTTCATGATGAGCAAGTTTAGATAGCGGGAACCGCGCACGGCGGTGATCAAAGCCATGGGGTTGGCGTTATTTTTATTCCCCAGCGCGGCCGCCACGGAGGGATCGCGCTTCAGGTCGGCCAGGAACCGCTTTACTACGGGACGCTTCATGTATTTGCTGAGGGCGCGCATCGCCCTTTGAGCGTTAGCCTTGGCAACTGCCGGGTCCGCCCCGGGCGCGTCAGTCCCGGAGCCGGGCAGCCCGCCGGAGAACAGGCCCAGCGATGAGGTGCCGGGAGAGGAAGAACCAGGCGGCTGCGCCACTTGTGCGCCGGGCATGCCCGGCAGAGATTGCTGGACGCTCACGGAGAGGGGGGCCGGCTGCGCCTGGAAGGCCTGGAAAGCGCCGGCCATTGGCTCTGCCACGGAAGCAATCTTGCGGTAGGCCATGTAGCCGGCCGCCGCCGCGAGGATGAAGATGGTCCCCAGCGCTCCCGAAACGACCTTAAGCCTTCTGTTGCCGGCGCGAAGCCGCACCAGCTCCTGGTTAAGGGCCTCCTGGGGCTCCGGCGCCGGTTGGCCATTTTTTTGAGGCGTCTGAGGCCCTTGAGGCAATTGCCCGCCCGCGCCGCCGGCGGGACTCTGCGCGGGCTTCTGCTCCGTTTCGCTCATATTTCACCCCCGGGGCCAGACGCAACCCCGTAAATCATAAGTTTGACACTAACGCCGAGAAACTGATAAAATTGTATTTTACAATATAAAAGCCGTTTTTAATCGGCTTTTTGACAGACAGACTTTTGCGCCCCCTTCGTCTAGCGGCCTAGGACATTGCCCTTTCAAGGCAGAGATCACGGGTTCGAATCCCGTAGGGGGCGCCAATTTGCAGTATCCCCAAAATCCGCGCTGCCGAACCCCGGCAGCGCGTGCAGTTTCTGCACTTCCCCCGACGGAAAATTAAATTTTAATTTTATTTTCTGCCCGCCTAAAAGGAAGTTCGAACCGATTTTTCTCATTATTTGCAGGTTTTCAGACGAACTTCCAGCGACCGCCGACTCTCCGACGACAGCACAGAGCTCGTAGAACCTTTTCAAGGGTTCGAACCGCTTACTCCCCTCCCGCGCAAAAGCTGCGAGTTTGCTTTCGATTTCCTTTTTCTCATTGACCAATTGGGCCTTTTTGCTGACATACTCGGGCTGCGTTATGGAGCCTTGCAGTACCAGGTCCAGCAACTGGCCCAATTGGTCAGTAAGGATAACCAACTTATCTCGCAGATTTTGGGCGGCCTCTTCCCCGGCCTGGGCCGCCTTTGATTCATCCGCTTTTATGTTATCAAGGGCATTGGCGGCCAGGGCCGGGGGTAAGGAAACTCCTTTCAGCAGTTCACGCACCTGTCGGTCAACCTCCTCCTCGCGGGTAAAGCGCTCGGCGCAAGGGCTTTTGCGCTTGGTACAGCGCAAATAATTGTGGCCCTTTTGGGTCTCGGTGGTTATGAAGCAACCGCAACTTTCACAACGGAAGGTGCCCCGGTAAACATAAGGCTTAAACCCCCTCTTTTTGGGTTTGCTCTTGTTTTTAAGAAGTTCCTGGCACTTGTCAAAAAGCGCCTTGGGAATTATGGCCTCGTGTTTGGCCTCATGCAGTTCGCCGTAGTAACGAATGACGCCGTAATAGATGGGATTGCGGAGCATATGATGGCAATTGCCAATGGATAACGCCTTTTTCTGATTGCGTCCGACGAGGCCCGCGCTTTTCAGGAACTCGCGTATCTCCCGTATTGAATAGGTGCCGGAGCCAAATAGTTCAAAGGCCTTGCGGATCAGCGGCTCGCGCTCTTTGTCTATGTAAATCGTGTGGTTGACAGTATCGTTGAGATAGCCCATCGGAGCGCGGCTGGGCCAGATGCCGTTACGGAGCTTTTGACGGAGGCCGCGCTTAACGTTCTCCGAGAGATTGTCCACGTAGTATTTGCTCTGACCAAAAGCGATAGACAGCATGAACTTGCCCTGCGGCGTGGGGTCGAACCAGAACGTCGGGAACTTGAGCTCCAGTATCTTGGCCGTATCCACCAGGTAAATGATGCGCCCGCCGTCCACGGAGTTGCGGGCCAGCCGGTCAGGGTGCCAGGCAACTATACCATAGGCCGCGCCCTGCTCCATTTGCGAGACCATCTCGTTGAAGACCTCGCGCCCGGGCTCTTTGGCGGTCTTGCACTCTATGAACTCGCGGACTATGGGCAGGTTTTCCTTTTTGGCGTACTCGCGCAACTCCGCCAACTGCGCTTCTATGGATAGCACCTGCTTGTCCGCCTCGTCGGTGGACTTGCGCGCATAAAGAAAGTACCGCATTGTAGGTTTCTGCATACCTTGCCTCCCCGCTCTTAATTCCGGCTTTGCCCAGCAGGGCTAAGACGGAATTAAGTGCTATTCTGCCACTCTCCGCCGCTGGTAAGGCCGGCCAGGCGCAGCAGCGCTGGGCCGGCCGCACCGGCGGCCATAAGGAATTAAAATCGGTTCGGCAAACCGTTCCTCGGTTTGCGGCGCGTTAGCGCCTAACTTCCTCTTAGGCGGGCAGAAAATAAAATTAAAATTTAATTTTACGTCGGGGGAAGTGCAGAAACTGCACGCGCTGCCGGGGTTCGGCAGCGCGGATTTTGGGGATACTGCAAATTGGCGCCGTTTTTTGGACATCGTTCGAAACTACTTTGCGCAACATCCCGAGGTAACTTTATAAGTTCCGCTTTTCCCCTCGAAAAGGAAGGCCGATCTTATCCGCG
>JAJYJH010000037.1 GCA_021789695.1 bacterium | reverse complement strand
GCCAGGTATTCTTCCTGCGAGAGCGTGGCGGCCTCTCCGGTAGAGCCGCACGGCACTATGCCGGATACGCCGTTCCCCGCCTGGAACTCCACTATTTTCCTGAAAGCCTCCAGGTCCGGCTTCCCGTTCCTGAACGGCGTAACGAGGGCAGTAAAACAGCCTTTGAGTTTCAGCATTTTATCTCTCCTTGAAAGACCGTCCTGGCAGGCCCCTCTATGCTTATAGCGCAAGCCCCCCCGGCGCGCGCACTGAAGGCGACCGTGAAGCCGTCGCCGCTGCGGGAGACCAGCCGCACCGGCGACCTAAGCCCGTCTGAAAGCGCGAAAGCTACTGCCGAGGCTGTAAGCCCGGTGCCGCAGGCCAGCGTCTCCCCTTCCACCCCGCGCTCGTAGGTGCGCACCAGCAGGCGCCGGCCCCTTCTTTCCACGAAATTGACGTTGGTCCCGGCCGGGCCGAAAAAACGGTGCCGCCTAAGCTGGCGGCCCAGGCGCTCCACGTCGACGTCCGCCACGGACCGGACGGGGACCACCGCATGCGGCACCCCGGTGTCCAGAAAATGCAGCGTCCGCACGCCTCCGGGGAACCGGCCCCTCACTCCAATCCTGGCGCCGGAGACCTCGGGCATGCGCATCCTCACGGCTCCGGGTACGGTTATCTCCGCACCCAGTTCCCCGGCCAGCGTCCGCAACAGCAGTTTTCGGCCGGTTAGGCCGGAAGAGAAGGCCCACCAGGCCGCGCAACGCGAACCGTTGCCGCAGAAGGCCTCTGAGCCATCGGAGTTGAAATAGCGCACGTCCACGCGGCCTGGACCGGAACGATTCACGTAGAGCAGGCCGTCGGCGCCAATGGAGACCTTGCGGGCGCAAAGAGCGGAGGCTAGCCTCTTCAGTTCCAACGCGTCCCTCCGTCCGCCGGTCAGCAGCACGAAGTCGTTCCCGGCCCCGGACATCTTCCAGAACCTCATTTCGCGCAGCCCGCCTCTTTGCGGGAAGGCCCTGGCAGGAAAGCCGCGGCCAGCCTGGCGGTGAAAGGCCCTCCGGCGAGCGCGGCCTCGAAATACCGCTCAGCCTCGGCCTCTTTCCCCAGGTTGTAAAGCGCCATGGCCTTCACTACGGAGGCCAGCGGATCGGAAGGGTCCGCGGCCAGCTCTCTGTCCGCCTCCTCTATGGCGCGGCGGGGACTTCCGCCAAGCAGCAGGTAGAGGGCCCGTTCCAGCCTCAGCTTCCTGGAGGAAGAAAAGGTCTCCGCCCTTCCCATAAGGGACACAGCTCCGGAGTAATCCCCCTTCCCGGCGGTCGCTCTTGCTTCCAGCAACGGCCAGACCGGAGAGCGCGGCCGCCTGGCCTCTCCCTTGCCGGCGAGGAACAGCGCCTCCTTCCAGTCGCGCTTGCGCAGCATGCACCGAGCGTATTCCTCCAGTACCGCGGCGTCGGAGAAATTCTGCAGGGCCACGGTCCTGGAGTAGAAGTCGTCGGCGCGGCTAAGGAAGCCCAGCGCGGAATAGGCGCGGGCAAGGCCCAGGTTGGCCTCGACCTCCCCCGGCTCGGCGGCCAGCACCTTCAGGAAGAGCGGAACGGCGTTCTGGTAGAAGCCTGCCTGGTCGTAGATCTGCGCCAGCCTGGCGGCGAAAAGGACATTTGACGGGTAAAGCCCCCCGGCCAGCTTGTAAAGGGTTATAGCCTTGTCTGTCGCGCCCTCCCGCTCGTAGCAGCGGCCGATATAGACATAGGCCTCCTCGCGCAGCTCCGACGGAGGCGTCAGCGAGAGGAAACCGGCGGCCATGCCGAGCACCGTCGAGCAGTCCCCGCGCGCGTCGGCCTTCTTCATCGCAGCGAGCTCCGCCTCGGCCTTGCCGTAGCGCGGGCCTCCCCAGAACAGGAAAGCTCCCGCCTGCGAGGCCGGCAATAAGAGCAGCAAGGCGGCCAGCAATCTCATAGTTTTTTTATCAGCTCCGGAGCGGAATACACCAGCAGCGCCTCGCGCGCCGCGTCCATACGGCGTGTGGCCTCCACGAGCCCGGCCTCGCCGGCCTCCACGCACCTGTCAAAATCGGCCACGCTCATGTCGCTGACCTGCGGCTCTATCACGAAGCCTGCCCGCTTCTCCTCGGAAGCGGCCAGCAGCGAACCACGAATGTCTATGACCTGCAGAAGCGACATCAGCACGTTCTCCGGCATACGCGCGTGCTCGTTGCCGGTCACGCTGGCCAGCACCCAGTCGGCACCCAGCTGTTCGGCCGCGTCTATCGGCACGAAATCTGCCACGCCGCCGTCCACCAAGTAGCGGTGACCGTATTGCACCGGGGCGAAGATGCCCGGCAGCGTCACGCTGGCGCGCACGGCCTCCGCCAGCGGGCCCTCCGTGAAGATCAGGTTCTCCCCGGTACGCAGGTCCATGGCCGTGCAGGCAAACGGAACTTTCAGGTTCCCGAAAGTCTTGCCGCCCAGCCTGTCGTTTATGAACCGGTCTATATAGGTGGGGGTGAGCAGCTTGTCGGTTATCAGCAGTTTGAGCACCTTTATTCCCCTGAAATCCCTGGAAATCTTGGCCTTGCCGGCGTCCAAGCCGAAATCCCAGAGTTCCTTGACGGGGATCCCGGAAGCATAGAGGGCCCCTATCACCGCGCCCATCGAAGTGCCGGAAACGTAATCCACAGGGAAGCCCGCGTAGCCCAGCGCCTCCAGCACCCCTACGTGGGCGAAGCCGCGCGCCCCGCCGCCGGAAAGAGCCAGGCCGACGGAGGGGCGTTTGGGCGGACGGACCGAGGCTAGGCGGGTCCAGAGCGCGTCGCGCAGTATGTCGTCGTCCGATCCCGCCGCCTCCACGGCGGCGGAGGAAACGGCGGCGGAGGAGGAAGCGGATGGAAGCTCCTGGGCCGGCAGGCGCGCGGCACGCAGCAGGGCCGCCAGCGTCAGGCATAAGATCGGGCAGAGGTTCCTCATGGTTTTTAAAACGCCGGTCAGCTGTCCAAATCGCGTCCCTGCGCCCATTCAAGCCTCACGCGGGCCATCAGTTGGCCGTACACGGCGTCCAGGTAGCGCTTCTCAAGCCGGCAGAGAGAGCAGAGAGCGCGCAGCTCGTCCATGGAGGGCCTTTCCGAAGAGGCGGCCTTTTCGTATCCGGCCTCCATCTCCTGCAGCTCTTTCCCCAGCCTTCCGGCCTCTTCCTGGCGGGAAACAGCCTCCCTGTAGGCGGTCATGATGTCGAAGCGGATGTCGTCCTGCAGCGCCGCGCGCTGCAGCTCGCCCTGCCGCTGCTGCGCCCGCCGCTGCTGCACCTGCGTCCAGATGTCGTAGGAGAGCGGGAAAAGTATGCCTATCGAGGCCAGCCACCCGGAGGAGCGTTCGGCGTCCCGCGTCAGCGAGGTAAGTTTGTAGGAGCTCAGGTCGTAGCTCGCGCCCAGATAGATGGTCGGATTGCGGCGCACCATCGCCATGTTGACCGCGATATCGTCCATCTGCGCCTTATAGAGTTCGGCCTTCATCTCTGGCCGCGACTCCATAGCCGTCACAAGACAGCGGCTCACGGGAACGGACACCGGCTGCGGGGAAAAATCGCCTGACGGCTCGGCTGGGAAATCCGGCTCGCGGCTGATGATCTTCAACAACTCGGCATGAGCGGCATCAAGTCCCTCGCCGGCCCTGGCCAGCCGGTCGGAAAGCGAGGAGAGCAGCATTCCGGCCTCCAGCTTTTCCAGCGGGCTCTTATGCAGCTCCGAGTCAAGTTTCCCGGCGCGGTCCAGCCAGTACGAGGCGGACTCCTTCAGCCGGCGCTGGTAAAGAACGGTATAGAAGGTCTTCTTTGCCGCCAACGCGGCGGCGGCGCGCGCCGTTTCGTAATCGACCTGCGCCTGATTGGCGGCCGTCTTGGCCATCTTCAGCGTATTTGAGTTCCTGCCGCCGGTGTAGAGCGGCTGCATGGCCTGCACGCGCATCGAGTAGAAGGACGAACCGGCCGCCGGGTCCAGGAAAGGCCCGCCGAAGTCCGGGCCAAGAACTTCAGGATACTCCAGGCTCATGCGGCTAAGGCTGCCGGCCAGCGAGAACTGCGGCAGTTCCAGAAAACGGGCCTCGCTCACGCGCTGCCTGGCTATGATGATGTCCTGCTCGGCCGCCAGCACGCCGGGGCTGTTCTGCACGGCCATGCCCACCACGTCGGAGAGCGCCAGGGTCCCTGAGGCGCCCTGCGCCGCGGCCGGCGCGGCGGCCAGCAGGACGGCCAGCGCGGCCGCAAGCCGGGTCATAGTTTGAGCTTGGGCATTATCTCCGCCACGCGGCGGCGAAGTTTTTCGGCTTTTTCGGCCATGCCGGCGGCGGCGGCCGCGGCCCGGAAGCTCTCATACTCCTTCACGACCTCGTCAACCGCCCAGGCCATGTTGTTGAACTGGTCCTGCAGATCGGTCAGCTGGTCCCCCTTGCGCAGGTAGACGCGATGCGCCAGGTCTCCCTCGGCGACCCTGGCGCAGCTGTTCTCGAACTTGAAGATAGGCCCGGCCATCCGGTGGGAAATGACGGCGGAGACTATCAGCACCATCGCCATGTACATCACTATCTTGAGGGCGAAGAGCGGAGCCATATGGCTGAGCTCGTCGAGAAGCGGCTGCATCATCGGATGGTCGTTAACCACCTTGGAGACGGTCCACAGCACGTCCAGCCCCACCACGATGAAGGCCAGCAGCACGCTGAAGAAGATCAGCGCCATGTAGTGGTACTGCAGGCGTTTCTTGATTAATATGGTCTTGCGCTGGAACTTGGCCGGCGCATTAGTTTGTGTATTGTCCGTCATAAACGCTCCTAAGAACTTCGCGCGTCCGATCCGCTCAGAACAGCACTTCCATCAGGCCGTTCCAGTCGGCCGAAACGGTCTTCAGCTCGCCCGTGGCCTTCTCGAGGGGCACTCCGATGATCCTGTTGCCGACCAGCGCCGACATCTGGCCGAACTGCCCGTCGCGCACCAGTTCCGCGGCCTTCACTCCGACGCGCACGCCGAGCATCCGGTCGAACAGGGTCGGGGCGCCGCCCCGCTGCATATGGCCTATCACGGCGTGGCGCGTCTCCAGCCCCGTGTTCTTCTCTATGTAGCCGGCTATGCGCTCGCCCATGCCGCGGTCCTTGAGTATCACGTGGCCGAACTGGTCCAGTTCACGCTTCTGCTCGCCCTCTCCCACTTCCGGCAGTTCCGAGGCCTCGCTGGTAACCACCAAGGCGAACTTCTTGCGCGCGTGCGCCTCTTTGACCTTCTTCAGCAGCGCGGCCGTGTCTATCGTGCGCTCCGGAATGCAGACGAAGTCCGCCGCCGAGGCTATGGCCGTGAACAGGGCGACCCAGCCGGCGTGACGGCCCATGACCTCCAGCACCATCACGCGGCGGTGACTGCGGCCGGTATCCACCAGGGCCGCGGCGGCCTCCATGGCCTTCGTCACGGAAGTGTCGAAGCCGAACGTATAGTCGGTGGCGCTCAGGTCGTTGTCCATCGTTTTAGGTACGCCGACCACGTTGAGCCTGTGGTCCCGATAGAAGCGCGTGGCCACGCCGAGAGTATCCTCGCCGCCCATCGCGACCAGCGCGTACAGGTCCAGCCTCTTGAAAGTCTCCAGGCATTTCTGCACGCCGCCTTCCTGCTTAAAAGGATTGGTCCGGGAGGTGGCGAGCATCGTGCCGCCCTGCGTTATGGCGTATTCGGTCAGTTCCCTGTTGAGCGGGGTAGTCAGCCCTTCCACCAGGCCCTTCCAGCCGTCCGTGAGGCCCACGCACTCGTAGCCGAACTTCTCCGCCGCCCAGACGCAGCCCTTGATGGCCGGGTTAAGCCCGGGACAGTCGCCGCCTCCGGTGAGTATAGCTATCTTCTTGCTCATTTCGTTTCCTCCTTAGTGACTCGGCTGGGAAAGGTGTTCCGGTCCCGCGCGCTCAAAAACTGGTGTTGTAGCGCATTTGGACTATGCGCTCGGCCCGCCTCTTAAGGCCGTTGGAGAAGTAGCCGCTGCGGCCGAGCTCCCGGACCGCCGCGTCCAACTGGAAATAGGGCGTTATGTACAGGCGCATGCCGACGTTCAGCCTGGAGGGGTTGTCGGAGTGGAAAAGATTGTCGTACTCGGCCATGAAGGCCACCTGGTCCTCCAGCGTGTAGCTGGCCGCCAGGAACCCGTAAAGGTATTCCCTGTCGAAGTCGGAGACGTTGAAACCGCCGTGCAGGGAAAGCCCCGGCAGCAGGACCTCCTTGGAACCGACCAGGTAGAGTCCGCGCCCCTTCTCCATGTACTTCTTGGAGGTGCTGTTGTAATAATAGCCCTGGCCGTCGTAACCGACGGCCAGGGCCGGGATGTAATAGCCTCCGTCGTAGAAGCGGTACTTTACCAGGATCTGCGGCTGGCGCAGGCTTATGGGATCGTCGGAGCCCACCAGTTTGTCCACGGTCATCGAGGCGCCGAGGTTCAGGCGCTCCTGCACTCCGAAGTTTATGGCGCCCAGCAGCCCGCCGTCGGAGTAGAAACGGCTCTTGAACAGGAAACCGTAGTAGTCCAGTATGCCCGCGGTGGGGACGTCTATCAGCTCAGTGTCCGGGAGCGCCACCGAGCCGTCGTCCTTGTCCTTGGCCGCGGCTTTAACGGCCGGCAGGACCAGGAGAAGGGCCAGAAGCACGTTGAGTTTTTTCATCGTTCCATCCTTGACTTCATTTTTAGCCCGGGCCCGGTCAGGAGCCCAGAGCCGCTTTCACCTTGGAGTCCAGTTCCTCCAGTGAGAAAGGCTTCTGCACCACGTCGCTGGCGCCGCTGAGCATGGCTATGCCCTTTTCGCTGGCGGTATCGCGCGAGGTCATTATGATTATCTTGGGGGCGGACGTGCCCAGCCGCGAGGAGATCTCGCTGGCCACATGGTAGCCGTCTATGTACGGCATCATCACGTCCAACAGCACCAGGTCGAAATGTTCGGACTCCGCAGCCTGCAGCGCGTCCTTGCCGTTGACCTTCGCGGTCACCTCGTAGCCGCCGCCGCTGAAGTAGGACTCCAGCAGGTCTATCAGGTCCGGGTCATCGTCGGCTATCAAGATCCGCTTTCCACTTTCCATGTCTTGTCCCCCAGCAGCTTCTCGATGTCGCGCAGGAGCTGGTCGGTCAGGCCGACCCGCTCTGTCGTCTCTATCATGTAGGTGCCCCGGCCCTTGGCGTCAACCTGGAAATACACCGGGCACGCGCCGTGGCTGCGCCCGAGGGCGGCCTTAAGGTCGTGCAACTGCTTCTCGTCGAAAAGTATGCCTTCGGGCAGGTTAACGACCAGGCCGCGCGCCCATTTGTTCATCGCGTCGAAAAGCCCGTAGGCCTCCTCGGCTATGAGCTCGTAATTCTGCTCTCCAAAGTCGGATTTCTGCACCTTGCCGGCCACGACTACCACTTTATTGGGACCGAGCTGAGGCCCGTAGAGCTTGTACTTCTTCGGGAACAGGCAGACCCCGAGGTTGCCGGTCAGGTCCTCGACCTCGAACTTGGCCATAGGCTCGCCGGTCTTCTTGGTCTGCATGTTCTTGAACTGCGCCACTATGCCGGCCACGCGCACCATGGCGCCTTCGGCGAACCCGCCGGCCAGCACCTTCTCGGCCTGGGCGTTGGCCACCATGGAAAGGTGGCGACGGTAGCTGTTGAGCGGATGCCCGGAGAAATAGAAGCCGAGCACCTCGTGCTCGTTCTTGAGCAACGTGTGCTCGTTCATCGCAGGGGCGGCCTTCTTCTCCTCGCCGAAGAGCATAGTCTGGTTGGCGTCGTGCGCCTTGCCGCCGCAGAAGGCCTCCACCGCGTCCATCGCCTTGGCGCGGGAAAGTTCCGGCTTCTCCGCCGGGTAGAACACGTCGAAGGCCCCGCCCTTGGCGAGCGACTCTATGACGCGCTTGTTGAGCTGCTTGGAGTCGGCGCGCAGCGTGAACTCCTCGAAGGACCGGAACGGCCCGTTCTTGGCCCGCTCGGCCACCATCGTCTCCACTACGCCCTCGCCGACGTTCTTGATGGCTGTCAGCGCGAAGCGGATGGCCGGCCGGCCGTCGCGGTCCTCGATCGAGAACTTTTTCTGGGATTGGTTGACGCTGGGCCCGGCTATCTCTATCTCCATATCCTGGGCCTCGCCGATATAGGTGACCAGTTTGTTCTCCTTGTCCTCGGAGTTCACCGCGCTCTTGCCTATTTCGCTGGTCAGCAGCGCGGCCATGAACTCCACCGGGTGGTTGGCCTTGAGCCAGGCGGTATGATAGGCCACCAGGGCGTAGGCCACGGAATGGGACTTGTTGAAGCCGTACTCGGCGAACTGGGCCATCTGGTCGAAGATCTTGGTGGAAAGCCTGGGCGCGACGTCGTTAAAATCCTTGGCCTGCTTGACGAACTTGTCGCGCATTTTCTCCATGACGTCGAGCTTCTTCTTGCCCATCGCCTTGCGAAAGTCATCGGCCTCGCTCGGCGTGAACTTGGCCATGCTCTTGGCGATCTCCATGACCTGCTCCTGGTACACCATCGTGCCGTAGGTATCTTTCAGGATGGGCTCGAGCAGCGGGTGGTCGTAGGTGATCTTCTTGCGGCCGTGCTTGCGCTCGACAAAGGTCTCGAGCATGCCGCTGTTGATGGGGCCCGGGCGGTACAGCGCCACCAGGGCCGCGATGTCGCTGAAGACGGTAGGCTTAAGGCCCTTCACCAGCTTCTTCATGCCCTCGCTTTCCAGCTGGAACACGCCGGTGGTCTTGCCCTCGCACAGCAGGTCGAAGGTCTTCTTGTCGTCCATCGGCACGGAGTAGATGTCGAAATCTTTTTTCCCGGGCAGCGCGCGGATGAACTCGGAGGCGGTCTCGATGATTGTCAGCGTGCGCAGGCCGAGGAAGTCCACCTTCAGCATGCCGAGGGTGCCCAGCACGTTGCCGTCGTACTGCGTGGTGACGACGTCCTTGTTGTTGCGGTTGGCGAGCGGCACGTAGTCGGTGACGTCGTCCTTGGAGATCACCACGCCGGCGGCGTGCACGCCGGTCTGGCGGCGCAGCCCCTCCACCTTGAGCGCGATGTCGAACATCTTCTTCAGCTTCGGGTCGCGCTGGTACTCCTTCAGCTCGTTAACCTCGCTCAGGGCCTTGAAGAGAGTGGCCTTCGGGTCGGCCGGGATCAGCTTGGAGATCGCGTTCACGTCGGCCAGCGGGATCCCCATCACGCGGCCCACGTCCTTGATGGCGCTCTTGGCCTTGATGGTGCCGTAGGTGATGATGTTGGCCACGCGGCTGGCGCCGTACTTCTCGCGCACGTACTGCACCACCTGCTCGCGGCCGTCGTCGGAAAAGTCGATGTCGAGGTCCGGCATGCTCTTGCGGCCCGGGTTCAGGAAGCGCTCGAACAGCAGGCTGAAGGGCAGCGGGTCCACGCGGGTGATGTCGAGAGTGTAGGCCACGAGGGCGCCGGCGCCCGAGCCGCGGCCGGGCCCGACCGGCACGCCTATCGAGCGGCCGTGATTTATGAAATCCATGACTATCAGGAAGTAGCTGGAGAAGCCCATCTTTTTGATGGTGTCCAGCTCGAACTCCAGGCGCTTCTTATAGTCCTCCCCGGCGTTGGGGACCTTTTTCTTCAGGCCTTCCTCGCAGAGGTCCCTGAGGTAATAGAAGTCGCCGTCCCCCTCCGGGTGCGCGGCCTTGTACTTCTGGGGGATATCGAAAGCGGGCAGGTGCAGCTTGCTGGTGTCCACATTGACGTTGCACATGTCGGCGATGACCAGCGTGTTCTTGACGGCTTCGGGGGTGTGCGAGAAGAGCTTTATCATCTCCGCCGGGCTCTTGTAGTAGAGCTCGTGCGTGGTCATGCGCATGCGGTCGGGGTCGTCCATCAGCGAGGCGGTGGAGATGCAGATATGGGCGTCGTGGGCTTCCCAGTCCTCTTTCTTCTGGTAGTGGCAGTCGTTGGTGGCCACGAGCGGCAGGCCGGTGCGTTTGGCCACCTCCAGCAGGCCGGCCATCGCGGCGGTCTCCTCGGGGATGTTGTGGTCCATCAGCTCTATGAAGAAGTTGCCCTTGCCGAGGATGTCGTTGTACTCGGAGGCTATCTTTACCGCCTCGTCTATCTTGCCCTCTGCGCAGTTGCGCGCGATATGGGACTTGAGGCAACCGGAGAGGCAGACCAGCCCCTCGCTATGCCGTGCCAGCAACTCGGAATCGATACGCGGATCGTGGTAGAAGCCCTCTATGAAGGAGGCGGAGACCATCTTCATCAGGTTCCTATAGCCGGCATCGTTCTTCGCGAGGACAGTGATATGGCCGTTGTCGCGGCGGGTGCCGGTCTTCTCCTTGCGCGAGCCGCGGGTGATGTAGCATTCGCAGCCGATGATGGGCTTTATGCCGAGGTTCCTGGCCAGAAAGTAGAACTCCATTGCGCCGTACATATTGCCGTGGTCGGTGATGGCCAGCGCGTTCCCGTTCACTGCGGCCAGCCCCTTAAGGAACTCCGACGGCCCGCCGTGTCCGTCGGAAATGCGCAGCATCCCGTCCAGGAGCGAGTATTCGGAATGATTATGAAGGTGTATGAATTCCGGCGCCATTCAAATGGAATAAGCGGAAATTATCCGGTTCCGCGACAGTTCAGTTTTAATTATATAAATAAATAAGGGCCATGGGAATGCCCCGGACGGGACGTTCTCACGGGAGCGGGGGACCGGACCCGGGGCTTTTGCCGCGGAGTCTGGCGGACGCGTAGCCGGCCGCCCAGACGGACACGGAAGCCCCCAGCCCGGCAAAGAACGGGGCCCGCATGCCAAGCCCCCAGGCCGCGGTGGCGGACAGAACACCCGCCAGCGAGGACCAGAGCCCGGCGCGCGGACCGACGCGCAGCGGCGCCACGTAGGACGTCAGCAGCGGCACCAGAAGCCCGGGGATGACGCAGGAACCGAGAGTGTACCACAGGGCCACTACCGACGGCAACGCCACGGCCAGCGCCACGGCCAGCGCCAGGGCCGAGACCAGCCCCCAGCGGGTCAAGGTCTCGGCTTTCACGTCGGGCAGCCTCCAGAAGCGCTGGGCAGCGTCGTGGCCCAGGCTCACCGCGGACAGCAGCGATTTTGAGGCGCAGGACGCCAAAGCGGAGGCGGCTACGCCGGCTATGAAGACGCCTTTCAGCGCCGGAGGCAGCACCGCCTGTGCCAGGGCCGGGTAAGCGGCCAGCGGGTTGGAGAGGTGCGGCAGTTCCGCCCTGGCCAGCAGCCCGGCCGAGGTGGTCATCAAATCGAAGACGAACCAGAAACCGACCGAGATCGCTATGCCGACGCGCGCCGTACGCTCGTCCTTCGCGGCGAGCACGCGCTGATGGAAGGCGGGGTCCACGAAGGTCCACAACGCTATCATCCACCAGCCGGCCAGCGTCCAGAGCGGCTGGCCCCCGGTAAGTTCAAGATGCGAGGCCGGCAGCGCGGCCCGCAGGGCCCGCCAGCCGTGCACGGCAGCCAGGCCGAACGGCAGCACCACCGCGAAGCCTCCGAACATCACCAGCAGTTCCAGCCGGTTGGTCCCCACGTCGGAACGCAGGCCGCCCCGCCAGAGCACCGCGCCGGAGACGGCCGCCACCAGCGATACGCACGCGACCAGCGGCCAGCCGGTGGCCCAGCGCGTCAGCACGCCCAGCATCAGCGCCTCGTCGGCCGGGCTGGCCAGCAGGAAGACCAGCAGCGCCCCCAGCGCCGCCGCTTTGCGTCCGTAGGCGACCTCGAGATGGTCGGGAATCGTCATGCCGCCGCGCGAGCGGACTCTCGGCACCAGCCACACGGCGTAGAGGAGCGCGAAGATGTAGTAGGGCACCCCCTGCACTAACCAGTTCGAGATGCCGTAGCGCCAGGTGTACTCGCCTATGCCCAGCGTGCCGCCAAAGAAGCTGGGTACCAGCGTGGCTATAAAAGCGGGCAGGGAGAGCGTGCGCCCGGCCAGGATATAGTCCTCGAGACCCTCGTGGCGCTTCCTGGCCGCGCGCCTGCCCAGATACAGCACGGCGGCGACGAAACCGCCAAGCAGCAGCAGGTCCGTACCCGTAAGAGTCAGGCTTTCCGGGGGCGTCATGGATTCGGATATCAATTGTATAAAATGCGCGCCTTCCCGGCATACAGCTCAGCCCGCGCTCTATAGGCGGCGGGATTAGGGAATTTATATAATCGGGATATGCGCATGAAGCCCGGACACCCCTATACCGAAAAGAAACACAAGGAGCGCCTTCTTTTCTCAGGCACGATAAAGTTCCGAGCCGACACGGTAAAGCTCCCGAACGGGAAAAAAGCCACGAGGGAGTTCGTGGACCACCCCGGCGCCGTCGCGGTCCTTCCGGTGCTGCCGGGCGGGCGGGTGGTGTTCGTAAGGCAGTACCGTTATCCAGTAGGCGAGGCCACGCTGGAGATCCCCGCCGGCAAGCTGCACGGCCCAAAGGACAGCCCGCTAGTCCGCGCAAAAGCCGAACTCAGGGAGGAGACCGGCTATGCCGCGGGCAGGATGACGCGCATCCTCTCGTATTGGCCCACCCCCGCCTTTTCCACCGAGGTACTGCACGTCTACGCCGCGACCGGCCTCAGGCCCGGCGCGCCCGACCCGGACGAGGACGAATTCCTCACGCTGGAGACAATCCCCTTTGAAAAGGCCTGGGACATGGTCAAAGCCGGAAAGCTGCGGGACTCCAAGACGATCATAGCGCTGCAGGCCTGGAAAATAGAACAACTGGAGAACAAATGAAATTCGACGATACGGACAAGCTCTGCGTGGACTCGCTCAGGACCCTTTCCATCGACATGGTCGGCAGGGCCAACTCCGGCCATCCCGGCCTGCCGCTGGGAGCGGCGCCGCTGGCCTACGCCGTCTGGGCCGGTCACCTGAAGGCCTCGCCGTCAGACCCCGTCTGGTTCGACCGGGACCGTTTCGTGCTGTCGGCCGGGCACGGTTCCTCGCTGCTCTATTCGCTGCTGCACCTGCACGGTTACGGCCTGACCCTTGACGACCTGAAGAACTTCCGCCAGCTCGACAGCCTGACGCCGGGACACCCGGAATACGGCCACACGAAGGGCGTGGAGATGACCACCGGCCCTCTAGGCCAGGGTTTCGCCTCCGCCGTCGGCATGGCGCTGGCGGAGAAGCTGCTGGCGGAGAAGCTGAACACCCCGGAGTTCCCGCTGGTGGACCATTTCACCTACGTTCTGTGCGGGGACGGCGACCTGATGGAGGGAGTCTCTTACGAGGCCGCGTCGCTGGCCGGCACCTGGAAGCTGGGCAAGCTGATCTGCCTCTACGACTCCAACGGGATCACGATAGAAGGCTCCACCTCGCTGGCTTTCACCGAGGACGTAAGGAAGCGCTTCCAGGCGCAGGATTGGCAGGTGATAGAGGTGGAGGACGGCAACGACCTGTCCGAGGTGGACAACGCGATAAAGAAGGCCAAGCGCGAGACCGGCATGCCCTCGCTGATAATCGCGAGGACGCACATAGGTTTCGGCAGCCCGAAACAGGACAGGAACTCCGTACACGGCGAACCGTTGAAGCCGGAGGAGGTACTGGCTACAAAAAAAGCGCTGGGCTGGCCCTCGGAGGAACCGTTCTTCGTGCCGGAGGCGGCGAAGGCCCGCTTCGCCGAAATCGCCGCCGCCGGGGAACGCGACCGCAAGCGCTGGCTGAAACTCTGGAAAAAGTATTCCGATTCTCTGCCGGAGAAAGCGGACCTCGCCAAGGCCATGCTGGGCCGCGAGATCCCCGACGGGCTGTTCAAGCCCGCGGCCGAGTTCTTCGACAAGCCGCTCGCCACGCGCGAAGCCTCGGGGAAGGTGATAAACCTGATGGCCGACGCGCTGCCAGGCCTTACCGGCGGCTCCGCCGACCTGGGCCCTTCCACCAAGACTGACTTCGCGAAGGAGCCCGCGCGCACGCTGCACTTCGGCATCCGCGAGCACGCGATGGGTTCCGTCCTCAACGGGCTCGCGCTGCACGGCGGGCTGATACCCTTCGGGGCCACCTTCCTGGTCTTCTCGGATTATATGCGCCCGGCTCTGCGGCTGGCGGCCCTGATGCAGACCCCTGCCGTCTTCGTCTTCACGCACGACAGCATCGGCGTCGGCGAGGACGGCCCGACGCACCAGCCGGTGGAGCACCTGATGAGCCTGCGCCTGATCCCTGGCCTGACGGTGCTGCGGCCGGCGGACGCCTGGGAGACGCTCTATGCCTGGGAGGCCGCCGTTCGCCGGGCTAAACCAGCCTGCCTGGCCCTGTCGCGCCAGAAACTGCCGCTGCTGACCCCGTACAGGGAGAAGATCGCTGCCGGGGTAAAGCGCGGCGCCTATCTGCTGCGCGGTCCGTCTATAGTGCCTTCGGTGGAGTTGGCCGCCTCCGGGTCCGAGGTGCCGCTGCTCTTCGAAGCGGCGGCCATTCTCGAGAAGCAGGGCATAGGCGCGCGCATAATCTCAGTGCCGTCGTTCGAGCTTTTCCGCGCGCAGGACAAGGCCTACCGGGACTCGGTCTTCATACCCGAGCTGCCCAAGGTCGCCGTGGAGGCGGGGCGTTCCCCCGGGTGGAAGGACCTGATCGGCGGGGACGTGGAGACGGTCGGCGTGGAGGAGTTCGGACGGTCCGCCCCGGCCGAGAGGGCCTACGAGGCGCTGGGAGTGACGGCGCAGAAGATAGCCGAGACGGCCAGGAGGATGGTGAGGTAAGCCTTTCTCCGGGCGCGGGCCCGGCCCTCAAAGGGCGCGGACCCGGTGCAGCGCCCAGAACGAGGTGACGGTGAAGAACAGCACCGGGGCGAAACCGGCCATGAAAGGGGAGATTATCTCTGCGTTGCCGGCCTCCTGGCCCATTATCATCATCGACCAGAAAAAAAAGCCGAAGCCGACGGCGAAACCGACGCTGAAAAGTCTGTTGCCCCTGCCCATGAACATCGCCATAGCGGCGCCTATCAGCGCCATCACGGGATCCGCCAGCGGCGCGAAGACCTGCACCCATAACAGAGTGCGCTCCTCGCTGGAAGGCGCGCCGACGGCCTTCAACCTGGCTATGCGGCGCAGCACCCCGGGGATGGCGACCCCGTCGGGCACCAGACTCCCCAACACCAGGTTCTCGGGCGGGACAGACACCGCCGAGACGAACTCCTGAAAGCGCCTGACGCGCGGGCCGGCGGCGGACAGGTAATCCGTAACCACCCCGTCGGTAAAGACCC
>JAJYJH010000062.1 GCA_021789695.1 bacterium | reverse complement strand
TCCGCCGAGCGAGAGACGCCCAAGGTGGACCTCTCGGTCTGAGCCCGACCCTAGCCGCGGCCGGGCCCGGAACTGGCCCGGTCCGGCCCATGCCGTAAGCGATGAACATCTACGAGCAGCAGACCGCCAACAGGCGGATGACCGCCCTCATCATGGCGGTCTTTGTGCTTTTTTTTCTACTGATAGGCCTTGGCTTCGATTATTTCTACCTGAACTACAACCCGCTCCGCCAGCCGGAGGTGCAGCTGAGCTCCGACGGCTACTATGAGGTGAAGCCCCCCTCGCTGCCGCACCGGGTCCCTTTCGGGACCATCATCGCCTTGCTGATAGGCGCGGGCCTGGCCGCCAACAGTTATTTCAACGGACCGGGCATGGTGCTGCGCTCCACGATGTCGCGCCTTGCCGTGCTTGACGACGACAAGGAACGGCAGTTCATCAACGTGGTGTCGGAGATGGCCGCCGCCGCCGGCCTGCCGCCGCCGAAGGCCTACGTCATACCCGACCCGGATCTCAACGCTTTCGCCACCGGGACCGGCCCCGGGAACGCCGTCATAGCCGTGACGGAAGGAACGCTGCAGGCCATGACCCGCGAGGAGCTTCAGGGCGTGGTCGGGCACGAGATGTCCCATATCCGCAACTACGACACGCGCTTGATGACCATCTGCGCGGCCCTGATGGGGGCGATCGCGCTGCTCTCGGACTTCGCGGGGCGCAGTATGCGTTTTGGCGGCCGCGGCTCTTCGCGCGGGTCGTCCGACCGCCGCGGGGGGGGGGTGCTGATGATCGTGCTTTTCGCGGTCTGGATCGTGCTGGTCATACTAGCCCCGCTGATCTCGCGCATGCTGGCCATGGCCATTTCCCGCCGCAGGGAGTACCTGGCCGACGCCGGCAGCGCCGAGCTGACCAGGAACCCGCAGGCGCTGATCTCCGCGCTGGAGAAGATACGGGCCGCCGTGATGCCGACCCGCGCCATCAACAACGGCGTGGCGCATATGTGTATAACGGACCCGCGCGGCAGCCTGATAGAGGAAAAGACGGGCCTGACGGCGGACCTGCTGGCCACGCATCCGCCGATGGAGAAACGCATACTGGCGCTGAAGATCATGGCCTACCAGACGGAGCACCCGCAGCCGCAGGCCGCCTGAATTTTCTGCTAAAAACACAGGAGACGAAAAATGATACTTGCAACACAGTTCAAGGAAGGCACGATGTTCATCAACGAGAACGGCCAGATGGTCGAGGTGCTTACCGTGCAGCACCACCGCAAGTCGCAGGCCCGCGCCGTGGTGCGCGTGAAGCTGCGCGGCGTGGAGACCGGCACCATCATCGAGACCTCCTACCGCCCGGAGGACAAGTTTAAGGACGTTATGGTGGAGAAGCGCCCGAAGACCTACGTTTACTCCGACGCCGACATGGCCTACTTCATGGACGACGCCACCTTCGAGCAGGTGGGCCTGCCCAAGGAGAAGCTGACGGCCATGCTGCCGTACATGACCGAGAACATGGCCGTGGAGGGCGTCTACCTCAACGACGCCTTCTTTACGATACAACTGCCGGCCAACCTGGTGATGACCGTCACCGAGACCGTGCCCGGCGTGCGCGGCGACACCGTCAGCAACGTGATGAAGGACGCGAAGGTCAATACCGGGCTCGGAGTGAAGGTGCCTATGTTCATCAACGAGGGCGACCAGATCCGCGTGGACACCCGCACCGGCACTTACGTCGAGCGCGTTTCCAAGTAACATGATAAAAGCCGTCATCCTCGACATCGACAACACGCTGATGGACTTCATGCGCATGAAGCGCGCCGCAGTCGACGCGGCCGCCGACGCCATGATAGACGCCGGCCTGCGGCTGCCCAAGCAGGAACTCGTCGATAAGATCTTCAAGATTTACTGGGCCGAGGGCATAGAGGACCAGAACATCTTCGACAAGGTGCTGATGAAGGAGTTCGGCAAGGTGGACCCCAAGATCCTCGCCGCCGGCATCATCGGCTACAAGCGCGCGAAGGAGGGCTACTTCACGCTGTACCCGCATGTGACGATGGCCCTGACGGACCTGCTGAAGATGGGCGTGCGCATGGGCGTCGTCTCCGACGCCCCGCGCCTGTCCGTCTGGCTGCGCATCGTCGGGCTGGGGCTGCACCATTACTTCGAGCACGTCGTCACGTTCGACGACACCGGGGAAAAGAAACCGTCCCCGAAACCGTTCAAGAAGATCCTTTCGCTGATGGAGGTGGAGCCTGCCAGCGCCATCATGGTGGGGGACTGGGCCGAGCGCGACGTGAAGGGCGCGAAGGCCCTGGGCATGAAGACGGCCTGGGCCAAGTACGGAAACGAGTTCGACACGCCCGTTTCAGGAGCGGACTACGAGCTCGACGACATCTACGACCTCGTCGGTATCGTCCGGAGGATGAATGAGAAGCCGCGTTAGCGCGCTGCTTCTCGCGGCGCTGCTGGCGGCCCCCGCCTCCGCGCTTGAGGTGACCGGCGTCTCGCCGGCAGGAGCGAAGGGGGCGGATCTGGCGGACTTCTCTTTCGGGCCGGTGGCGGTCAGTTCTGTCTCCTGGCGCGGAGGCGCGGTCGTCATGCCGGCCACCGAGGTTAATGGCCGGACCTATTCCGATATAAAGCTGCTGAACAGGGCTTTTTACGCGAGGATAGAGGCCTGCTTCAGGCGCGGATTTGTCAGGCCGGCCAGGCCGCCAAGGGCCACGGTGTTCAAAGTCCTCTCCGTCCGGCCGCTGCGCTCCAGGGTGCGGGTGGCCAACGCGCAGGTTTCTTTCGACGGGGACCTGCTGGTGGTGGCAGGGATTATGGTCTCCAAGAAGGAGCCGGGGGCTTTCTGGGTGGCCTTCCCGCCGGAACTGTCCTTCTCCTCTCCCTCGTTGCGCAGCGCGGTGGAGTCTGCCGTCATAGCCGCCTGGGCCGGGAAAAGGAAAAAATGAGTTTTTCGGCCACGGCGAGGTCCACGCTCGCGGCGCTGCTGCTGGCGCTGCCCGCCTCTTCCGCCTTTGGGCTCAGGGTGGAAAGACTGCACCGCGTTTACGCCGCGTCTGGACGGGGCGTGGACCTGG
>JAJYJH010000061.1 GCA_021789695.1 bacterium | reverse complement strand
CAACCTCCCAAGACTTTTTACGCACGGTGCGCGTCATTAGTCGCCGGCCAGCTCGGTGACCGGGCCGAATTCCGAAAGCTGCCTGTCCAGTTTGCGGGCGTCGCCCAATACCAGCACCGCGGCGGCGTCCGGGCGCAGCAGCTCCCTGCCGGCGGCCAGCACGTCCTTAGGCGAGACCCCGGCGATCTTGCTCACGTAGTCGTCCAAGTATGAGGGGGAGTAACCGTAGTACTCGTAGTTGGCCCTCTCCGTCAGCAGGTCAAAAGGGGTGGGGAAGCGGAAGACGAAGGAATTTATCAGCGCGTTCCTGGCCTGGGCCGTCTCCTCGGCCGGGGGGGCTTTTTCTCCCATCAGCGAGAACTGGCGCAGCATTTCGGAGAGGGCCCTGCCCACCGAACCGGGGCTGGTGCCGCAGTAGGCCAGCGTATAGCCGTAGTCCGGCTTCTTCACGAAATAACTGTAGACGCTGTAGGCCAGCCCCAGGCGCGAGCGTATCTCGGATGTCAACCGCGAGGAGAGCCCGCCGCCCAGCATCTCGTTGGCAACCGCCAGCGGGAACTCGCGCGGGTCGTGGCGCTTCAGTGCCTTGAGCAGGACCACTATCGAGGCCTGCGGCACGTCCTTCTGTATGTGGAAGACGCGCCTGCCGGCCGGCAGTTCCACCGGCGGTATCTTTGGGGAGACAGCCCCGCCCGGCTTCCAGCCGCCGAACCTCTCCTCCAGCGCGCGCAGCATCCCTTCGTCGGAGCCGAAGTCACCGGAAACGGCCAGGATGACGTTGTCGGGCCTGTAATAGTTCGCGTGCCAGGCCTTCATGTCGTCCGTAAGGACGGCGGCTATGGAAGCCTCCTCGGTGCGCCAGCCGTAGGGATGGGCGGGGCCGTAGAAGGCGCGCAGGGCCTCGCGCACGGCCTGGCGCGCCGGGTCGTCGTTGCGGCGGCGCACCAACTCCAGCAGTTCGGCGCGCTTTAGTTCCGTCTTCTCTGGCGCGAACGCCGGGCGCATCAGCATGTCCGCGAAGATGTCCAGTACGGCGGGCAGGTCCTTCTTCAGCGCGGTCAGGCCGGCCCTGCCCTCCTCTATGCCCAGGTAGCTCTCCAGCGAGGCCGCCAGATACTCCAGTGTGCGGTCCATCTCGTCGGCCTTGTAGTTCTGCGTGCCGCCGTCCTTGAGGAGGGCGGCCGTCATTTCCCCGAGGCCTATCCGGTCCGCCGGGTCGCAGATCTTGCCGGTGCGCACAAAGGCCGCCAGGTGCACCACCGGCAGCGTGGCGTCCTTCAGCAGGTGCACCGTCAGGCCGTTGGAGAGCACCGCGCGCCCTCCGCGCGGGGGCCTGAAATCGGCCTCCGGCAACCCGGCCAGCAGCCGCGCGAAGCGCGCGTTCACGCTTCCCCCTTTTCAGGCGGTTCTCGGAGGAAGACCGCGGTGCGGTTGGGCCGTACGAGGTAGCGGGCCACGGCGGAGGAGACGTCCTCCGGCTTTACCCGGCGCAGCTCGTCGCCTATCCTCCAGTCGAAGCGCCAGTCGCCCATGACGGCCTCATTTTGCGCCAGGCTCATGCCCAGCCCTGGATTGGATTCCAACTGCTTTATCAGCTCGGCCTCGTAGTTATTGATGACCTTCTCCAGTTCCCAGCGCGTCGGCGGCTCGGAGACCAGCCCGGCTATCTCCTCCATAACGGCGGCGTCCAGTTCCTCCAGCGTATGCGGCGCCTTCGGGGCCGCGGCCGCGGCGAAGAGCGATGGATAGCGGCTGCCGGGCGCGGCGGCCCAGGCGCCGGCGTAGAGCGCCAACTGTTTCCCTTCCACGAGGCGGCGGTAGAAGCGCCCGGTCTTACCGCCGGAAAGCACCTCGCCCGCCATTATCAGCGGGTAGACGTCGGGGTGCGTCATGCCCGGGTTGTGAAAGCCGATGCGCAGGGCCGGGCTTGCCTTGAAGAACAGATTGACCAGTTTTTCCGCCCTCTGTTCCGGCTCCTTCGTGTAGTCGCGGGAGGGGAGTCTGCCGGGGCGCCAGCCGCCGAAGTACTTCTCCGCCAGCCTTATCGCCTCGGCGGGCCTGACATCGCCGACCACCGAGAGGGAGGCGTTGTTGGGCACGTAGAAAGTCCGGTAGAAATCCTCGGCGTCGGAGCGGGATAGGCTGGCCAGGTCGTAGGGCCAGCCCAGGGTCGGGTTGCGGTAGGGATGCGCGGTGAAGGCGTTGGCCATCAGCACGTCCCACAGCAGGCGGTTCGGGTCGGAGTCGCTCATCAGGCGCTCTTCGGCCACGACCTCGCGCTCCCGGTAAAATTCGCGCAGCACCGGGTTCTTGAAACGGTCGGACTCGATGGCCATCCAGGCCTCCAGCCGGTCGGCCGGCAGCGAGACCACGTAGCCGGTGTAGTCGGTGGAGGTCATCGCGTTCAGGCCGTTCTCGCCCAGCGCGTTGTAAATCTTCAAGTATTCGTCCTTGACGGAGAGCGCGTCGGCCCGGCGCTGGGCCGACGCGAGAGCGGAGCGCAGTTTTTTCAGCCTTGCCGGGTCGGGGCGGGGGGAACGCTCCTCGCCAGCCAGGGCGAAGGCCGCGGCCTCCACGCGGTCTAGGGCGGGCTTCTCCCTGGCGTAGCCGGCGGAGTTAATGGTCCTGGTACCCTTGAACGCCATGTGCTCGAATATGTGCGCAAGGCCCGTCTTGCCCTGCGGATTATCAACGTTCCCGACGTTGAAGACTATCGTGAAGGAGGCTGTCGGTACGAATTTCTTCTCCAGCACCAACAGCCGCAGGCCGTTGGAAAGAGCGCAGGATACCACAGGGGGGTATTTAGGGTCCTTCTCCTCCGAGGCTCCCGGCGGGAGCCCGCGGAATGCCTGGGCGGGTTGCTGGCGTCTGCGCATCGCGGGGGATATTATACAAGATATTGCCCGTCGTCCCGGGAGAGAAAAAGGCGCCGGCTCTGCCGGCGCCTTCCCGTTTGGCCGGGGTGGCGCCTACTTGCCCGCCAGCAGCAGCGTGGTGACGGCGAACACCTTGGCGTCGCCCATCATGTGGTCTATCACGCAGTACTCGTTGGGCTGGTGCGCGGTCTCGTCCAGGCGGGCGTACACCACCACC
>JAJYJH010000060.1 GCA_021789695.1 bacterium | reverse complement strand
CGGTCCGCCACCAGTTCCATAGACTTGTAGAGATCGCCGTAGGCGTGGCGTCCCACGGTGATCGGCTTTTTCCAGCTGCGCACGGCCGGAGTTATGTTCTTAGCCACTATCGGCTTGCGGAAGACTGTGCCGTCCAGGATGCCGCGGATCTGGCCGTTGGGGGAAGGCCAGGCCCTCTTCAGCCTGTACTCGGTCACGCGCTCCGCGTCCGGGGTGATCGTGGCGCACTTCACGCCCACGCCGTACTGTTTTATGGCGTTCGCGGCGTCCACGGTGACCCGGTCGTCGGTCCTGTCGCGGTATTCCACGCCGAGGTCGTAGTACTTGAGATCTATGTCCAGGTGCGGCAGGATCAACTTGTCTTTGATCATAGCCCAGATAATCCGGGTCATCTCGTCGCCGTCCATCTCCACTACCGGTGTCTTTACTTTTATCTTGGCCATGGTGTTCTCCTATTTCCCCGTGGTGTGGTTGAGCAGGCCCCCCGCAGTCAGGATGGTCCGCTGGCGCCCGGAAAGGGCGCAGACGCACTCTATCGCGGTACCGGCGCGGCCGTTCCTCAGAACGACCGGTTTTCCTTCGGCAAAGGCCGTTCTCCAGTCCGGGCAGGTCAACTTGTCCCCCGCCTTTATGGAGCCGTAGTCCGCCGCGTTCTTGAAGACCAGCGGGGCTATGCCGAAATTTATCAGGTTGGCCGCGTGGATGCGCTCGAACGACCTGGCAACGACGGCCTTCACGCCCAGGTACATCGGGCACATCGCGGCGTGTTCGCGGCTGGACCCCTGGCCGTAGGACTCGCCGGCCACGATTACGTTGTGGCCGCCGGCCGCTTTGTTCTCCAGGCAGCGCTTGTGGAATTCAGGGTCCAGGTTCTCAAAGACGAACTGCGCGTACTTGGGCACGTTGGAGCGGTACTTGAGCCGCGAGCCGGCAGGCATGATGTGGTCTGTCGTTATCTTGTCCCCGACGTGTATCATCACCGTGCCGTCCAGCTTCTCCGGCATCGGGCCGTTCTTCGGCGGCTTGCCGATGTTGGGGCCGCGGAACACCTCGGTCGAGCGCAGTTCGGGGGAGGGTTTAATGAACATCGAGTCGTCGGCGATAAAAGAGGCCGGTTCCTCGATGTCCGGGTATTCTATGCCGGCCTTGCGCGGGTCGGTGAACCTGCCGGAGAGCGCAGCCACAGCCGCGGCCTCCGGGCTGACCAGGTAGACCTGGGCGTCCCTGGTGCCGCTGCGGGCCTCGAAGTTACGGTTGGAGGTGCGCAGGGAGACGCCGCCGCTTTTCGGGGAGAAGTGGTTGCCTATGCAGAAGCCGCAGGCGCTCTCCAGCACGCGCGCGCCAGAATCCAGCAGGTCCGCTAGCGCCCCTTTGCGCGCTAGCATCTGCAGCACCTGCCGCGAGCCCGGCGCTATGCCCAAGCTCACCGACGGGTGCACTTTGCGGCCTTTGAGTATCGCGGCCACGGTCATCATGTCGCGGAAGGAGGAGTTGGTGCAGGAACCGATGCAGACCTGGTCCACCGCCCCGCCCTGGAGCTCCGCGATCTTCTTTATATTGCCGGGGCTGTGCGGGGCCGCCGCAAGCGGCTCCAGCAAGGAGAGGTCCAGGTCTATCACGCGGTCGTACTTCGCGCCGCGGTCGGCTTTCAACTCGGTCCAGTCGGCCTCGCGGCCCTGAGCCTTCAGGAACTTTTTCGTGACGCTGTCCGAAGGGAACACCGAGCAGGTAACGCCCATCTCCGCGCCCATGTTGGCGATGGTGGCGCGCTGCGGCACGGAGAGCTTCTTTACTCCGGGGCCGCCGTACTCCAGCATCACGCCCACGTTGCCCTTGGTGGTGAGGATCTCCAGCATCTTCAGTGCCACGTCCTTGGCGCTGATCCACGGCTTTAACTCGCCGTAGAGGTTGACAAGGTAGACCCTGGGGCAGTTCATGTAGAAATTGCCGCCGCCCATGGCCGCCGCCACGTCCAGACCCCCGGCCCCAACGGCTATCTGGCCGATGCCGCCGCCGGTCGGTGTGTGCGAGTCTGAGCCCAACAAAGTGGTGCCCGGCTTGCCGAAGCGCTCCAGGTGCACCTGGTGGCAGATGCCGTTGCCGGGGCGGGAGAAGACCACGCCATAGCACGCCGCTACCGTCTGCAGGTACTTGTGGTCGTCGGCGTTCTCGAAGCCTACCTGCACAGTGTTGTGGTCGACGTAGGAGACGGAGAGGTCCGTCTTTATCGCTTTAAGCCCCATCGCCTCGAACTGCAGGTAGGCCATCGTGCCGGTCGCGTCCTGCGTGAGGGTCTGGTCTATGCGTATGCCAATCTCGCTGCCTTTTACGAATGTGCCGTCTTTCAGGTGGGAGGCCAGGATCTTTTCAACGATGTTCTGTCGCATGAGGGGCTCCTTGGGTGGCGCCGGGGCGCAAGCCGCGTGCCGCACACATATATTCTGTCAAAAAAATCCGTTCCGGCCTTTGACTAAAGACAATGTCTGCCTGGTTCTGGCCTTCGCTGTATTTAATAGAATAGCGTGATGACCTCTTCGCGGAAGCCAGATATACGGGACTTCACCCGTCCCGAGCTGGAGGCGCGGCTCGCCGCGCTGGGGGAGAAACCGTCGCACGCCGCCGCCGTGTTCTCCTTGCTGTACCGGAAAGGGGCGGATTCCTTTGGAGAGATGAAGGAACTGCCGCCAAAGGTGCTTACGGCGCTGGCCGGCGCCTTCTCCCTGTCCCCGTTCCAGCCGCCGCTCAGAAGGCTCGTTTCACGGGACGGCACGGCCAGGCTGCTTTTTGGCTTTGGCGGCGATCCGGCTGAGTCGGTGGTGCTGCCGGGCAAGGGCCGCCTTTCCGCCTGCCTCTCGTCGCAGTCCGGCTGCGCCTGCGGCTGTTCCTTCTGCGCCACAGGACGCATGGGGCTCAGGCGCAGCCTCGCCCCCTCGGAGATAACCGCGCAGTTCGCCGCCTGTCTGGCCGCGGCCGGCGGGCGGCTGGACAGCCTGGTCTTCATGGGCATGGGCGAACCGTTCCTGAACTGGGAGAGCGTTAAGAAGGCCGTGCTCATCCTTTCGGACGGGCGCGGTTGGAATTTTTCGCAGGGCAGGATGACGGTCTCCACCGTCGGCGTGGTGCCGGTGATAGAGGAATTGGCCGCCTCGGACC
>JAJYJH010000012.1 GCA_021789695.1 bacterium | reverse complement strand
GAAACGCCGGCTGTTCAGCCGCGTGGCCGGAGGCATGAAATCATTAAAAACAAGGAGGCAAGGCTAGAAATCATCGACGGAACGCCGTCGGGGGATTTCAGGCTCATTTCCGGATTGGAAAATGCTGGCACCGGCTGCGGCGTTTTCTCCTGGCGGACGCCATGCGCAGTGTTGACTGCCGCACTTTTCGGTGTTATATTGTAATCATGGCCGAAGAAGGGAACAAAAGACCAGCCTGGAAGATATGGCTGTACCTCACCCCGCTGTACATCGTCATCGCCATCCCGCTGCTCCTCTGGATAAAGAAGGTAAACTCCGGAGACCTGAGGATGTCGAAGGACGAATACAGCGCCTTCAACAGCGACCAGGGCACGGTGAAGAAATACTCGGACTCCGGCTACAATCCGGGCCTCACCGACGGTTCGGAGTTCGTGCGCTACCGTGGCCAGGGCGCCGCGCAGGGCTCGCTCCCCGGGGACAACGCCCCGAAAGCGGAGATAGCCCGCGTACAGAGGGAGGCCGAAGCGCGCGGACAGGCCTCGTACGGCGGGGCTGGAGCGGCGGGCGGCGGCGACGTCCGGTCAGCCTCCCAGCGGGCGCTGGAATCCAGCGACACCAGGAACAAGGAGCAGATGGCGGCGGGCTATAAGGCAGGTTACCTTTCCTACGCCGTAGGCAAGATACTCGGGAGCCCGGGAGCCATCCACGCCCTGCTCAGCAATAAGTACATGATAGACGGCTTCATGGCACGCGGCTCGGTAAAGGCGGCCACCGGCAGCGCGCAGGGACTGGCCAATTATCTCAAGGGACCGGGTCCGTCCAACTTCATAAACAATCCTATTGTCAAGGAGGCCCTTAACAACCCCGCCGTGGTGAGCGCGGTGGCCTCCAGCGGCATTGTGCAGGCCCTGCTGAACACCCCGGCAGCGCAACAGCTGATGGCCGACCCGCAGGCCCTCGGCGATCTCGTCAACAATAATCCACAGCTAATGCAACTGGCCATGCAGAACCCGCAAACCCTCTCAACGCTGATGAGCAACCCGCAGGTCTCTGGCCTGGTCGGCAAGTTTGACACCAGCAAGATAAAGACCTACTGACCCTCTAACTGACCCTCTAAGGGAGCGGCCCGCGCGCGCTCCGTAAGAAAAAACCCCGCGGCCCAAGCCGCGGGGTTTTTATTCCACGTAGTCGGGTCTTACCAGCCGAAGCCCTCCCCCGTAAGCTGGTCAAGACGCAGGTCCACTATTTTATTCTTGTTGGCCTTGCGCACGTCCAGCCTCTTCTGCAGGCGGGCTATATCCGCCTGCATGCGCTTGACGCGCTGTTCCTGAATGCGGCTCTTGACGTCGAAGAGGTCGGAAAGGACGGCCCGCAGTTTAGCCTTCACGGCGTTCTTCTCCGCGTCGGAGGCCTTCGAGTACTGCAGCGAGAGTTCTCGGCTCTGAAAGTCCAGTGACAGGTCTTTTACGGCGTCCCGCTCCATGTTCTCGTTCTGGTCCATCCTGGCCGCGAACAGCGCCCTGCCGGCCATCTGCATCACCATCATGTACTTGGCCGGTTCGCTGTCGCGCAGGGCCTCCACTTTCCTGGCAAAGTCCGGATCATACTTCTTTATCTCCGCCAAGGTCTTTTCAGGCGGCATAGCCATGAAGCCTGGCCCGCCCATGCCCGGCCTCCACATCTTATTGCGCATCATACCGCCATGCCCCATCCCTACGCCCCCGCCCATACCTGGCCCCATACCCATGCACCCACCCATACCGGGCCCCATACCCACGCCCCCGCCCATACCGGGCCCTGGCCGCCAATCGGCCTGCCCCGACTGCGCAGCCGGACCCGCCTCCTGCTGACCGCCGGGCGCTCCCTCTTGCGCCGCGGCCAGCGCCGGGGTTAAAACCAGCGCCAACGCCAGCGTCCACAGCACCTTACCATTCTTCATAATATAAGCCCTCCTGTTTAATACCGTTTTAATACCGTCCTATACGTTCTTGCCAAGTTCCAGAGCTTCGTCCTCCAGCGCGCTGAACCGGTAATTCCAATCCTGCGGCGAAGAAACGAGATCTGTCTGCGCCTGGTATACGGAGTACTCCACCGAATCCAGGTTGGAATTTATCCCGCTGTTCCAGGCCAGGTCGGCCGAGGTCCGGCGGCCTGCGACCGAGAAGACCACGACCGCGAGCGAGGCCAGAGCTCCGGAAAGAAGGAACTCGCGCCAGCCGAAAGCGAAGCGGCGGAGGAGCGGGACTGTCTCACTGGCCGCCCGCATGACGGCGGCTTGGCCCCATGGGGGAGGCTCCGCAGTGGACGCCGCGAGGAATTCCCCGGCGGCCTTCAACGCGGCCGCCTCGCCGCGGCATACCGGACAGCCGGCCAGATGCGCGTCCACCTCGGCCGCCAGGTCCGCCCCGGCTTCGCCGTACGCGTAAAGAATTAGTTTTTCCGAATATTCGCAGCTCATAATAGGCTCCTGTAGATACAACGCCGAGCCCCCGTTTTTTATTGCAGGTCCCCCAGCTTGTCGCGCAGCCGAGCCGCGGCGCGGCTCATCCTGGCCAGGACGGTCCCTATCGGCACCTCCAGCATCGCCGCTATCTCCCTGAACGAGAGGCCGGAGTAGTGCCGCAGGTAGAAAACCTCGCGCTGCTCCTCCGAGAGCGAGGCCAGCGCCGCCTCGATGCGCTCACCCATGGTCTTGTTGTCGAACGCCTCCGCCGGGCCCGGTTCGGAGGAGGGGGCGGTCTCCGCTGGACCGGGCCGCCCCTCCTCCCCGTCCAGCGGCAACTCCGCCCTGACGGACTCCCGCCGGAAGCGGTCCATGGCCGCGTTGCGGGCCACCGTGAACAGCCAGGCTCTGAGCCTCTCCATTTCGCCGTATGCCGTCTGGTTCCCGATCAATTTCAGAAAGACCTCCTGGAAAATATCGTCGGCGGCGTCGGCCCGCGAGGTAAGGCGCAACAGATAACCGTAGAGGGCGGCTTTGTGCCGCTCCATCAGCAAGCCCATGGCGCCGGCGTCGCCGGCCCTGAAGGCCTCCATCAGTTCCGCGTCGGAACGGTTCTCCGGCATAGCTCCTTTATATCGAGAGGCGTATTCTATAATCCGCCAATAATTTCATACGATATAGACGTCGTGCGGAAACTCAATCTTATTCTTTTATTCCTGCTGTTTCAATCCCGGGCCGCGTTCCCGGCTGAAACCCCGTACGAACTTTATCTCAAAGGCGACCTCAGCCGGGCCGCCTCCTCTTATACGCTGCTGGCCGCGGATAACCGGACCGATCCCGAGCCGCTGCTGGACGCGGCCATGTGCCTGCGCCAGGCCGGGCGCTACTACGAGGCGGCCGACATAATGGTCAGGGCCCTGGAACGCGCCCCGCAGAACGCCGACATCTACACCGAGCTCGGCTGGCTGCGCTTCCACTTGGCGGACTACAACGGGGCCCGGTCCGCCTTCGAAACAGCCATCAGACTGGAGCCGGGCGACGCCCGGGCCGAACTGGGCCTTGGCAGCGTCTATTCCAACCTCGGCGACAAGGCCAGGACGCTGGAGCACCTGGCCAACTACAAGAAGTTGCGGCCAGACCTGGCCGGCGCGGACTACATCCTGGCCTGGAACTACATGAACTTCAAGATGTACGCCAAGGCTGAACAGGAGCTGATAGAGGCGCTGCGCAAGGACCCCTCCTTCGTGGAGGCCCGCCTGCCGCTTGCCGGTCTCTACGTCAGACAGGGGAAATTCAACGAGGCCTGGAACCAGTACTACCGCGTGCTGGATTACGCTCCCGGGCATCCGGTAGCCTCGAAGATGATGAAGATACTGGAAGGCAAACTGACCAAGCAACCGGAGGAGATACGCCCTCCGTTCCACATAACCAAACCGCTGGTCATGGAACCGGTGGACGCGCTGGCTAATCTTTCCCGGTCGGTCCAGATCCGCGTGGGCATAGGCACCACCTCCATGGGCCACCAGGGCTTCAACAACCTGCTGAGGTTAAAGTCCTTCGAGGGACTGACGATAAAGGGCAAGGCCACAGGCAAGGTGTACGCCGAGATCCCGCCGGACGAGACCTGGACGCTGCTGGCCGACGGCGGGCGAGTGGTCCTGAAAGGCGCCGACGGCACCGTCTACGGCCGCTTCAGCGGGCCCATCCTGGCCGTCCCGGAGAAGAAGAACGGCACGGTCATCTTCGACGCGACCTCCAGAACGCGCAACCGTTGGTTCCGCGCGGCCGACCGCCAGTACCGCGGTTACGTGGAGCTCTACCCGGATCCGCCGCGCGGCATAGGCGTGGTGAACGTGGTGGACATGGAACAGTACCTGCTTGGCGTGGTCCCCAGCGAGGTGGACCCGCAGTGGCCCTATGAAGCTCTTAAGGCGCAGGCCGTGATAGCCCGCACCCAGGTGCTGATACGCATGGCGAACGGCGGCCAGCACCGGAAGGAGGGCTACCATCTCTGCGACAGCGAGCACTGCCAGGCCTACCACGGCAAGTACGGAGAGGCGAATACGACCACGCGCGCCGTGATAGACACCGAAGGCGATATCCTGACCTACCATGGCCGCCCCGCTTACGCCTTCTATCACTCCAACTCCGGGGGGTGGATACAGGCCTCAAAGGAAGTCACCGGCTGGGGAGACGTCCCGTATCTGGTCACCAAGCCGGACATAGCTCCGGGCAAGACCGAAGCCCCGCTGGACCCGTGGCACTGGCACCTGTGGATAACCAGCGACCCCCCGGCCAACTGCAATTACCCCGGTTACGAGCACGCCTCCAACTTCCGCTGGCTGAAGATAATCCGCGAGAAGGACATGACCTATCGGATCAACAGGGACTACAGAGTGGGGAAGGTACTCAACATAATACCGTTGCGCCGCGCCCCGTCCGGCAATGTCAACTCGCTGCGCGTCGTAGGCAGCAGGCGTACCGTAGACATAGACAAGGAGAACCTGATACGCAACCTGCTGGGTTTCAGCTCGCTGAAAAGCACGCTGTTCGACCTGGAAGTCGACCGCTTCAAGGACGGCAGGATCCGCAACTTCTGGATCTACGGCGGAGGCTGGGGCCACGGCGTAGGCCTTTGCCAGAGCGGCGCCGCGGGCCTCGCCGGCAAGTACGGGCAGAACTACCGCCAGATACTACGTTTCTACTTCCCCGGCACCCGCATCAGCCACATCAAATATGTCCGCGGTAAATAGGGTAAATAGGGACGCTGCTTCCTAACTTCCAAACTTTTTCAGCAGCGCTTTTCCTTCAGCCACCAGCTTAGATACGGCGCCGGAAGTCATTCCCAGCTCCCGCATCAGTTCACGGCCTCTGGCGCCGGCATCCCTGACGCTGATATAGCAGTACACAGCGCGCGCCTGTGCCGGACCTTTTTTGCGGTTATAACCAAGCATTTCCATCCTGGACACCCCAGTAACACTTTCCACTTCCGCGCGGCTTCTCAGCGCCGGAGTATCTTCTCCCGCGGCTTTCCAATTCCACGAAGTCGCGCCCGCCGAGTATCCGCCGGTCCAGTGGTTTCCACCCGCCATCCCCGGAGTTCTTTTGCCGTGAGAGGCCAACAGGGCCGGAGGATAGCACAGCCCCGGCGGGCTCAGCGCGGCCGCCTGCCCCGGCCTTTTCACGGATAGCCTGCAAGTACCCCTCCGCCGCCCCCCTCTCCGTCGAAATAAGAAGAAGTTCATCCCTGTCCAGAATACCGTCCCACGCCCCCGTGAGCGCCGCGCCGTGACCGCACCACCCGTAGCCATTAAGTTCTTCCGGGGTCGCCACCTGCCCGCCGCGCAGGGGATTAAGATGGACGCAGGACACAGCCTCCATCAGACAGCTTTCCGCGCCACAGATTACGGCCTTATACCTGTTCCGGAACAGATGCCCGGCGCGCTTGCACTTCAAATTAAAGCGCACCGCGTAGCCAGTCATGATGTGGCGCATGATCTCAGACAGCGGCCGCTCGCCCCGCAGCACCAGCAGGTGAAAATGGTTCGGCATAGAACGCCATGCAAGGAATTTGGCTCCGGCGTTTTTGAGCCATACAGAAACCCTCCCCCGCAGATCGGAACAGTCATTCTCTCCGACAAAAATGTCGCGCCGCTCGATGCCGCGCGCCATTGCGTGGTATATCTGACCGGGCATATCTATCCTGGCGTGTCTTGGCATATCCCCCCCCTTTTTCTCCGGGAGTATCATAGCAGAGCACCCCGACAACTGCCTGTCGGGGTGCCGCGTTCACTATAAATGGCTGGGGGGAACAACGCCGCAACTCCAAGTTTGGAAGTTGGGAAGCAGCGTCCCTACTTCATTTCCCAGGCATCGGGGCCGGTGAGGAGGGTTTCGAGTTCGTGCTCCCTCGTGTCTCCGACAGCCTTAACGTGGTCATAGTAGAGTTCCTCGTAGGAGGGCTTGCGTACGGCGCGCAACACACCTAGTGGCACCGGGAACTCCGGCTGCGTCAGGCCGCTTACCAGGCAGGCCAGCCCGGGATTAGCCTCGTCGTAAACCGCCACCTCAGGAGGCACCTTACCCGAGAAGGTCACGACCTCCGGCTTCATGTCTTTTATCACGATGCCCTTGTTCTTGTCCTTGCCGAAGAGCAGCGGCTTACCGTGCTCCACGCGCAGTAACATGTCCTCGCGCAGGGCCGGGTCCTTCAGCGGCTCGAACTCCTTGTCCGAGAAGGGCACGCACTTCTGCAGTATCTCCACGAAGGCCGTGCCCTCGTGCTTCGCCGCCCGCTCCAGTATCGCGGTGGTGCCGGCCATGTCATTATCCAGGCCGCGCGCGACGAACGTGCAGCCCAGACCTACAGCGAAGCTGGCCGGGTTGAAGGGATAATCTATCGAACCCAGCGGGGTAGTCTTAGTCTTGGTGCCCGGCTGGGTGGTCGGCGAGGCCTGGCCCTTTGTCAGCGCGTAGATGCGGTTGTTGAACAGTACTATCTTCAGACCGATGTTGCGGCGTATCGCGTGCAGCATGTGGTTGCCGCCGATGCTGAGGCCGTCTCCGTCGCCGGTGATGACCCAGACCGCGAGCTCGGGGTTGGACAACTTCACGCCCGTGGCCACGGCGGCCGCGCGGCCGTGTATGGAGTGGAAACCGTACGTGCTGACGTAGTACGGGAAGCGGCTGGAGCAGCCGATGCCCGAGATTACCGTGTACTTCTCGTGGGGCAGGTTCATACCCGCCATCACCTTCTGCATCATGTTAAGGATGGCGAAATTGCCGCAGCCCGGGCACCACTTAACCGGGAGATTGGAGGAGAAATCCTTGGCCGTAAGCTTGGTGTTTTCCATGTCAGTTACCTCTAAGGACCTCTTTTATTTTCTCCAGCACCTCGTCGGAGTTCAACGGCTGGCCCTGCATTTTGTTGAGGCCCAGCGGCTCCACCATATACTCCGAGCGCAAGAGCATACGCAGCTGACCGGTGTTCTCCTCCGGCACCAGCACCTTCCGGAAACGGCGCATCGTAGCGCCCAGGTCCGGCGGCAGCGGGAAGATGTTGCGGATGTGGACCGAGGACACGCTGATGCCCTCGCGTCTGGCCTTGGTCACGGCGGAGGTTATAGCGCCATAGGTCGAGCCCCAGCCCACGACCAGCAGCTCGCCCTCGGGCTGGCCGTATATCCTGGTCTGCGGTATTTCCTTGACCACGCGGCGCACCTTCTCGGCGCGCAGCTGGGTCATCCTCTCGTGGTTCTCGGCGTCGTAGCTGATGGCGCCGGTAACGTCCTGCTTCTCCAGGCCGCCTATGCGGTGCTCGTAGCCTTTTAGCCCCGGCCACGCCCAGGGCCTGGCCAGCGTCTCGGGGTCGCGCATGAACGGCTTGTAGTCCCCCGGCCCAGGGCGCGGCGGCAGCTCGAACTTCGGCAGCTCGGAGAGCTTCGGGATGCGGAACGGCTCGGAGCCGTTGGAAAGGTAGGAGTTGGTCAGCACTACGACCGGCGTCATATACTTGACGGCTATGCGCGCGGCCTCGAGCGTCGTGTGAAAGCAGTCGGCCGGGCTGGAGGCGGCCAGCACGACCAGCGGGCTCTCGCCGTGGCGGCCGTAAACGGCCTGCAGCAGGTCCGACTGCTCGGTCTTCGTGGGCAGGCCGGTGGAGGGGCCACCGCGCTGCACGTCCACTATCACCATAGGCAGCTCGGCTATGACGCCCAGCCCCAAGGCCTCCGCCTTCAGCGACAGACCGGGGCCGCTGGTACCGGTAGCGGCCAGCTCGCCGGAGAAAGCGGCTCCTATCGTGGAGCAGATCGCGGCTATCTCGTCCTCGGCCTGGAAGATCACCACGTCGTTGGCGCGGTGCTTGGCCAGCGTATGCAGGATCTCCGAGGCCGGCGTTATCGGGTAGGAGCCATAATAGAGCTTCTTCTTTAGCAGTTTTGCCGCGGTAATCAGCGCGTATGCGGCGGCCTCGTTGCCGGTCAGGTTGCGGTACTTACCCGGAGTCACCGCGCTCTTTTTCGCCTGGAAGCGGGCGTCAAAGAGTTCGGTGGTCTCGGCGTAGTCGTAGCCGGCTTCCAGCACCTTGGAATTGGCGGCCGCGATCTCCGGCGCCTTCTTGAACTTGTTCTCTATCCACTCCTTGGTGGACTCCAGCGGCAGGCCGTACATCCAGTACAGGATGCCGAGCATATAGAAGTTCTTGCACTTAAGGACCTGCGGCTTGGGCAGACCGGAGTCCTTAAGCGTGTTTTCCGTCATCGTATTGGCCGGGACGGCTATCACGCGGTAGTTGTCCAGCGTCCCGTCCTCGAGCGGGTTGGCGGTGTAGCCCGCCTTCTCCAGCGCGGCCGGCACGAAGGCGTCGGAATTGGCTACTATGATGGACCCCTTCTCAAGGCTCTTAAGGTTGACTGCCAGGGCCGCCGGGTTCATTACCACCAGCACGTCCGGTTTGTTACCGGGGGTAAGCACTGACTCGTCGCCGAAGCTTATCTGGAAGCCGCTGACGCCGGCCAGCGACCCGGCGGGGGCGCGGATCTCGGCCGGGTAGTCCGGCAGGGTGCTGAGTTCGTTGCCGGCCACGGCCGTGGCGTTGGCGAACCGGCTGCCCACCAGCTGTATGCCGTCGCCCGAATCTCCGGCGAAGCGCACTGTGACCGAGCTCAGCTCGCTGACGTTCACGTTTCTGCTCTTTGGTTTGGTCATTTTCAGGAACCTCTCTGGCCTTAAAAGCGGGAAAATCCAGGCCCCTCGGGGCTGGACTTTGCGTCATGAATTATACTACAAATTAACTTACCGGGGTTCAAACCCGCGCCCGACGCCGGACGAAGGGCGGGCTTTGGCGCCGCGGCAGACCTGGAGGACCGATGAAACTGCTCGAATACGAAGGCAAGGACGTTTTTGCGCGCTACGGCATACCGACGCTCAAGCGCTGCGGAGTGGTAAGGATAGGCGACAGCCCGGACAAACTATCGCTGGATGGCAAGGGCCCCTGGGTAATCAAGGCGCAGGTGCTGGCCGGAGGCCGGGGCAAGGCAGGCGGCGTAAAGCTGGCCAAGACGACGGCCGAGACCCGGGAGATCGCCGGGAAGATGCTCGGCATGAAGCTGGTCACCCACCAGACCCAGGGCAAGGCGCTGACGGTGGAGGAGGTGCTGGTGGAGGAGGCCTGCGACATCGCCCGCGAGATTTATATTTCCATTGTCATGGACCGCAAGGCCGGCGCGCCTTCCGTCATAGCCTCAGCCGAGGGCGGGATGAGCATAGAGGAGCTCGCCGCCGGCCACCCAGAGAAGATAATCCGCGTGCCGGTGGACGCGGAGGCCGGGCTGCTGGAGTTCCAGGCGCGTCAGCTCGCCTTCGACCTGAAGATCCCCAAGAAGAATTTTTCCGACTTTACCGAGTTCGCCAAGAACCTGGTCAAAGTCTTCATAGAGAACGACGCCAGCCTGGTCGAGGTAAACCCGCTGGTCCTGACCACGGAGGAGCAGCTGGTAGCGATAGACTCCAAGATCGTCACCGACGACAACGCGCTGTTCCGTCACAAGGACCAAGCCGCGAAGCCGGACCATGAGGCTTCCGAGATAGAGCGCGAAGCCAGGGGGATAGGCATAAATTACATAGGCCTCGACGGCGACATCGGCTGCATGGTCAACGGCGCCGGCCTGGCGATGGCGACGCTGGACACCGTGAAGATGGCCGGCGGCGACGCGGCCAACTTTCTCGACGTCGGCGGAGGCGCCAACGTGGAGCAGATCACGAAGGCCTTCCAGATCATCCTAAAGGACCCCAAGGTCAGGGCCGTGCTGGTCAACATCTTCGGCGGCATCATGAAGTGCGACAACATCGCTTCCGGAGTGGTGGAGGCATCGAAGAAGGTGAAACTGACCGTGCCGCTGGTGGTGCGGCTGGAAGGCACGCGCGTCAGCGAAGGCAAGGAGATACTGGCGCGGTCCGGCCTAAAACTGGAACAGGCCGATTCGCTGTGGGAGGCCGCGCAGAAGGCCGTGGCCGCCGCTAGGAGATAACGACATGTCCATACTTTTGAACAAAAAGACCAAACTGATAGTACACGGTTTCACCGGTGCTCAGGGCTCCTTTCACGCCCAACAGTGCCTCGAGTACGGCTCCGATATAGTCGGGGGCGTCACGCCAGGCAAAGGCGGCGCAGAGCACCTCGGCAAGCCGGTCTTCAACACCGCCCGCGACGCCGTCAAAGCCACAGGCGCCAACGCGTCACTGATTTTCGTTCCCCCGCCGTACGCCGCCGACTCGATACTCGAGGCCGCCGACGCCGGCGTCTCCGTTATCATCTGCATTACCGAGGGCATCCCGGTGATGGATATGGTGCGCGTCAAGAAGCGTCTGAATGCCCAGCGCGCCGCCGGCCGAGACGTCACGCTCGTAGGCCCCAACTGCCCCGGAGTGATAACACCCGGCGAGTGCAAGGCCGGCATCATGCCCGGCTACATCCACAAGAAGGGCTCCGTAGGCATAGTCTCGCGCTCCGGCACGCTGACCTACGAGGCCGTCTGGCAGGTTACCTCCCAGAACCTCGGCCAGAGCACCGTCGTCGGCATAGGCGGCGACCCGGTGCAGGGCATGAACTTCGTGGACGTGTTGAAGCTCTTCGAGGCCGACAGGCAGACCGAGGCCGTCATCATGATCGGAGAAATCGGAGGTTCCGCGGAAGAGGACGCGGCCAGTTACATCAAAGGCGAAATGACCAAACCGGTCTTCTGCTTCGTCGCCGGCAAAACCGCGCCTCCGGGACGCCGGATGGGCCACGCCGGCGCCATCGTCGAGGGAGGAGCCGGCACGCACGCCTCCAAAGTGGAGGCGCTCCGGAAGGCCGGCGCCACCGTGGTGGACAATCTCTCCCAGATAGGCGAGGCCGTGGCCGCGAAGCTCAAACCGAAGGCGAGAGCGGGTGGCAGATAGACGGGGGAAAGGAACGAGTCCGCCGGAGAATCAGCGCCGGCGGGCCCTTTTGATGATCACGGAATACCGCATCAGGGACCGCCGGCTGGAGCCGGCGCGCCTTGAGACGGAGCCGGGCCGCCTCGCGCTGATCTTCAAATTTCTGTTCAAGGTCACGTCTATGGGCCTGTTCCTGTTCAGGGACAGGCTGGTGCTGGCACTGCCTGAGGACGTCAGTATGCGCTCGGACAAGTACTTCAAGCAGGTCTCGGGCATACGCGAGGTGTTCCTGAAGTTGATTTACAATTCCATCTTCCATTTTATGGGACACCTGAAGGTCATCGGCATGATTTCCGAAGAGCTGGAGACCAAGATCACCTACTCGCTGGAGAACAAGCACCTGATCAACATGTTCGCGCCGGAAAAGAGTCTAGCCTACTACGTCGACGCGGTTACCGCCGACACGGGCGTGATAGAGCGCCTCAGGCACGCGGCCGGGAAGGCCGGTTTTTTGCAGCGCAGCATCGAGTTCATGGACGATATCACGATAAAGAACCAGCAATGCTACAGGCAGGCCTCCATCTACTCCAACGTCTTCGCGTCGCTCGTGGGCGCGCGGTCCTCCGTCATCAGCAACAACCCCGACATCCTGATGAAGAGCCTCAGTGTCGTCGTCATAGCCGCGGCCGTCCCGCGCCTTTTCTCCGGGATGGGAGGAATGTCCGAGTTGTACGCGACAACCGGCATCCACGGCCCGGAGGTGGCCTATCCGGTCTTCCTGTTCGCGATGCTGCTGCTGGGCTGGATCGCGTTCATACCCATAAACCGCCTGGAGGAGCATTGACGCCATGCCTAAACTGTTCATAGTTTCGCTGGGCTGCCCGAAGAACCTCTCCGATTCCGAGGTCATGGCCGGGGAACTGGCCGCGGCGGGCTGGGAACTGGTCCCCTCCGAGGAGGGCGCCGACGCCGCGCTGCTCAACACCTGCGCTTTCCTGGGCTCCGCGGTCAGGGAATCAGAGGGCGAAATACGCCGCCTGCTGCGCCTGAAGGCCCGCGGCAGGCTCTCTAAGGTCCTGGTGGCGGGTTGTCTGGTGGAGCGCGAGAAGGAGGCCCTGCTCGAAAAGTTCCCAGGCATAGACGCGCTGGTGGGAGTCAACGCGCTCTCCAGGGCCGCAGAGGCTATAGCGGCCGGCAGGAGCTATATCCTGGCCGCCGATACCCGCATAGACTCCCCGCGCGTGAAAGCCAGGCTGACCGCTCCCCACAGCGCCTACCTGAAGATAGCCGACGGTTGCGGCAACCGCTGCGCCTACTGCCTGATCCCGTCCATACGTGGCCCGTTCCGCTCCAAGCCCTTCGAGTCGGTCCTGGAAGAGGCCGCCCGCCTGGCCGCCAGCGGCGCCGTGGAGATCTCGCTGATAGCGCAGGACACCACCTCCTACGGCCTGGACCTCTACGGAAAGCCGCGCCTGGCCGGGCTGCTGAAGGAGTTGGTAAAGATACAAGGCGTGCGCTGGTGGCGGCTTATGTACGTCTACCCTGAGCGGGTGACCAAAGAGCTGCTAGGGGTAATGAAGACCAACAAAAGCGTCGTCCGCTACCTGGATATGCCGCTGCAGCATATATCCGATCCTGTTCTCAGGCGCATGAACCGCTCCTCCACCGCCGCCTCCATAAAAGCGAAGATAGCGGAGCTGCGCCGGGCCATGCCGGACATCGCGCTGCGCACCAATTTTATAGTCGGTTTCCCGGGCGAGACCGCCGCCGACTTCAAAAGGCTGCTCGCCTTCGTAAAAGAGGCCGGGTTCGACAACGTGGGTGTCTTCGGCTATTCGCGCGAGCCAGGAACCGCGGCCGCCGACCTCCCTGACCAGGTCCCTGGAGGGGTAAAGGCGGAGCGCGCAGACGCGCTCATACGGGCGCAGAGCGCCGTGGTGGACCGGATCAACGCCGGCCTCAGGGGCAGTACGCTGGAACTGCTGATGGATTCGCCGCGCTTCGGGCGCACCTACAGAGATGCCCCGGAGATAGACGGCAGGGTGGAAGTGGAACCTGCCCCAGGCAGAAAACTGAAGGCGGGGGATTTCGTGAATGCCAGGATACTGAGCGCCACCGGCTACCTGCGCAAGGCAAAACTCAGTTAGGGACGCTGCTTCCTATTCTTCCTAAACCCGGCTCGTCAAAAACTTCGCGTTCCTTTCGTAAAGTTAGGAAGATAGGAAGCAGCGTCCCTAGTAAAGCCCTTTTTTTCGGAGTTCGTCGTCGTCCATGCCGAAGTGGTGGGCTATCTCATGCAGCAACGTATGCCTTATGCACCCCTCAACGGCGGCTTCCGAGACGGCGCCGGCAGTAAGGTTCTCCCTGAAAAGCGTTATCTTGTCCGGCATGGCTCCGCTGTAGAACGACCCGCGCTCGGTCAGCGGCACCCCCTCGTAGAGCCCCAACAGCCCGGCGCCGAAGCGCCGCGCCTGCTCCGCAGTCGGGGCCGGCCTGACCACGACCACGACGTTCTCCAGCCTGGCGCGGAACTCCTCCGGCAGGCCGCCGACAACCTTCTCCGCCAGCCTTTCGAACTCTTCGTCGGTCATAGCGCCGTTCCGCGCCGGCTACTTGGAGATGAAGTATATACCGGCGGTTAGCAGCAGCGCGCCGATCATCTTGTTTAGGGTAAAGCTCTCGTCCAGAAAGACCAGCGCCAGCACGAACGTCACCAGCGGATAGATGGAACTGAGCGGCACTATGCGGCTCGCCTCGCCCCCGGAAAGGGCCTTAAGGTAGAAGTAGACGCCGGCCATCGACACGATCACGCTGGACACCACGAACACCGGGCCCAGTTTGTTCTCGGTCATTACCGCGTTCCTGGTCTCCGGATATTTCCAGATCAGCAGCGGCGCGAAAAGAACCATGTTGGCCAGCGTGCGCAGATAGAAGGCGCCGGACGGGCCCATGTAGTTCAGCGAGATCTTGTCGAACAGCGCGCCGACGCCCCAGCCCAGTATGGCCAGCGCCAGGAAAATGATCGTGGAGGCGGACATAGGTCAGGGAGGAGGCATCTGCCCCGGCAACATGGCCGCGGTAAACGGCCTCTTCAGGTAATGCCTTACCGTCTCGGAGAAACCCCATTCGTCCTTGTAGGACATCGCCTCCCGGTAATATTTTACGGCAGTAGCCCTGTCCCCGCGCAGGTCGGCTACGTTGCCCAGCCTGACTATGGCCCAGACCCCCCAGCGCGCGGGGTTAGCCGGGTCCGTCTTCAGCGTGTCGACCGCCTTCTGGAAATATTCCACGGCCTTGTCGTAATCCTTCTGCGCCAGGTAGGTGGTGCCGATGGCGGTCAGGATGCGCGGCAGGTAGCGCCTGCGATAATTCGGCTTGCCATCCTCCACGTCATTGAAGTACTCCAGGCAGTCCTTGCGGCATTCGTCGTACTGTTTATTCTCGAACAGCGAGACTATCTCGACGAAATGCATCTGCGGATGGTCCGGGAAATCCTTGCGCAGCTCCCTGGACCATTTGACCGCCAGCGCCGTGTTCTCGTACGGGCTGCCGGTGGTGGTATAGATCTCTATCAACAGCAGCTTGGCCGCCAGGGCGTTGAAATAGCCCTTTTCCCTGCAGATGTTCAGCATCTCCAGGCCCTTATTCGCGTCACCGCGCATCAGGAAGTGGGCCAGTATCTTGACCACGCCGGACAGCGTGCCGGCGTAATACTCGTACATGCCGAGCCCCAGGTAGGCGTCGTACATCTCCGGGTCCAGTTCAAGGGACTTGCGCGTGGCCGCCAGCGCCTTCCGGCCGGTGAAATAGGCCGTTATCCAGCGGTGCTGCAGCACGGCCAGGCGCGCGCGCAGCCCGTACATGCCGCCCAGCACCAGGTAGGCCGTGGCGTCGCCGGGATGCTTCTTTATCCAGGCGTTTCCGACCTTTATCGCCTCGTCGGTCAGCTCGCCGTACTGTTGTTCCAGCTTCGGGTCCGACTCGTCCTCCAGATATTCCAGCTGCGCCCATTTGGCCATGGCTATCCCGAAATGCGGAATCGGGTGGTCCGGGTACTTTTGCAGGGCCTCGTTGAAGTATTTCTCCGCCGCCGGGATATCCACCGCGTAGATGGAGTCCATGCCCTCCTTGGAGAGGATCTTGAGGTCCTCTGGAATAGGCTCGTAGGCGGGAAGCGCCCTGACAGGGACGGAGGAGGACAGGACCGAGAACAGAAGCGCCGCTATCGCCAGCTTTTTCATATCGCGAGCCTGTCGGTGCCGGTATATTTGCGCAGGACCTCGGGCACCAGCACGGAGCCGTCCGCCTGCTGAAACTGTTCCAGTATCGCCGGGAAAAGCCTGCTGGTGGCGAGACAGGAGCCGTTGAGAGTGTGCACGAGCTCGTTCTTGCCGGTGGCCGCGCGCTTGAAACGCATGCTCCCGCGGCGGGCCTGGTAGTCGTAGGCGTTGGAGACCGAGCTTACTTCCTTGTAGGCGTTCATACTCGGAATCCAGACCTCTATATCGCAGGTGCGGGCCATCGAAGCGCTGCAGTCCCCGGCGGCCAGCTTGACCAGCCGGTAATGCAGGCCCAGCTTCCTCATGACGCCCTCCACGGCCCCCACCATCGAATCGAAGGCCGCCGGGGAATCCTCCGGCCTGGTGAACTGGATCAGTTCCACCTTGTTGAACTGGTGGCCGCGTATCATGCCGCGCTCGTTGGCCCCGTAGCCGCCGGCCTCCCTGCGGTAGCAGGGGGTGTAGGCGAAATATTTTTTCGGCAGGTCCTCCTCTTTCAGCACCTCGTCGCGGTGCAGGCTGATCAGCGCGGTTTCCGCCGTGGGCAGCAGAAACTGCGTCTTTTCTCCCTGGCCGGAGATATGGAAGACGTCGTCCTTGAACTTGGGGAACTGCCCGGCGGTATAACCGCACTCGTAGTTCAGAATATGCGGCGGCAGCGTGAACGAGTAGCCGGCCGCCAGGTGCGTCTCCACGAAGAAATTGATCAGTGCCCACTCCAGGCGCGCGCCGAGGTCGCGGTAGATCCAGAAGCCCGCGCCGCCCAATTTGGCCCCGCGCTCGTAATCGACGAGCCCCAGGTCTCTTGAGAGCTCCAGGTGGCCCTTCGCGGCGAAACCGAACTCCGGCTTCTTACCCCACTCGTGCAGGACCGCGTTGTTCTCCTTGCCGCCGGCCACGACGTCATCCGCCGGCATATTCGGGAGCTCGGCCATCAGCGAGTTCAGCTTTTCCTCTACCGAGACCAGCTCCGAATCGATGCCCTTGACCCTGGCCGCTATCTCCTTCATCTCGGCGAAGACCGCCTGCTGCTCCTCTTTGGGCAGCTTTTTCACCCCGGCAGAGGCGGCGTTCTTCTTCATTTTCAGCGCGTCGCCCTCCGTAAGCAGTTCGCGCCGCCTGCGGTCCAGCTCCAGTATGGGCCCGAGGTCGACGGAATCCAGTTTCTTTAACAGGGCCGCCCGGACCTTCCCAGGGTCGGTCCTGATGAGGTTGATATCAAGCATGTTGTGCTCCGTGCGTCATGCCGCGCAAGGCGCGCGGCCTTATGATCTGACTATGTCAAGAACGGACTCGTTCATAATGGCGGAGGGGGAGTCGCCCCTGCGGGGGCCCAGCATTACCTGCAGCTTAATAGCCACCGGGCTGAAGCCGCTGTCCCGCAGTCTCGCCAGCTGGTTCTGAAGTTCGAACCGTATCACCCTGGCCTGCATCTCCGCGTCGGGGGCTATCCTGGAGACGCGAACCTCTTCGACGAAAAACGGAACGCACCAGAAGGCCTTGTCCAGGGGTTCCCCGTCCTTCAGCAGGCGCAGCGTCAGCGCGTAGCGCATGACCAGCCCCTCGGCCGGGTTCGCGGAGGAATTGTGCAGCGTTACAAGCGCGCGCAGCCTGTCCGTGAACTTCCCGTCTTCGGAAAGTTTAAGTTTCTCCACCTTCTCGAAAGGGAGGCGCTGTTTGCCGGCATTCCGGGAAACCTGCCAGTCTATACCGTTCACGCCGACCTGCGGGAATGCCCTGGCGGCTAGGACCGCCATCAGAGCAAGGGCTACGGGGATGGTTCTTCTAATCATATCTCCTCCTCAGCTCGCCAGGCCGCGCCCTCCTCAGGGCTCCAGAGCGGCCAGTTCCGCCTCCATGGCGGGAGGAATAAGAGCCAGCACTTCCACCCCCGTGACGGCGTCGCCGCAACGCAGGTCCAACTTCACCGTGACCAGGCCGCGCCTGGCCGAAGGCTCCACGGAGGACCAGAGGGCCTCGAGCAGGAAAGGGATCCCTCCCTTCACGCACTTGGGGGCCGAAGGGATAAAGGGGCGTCCGACGGCCCCGGAAAGCGCGTTCAGCAAAGAGTTAAGAATGATGTTGCCTAGTTCAGAGAACAGCAGCTCCTGCGCCTGGCTCAGGTCCGGCAGCTTGAGGATCGGGCCGCCGAGGAAGCCCCTCGCCAGTACCCCTATATCCTCCGGTCTGAAGACAACCATCGAAGTGAACGGATACTCACCGGAAACCGTGAAATACACGGCCGCTCCCGAGGCGCTGCCTGAAGCGGAATAGTCCCCGATCAGTTCCCGCATCGTGCGCAGGGAAACGTGAAAAGCGGAGATTGTCCATTGCCCGCCTGAAACGCGCGAGAGCCTGGAAGCGCATTTTCCCAGACTCTCCGAGGCTACTTTTTCCAGAGTTTTCCCGGCTTTCGGGTCCATATCAGGCAAGGCTCTTCATCAGCGTTTTAAAATCGTCGAATGAGAACGGTTTGCGCAGTATCGCGTTCACGCCCTTGTCGGAAAGGCGCCTGTCTATCTCGTCCTGCTCCACCGCCGTAACGACCACCACGCGCGCGGCCGGGTCAAGCGCCCGCAGGTCGCCGAGGATCTCCACCCCGGAGCGCCCCGGAAGTATCAGGTCCAGGAAAACCACGTCCGGCCTGTGCTCGCGGTAGCATTTCACCGCCGCCGGGCCGTCCTCGGCCTCGGCCACCACCTCATGACCGAGCTTTTCCAGCAGGGTCTTTATCGTGTAGCGCGTAAGCGCATTATCTTCAACCAGCAATACCTTCATGTTCCCCCCTTGGGTCCAGCGCGCCGGGAACGGACCCCCTCCGTTTCCCGGCGCGGCCAGGGTCAGCAGCAGCAGGAGCACTCCACCCTGGGAGCGCCGGCGGCTTTCTTAGCCAGCGCCGCCGCCGAATCGGTCTTCTCCCACGCGAAGCCGGGGCGGCCGAAATGGCCGTAGGCCGCGGTCTTGCGGAACACCGGCGCGCGCAGCTTCAGCGCGTGGATGATACCGCGGGGCGTCAGGTCAAAACTCGACCTGACTATCTGAGCCAGTTTCTCGTCGGCGATCTTCCCGGTGCCGTGACTGTCCACGTACAGGCCCACCGGCTCGGCCACGCCTATGGCGTAGGCCAGCTGCACGGTGACTTCGCGGGCGAGCTTGGCCGCCACGATGTTCTTGGCGATGTAGCGGGCCATGTAGGCGGCGCTGCGGTCCACTTTGGTCGGGTCCTTGCCGGAGAACGCGCCGCCGCCGTGCGGGGCCACGCCGCCGTAGGTGTCCACGATGATCTTGCGGCCGGTCACGCCGGTGTCGGACTGAGGACCGCCGACCACGAACTTGCCGGTCGGGTTGATGTAGATCTTGGTGTTCTTGTCCATCATCTTCTTGTCTATGATGGGCGTGATCACGGCCTCGATGATCTCCCTGCGGCTCTTCTCGGTGATCTGGTGGCCGCTCTTGTCGAGGATCTCCTCGGTGTGCTGCGAGGAGACGACGATGGTCTCTATGCGGGTAGGCTCGCCGTCGTCATACTCCACGGTCACCTGGGTCTTGCCGTCCGGGCCGAGGTAGGGCAGGATGCCCTTCTTGCGGACCTCGGTCAGGCGCATGGAGAGGCGCTGGGCCAGCTGCAGCGGCAGCGGCATGAGTTCCGGGGTCTCGTCGGAGGCGTAGCCGACCATAAGGCCCTGGTCGCCGGCGCCGCCGGTGTCCACGCCCTGGGCGATGTCGGGGCTCTGGCGGCCGATCACGTTGATAACCGCGCAGGTCTCGTAATTAAAACCGTACTTATTGTCGGTATAGCCTATCTCCCTTATCACGCGGCGGGCGAGCCCGTCCACGTCCACGTAGGTCTTCGTGGTGATCTCGCCGCCCACGACGACCATGCCGCGGGTGATGAAGGTCTCGCAGGCCACGCGGCCGGCCGGGTCCTTCTTCATTATCTCGTCCAGCACCGCGTCGGAGATCTGATCACAGACCTTGTCCGGGTGTCCCTCGGTCACAGACTCGGAACTGACGAACCTTTTTCCTTTGAAGTTCATGCGCTTACCCTCCTGAATTATCCTTAAATTATAGCAATTTTATCCGGTTTTACTTCTCGATCAGCTTGCCCGCGAGGTCCAGGAACTTCTTCGTGTTCTCCGGGGTATCCGTCTCGGCGTACGTGCGCAGCAGTGGCTCGGTGCCGGACGGCCGCATCAGCACCCACCAGTCGTTGTCGAGCACTATCTTAAGACCGTCTATCGTGTTGGTCTCGGCTATTTTGCGGCCCAACAGCAGCTTCGGCAGCTTCTTCTTTATCTTAACCGCGAACGAGTGCTTGTTGGGGATGGGCTTGTCCAATTCGAAATCCCGGCGGATGAAGGCGGACTTCCCGTACTTCTTCTCTATCTCGGCGTAAAGGGCGGACACGGGTTTGCCGGTCTTTACCGCCATGTCCATCACGAAGAGCGCGGTCAGCGCCCCGTCGCGCTCCGGCAGGTTGCCTTTCCAGGTATAGCCGCCAGATTCCTCCGCGCCAAACGTCACGTCCTCGGAGAGCATCTTCTCGGCTATGTACTTGAAGCCGACCAGCGTCTCCTCGAACGGCAGCCCAGCCGCCCGCGCTATACGCTTGGTCAGGTAGCCCATCGACACGGCCTGCGCCACCTTGCCCTTGTACTTGCCGCCCGCCAGCAGGTAGTCCAGCAGCAGCGGCGCGGTCTGGCAGGGAGTGAAGTACTGGCCCTTGTCCGAGACCAGCGCGAAGCGGTCCGCGTCGCCGTCGAGCGCGACCCCGAAAAGAGCCTTGTTCTTCTTGACGGCCTCCACCAGCGGCTGCAGGTTGGACTCCACCGGCTCGGGGGCTACGCCGCCGAACAGCGGATCGTGCGCCTCCCTGATCTTTATGACGTTCTTCGAATTGAAGATCCCGGCCATCTCTGCGCCGGCGCCGTGCATGAAGTCCACCACGACCTTGCCTGGCAGCTTCGCCAGCAGCTTCGCGGCGCCGCCCACCCTGGAATCGAGGTAGTCCTCGTAGATCTTCCTGAAATCCTTCACCGCCACGTTTACCCCGGCGGCCTTTACCGGCACGGCCTTGCCGATGTAGTTCTCTATGTCGGCCGTCACCGCCGGAGGGGCGGAGCGCCCGTTCAACTTGACCTTGATGCCGTTATAAAAATGTTTATTATGGCTGGCGGTTATCACAACGCCTATGCCGTAGCCCTTCGTAGTGAGCAGGCTTACGGCCGGGGTGGGGATGGGAGTTGCGGAAAGAGTGACGGCCAGGCCGTTGGCGGCCAGGATCTCGGCCAGCGCGCGCGCGAAGCGGTCCGACATGAAGCGCCTGTCGTAGCCCACGGCGATGGAGGGCTTTTCCATCCGCATATACTTGTAGGCGACATAATCGGCCATGCCCTGGGCGGCCTTTCTGACCACGTCGTACGTAAAGTCCCGCGCTATGACGCCGCGAAAGCCGTCGGTGCCGAAAGAAATGTGGTTTGCCTGGTGGGAGCTCATTTTAAACCTCTTAATCTCGTATCCGCGGACGCGGGAAAGGCCGTGTTCCGCAGGGTATACATAATAATAAAAATAACCTGTGAACTCAACTCCGGCCGCGGCCAAGCATCGGAGCTAGTCCACTGGAAACGGCCGCTTCCAGGGCCGCGGCGGGATAGGGGAGCCGGCCGGCCTCTATCACCAGAGAAACCCCGCGCCGCCGCAGTGAAGCCGCTGAAAGCCTGGAAACGCCGCACGCCACGGCGACGGGCTTACCCGCACGTCTTGCGGCGGCGATGGCCGCCCCCGGGGCCTTGCCGTAGAAGGTCTGCGCGTCGAAGCTCCCCTCTCCGGTAACTAGCAGGTCCGCGCCGGCCAGTTTCCGGTAGAACCCCGTCCGTTCCAGCACGAAGGCGGCCCCGTCATCCAGTTCCGCTCCGAAGAAAGCGGCCAGACCCGCGCCTAGCCCGCCGGCGGCGGCGCCGCCGCGCAGGCGGGCTATTTCCACGCCCAGGCATTCCCTCACCACGCCTGCGTAGTTCAGCAGAGCCCTGCCGATGAAGGCCACCTCGCGCGGCCCGGCGCCTTTCTGCGGCCCGAAGACCCGCGCGGACCCCATCGGGCCGCAGAGCGGGTTGCGCACGTCGGCCAGCCCGGTCACGCGCACGCCCCTGAGCAGCCGGCGCGCGCCGCCCGGGAACACGGCCGCGAGCGAGGCCAGCCCCCTGGCGCCGGGCGGCACCGGACGGCCGCGGCGGTCCACGAGCGAGAAGCCGAAGGCTTGGGCGCAGCCCGCGCCTCCATCGTTGGAGGCGCTGCCGCCCAGGCCCACCACTATCTCCCTGGCTCCGCGCAGCGCGGCCTCAGCCATCAGCTGCCCCACGCCCCGGGTAGAGGCGTCAAGCGGCCGCAGCCTCGCGCCCCCCAGGCGCCGCAGGCCCGCGGCCTCAGCCATCTCTATCACCGCGGTGCTTCCGGCCAGCAGCCAGCGCGCCTCCAGCGGCCCGCCGAGAGGCCCCCTCACCAGGCTTCGCATCAGCTTCCCGCCAAGCGCCGGCAGCAGCGCCTCCAGCAGTCCGTCCCCGCCGTCAGCGATCGGCAGCACGTCGACGCGCGCCGAGGGGGCTATTTTTCTAACGCCCCTGGCGGCGGCCTCAGCGGCCTCGGACGCGGTGAGCGTTCCCTTGAAGGAATTGGGCGCTATCAAAATCTTCATCCCTAAATGATAGAATAATAAGAAGCGCGGCTGAAGACCGCACGGGGATTTTTATGGAAGCACACAAACCCACCATAGTCTACCGCTACGGGGAAGGCCTTTACGTAAACCTCACCAACAGCTGTCCCACGTCCTGCGTCTTCTGCATCAAGAACACCTGGAAGATGGACTACCGCGGCAACGACCTGAACCTGGCAGGCCTCGAGCCGGCCCCGTCGGAAGTCGTAACCGCCGCGAAGGCGGAATGGGCGTCAGCCCCGTTCAGGGAGCTGGTCTTCTGCGGCTACGGCGAACCCACAATGCGCCTGGAGGCGCTGCTGACCTGCGCCCGCCTGGTGAAGTCGGGACGCGCCGCCCCCATCCCCGCCTCACTGCGCGTGCGCCTCAACACCAATGGCCTGGCCAACGCCGTCTGGGGCCGCAACGTGGTGCCGGAGATGAAGGGGTTTATAGACGCCGTACACGTCAGCCTCAACACGGCGGACCCGGTCCAGTGGCTGGAGCGTATGCGCCCGATGGAGCCGTGGAAGGCCAACGGCTTCGAGAAGGTCAAGGAATTCATCAGGGAAGCGGCGCTGCTGCTGCCGGAGGCCGTAGCCACCGCCGTAGAGGACGACACCGTGGACATGGCGAAGTTCCGGGAGCTGGTCTCGAACCTCGGGGCCGAGGTGCGGCTGCGACCGCGCCTGGAGACGGAGGAGCGCGCCTGATGGAACGCAAATCGGTACTGCTGCTGCTCGCCGCGGCGGGCCTGGTCCTGGTGAGCGTCCCCAGCGTGATTTTCAACAACGCGATACATAAGTACTTCGATTTCCTCGGACACTGGGACGTGGCCGGCATAAAACCTTCCGTCACGGGGGTAATCCCGCAGTTCCGCCCCCGGCCGGACCGCATTCCGGAACCGCCGCAGCCCGTACTGCGCTTCGTCAGATTTACCATAACGATAAAAGGCGCCAAGAGCGTGAAGATAGCCGGAGATTTTAATAAATGGGACGCGGATTCGCTGGAGCTGGTTAAGACCGGCAAGAAGACCTGGGAGGCAATAGTCCCGCTGCCGCCGGGCCGCTACAAGTACGTCTGCGTGATAGACGGACAGGAAACTCTGGACCCGCTAAACCCTGACACGGACACGGAGGCCGGCCGCAAGGTGTCGGTACGGACGGTAAAATGAAGCTCAAAAAGACGCTGCTTTCCGCGCTGGCCGCCGTACTGCTGGCGGAGGGAGCCGCCTCGGCCGCGGGCCGGGCCATACTCTGGGTGCCGGTGCGCGACGCCGGTATAGGGGAGATACTGGACATCCTGGAGAAAGGCAAGGACCTGCGCCTGACGGTCGCTTTCCCTGAACCTCCGAAAGGCTTCGAAGCCCGCGTAAAGAAGCTGGCGAAGGAAGGGCGCCTGGAGCTGGCCGCCCGGCCGGAAGGCGACCCGCCGCTCCCGCTGATCTATTCGCCGGACCGACCGGAAGTGAAGTGGAACGGCAAGCCCGCTTCCGTTCCGGAGTCCCAGAACGCGGCCTATTTCCTGCCGTTGAGGTTCTCCATGGCCAGGGATGCGGCAGCCAGGGAGGACGGCGCCCCGCCGGCCGGCCTGGTCTCCCCTCCTGGAGGGCTGTCGCCGGATTATTTTCCCCTGGCCAGGTCTCTGGGCATGAAATGGATAGCCTGCGGCCCGCTGATATCCACAGCCGCGGCGATGGAGGCGGACGGCGTCTACGCCGTGCCCTTCGTGAAGTTCTCCACCTCGGTCCCGGACTACGAAGCCCCCTCGTTCACGCTGTTCGACGAGACCTCCGCCAGTGACCCCGCGGCCCTGCGCGCCCAGCTCGCCGCCGAACTCAGGGCGCCGTCCGCCTACAGGCTGAGCACCGTTTCCAAGGCGCTGGAAGGCGCCGTCGCCGAGTCCACCGCCCCGGCGGCCGTCTCGGCCGCGGCCTCGCCCTGGAGCGGGGACTACACGCCCTGGGCCGCCGCCCGGCTGCAGGCCGGGGCGCTTGCCGCGCTGGCCCAGACCCGCGGCGACCTGATGCTCTATTTAAATTCCCTGCAGGGTGATTATCCCAGGGCCGAGCCCGCCTTCCGCCAGTACTTCGCGGCCGAGGAAGGCGACAACCTTTCCGTCCTGGCTTCCAGCGCTTCCGCCTCCGACGCGGACCTGGAACTGCGCAACACGCTGGCCAACGCCTATCGCCTGATGGGCAAGCCGCCCCCGCCCTGGGCGTTCACCACGCTGGCTGACGCGGCCTCCGCCTCCGACCAGGAGGATAAGGTCGCGGTCTCCACCGTTCCCGGAGGATTCGAGCTGACCAACTCGGGCCGCAGCCCGCAGCTGCCCGACTCCACCCCAGGCCTTCCTGCGGGAGCCGATCCTTCGCGCATCTGGAAACTGCAGGCGATCCAGATCTCCACTTCCAATGCCGGCATACTGTTCAGGTTCAGGCCGGGAGCCATAGACAACACCCCCGGCGGCCCCTACGGCTTCAGCCACATAACCCTGGACCTCTATATAGACATAAACCACCGCGTCAACGCCGGCATCACGCGGCCCCTGGACGGACGGCCGCTGCGGATCTTCCCGAACGACGCCTGGGAATACGCTCTGGAAGTTTCCACAGGGGGCGCCTCCTTCTACCAGATAACGCCCGACGGTCCGAAGAAGACGGCCGAGTTGCCTCCCTCGGTGCAGGACGGCTGGATAAACGTGCTGGTGCCTGACTCCTACATACGCGGCACGCCCGAGCTCTGGAGCTACGCGGCGCTGCTGTTGTATCCGAAAGACGGCGGCTACGCGATAGCCGACTACCTCGCCGACCAAATCGCCGACGGCTACATCTACGCCTTCCGCCCGGAGCCGAAGTCGGAGGCCCCGCTGCTGCAGGACGGCATATTTTGACGCGCGGCCGCCTGACTCCGGCGGGCGCGGGGGAGGTTCGATGGCGGACAGGGATAAAATCGTTTCATTCGTAGACTCCTACCTGGGTTCGGCGGACGTGAAGGACGCCTCGCAGAACGGGCTGCAGGCCGAGGGCCGGCAGGAGGTGGGAAAGATAGCTTTCGGGGTCTCAGCGTCGCTGGAGTGCATAAAGCGCGCGGCGGACTGCGGGGCGGATATGCTGATAGTGCACCACGGCCTGCTGTGGGGCCGCTCACAGCCCTTCACCGGCCCGTTCAGGCGCAAGCTGGCCGCGCTGTTCGGCAGCGGCCTGTCTCTGGCCGCCTGGCACCTGCCGCTGGACAGGCACCCCGTCGTCGGCAACAACGCCCGCCTGCTCGCGATGCTGGGCGCGAAAGGCCTGAAGCCGTTCGGCTCCCACGACGCTCAAACGATAGGTTTCAAAGGGACGCTGCCAAGGCCCCTCGCGCTGGGCGACATAGCCGCGAAGTTGGCCATAAAACTGGACGCCGAGCCGCTCTGCTTCCGCTTCGGGACGGAAAGGATCCGCTCCGTCGGCGCGGTCAGCGGCGGCGCAGCCCGGCTGTTCGAACAGGCCACGGCGGCCGGCCTCGACCTCTACGTCACCGGCGAAACCGGCGAGTTCGTGCAGGAGCACGCCCGCGAGACGCGCTCCAACTTCATAGCGGCCGGCCACTACAACACCGAGAAGCCCGGGGTGCAGGCGCTGGCCGGACTGCTGGAGAGGAAGTTCCGCGTGAAGACAGAGTTCATAGACATCCCCAACCCTTCCTGACGGGCGCTTAAGGAAAAAGAGCATGGAAACGCGAAATCTGGCCATAATGCTGACCGATATAAAGGGGTTCACGTCCAAGACGGCCGGCTTCTCCCGCGCGCAGACCCAGGAGCTCCTCTCGCGGCACCGCGAGCTGGTGCTGCCGGTAATAGAGAAGTTCCGCGGCCGCCTGGTCAAGACGATAGGCGACGCGTTCCTGGCGGCATTCGACAGCCCGACCGACGCCGTCCTCTGCGGCATGGAGATACAGGACGTCCTCAGGGCGCACAACGCGGAGCGGGCCCAGCAGGACCGCATAGAGATACGCATCGCCATAAACTCAGGCGAGGTGGCCGTGCACGACGACGGGGACGTCTACGGCGACCCCGTCAACATCACGTCGCGGCTGGAAAGCATAGCTGAGGCCGGAGAGGTGTTCTTCACCGAGGCCGTCTACCTGGCGATGAACAAGCGCGAGGTGCCCTCCAGCGAGATAGGCTACCGCCAGTTCAAGGGCGTGCCCGAGAAAATAAAAGTTTTTCGCGTGCTGCGGGAGGTGCCGGTGGGCTCTCAGCCGCCCAGCGAGGCGCCGGTAACCGCCCCCGAAGTTTCGCCGCAGCCGCCCGCACCCGCCGCCCCGGCGCCGCGGGCCGGCTTCTTCCACCGGCTGCTGTCGCTGTTAGTGGACGTAGTGATAGTGATGATAATATTGAGCACCTTCGACCTGGCCGACAGCGGCCCCGCCGCCAGCTTCCCGAGCAGGCACGGCAAAGCCGCGCCGCCTAACATCAAGGTGGAGAACGTCCATATCGGCAGCAACGGCATAGAGGTGTCGGGCAAGGACGGCTCGCATATCAGCATCGGCAAGAACGGCGCCAGCGTGGTAGGCTCGGACGGCGAGGTCTGGACCTCCGATAGCGACGCGCAGCTCAACACGGGCGGCAGGAAGGGCCGCGAGGTGCCGGTAAAAATGCTGGTCTGGGCGCTCTACGGCGCGATACTACTGTGGCGCTTCGGCGCCACGCCCGGTATGAAGATAACGAAGTTGAAGCTGGTGGACTACCACACAGGCGGGGCCGCGCCGGCGGACAAGGTCTTCCTGCGCACGCTGTTCTCGCTGGTATCGCTGTTCATGCTGCTGGGCTACGTCTGGGCGCTCTGGGAGAAGGACCACCGCACCTGGCACGACCTGATCGCGGGCACGAGGATAGTGCGGACCTGACCGCCGCGGCGGGCGTGAAAAAGGCCGGCGGCCGTCCGCCGGCCTTTTTCACGCCCCGTCGCCGTATTCTACCCTGGGGATGACCAGCGCCATAAAAGAGAGGACTAGCACGGCCGAGGAGTCCAGCGCTATACAGAAGCCCACCGAAAAGCGCTCCGCCAAGAGCCCGGTGACCATGAAGGCCAGCGGCAGCCCGGCGTAGGCCAGCGTGGTCAGCACAGAGAAGAAGCGTCCCTTCACGGCGTCCGGCACCGCTGTCTGGAACAGCGTCAGCAGCACCACGTTGCCGGCCCCCAGCGCCCCGCCTGCGGCGAAAAGCAGGGCGCATACGGCGTACTTGTCCGAAGCGAAGTAAAGCCCGCCGAAAGCCGTTCCCACCGCCAGCAGCGCGGCGAAAAACCAGCCATAGACGTTCCCGTACGATTTCTTAAAGCTCAGCGCCGCCGCCAGCGCCGCCGAGCCGGCCGCGAAGAAAGCTTCGAAGACGGCCAGCCAGGTTACGGACGCCTTCAGAGTGAACTTCACTATCATGGGGATTATCAGCATGATCGGCCCGACGAAGAAGTTGAAGAGCGTGAACGTTATGATCAGCATCAGCAGCGGCCTGTTGCCCAGTATATAAGCCAGCCCCTCGCGGAATTCCGCGACGAAGGAGCTCTCGGTCCTGGCCTCCGGGACCAGCGGCGTGCGAATACCGAGGATGGCCAGAAAAGAGGCCGCGTAGCCGGCGGCGTTGAACAGGAAAGCCCCTGCCACTCCGGCCGCGGCCATCAGCACGCTGCCCAGCGCCGAGCCGATTACGTTGGAGAGCTGCAGGATAGAAGAGTCGGCGGCCACCGCCTGCGGCATCATCTCCTCGGACGTGAGCCGCAGGATAGAGGCCGCTTCGGCCGACTCGAACAGCGGGCCGAAACCAGCTATGCAGAAGCAGAGCGCGTAGAGCAGGGGCAGTGTCAGCCTCCCCGCCAGCAGGAGCATGGCCAGGACAAACACCAAGGCCGCGCGCGCCGCGTCGGCCGTCAGCATTACCCTGCGCTTGTCGGAGCGGTCGGCCAGTGTGCCCAGCAGCGGCCCGAACAGCACCACCGGCAGCACGTTCATTCCCATAATCAGGCCCAGATGAAATTTGGACCTGCCGCCTCCGGACGAGAGCACCCACCAGGCTATGGCTATCGAGAAGAACTTGTCCCCGACGGCCGAGATCGTACGCCCGGCGAACATACGCCGGAAATCCGGGAACAGCGCCAGCGGGTGCTCCCTCATTCCCCTGATTATTCCGCGCATTTCGCCCCCTTCCCCGAGCAAAGTTCCCCTACCCCTCTCACGAAACCGGCCAGTTCCGCGTTCAGGGGCGCGTCTCCGGGATGGCTCCGCTCGAAGACGCCCAGCTCCCTGTGCAGTTCGGGGATGGGCACCGCCCCGGCCAGCGCAGCCGCCTCCAGGCTGGGCAGGTCGCCCGGACGCAGGTAGCGCAGTTCGTGCGCCTTCAGCCAGGCCGGCGGGACCGACGAACGCCGCGCCAGAACGGCCGAGCGGCGGTCCCAGTAAACTACGGCCCAGTCTGCCGCCGGCAGATAGAACAGGTAGGCCGGGCGCCGGAAGACTCTCTCGCTGCCGTCCGGCAGCCGCTGCCGCACCGGCACTTCGGGCCAGCCAGTCTTCAGCAGCATCAGCCCGAAGCCGTATCTCTCCGCAAACCGGCGCCAGTTGGCGGCGCTCACGTCCAGACCGGCTATCTCGTCTATCCTGCCGTGGAACAAATAGCGGCCGTCCACGAAGGTCCTGTAATCCGGATACAGTTCCCACTCCAGCCAGCCGCCCCAGCCCCAGGGATTGTAGAGCCTGAGCCCGGAGAGCTCCTTTTTTTCCGAACGCAGGAAAGCGGCCAGTCCGGGCGAGCCCCACTTCTCCAGGCGCGGCGCGGCCGAATACTGCGGCAGGACGAAGACCGCCCAGAAACACAGCAGCAGGGCGGCGCCCGGTACCGCGGCCCAGGCCAGCGCGCGGGCGCCGCGCGGGCCGGGCCTGCCCCACGGGAGCGCCAGCGCGCAGACCGGGGCCGTTATCATAAAGAACGGTATATTGCGGCTGTAGGAAAGGGAGAGCCAGCCGAAGAACAGCAGCGTTCCTGCGTGGTGCCAGACCGTGCTGCGGCGGCGCAGGGCGAAGAACAGGATGGCCGCCAGCGCGCCGGCCAGCGCCAGCGCGTAAGGCCACTGGTAGGGATTGCCGGGCGAAAAGGGCGCCCATTCGCGTATATGGGCCCGCAGCGCGGCGCTGTAGCGCTCATGATTCAGGACCACCGAATAGACCCGCCAACCATAAGGATTGACGAAGCTGGCTGCCAGCCCGGAAAAGAAGACCTTCAGATAGCCGGTCGCGGCGGGCGTCAGTCTGGAAGAAAGGCCCAGCCGCGGAAACCGGGGCGCGGACGCTAGCTCCCCTGCGGCGTAAAGGCCGGTCAAGGCCAGGCCGTAAAAAAAGCCGGCGTGCAGATTGGCCCAGAGCGCGAAGAAGGCGAAGGCCGCGGCCGCGCCCGGCCCTTTCCACTCCTCCCCTGCGAGCCTGCGCTTCTCCAGGAAATAGAACGTAACCGCGAAGAACAGCAGCGTGAAGTTCTCCGGCCTCAGGTCGCAGTTGGAGAGTATCCCCAGCGCGAAGAACGGCAGCAGCAGCGGCAGCGCGGTCTTCTGGCCGTGCAGCAGCGCCGCGCGCCGGAAGACCAGCAGCGTCAGCGCCAGCATCAGGGCCTTGAGGAACTGCAGCGCGCGCCAGCCCCCGGCCAGGTAGAGCAGGTAATAGACGACCTGCGACAGCCATTCGAAGTCGGTCCAACGCCTGCCGGCCATGGTCCAGGAGAAGACATCCCGGCCTGGCAGCGTCAGCCGCGAGACGGCGTACCTGCCCGCCGCTAGGTGCCAGTAGATGTCCGGGTTGACTATCGGCAGCAGGAATACCGCGCAGGCCAAGGCGAAAGAGACCCAGCCGAGCGTGTCGTAGAACCTGCCGCGGCGCATGAAACTGAATTCCATAAAACAGGGACGGCCGGGTCTTAAGCCGGCCTCAGCGCTCCGGGGCGGAAAAGGGCGTCAGCGAAAGCGCCGCCCTGGCGCGGGCGCGCACGGCCTCCGCCTCGTTTCTGCGGCCCAGGTGGTCCAGCAGTTCCGCCAGCGCGCGCGAAGCCTCGGGGTAGTCAGGTTCCAGTTCCAACGCCCTGCGCAGCAGTTTCTCTGCCCCGGCCGGAGGTTCGCCGCGCACCAGCTCCACGGCGGCCAGCGCCAGCAGTGCAGAGGGGAAATCCGGCACCGCCGCCAGGGCCGAGCGCAGGTCTTTCTCCGCCACCGCCATGTTCCCGGCCTTTATCCTGGCCAGGGACCCGGCGTAAAGGACGAAGGCCCCGTCCCAGCCCGCAGGCAGCTCCACCTTGTACACGGCGGTCCGTTCCCCGTCCTCGACATGGAGCAGCCGGAAGAGGCGTGGATGCCCGGCTATCCAGCCGCGTTCCAGGCTTTTCTGGAGCCCTTGGTCGTTCTCGAACGAGCCCTTGGTGGAAAGAATCTTCCGGTCGGTCACCAGCGCGTAGTCTATGCGCGAGCGCGCCAGGCGCTCCAGGTACATATCCAGGTCGCGCGCGCCGAAAAGCCCGTCCCCGCTGCGCCCGGTGTAAAGCGCCACCAGCGGGGACTCCCCGACGAAGCGGCTGGCGGGCGGGGTGTTGAGCCGTATCCATTCCATCGTGCGCGCGGGCAGCATGTTCTCACGGCGCGGCGACCTGTGGAGGCCGACCGCTATCTGGACGCTGTGCACAGCGAAACCCGCCGCCAGCAGCGCCAGCAGCGCGCGCCCGGCCGCAGGCCTGGCTTCCCAGGAGGCGCGGACTCCGGCCGCGAAGAAGAGCAGGGCCAGCGGCAGCATCGGCAGCGCGTAGCGGTCGGAATAGACAGTCCAGACGGACATCACCAGTCCCTGCCCGAGCAGCAGCGCCGCCGCCGCCAGGGCGGCGGAACGCCCCGGGCCCTCTCCGGAGAGGAGCCGCCCCATGCCCTTGAAAAGGAAGTACAGCACCGCGGCTATGACGGCGGAACCGGAGAGGTCCCAGAAACCGCCGCGCGGCCAGCCCACGCCCAGCCCGCAATACAGCACGAAATCGTGGAACAACCCGTAGACCCGCGGCCACAGCGGCTGTCCCCCCAGCGCCGCCAGGCCGTGCAACAGGTAGCCGATATAGTCGGTAGGGGAACTGCGCGCCAGCAGGTAATACGCCGCCGCCCCCGCGCAGGGCAGCCAGAACCACAGCAACAGCCGGCGCAGCGGCCGGCGCCCGGAGGGCCCGGCGGCCGCCAGTCCGGCCGTGAGCGCGCAAGGCAGAAGCGCTCCTATCGGCTTGCTGGCCGGAGCCCAGAACGAAGCCCCGGTCAACAGGAACCAGGCCCAGGCGCCGCCCCCCTCCAGGACGAGGCGCAGCCCCAGCAGTCCGTAGACGAACAGGCAGGTCAGGAACGGGTCCGCCATCACTATCCCCGAATCCACCAGGAAAAGCGGGTGCACGGCGTAGAGCAGCGCGGTCCAGCGCCTGTCCTCCTCGGAAAGCCACCCGTCCAGCAGCAGCCACAGGCCCCAGACGCTCAGCAGCGAAAGCCCGGCGCTGGTCCAGCTCAGCCAGGCCCAGTGCGGAGCGAAGGCCGCGGAAAAAGGCAGCAGGAAAAGCGGGTAGCCAGGCAGAAAATGCGAGAAGGCCCCGCCGAAGCCAAGGCCGGAAAGCTCGCGGAGATGCTCCCAGAGCGAACGGGACAGCAGCACGAAGGAGGCGTCGTCGTTGAAGTACCCGACATAATACATCCTGTCCAGCGCGGCCGCGCCGGCGGCCGAGAGCGCCAGCAGCGCCCCGATGAAAATCCGCGCCGGCACGCGGGCTAAAAAAAACCCGCGCTCCGCAGACCCGGCCTTCGCTCCTTCTTCCATCATAGACGCAACGACAATGATACAAAATCCGCGGCTGCGCGCTTCCTTTGCAGCCGCCTGTTTTAATATAATTTCCGCGAGGGGCAGTTTCTAGCGGTTTAAGGATACATGTCCTATTACAAGAGACTGAAGAACGACCTGGCTGGAGCCGCGGCCGCGGGCTTAATCACGTCCGAACAGGCCGGGAAGGTCTACGACATGGCTTTGGAAAAACGCCCCGTCTCCGCTTGGAAGGCCTCTTACCTCATAGCCGCCTTTTCCGGGCTCTTCATAGCCATCGGCCTTACGCTCATAGTCGCGCACAACTGGGATAAGTTGGGCGTCATGATCAAGATAGGCGGCTTCCTGCTGCTCCTGGCGGCCGCCGGGATGACCGCCCTGGGTTTCCAGGAGAAGCCCGCCGTCGCGGTGCCGGCCGAGGTGCTCTGGTTCTTCCTGCCGGCCGCAGGTATAGGTCTTTACGCCCAGATCTTCCAACTGAGCGGAGACCCGGTCAGGCCGCTGCTGGTCTGGGCGGCCTTGGAGCTGCCGGTAGCGCTGCTGGCCCCCCGCAGGCTCACAGCCTGGCTGACCGCTGTACTGCTTTTCGTCTGTCTCTTCACCGGCACCCTCGGCGGCGGCGCCATAATGTCGCTCTCCGGGGGAAACCCGCTGGCGATTGCCGCCGCGCCGGTCCCGGCACCGCCCTGGTGGCGCTGGGCGCTGGCGCTGGCCGTGCTGGGCGCCGGCGCGGGCACGGCCCTCTACCGCCGCTGCCACGGGACCATGCGCGTGCTGGGCGCCGCCCTCGCCTGGGTGCTGCTGCTTTTGGTGTACGAGACCCCGCTGCACGCCGGCAGCCCCGCCCTGATGATGCTGGCCGTCTCTTCCGCCGCGGCGCTGTGGATAGCCTGGACCCCGCCCGAGGAGAGACTGGAGAGCCGCCTGCCGCACCTGGCCTGGCTGCTCACGGTGTACGCGATGACCTTCTTCTGGCACTTCAACCCCGGATTGTCCCGGTGGACGGTGCGGCCGGCCGGAGCGGTCCTGATATGGGTCATGTTCGCCGCCGCACTGCTCTCGGCCATCTTCAGGCCGCTGGCTCCCGAACTGGACGGGCGCTGGCGGGCGGCCTTCAGGACGGCCCTGATAGCCCCGATGCCGGCCGCCTTCCTGCTCTTCGGCGCCACCACTTCGGGCGCCAAAACCATTGCCATACTGGCCAACCTGCTGATAGCGGCCGCCGGCGCCGGACTTATCTGGAACGGCGCGCAGGAGAACAATGAAAAGCGTATAAACACCGGCGTCTTCTTTATAGCGCTGATAGCCCTGACGCGTTTCCTCGACCTTTTCGGCAGCATGCTGCGCAGCGGCCTGGGTTTCATCGGCACCGGGCTGCTCTTCGCCGCGCTGGCTTGGTTCCTCAACAAGGGCCGCAAGGCCATAATACAAGCGGCCGGAGGCCATAAATGGTCCGCCTGAAATACGTACTGGCCGCGCAGCTGCTGTTCTTCGCCGCCTGGGGCGGCTGGCTCGTCAGTTCCAGGGGGACCTCCGCCGGGGATTTTTACCTGGAGACCGAGCCTGTGGACCCGCGGGACCTGCTGGCGGGGACCTTTGTGGCCCTCAATTACCCCATAGGCCGCCCGGAGGTCTGCGCGGCCCTCCTGAAGGGCGCCGCCCACACCGGGCCTCTCTACGTGCGCCTCGCGGACACCGGAGTCAGGGCGGCCACTCCGGAGGGACAGGTCCCGGTCTACGGGACGACGGATTGCGCGAAGGCCCCGGGCCCGGACGGGCTCTGGGCGCGCGGCGAACTGACGCGCGGCCCCTTCTCTTTCGGCGCCAGGATAAGGTACGGGATAGAGCGCTTCTATCTCAACGAGGACGACCCCCGCAGGGGCGCCAGCAGCGGCTCCGTGCTGGCCAAGGTCAGGCTGGGGCGCGGCCACCGCCTGTTCCTGCTGGACCTGATAAGGAAGAACTGAACGCCGGCCGGCGCGTCCGCGCCGCATAGACCGCCCGCCGGCGCGCTCCGTCCGACGGGCGGTCCGCCTATGTCCGCAAGGAGGAACGATGCAGAGAACGCAGGAAATGACCAGCGTGCAGCCCGACTGGGAGAATTTTTACCCACGTCCCGTCTCCGACAAAGTCCCATTCTTCAACAAGGACGGCCGCGTCTACGACTGCCTGTTCGCCCAGCAGTTCAACCGCGACCTGCTGACGCTGCTGTTCCGTACCGCCGACAGGCTGCGCGAGGTGACGCAACACAAGGACGGCGCCGACTACGTCTCCGGCCTGCTCTCGGACAAGCGCGCGATGCTCTATTTCGCCCAGCCCTCCACCCGCACGTTCATGTCGTTCCTTAACGCCTGCCATGTCATTGGCGTCAAGACCAGCGAGATCCGCGACACCAGCACCTCCTCCGAGGTAAAGGGAGAGACGCCCGAGGACACCGTGCGCACGTTCTCGAGCTACGTAGATATGATCATAATGCGCCACCCGGCGCCGAACTTCGTGGAGAAGACCGCGTGGCTGATGAACCGCACCGGGCGTCCGGTGCCGGTGGTCAACGGCGGCTCCGGCAAGGACCAGCACCCGACGCAGGCGCTGCTGGACGTCTACACGCTCTACCGCAGCTTCAACGGGGATCTGGACGGCAGGCACGTCGTGATGGTTGGCGACCTGAAGCGCGGCCGCACCGTGCGCTCGCTGTCGTACCTGATGAAGAACTATTCAGGGATAAGGCTTTCTTTCGTCTCGCCGAAGGAGTTCAGGATGGAGCCGGACATACTGGAGTTCCTGAAGCGGCACGGCATCCCGTACGAGGAGACAGAGGACTTCAAAGGCGCGATGAGGACGGCCGACGCCATCTACATGACGCGCATCCAGGACGAGCACGACAAGGCCGGCGAAAGCAAGGCCGTGGACTACTCGCCTTTTTACTTCAAAAGGGAACACCTGAAGGACATCAAGGAGAACTGCATCATAATGCACCCGCTGCCGCGCCGCCACGAGATAGACGTAGCCGTGGACGCCGACCCGCGCGCGATGTACTGGCGCCAGGAGCGCAACGGAATGTGGGCGCGCGCGGCCCTGATCGCATACATCTTCGGCGTCGACGGAAAGATAAGGTAAGACCCGCCGGAGACAAAAGAAAAGCCCTCCGGGGAAACCGGAGGGTTTTTCTTTGCGCGTCCGCGCGGCTCAGTCCGTCAACTCGGCGGGATCGGTGAAGCGGTTCTGCATATCGGTCACGTCCGAGATCGTCTTATCGAAGTTGTTGTCGCGGCCGTTGAAGAAGTTATAGGTCTGCGTCACGTCGGCTTCGCCCTTCACGCGCTTGTCGGTGTGCACGTACACCGCGGCCGAAACTTCCTTCGGGTCCACCAACTGCACCACGACCTTCATAAAATCCTCGTAGGAGAGGCGGCTCTTGGACTTGCCGGCAGCGACGTCGGAAAGCTGGTCAGACTGGGCCTTCCAGCCGCCGGCGTTCCGCACAGACATAATGTCCTTTATCACCTGGGTGGCCGAATAAGCCAGGTTCCTCACTATATCCAGCGGGTTGGTACCGCCGTTGTCGCTGTCAGCGTAGTTGTAGCCGAGGCGCTTGGCGGCGGCGCCGTAGTCGTAGGCCACCTCGCCCTTCTTGTTTATCGTGAACAGGTCCATCACCTTGTCCACTATGTCGGCGTTGACCTCGCGGGCCACGTTCATGAAGGCCTTCATGATGGCCTCGGCCGGGGCGAAGATGATCTGCTGCACGCCGGCCTGGTTGATCATCAGTTTGAAGCTCATCAGGGCGGCCTTATAGGTCTTGGAAGACTGTGAGTCGGCGGCGCCGTCGAATCCGTTCCCCTCCTGCTGAGGCAGCGGCGGGAAGATCTCGGTCGCGGGGAGCGTGTTGCCGTCGTCGGTGCCGTTGCCGTGCGTGCCCACGTACTTCAGCACGCCGTTGGCCTTGTCGATCATATAGCGGGCGGTGCCGTCGCCCTCCTTCACGAAGCCCTCGTACTGCTGGTACAGCAGGGCCGGCTGCGTGACGCTGCCGTCGGTGTTCTCCTTGTTGATGACGTACACGTTCTTCTGCGAATCGTACTTGACCACAGTGCCGACGAACGGGATGTTCAGCGAGTTGCCGTTGGAGACGCGCTGGCGCTGCTGCACGTGTATCGTCTCGCCATCCTTGTCGAGCGACTGGTAGCGGTTGTAGGAGGAGGTCCAGGAGGTGTCGTGGGAGTGCAGCACCGGGACCACGATATGAAAGCTGTTGGAATGGCCGTGGTAGATGTCGCTGCCGGCGAAGCTGGGGTTCGAGTCCAGAGCGTTGCCGGTCTGTTCGGCCACGCCGGAGATCTCGCCCGCGCCGCTGGAGGCCTGGTCTTCTTCGGAGAAGTGGTTGAAGTGCAGGCCCATCTCTATGAAGCGCTTCAGTATACCGAAGTCGCCGTTCATGAACCTGACCAGGTTCTGCATCTGCTCGGGGTTATTCGGGTCCAGCAGGAACTCCACCAGCAGCTTCCTGCCGAAAGTCTGCGTGTGGCCGAAGGAGAGCTGGAACGAGATAGCCTTGTTGATCTGGTCGAAGATAGCGCTGTTGAGCTGCTTGTTGGCCGCCTGGGCTATCATATTGGTGCCGCTTATCAGGCCGAGGTCTGTCATCGGGATCTGCACGGTGGCGGCCGAGGCGCCGACGCTGCGGGCCACGACGCGGTCCAGGCGCAGACGCAGGCGCAGCGTGTTGGCGTCCATCCTGTAGAGGGTGACGGAGGGCTTGGCGTCGCGGGTCTCGCCGGCGGAGACGGAGACGTTGAGGATATTGTCGGCCATGGCGCCGGCGCCAAGGCCGAAGCCCATGTGGAGGACGAAAGGCATTTTCCAGACCTCGCCGATGGTCATGTTCTGCAGACGGTTGACGGTGACCGGCAGGACTGTCTTGACCTGGTAGAGCTTCGCCAGCGTACCCAGCTCGCGGCAATACTTGTCGCTCTCCAACGGGCGCACCACCCAGGAATCGCCCTCCATGCTGCCGGAGAGGCTGAAGCTGAGGGGGCCGGCACCGGGGATATTGACCACGGAATGGCCGATGCTGCCGCCGACGTTAACGCCCACCACGTCTATCAGGGCCACCCGGTTGTCGGGATACTTCCTCATATAGCGCTGGAACTTGCCGCCCACGGCTATGGCGCCGCCGGCCAGCCTGCCGTCCTTGTTCAGCTTGATCTGGGCGTTCTTGCAGATACCGTCCATCGTGCCGTCCTTCAGGTTCTCCCAGAAGTGCTCCATCTGGCTGGTCTCCGCGCTCTGGGTGGAAACCGTCGGGGTCTTTATCTCGGCGGAACGCGACTGTATCGACGCCACCATGTCGGATAAGGACCCGGAGCCAGAGGCGCCGTCGAAGTCGAGCGCCGCCGCGCCGGAAGCCATTACCGCCAAGGAAAGGATGACCGCGGGGACGGAAACAAGTTTTTTGGTGGATCTCATACCTAAAGTATACGGGAAAGCGCCGCCCTTCATAAGGGGCCGAGTGCCCATACCGCCGCGGTTTTATTGCCTACGCCGCCCCAGGCCCTGGCGGGTCCGCGGGACTAGGCCTTTGGGCCCCGGCGCCTGGGCCCCCCCGCTCCCGGGCCGCTGCCCGTGTATAAAAGATAACCTTGAAATATCCGCCTGGTCTGCTATAGTATCTTTGGGGGGGCAGGCCCGGGCCGGCAGGAGGCGGCCGTCCCCGGTTTGGGGCGGCCGGCGGCAGTAAGGGGGGGATATGGACTCGGTTTTTTCCCGTCTAAAGCTGCTTATCGTTGACGACAGCGAGGACGACGTTTTCATGGTGCGTTCAGTGCTTTCCGCGCTGGACTCCCAGCACACGCTGGAAGCGGCCTCTAGCGCGGTGGATGCGCTTGAGCGCCTGCGCGGCACTGGCAAATACGCCGGCAAGAGGCCGCAGTTGCCGGACTTGCTGCTGCTGGACGTAAACATGCCCGGAATGGACGGCTTCGCCATGCTGAAGGAGCTGAAGTCGGACGCGGAGCTGAGGAAGATTCCCGTCATCATGCTCTCCACGTCCAACTCCCCTCAGGACATAAACAGATGCTATGACTGCGGCGCCGCTTCATACCTGACCAAGCCGGACTCCGCCGAAGGCTTCAGGAATATTTTAGGCGGGTTCCTTTCCTACTGGCGCACCGTTTCCGCATTCCCGGAATAACCAGCCCTTCCGTTCCCAGCCGCGCCGCCGCGCCCCCGGTTCCGGCGTGGCGCTCTTTTGACTTCCAGGCCCGATATTGTCAGAATATACAGGCCGTACGGAACGATCGACCATGAGGAATCTCGCCCCGCAGCGCCTGCTTCCAGGGACCGCAGCCATGAACGCGCACAAACACGACCGAGAGATAGTCGTATTGGGCCTGCCCCCCGTCACGCCCGAGGTAAAGGGCATGTGGCACAAGGGCTACCCCGTCCACAAGGGCGAGACCGAGACAAGCGCCAATTTCGCCACGCTCTACGCCAAGGAGCACGGCATAGTCCCCGACCAGGACCTGCTGCGCCGCGAATGGCTCAACTTCGTGGACACGCTGCTGCTGGCGGGCTTCCACCTGCACATCTTCCCCTTCCCCGAGCAGCTCAACCGTCCGGACAGCCTCTACCACGACGCCGTCTTCATCCGCGACGGCGGCATGATCTTCCGCAGCATCTGGATCAAGGGCCGCTTCAGCGTGAAGGACCGCATCACCGAGGGCGAGTTCCACACGCAGGTGATCTCCTCCAAGCTCAAGAAGACCGTCATCGACACGCCGAAGGACGCCTTCCTGGAGGGCGGCGACATCAACTTCCTCAAGACCGCGGAAGGCAGCTACTATTTCGGCGGGCTCTCGCGCTCGTCCAAGAAGGGCCACGACTTCGTGCGCGACATCGTGCGCCCCGACCACTACATCCTGGTGGAGTCCGACGGTTACCACCTCGACACCGTCTTCACGCCGGTGGTCTCGGCCGACAACCGGCTGGCCGCGCTGATCATCGCCTCGGACAGCATCAAGCCCAGGAGCATGGCCAAGATCCGCGCGCTCAAAGTACCCGTCATCGAGGTCACCGCGCAGGACTCCTCCGGCACCGGCGACAACCTGGGCGATTACGCCGTCAACGCGCTGATAGCCCCAGGCGTCATGGTCAACTGCAGCCGCTTCTCCACTCCCGGCGTGGAGGAAAAGCTGAAAAAAATGGGCATAGAGCGCTACGTAGCACCGCTGACCAGTTTCCGCTACGCCGGCGGCTCCGTGCACTGCCTCACCAACGAAGTCTTCTGACATGGACAAAAAAAATGCCGGCCCGCCCGGGCCGGCATTTTTCCGCCGCCGGTCTTAAAGCCCCGTCATCCTCTGCAGCGCCTCCGGGTAGCGCTCTCCCTGAACCTTTATCCCGCCGGCGGCCTCGTCCATCTCCCGCATATCGGCTGCGGAAAGCTCCAGTTCGGCCGCGCCCAGGTTCTCCTCCAGCCGGCTCAATTTGGTGGTGCCAGGTATGGGCACTATCCACGGCTTGCGGGCCAGCAGCCAGGCCAATGCTATCTGCGCCGGCGTGGCGCTCTTTCTCTTCCCCGTGGCGGCCAGCAGGTCCACCAGCGCGCGATTGGCCCGCATGGCCTCCGGCGTAAAGCGCGGCATGTTGCGACGGAAGTCGTTGGCGGCGAACTCAGTCCGCTCATCCATCTTGCCGGAGAGGAAACCGCGGCCGAGCGGGCTATACGGCACCAGGCCTATACCCAGCTCCTCCAGCAGCGGCAGGATCTCCGCCTCTACGCCGCGCGTCCACAGCGAGTATTCGCTCTGCAGAGCGGCCACGGGCTGCACGGCGTGGGCCCGCCGTATGGTGCCGGCGCCGGCCTCTGACAGGCCGAAATACCGCACCTTGCCCGCCTTTATCAGGTCCTTCACCGCGCCGGCCACGTCCTCTATCGGCACGGCCGGGTCGACCCGGTGCTGGTAGAACAGGTCTATGCAGCCGGTCTTCAACCGCTTCAGCGAGGCGTCGGCCACCTCGCGTATATGCTCCGGGCGGCTGTTGAGGCCGTTGAGCCCTCGCGGCGCCCTGAGGTCTATATTGAAACCGAACTTGGTGGCTATAACGACCTTGCCGCGCACCGGCGCCAGCGCCTCGCCTAGCAGCTCCTCGTTGGCGAAAGGCCCGTACATCTCCGCCGTGTCGAAGAAGGTCACCCCGCGGTCCGCGGCGGCACGCAACAGCTTGACCATCTCGCCCTTGTCCGGCGGCGAGCCGTAAGAATAGCTCATTCCCATGCACCCGAGGCCGATAGCCGACACCTCGAGCCCGCTCCTGCCAAGTTTGCGCGGCTTCATAAGACCTCCCAGGGACCGCGGGGCCTACTTCGACAGCCTGGCCTTGTCGGCCATGAAGGTGGAATTGAACGAGTACGACTTCACCTTGCCCGTCGCGTCGAAGCGCAGGTAAAGGTCCTTCTCCTCCTGGTCCTTGCGGAACACGCCCACCTTGGAATAGAGATAGGTCCAGGTAACGTCTCCGTCGTCCACGCCTACGCGGTCCGGCGCGCCCAGCATCGAGCGCAGGTCCGCCTGCGTGGTGACGCCGTTCTGTATCCGGGCCGTTATGCCGGAATCGAAATTCCTGCCCAAAGTGGCGCAACCCGCCGCCATCAATGCTACCCCTGCCGCGAACACGATCTTCTTCATATCGCCTCCTGCCGGGGGCTCGCCCGGCTAAAAGATTCTATACCTTCCCCCTCCCCTCGGTCAACGCGCCGCCGCCCGCCTGGCCGGCACAAAAAGAAAAGGCCGGCTTCGCCAGCCGGCCCCTCTCCAGCGCTTAGCGCCGCGATTATTTCTGTCCCGCTATCAGCGGGCTGTTGGTGGCCGTGGGGCTGCACGGCGTGGAGATCGGGCCCACCCACGGGTTCGGAGACGGTATCGTCGGGAACGGGTTAGGGTTGGTGATGTAGCTGCCGTCCTTGCAGCGGTAGGTGCAGAAATGGCCGTCGTCCATGGCCAGGTAGCAGACGTTCTGCGCCGGGGCCGACTTGGCGGCGGCCGGCTGGACAGGCCCCTGAGGAGTTAGCCGGAATACGTCCAGCACGCGGTTAACTGTGTACTTGTACACCGTGGAAACCGGCTTCATGCTGAGGAAAGAACCCCACAGGCAGACCTCGAAGGTCTCGCTCTGGCCGGGCTTCAGTTCGCGCGGCTGGGTCACCACTATCTGCGCGTCGGCGCTGTAGTCGTGGAAGGACGGGGTGCAGATCTGGCCGACCGGAGCGCCCATGTTCTGACAGTCCTGGTCCTCTTCCCGGCTGCGCAGCGGCACCACTGCCGAGGCCAGCGGGTCGGAAGCCCCGAAGGTTATCTTTTGGCAGTCGCGGGTTATGTCCACCGGGGTGGCGAACCTGGCGGCCGGGGCCTTCACTTCGGAGGCTTTGGCCTCGCTGACCGCGGCCTTCACGTCCACTCCACCGTCGAAATTAACTCCGGCGAACGCGAACTGCCCCATGGAAATAAATGTGGCTATTACTGCTATGGTCTTCATTAATGTCTCCTTCAAGCCGCTGTGCGATTATTTTTATATTGTACAAAACGCCGGAGGGGAGAATAAGAGTCTTTGGGCCTGATCCATGGCCGGCAAAAGCCCCAGAGGGCCGGGAGAAGCTACCGGCTTTGGACAGCGGGAACATCGTCCGTTACGAGACCGGCGCCCGTGCGGGATACTCGCCGGCTCCATCGGCGGCGCCGGGCCTGGGCCGGCGCAGCGCGGCGGACATTGAGGGGCTGGAAAACAAGGCCGTATTTATGTATAACACCTTTAACAGGGCGGCCCCGTTAAGGGGGACGCCGCATCAAGGCGAAGACACCAGAAAAGAGGTTCCCATGAAGAAAATCTTTCTCCCCGTCGTGACCTCCATAGCGCTGGCCTGCGGCGTTTCGCTCGCCGCGGCGGCACCAGCGCAGATAATCCTGATCCGCCACGGCGAGAAGCCGGCCCAGGGCAACCAGCTCGACGAGCAGGGCTTCGCCAGGGCCAGGGCTTTGGTCAATTATTTCAAGACCAACCCCGCCGTAACCGCCTACGGGACTCCGGTCGCCATCTACGCCATGAAACCCAAAGGCCCCAACGGCTCCGTGCGTCCCATACAGACCGTCACCCCGCTGGCCGAGGCGTTGGGCCTGCCGGTCATCTCGGACTACCTGCGCGACGACGCCTCGGACCTCGCGAACGCCGTCCTCTCCAACAAAGCCTACGACGGGAAGATGGTCCTTGTCTGCTGGGAGCACAACGCCATCCCAGACATCGTCGCCGCCCTGGCCGCCGCGGCCGGCACCGCCGACGGAGTACAGGACGCGCTGCCCGACAACTGGGACGGCAACGCTTTCGACCGCACCTGGATACTGGACTTCTCTCCCGACGGAAAGATAACCTCTTTCAGAGACCTCCCCCAGCGCCTTCTGCCCGGAGATTCCGCCGAATAGCTCCGGCATAATTAAGGGAAAGGCCATCCATGAAGATAGCCTGACGCATTCAAATCTCCGGAGCGGGCGACTTGCGAGCGTCAGCGAGCTCTCTTCGTAACACCCGACACCCGTTTATCCTGTATCCTCTTCGCCAGCCGGCTCATCAGGATGTCGTGGTTAACCCTGTCAAAGAACTTCTCCTGTCTCCCCGGAGGACTTTCACCTCCAAGCTTGGTTTCATGCTGGGCACACATAAGAAAAAGGCCATCCGTCAGGATGGCCTAATATCTAAAATTTTTGGAGCGGGCGAAGGGAATCGAACCCTCGTCTCAACCTTGGCAAGGTCGCGTTCTACCATTGAACCACGCCCGCGTTGCCTGTACTGCGCGCCCTGACTGATGGCGTCCTGCTTATTCTATCAAAAAACCGGCTTTTTGACAAAGCGGCCGGCCACTCGAGCCCGGCCGCAGTTTCCGGCCTCAGTAATGCGCCGGCGCGTGGCCTTCGCGCACTTCCTTGGTGAACGAGAGGACGAATAGCAGCGCGGCCAGCGCCACGTAGCCCAGCGTGAACTGGTACGGCACCTGGTTGGCCGGAGCCGGGAGCGTCCACGGGAAATACATGTCTCCGTTCGGCATGGCGGAGTGGATGATGCCGAAGAAGGTCAGCGCGGCGCAGGCCAGCAGGTAGCCGGCGGCGGAGCGTACCTGCCTGTCTATCAGCTTGGCGAGAAAGGCGCCCCACAGCATGCCGGTAAGAATGAAGCCGTTGCCCAGAGCCACCGTCACCAGCAGATCAGGCAGGGCCTTGCCGGTCTCGACCAGCTTGTGGGCGAAGACAGCGGCCGGCACGAGGCTCGGGTCCGAGAGCTTTATCTGGATGAGCCTGGCCACGGTCGGGAAGAAGGCCAGCGCCACTGCTGGCGCGTGCTTCCGGGGGCAGGCGTGGAAAGCCTGGCAGGTTATGTCCAGGCCCACGAACACGAGGATGGGCGCTATGACCGCCTGCGGTATAAGCTGCACTATGAACCCTACGTAGCCGAGGAAGCCTCCCAGGCCGATGAAGATGCCGGTCAGCAGCGTGTAGCCGGCGCGGGCGTCCATGGCCTTATAGGCCGGCTGGCCGATGTAGGGCGTGCTCTGCGCCACGCCGCCGCAGAAGCCGGCTATCAGCGTGGCTACGGCTTCGGTCAGCAGAATGTCGCGCGTGCGGAAGTCGTCACCGGCGACGCGGGCGCTCTCGGTGACGTTGATGCCGCCCACCACGGTGAGGATTGCGAACGGAATGGAGATAGGCAGGTAGCGAAGCGCTTCGTGCATCCCCTTCAGGAAGTCCAGCGTGGGCACCGGCAGGCCGAACTGCAGCTGCGCGGTGAGGCCCTGGTAGGTGCCGCCTGCCAGGCCGTGCGGCGCCAGCAGGTAGTAGAGAACGGTTCCTATGACCACGGCGCCCAGCACGCCTGGAATCCGGTACGGCAGCTTTATGCCGGCCACCAACGTGTAGACGATCAGGCCGAAGGCTATGAGGCCCACTATCGGCATGCCGAAGATCTCGGCTATCGGCCCGAAGGCTATCAGCGCCAGGCCTATTCCAGCCAGAGACCCCAGGAGCCCCGCCTGCGGCACCAGCCTCTGCAGCCAGCCGCCGACGAAGGAGAACGCGAACTTGAAAATTCCGGTCAGCACCATCGTGGCCATGCCGAGGTACCAGGTCATCATGGCCGCGTCGTGCTCCGGCATACCGGCGGCCTTGAAGCTCAGGAACGCCGGTCCCAGCACAGCCAGCGCCAGGCCTATGGTTGAGGGCGCGTCCAGGCCCAGCGGCATGGCCGTCACCTTGGGATTACCGGTCTTCCTCGCCAGCCTGAAGGCCATCCAGGTATAGACAAGGTCGCCGAACAGCACGCCGAAGGCTGTGCCGGGGAACATCTTCTTGTACACGATGTCGGCGGGGAAGCCGAAGCCAAAGATGAGTATGCCGGCCAGGAAAGAGATAACGGTCATGTTGTCGAACATCAGTCCGAAGAAGCCGTTGATGTCGCCCATCGTGAACCATTCGTACTTGAAAGGCTTATTGGTCTCCGCCATTTTTTCTCCTGATACCCGACAAGTTAGCGTCCCGCGCCGGAGCCCGGCTTCCGCCGGGGCCGCGGCCGTCAAAATCTATAGGCCAGCTGCGCGCCTACGCCGCCGTAAGGCGACAGGTAGGGCGCGAAGCTGAGCGTCTGTTTTTCCTGCGTCCCTGGCACGCGGCGGGCCGCGGTGCGGCCGTGAGAAGATATCGCCTTGCCTATGCCGTAGCCCACGGCGAAGCCCAGCGGGTAGTCGCCGGCCCAGTGCACGCCGTTGTTCATCATCTGGAAACAAAGCCCGGCCATCAGCGTGTAGCCTATGGGCTTTATATACCTGTTGTCAGGGTAGTTGTCGGCCAGAATGGTCATAGTCATCGTGTAGCTGGCCAGGTGGCCGGACGGGAAGGCGTCGTAGCTGGGACGGTGCTTAATGTACTCGCCCAGACCCGGGAACATACGCCAGACGCCGCCCTTGCCGGACTCGCGCTCGGGCGTCTCGCGGCCGGCTATGTTCTTCATCAGCTCGGTGACAAAGCCGGTGGCGATGAGGCCCTCGCCCAGTTGGTTGGCGGTCTGAGAGGCGCGCCAGTCGTGCTTGAAAAGGTTGTAGATCTTCAGGTAGCCGAACGCGCCTATCGTCACCCAGCCGTCGCCTATGAAGTACAGGGCCGAGCCCAGGTCGCTGGGGCCGCGGAACAGGGCCACTCCGCCCACGGTGACGTAGGCCCGGGTCTTGTCCTTGCTGGAGATGCCCAGCTTCCTTCCCGTCTTCCGCGCACCGTCGTAGATGGCCTGGTCGTAGTGCATAAGAATCAGCGTGGACGCGGTTATCGCTCCCAGCCAAGGCAGGCTGTCCTTCGTGAAGCTGTCCTTTACGAAAGTGCCCATGTCCGACGGCATGGAGCCCATCGTGCGCCAGAAGCCCGGCTCCTGGTAGACCAGTTGGGAGCCGTCCCTGAGGGCGTAGGTCCTGGTGGAGGCCTCCTGCGCGCGCAGCGGCGCTGAGCAGAGGCCGGCGAGGAGAAACAGCGAAGCGAACACCGATGTCAGCCGCGGATGAGTTTCCATTTGGTCCCTTGTGGTGTATCCTCTATGAGCACGCCTTTTTCCGCGAGCGTCTTGCGCAGCTCGTCGGACTTGGTGAAATCCCTGGCTTTGCGGGCGGCCTCGCGCTCCTTTATCAGCGCCTCCAGTCCGGCGGGCAGGGCAGCCGCCTCTTCCCGCGACCTGAACAGGTCCAGCGCGGCGACCTCCTCGGCCGCCTTAGCGAAGGCAAACCGGCGCGCGGCCGGGATGGAGCCGTCCCTGAGCGTCTCCCACAGCACGGCGAGCGCGGCGGGCATATTGACGTCGTCGGCCAGCGCCTCGGAGAAGTCCTTGAAATACTTCTCCTCTCGCTCGACCGGAGGCACAGGTCCGGTCGCCTCCGCCTGCACCTTGCGCGCGAGAGCCCGCAGGCCGGCCAGGCCGCGGGCGGCCGCCTCCACGCCCTCCCAACTGAACTCCAGCTGCTTGCGGTAATGCGTCAGCAGGCAGTAGTAGCGGTAGGCCAGCGGGTCGTAGCCGCGCTTAGTCACGGAGGCCAGCGTCAGGAACTCGCCGGAACTCTTGGACATCTTGCCGGCGTCGCCGGTGACCAGAAAACGCACGTGTACCCAGTAATTGGAAAAGGTCTTGCCGGTGGCGCCCTCGGACTGGGCTATCTCGTTGGTGTGGTGGACGGCCACGTGATCCTCGCCGCCGCAGTGTATGTCTATGGTCTCGCCCAGGTGCTTCATGGCCATGGCCGAGCACTCCATGTGCCAGCCGGGGAAGCCGCGGCCCCACGGAGAATCCCACTCCATCTGGCGCTTCTCTCCGGGCGAGGCTAACTTCCAGATGGCGAAATCGGCCGGGTGGCGTTTGCCCGCCACCGCTTCGACGCGCGCGCCTTCCCTTATGCCATCTATATGGGCCTTACCCGCCAGCTTGCCGTAGTCCGGCAGCTTCGACGTGTCAAAATAGACGCCGTCGCCCGCTATCGGGTATGTGAAGCCTTTCTTCTCCAGCGCGGCGCCCAGGTCTATCATCTCTTTGATATAACCGGTGGCGGGACAAATCACTTCGGGTCTGGCGCAGCCGAGGGCATAGTAGTCGCCGAAGAAGGCCTCGGTGTAGAACTTCGCTATATCCCAGGCGCTCTTGCCCTCGCGGCGGGCGCCCTGCTCCATCTTATCCTCCCCGGTGTCGGCGTCAGAGACCAGGTGGCCGACGTCGGTGATATTCATCACGCGCTTTACCTTGAAGCCCAGGAAGCGCAGTGCGCGCACTAGGCCGTCCTCGGCTATGTAGCTGCGCATGTTGCCGATGTGCGCGTAGTGATAGACCGTCGGACCGCAGGTGTAGATACCGGCCTCTCCTTCCTTCAGGGGCCTGAAGAGTTCCTTCTGCCTGGTCATCGTGTTGTAAAGTCTGAAGTCCATGGCGTCCTCGTCAATGCTTGCCGGCCAGCGCCTTCCCGAGCCGGGAGTCCAGAGCGCCGAAGAAAGCCGCACAGAGCTCCGGCCCGCGCCGGTCCGCGTACCTGCGCTGCACTATGCAGGAGACCTCTATCTCGGAGAACGGGTAGATCGCGCCGCGCGGGGCCAGGGAATACGTGAAACCGATGTCCCTGGCGCTGGCGGGGAACCCGGCCATCGCGTCGTCGTGGCTGGCCGAGAGTATCCCTTCCAGCGCCATCTCCAGGTCCGGGTCCGGAGTCTTTGAAAGCCGGAACACGCGTTTCTCCATCACGTCGGCCGAAGCCGGGCCGCGAGGGGTGGCGGCCGGCACGGGGGAAGGCCTGTCCGGGGGGACGGCGCACGCGACGAAGAGCGGCAGCAGCAGCGCCAGCAGCCCAGCAGGAGGCCTCGCCGCGGCGCCTCTGCCGGTCATTTCAGGACGCTCGCGGTGGCGAAGCACATGATGGCCTCGCCGTGGCCGACATCGCCCAGACCTTCGCGGCTCTTGGCTTTGACGCTGACCTCGTCCTTCTCCAGTCTCAGGATGCGCGCCACCGAGTCGCGGATGGCCTCGTAATGGGGCTTGAGCTTGGGTTCCTCGGCGACGATCGTGGCGTCCACGTTGATGATACGGGCCTTGCGGGAGGCCAGCACCTCCAGCGTCTTCTCGGCGATGGCGGAACTGGAGATACCCATGATGGTCAAGTCCGTCGGCGGAAAATAGACGCCTATCTCTCCGGCAGAGATCGCGCCGAGCAGCGCGTCGCAGATGGCGTGCAGCACCACGTCCCCGTCGGAATGTCCCAACAGGCCCTTCGGATGGTCTATCTTCACGCCACCCAGCACCAGCGGGCGGCCCTCCACCAGGCGGTGTATGTCGTAGCCGAAGCCGGCGCGCGCCAGCGGCGCGCGGGAGCGGGAAGTCACGGCCTTTGTCTCTTTCATGAACGCCTCCGCTATCAGGATATCCTCGGGAGTGGTCACCTTGATGTTGCGGTAGTCCGAGGGCACCACCGCCGCCTTGATCCCCAACTGTTCCAGCACCTGCGATTCGTCGCTGTAATCCTTCTCCGCCGCCGCGGCCAGCAGGTCCGCCAGCACCCCGCGTCTGTAGCACTGCGGCGTCTGCACCGCCATCAGCGAGGCGCGCGGCGGCGTGTTCTCGAAGAACTTGCCGTCGGCAGAAACGGCCTTGACCGTGTCCTTCAGCGGCACCGCCGGCACCGCCGCGCCCGCGCGGGCCGCCGCCAGCAGACAGGTTTCGATCAGGGCGGGACTGACCAGCGGCCTCGCGCCGTCGTGCACGGCGACCAGGCCGGCCCCCGGGCTCACCAGCCGAAAGGCGCTGCGCAGGGACTCCATGCGCGTGGCCCCCGCGGGGGCCGTCCGGACCCCGGCCCTTTGCCAGGCGGGTCCGTGCTTTTTAAGGTTCTCAGGGGCCAGCGCCAGTATTACGCCGGAGAACAGCCCGCTGGAAACGAAGGCCTCCACGGTCCGCTCTATCATCGGCCGGCCGGCAAGCGGCAGATACTGCTTCTCCCGGCCCATGCGAACGCCGGAGCCGCCGGCCAGGATTATAGCCTCGTTGTTAGCGTTTCCCTGGGGCATAAGCGGAGAAGGCCCTTTTCTCTCCCGCGGCCCCCTACGGCTGCTTTGGCCCCTGCTGAACCGCCTTACCCTTGACCTTGGTGAAGATGATACGGCCCTGGGAAGTCTGCAGAATGGACTGCACTACGGCGTCCACCTTCTTGCCGATGTACTCGCGGCCGTCCTCGATGACGATCATCGTGCCGTCGTCGAGGTAGCCGACGCCCTGCTCCTTCTCCTTGCCCTCCTTCATGACGAAGACGCTCATGTCCTCTCCGGGCAGGACCACCGGCTTCAGCGCGATAGTCAGGTCGTTGATATTGAGCACGGTCACGTTCTCGAGCGCGGCCAGCTTGTTGATGTTGAAGTCGGTAGTGATGATGGAGGCGCCAAGTTCCTTGGCTATCGTGACCAGCTTCATCTGATCGTCGGCCGCGTCGCGGAGATCGCGGTCTATCACGCGGAAAGGTATATCGCGGGATTCCTGCAGGCGCGCGAGGATGTCCAAACCGCGGCGGCCCTTGGCGCGGTCTATATGATCCTCACTCCCGGCCAGCGTGTGCAGTTCCTGCACGACGAAGCGGGGCGTGATGATGCCGCCGGTGATAAAATGCGTGTCGCAGATGTCCAGCACGCGCCCGTCCACGATGGCCGAGAGGTCCAGCACCTTCATGTTTTTGCCGCCCTTGCGCCCTGCGGACAGGATGTTTTTATCCAGGTCGTCGAGCTCCGGGATCTTCTTGATGCTTATCACCATACCCAGCAGCGCCAGCGCGTAGCGCACTATAATATTGTAGCGCAACCAGATGTCGCTGAACTGGTCGTTGCCGATTTGGAACACGGTATAGTCCAGCAGCTTGGCGATGATGATGCCGACCACCGCGCCGATGATGCCGATGATCAGAGAGAACAGGCTGACCGTCTCGAAGACGTACTCTATGCCGATTATGATCAGGCCTATCAGCACGCCGAACGCCAGGCCTTTGAGGTCCTTGGAGACCGTGAGCCAGGTGAGAACCGGGGTGCCCAGCAGGGCCACCGCCCTGAAGATCCATAGTATCATGTTTTAGCTCCTTAGTTCCGCTTTTTCCGCCTTCGCGGGGATAAATTTTAAAAGCGCGGCATACAGCGCCCCCATATCCCGCACCACCTCGAGGCGGAGGCCCTTGAAGCGCCCCTCGTCCTTCTTCGGCGGCCTCGGGATGAAAGCCGTCTTGAAGCCGAGCCTTTCGGCCTCGGCCAGGCGCCGGTCCAGGAACCCCGGGCTCGACGCCTGCGCCAGGATGCCGACCTCGCCCATGAAGACGCAGTCGGGCGGCAGCGGGATGTCCTTGGCGGAACTGATAAGCGCGGCGCAGAAGGCCAGGTCAAGCGCCGGGTCCTTGAGTTTGATGCCTCCCGCGAGCGAGGCGAAAACGTCCATTTCATCGAAGCGCAGCCCGACGTTCTTCTCGAGCGCTGCGATCAGCATCTGCGCGCGGTTGAGGTCGAGCCCCGTCACGGTGCGCCGCGGGTACGGCAGGTAGGAACGCGCGGCCAGCGCCTGGATCTCGGCCAGCACGGGCCGGGCGCCCTCAAAGGCCACGGCGAAGGCGCGCCCGGCCAGCGCGCGGTCACGGTCGCTCTCGGCCAGCAGCAGCCCGGCGTCGTCCACCGAGCGCAGGCCCTTAGAGGTCATCTCGAAGATGCCGGTCTCGTCCACGGGGCCGAAGCGGTTCTTGTGCGGGCGCAGCACGCGGAAGGCGTTGTTCTTCTCCGCGTCGAAATAGAGGACAGTGTCGACGATGTGCTCGAGCACCTTTGGGCCGGCAAGCGACCCTTCCTTGGTGACGTGGCCCAGCAGGAACAGCGGGGCACCCGCGGCCTTGGAGACCTTGAGCAGCTCGGAGGCGCACTCGCGGATCTGCCCGACGGAACCCGGAGAGCCGACGAACTCTGGATGGTAGACGGTCTGGATAGAATCTATTACGAGGAAGGCCGGTTTTATCTTCCTGAACTCCTCTACGATGCGCGCTAGGTTGGTTTCGGCCATCAGGTATACGTTGTCGGGCCTGGCGCCGAGGCGCTCGGCGCGCGAGCCCACCTGCGCGAGGGATTCTTCTCCGGAAACGTAGAGCACCTTGCCGGCCCGGTAGGCCCCGGCGGCCAGCGCGGCACAGCTCTCCAGCGTCAGCGTGCTCTTGCCGATGCCGGGCGGGCCGGCGAGCAGCACCACCTGGCCTTTCACCAAGCCCCCGCCCAGCGCGCGGTCCAGCTCGTTTATGCCGGTAGTGGCGTGCTCGGCCTTCATGGCCCTGGCTTCGGAGAGCTTCACCGGCGGCTCGGAGAAATCCGTAAGGCCGCGGCTCCTGGCGGCGGCCTTGGCCATGACCTCCTCGGCCTCTTCTACCAGCGTGTTCCAGCCGCCGCAGGACGCGCACTTGCCGGCCCACTTGGGATAGGCCTGGCCGCACTCCTGACAGCGATAGACGGTCCTGAGCTTCATGCTAGTTGGAGGAACTCCTTCCCCTGGCGCCGGCCGACCCGAAACTGATCAACCCGAACAGGTAGGAGATGTCCTTGTCCTCGAAGGCCACGCGGGCGGTATAGTCTACCATCTTGGTCTCGGTAACATCGTTGAGACGCATCCCGACCGAGGCGTACTTGTTGATCCAGTAATAGGCGCCGGCGTCGAAGCGCGGGCTGCCGAAATGACGGCCCTTTATATACCGGTTCCTGCTGAAATCAGAGCCCTCCGCCAGCAGTTCTATCCTGTCCCAGGAGGAGTTGTAGAACGGGCGCCAGCGCAGGCCGCCGCCCCCGCTGCCCCGCAGGATGCCGGCGTAGAGGTTGAAAGCCCCGACGTCCCAGCCGAGCAGCGCGTCCACGCTGTTATTGACCTCGTAGTCCGTCCCGCCTATTTTATTGTTGGTGTTTATGATATTGTCTGCCCCGAGATAGTAGTAGCGATTCTTGCGCGGGTAGATGCGCAGGCCGAAGTTGTTCTTGGACGCGCCGGAAAGAGGCTCGTAGTTATAGTTCCAGTCCCAGTAAGTACGGAAGCCGTTGATCCTGCCGAGCACGTCCTTGACCGAGGCGCTGGCATCCTTAAGGTTGGAAACGGCCGCGTGCACGTCGTCCTTCATCTTGGAGTCGGTCAGCAGCGCGCCGGCCACGCCCTGGCCGCTGTCGAGTTTGGAGGCTATGTCGTCCATCTTGGTGCTGACGGAGTCCAGCTTGGCCATCAGGTTCTCTGCGTGAGGCTGGCCGTTAGATATAATCTCGTTGAGGTTGGCCGTTATTCCGCGCAGATTGTCCAGGATCTGCTGCAGGCTGTCGGCAGTCCTGCCGTTGGCGCGCATATCGCTGGCCAGACCCTGGATGCTGTCAAGGGCCTTGGTCACGGCCTTCTCCAGGGAGACCGGCTCTTCGCCCTGCACGGTATCCCCGGCCGTTATAAGGCCGAGGGCGGGATTGCCTTGGTCTATTTCCAGGAACTTGGAACCGATCACGCTGGTGGAACCGACGGAAAACTTGGCGTCGCGGTAAATCTTGACGCCGGTCTGGATGTCCATCTGGACTATCACCTTGTCGCGCTTGAGATAAATCCGGTGTATCTTGCCGACTTCGACTCCGGAGAGCTTGACGGCCGCCTTGTCCGGCAGGCCCGACACGTCCGAAAACTCCGCTTTGACCGGGTAATAGCTCTTGAACGAATAGTCTCCGAGCAGGAACAACGCCACACCGATGAGTATGGCGCCGATCATCACGAACACCCCGACCTTCATCTCACTGCTCATGAAATCCTTTTTCGCGGCCGCACCTGTTGATATCTATATTCGATATCAATTATATAAAAGATGAAGGCCGGTTTGGCGAAAAAGGCGCCCGGAAGGACCGGCTCAGATATGCCGGCGTCCGTCACGCGAGAGGTGCGAGATCTCCATGAACTCGCGCACGGCCTTGTTCTCGGAATTACGGAACGCGGCCGGCTCCGAGACCTCCACGAACGCGCCTCCGTAGAGCATGGCCACGCGGCTGGAGATGTCCAGCGCGAGCTTCATGTCGTGCGTGACCACAATCGAGGTCACTCCCAGCTTGGCGCGCATGTCGGTTATCAGGTCTTTGACCATGCCGGTGGTCACTGGGTCGAGGCCCGTGGTGGGCTCGTCGTAAAGAATGTACTTCGGCTCGGCTGCTATCGAGCGCGCGAGCGACACGCGCTTCTTCATTCCTACGGACAGCTCGGCTGGCTTCAGCTGTTCCACGCCCTTGAGACCGACGAGGGCCAGTTTCTCCTTCACTATGCGCGGATACTCGCTCCTCGGGATGTCGGTAAGGTACCTGAGGCCGAAGGAGACGTTCTCTAAAACGGAGAGCGAGTCGAACAGCGCGCCCTCCTGGAACAGGTAGCCGAAGCTGCGGCGCACGCGGGCCAGGGTAAACTCGCTCTTCGTGGAGGCGATGTCCTGGCCGTCCACTACGATGCTGCCGCTGTCCGGGGTCAGCAGGCGGATGACGCACTTAATGAACGTGCTCTTGCCGATGCCGGACGGGCCAATAACGCTGAAGAGCTCCCCCTCCTTTATACCCACGGAGATGTCCTTGAGGACGATCTTCTCCCCGAACGCCATGTTCAGTTTACTTATCTCAATCATGCTTCCGACACCCAGACAACGAGATGTGAGCGGTTTTGGAGGACCGTCCCGGACTGAAGCCGCTTGCGTAGCGCGGCGAGGGAGGAACGAGGGGCGAGCGCGGTGTGCGAGACCCCGTGTCCGACGAAGCCGATTCCATCTCGTTGCCGCCTCATATCCCCACCGCCACGAGCGCGGCGCTGATGAAATAATCCAGCACCATCACCAGCACCATGCTTATCACCACGGCCTCCGTGGTGGACTTACCCACGCCTTCGGCCCCCCCCTTGGTCGCCATGCCCTTGTAGCAGGAGACCGTGGCGATCATGAAGGCGAAGAAATAGGTCTTCAGGACGCCGTGCATAAAATCGGAGATGGTAAGGTAGGTCAGGATGTCGGATTTATACACCGTCACCGGCACCCCCAGTTTCATCACCGCCACCAGGCAACCGCCCAGTACGCCGATGAAGTCGGCGAAGACGGTGAGCAACGGCAGCATCACCATGAAGGCGATGTAGCGCGGCACCAGCAGGTAGCGCGTGGGATTGGTGCCCAGCGTGTAGAGCGCGTCGATCTGTTCGGTCACCTTCATCGTGCCGATTTCTGCGGTGACGACCGCCCCGGCCCGGCCCGCCACCACTATGGACGTCAGCACCGGCCCCAGTTCCTTCAGCATCGAGAACGCGACCATTGTCCCGACGTACATCGGCTCGTTAAAGAGGTTCTTCATCGAGTGACCCATCTGCAGGGCCAACACCATACCGGTGAAGAAGCTGGTCAGCGCGGTCACCGTGATGGAGTCCACGCCTATCTTGACCGCCTGTTTGACGACCTCCCCGGTCTCCAGCCCGGACCGGAACAGCCAGAAAACCACGGACTTCAGCATCAGCGCCGCCGCCCCCAGCATTTCGGCCAGGTCCATGAACCTGCGTCCCAGGGTTTCCAGACCAAGGCTTTTCATGGCGTGTAGACGCGCGGCACGCGCGCGGTAACAAGGGTGACTATCTCGTAGGTTATAGTCCCGGCGATATCGGCCAGCTCGGTCGCGGTTATCTCCTCTCCGCCCTGCCTGCCCAGCAGCACGGCCTCGGAGCCGACGGCGGCGTCCCTGACGGCGGTCACGTCGACCATCGTCATGTCCATCGTCACGTTGCCGAGCACGCGGCAGCGCCGGCCGCCTATCAGCACGTCTGCCCTGCCGGAGAAGCGCCGCATATAACCGTCCCCGTATCCGGCCGGCAACGTGGCCACGGTCATCGGCCGGTCCACCCTGAAGGTCTTGTTATAACTGATGAAGGCCCCCTCGCGCACGTTTTTGACGAACACGACGCGGGTCTTGAGTTCCATCGCCGGCTCGAAGCCATCCGCCAGGCCGTAGGCCGCTATACCGCAGCGCACCAGGTCCAGGCGGGCATCCTGGTAGTTCATCGTCGCGCAGGAATTGGCGGCGTGCAGCAGAAGGCCGGCGCCACGCTGTCTCAGCTCCGCCGCGGTCTCGCGGAAGATGGCCAGCTGGCGGCGCGTATACTCCGGGTCAGTGTCCGCGCTGGAGAAGTGGGTGTACAGCCCGGAGGCCAAGACCGCGCCGGAGGCGGAAAGTTCTTCGTAGATTCTCAACACGGCAGGCTTGCGGGCGCCTATGCGCCCCATGCCGGTCTCCAGCTTTATATGGCACTCTGCCTTTTTGCCGAGACGGCGCGAAGCCTCTATCACCTGGCGCGCGGCGTCGAGGCTGGCTATCGTCACTATCATGCCGGCGTTGATGGCCTCGACGAAGCTTTCGAAGGGGTAAAGGCTGCCGAGCACCAGCACCGGGCTCTTTATGCCGGCCTCCCGCAGCGCCAACCCCTCCTCCACGCAGGATACGCCGAAGCCCCAGGCCAGCCTCTCGCTCTCGGCCAGACGCGCCAGTTCTACGGCGCCGTGGCCGTAAGCGTTGGCCTTGACGACGAACAACAGCCGCGCAGGCGCGGCTGCCTTCCCGAGCTTGTTAAGGTTGTTCCTTACAGCTGAGAGCCGTATCTCGGCGCGAGTCGGGCGCAGGGTCCGGGCCATGCCGCCCCTAGAAGACCGCTTCTTCCGCCATCGGCTCGATCGGGGATACGGCGGGGTTGTCGAAGCGGGTGTACTCGTGGAAGAAGGCCAGCGGCACGTCGCCCACGGGGCCGTTGCGGTGCTTGGCCACTATCAGCGTGGCCTGGTTCCTTACCGTGGGATCCTCGCGCTTGTAATATTCCTCGCGGTGTATCATCGCGACAAAATCGGCGTCCTGCTCTATCGAGCCGGAGTCGCGCAGGTCGGAAAGCTGCGGCCTGTTGTCGGCGCGCCCCTTGTCCTCGCTGCGGCGGTTGAGCTGCGACAGCGCCACCACCGGCAGTTGCAGGCTGCGGGCCAGGTCCTTCAGCAGACGCGAAATCTCGGCCACCTCCTGCTGGCGGCTCTCGGTCCTGCCGGCTCCGCGGATCAACTGCAGGTAGTCTATCACGACCAGCCCCAGTTCCTTGTTCTCGTTTTTGAGCTGCATCATCAGTTTGCGGGTGCGGTTGCGGATGTCCAGTATGGTGAGGCCGGGCGTGTCGTCTATATAGAGCGGCGCCTCGGAGACTACGCTGGTGTAGCGGGTCAACTGAGGCCAGACCTCGCGCGAAAGCTTGCCGTTGCGCACGCCGCTGAGATTGGCGCGCGCGGCAGAGCAGATCAGGCGCTGCATGATGGAAGTGTCGTCCATCTCCATCGAGAAGATCGCGGTCGGAATCTTCTTCTCGACGCAGGCGTTGTAGGCGATATTCAGCGCCAGCGCGGTCTTGCCCATCGAAGGGCGGGCCGCGATGATTATCAGGTCCGACTTCTGGAAGCCGCCGGTCATGTCGTCCAGCCTGGCGAAGCCCGTCGGGACTCCGGTGACCGGCGAATGCTGCGAGAAAACTTTCTCCATGCGGCCCAGCGTCTGGGCCGCCAGCGTGGAGGCCGAAGTGAAGCCGTGGTCGGTGTTCTTCTGGGCCACGGAGAGGATCTGCTCCTCGGCGAAATCCATGATTTTATCCACGCTCTCGGAGCCTTCCTGCGTTTTCTCCACTATGGAGGTGGAGACGCGGATCAACTCGCGCATCAGGGCGCGCTCCCGGACAATGTTGGCGTAAGCCTGAGTGTGGGCGGCGGTGGAGACCTTTTCCATCAGGTCCGCCAGATATTTCTGCCCCCCCAGCTCGTCCAGACGTCCGGTCTTCCTCAGTTCCTCGGAGAGGGTCACCACGTCCACCGGCATGCCGCGCTGGCGCATGTCCAGGACGGCCTCGTAGATCCTGCGGTGGATGTCGCTGTAGAAATGCTTGGGCTGCAGGATCTCGGTTATGCCGTCTATTACTTCCTTATCTATCAGCATGGCCCCGAGCACGGCCATTTCCGCCTCGTTGGAATGCGGAGGAACCTTGTTATAGGTCATAACCCTAACCCTGCCTTGAGATTAAGATGGGGGCCCGGCACTGCCCTGCGCCGGAAAAACGGCCCGCCGGACCCGTGCGAATGAGGAAGCGCTGCGGCCCGGCGGGCGGTCGGTTACTTGCTCTGGGCCGAAATGGCCACTTTCACCTTGGCGGCGATGTGCGGCTTGAGAACTATCTCCACTTCGAACGTCCCTACGGCCTTCAGCGATGCCGGCAGCCGTATCATGTCCTTATGTATCTCTATGTCGGCGGCGGCCAGGTTCTTGATTATGTCGCTCTTGGCCACGGAGCCGTACATCACGCCGTCCTCCGAGACCGGGCGGGAGAACGAGAGCGTGATTGCGTCCAGGCGCTTGGCCTGCTCGGCGAGCGCGGTATCCTCTGCGGCCACGCGTTTGGCGCGCTTCTCCGCGGAGTTCTTCCAGGCGCGCAGCGCGCCGTCCGTGGCCTGCTCGGCCAGGCCGCGCGGCATCAAGAAATTGCGGGCATAGCCGTCCTTCACGGTCTTAACCTCTCCGGAGCGGCCCAGCTTATTGATATCTTTTTTAAGTATTACTTTCATGGTATCGCTCCGTCAGCCGTTATAGGGCAGCACAGAAAGATTGCGGTTAATCTTCACCGCGCGCATAATCTGGCGCTGGTGCTTGGCGCACGCGCCGGTGATGCGGCGGGAGAGTATCTTGCCGGTGTCGGTGCAGAAACTCTTGACTATCTGCACCTGCTTATAGTCCACGTGGTCAATCTTTTCGGCGCAGAGCCTGCAGACCTTCCGGCGCGGCGCGAACCTGCGCGGCCGGCGGGGCGCCATCTGCGGACGCTGGGGCTGAGGCTGCGCGGCTTCCGCCGGCTTGGGGGTGTTCTCTTTGTTCTCCATAAGTATTCGCTCCTGCTAGACGTTAAATTCTCAGAAGGGCACTTCCTCTATCCCCGAGGAATCGCCTTTCGGCTCGGCCTCGGCCTCTTCCTTGGCCGGGCGGGCGGCGCCTTCCACGCTGTCAAAGGACATCAGTTGCACGCGGTTGGCCGTGACCTTCATCTCCTTGCGCTTCTGGCCGGCCTTGTCGGTGTACTCGGACATCGTCAGACGGCCCTCCACCAGCACCGGCGAGCCCTTGCGCATCTTTTCCTTGCAACGCTCGGCCGCCTGTCCCCATACGGTAACGGACACGAAAATGGTGTCGTCCTTCCATTCCCCGGAGGATTTATCCTGCATGCGGCGGTTGACCGCCAGACCCAGCGTGGCCACCGCCATCTGCGACTGGGTGTAGCGCACCTCGGGATCGCGGGTAAGGCGCCCCGCCAGCATCACCGAGTTTATTTCCGGGATCCTTAATTCCATGGGTCCGCTCAGGCCTTCTTGACCGGTTCGACCGCGGCCTTCATCATCAGGGCGCGCAGCACGGTCTCCTGCAACTTCAGATTGTGCAGCAGGGGCTTCACGCTCTCGGGCAGGGCCTTGACCTTCATGTAGACGTAATAGCCGTCACGGTTCTTGCCGACGGAGTGGGAGAACTTCTTCCTGCCGATCCTGTCCTCGGCCAGCACCTCGCCCTTCTCGTCGGTGAGAGCCTTCTTGGCCTTCTCCACGGCCTCGCCGATCTCCGTGTCGGTGAGCTGGGGGTTGATTATCAGCATTAACTCATAGGTATTCATAGTAGGCTAATGATAGCAAATACCGGACCGGTTTACAACGGCACGCGGCGAACAAACAAAGACCTGCCTGGGCGAGTCCGGCCCGAAGGGGCTGTGGCTGAAGTCGCCGTAGCGCCGCATCGTCCCGAACCCGTTGTAACGGACCAGTGCCAGCAGTTCCTCAGGGAAAAAACACCGAAGATTCAGGGATTTTTTCAGGGTCCTACCGTCCTTTTCGCGCCTGTAATACCAGGTTATTCTGGACACCTGTGCCCGCTTGTCGTAGCTGTAACTCTCGTTGACCAGAACCTTTCCGCCGCCCTCCGGGTCGTCGTAATAAGCCACCGGCAGCAGCTCCTCCGGATCGCGGCTCAGGTAGCGAGGATCCGGATTGAAGACGTCGAAAACAAAGCGCCCGCCAGGGGCCAGGGCCCTCCTGACGGAGTGAAAAAGCCCCTCGAGGTCCTCCCTGCGCCCCAGGTGCTGCAGGGAATTGAAGGCCATGAAGACCAGGTTGAATCTGCGCCCTAACGAGAACCGCCGGGCATCGCCCCTGACCAGAGCCAACTCCACCCCGGCCTTCCGCGCCTTTTCCCCGGCCCGGGCCAGCATCGGGCCGGATAAATCCAGCCCAGTTACGTCTACCCCCGCTTTTTTCAACGCTATTGTGAGCCGGCCGGTGCCGCAAGCCAGCTCCAGCGCCGGCCCGCCGGCCCGCCGGCATTCCGAAAGATAGAATCCGTAATCGTCTTCGTATGGCGCGTTGAAAGCGTCGTACTGCGCCCCGTCCCAATAGACGTCGGAGCCGTCCGAGAGCCTGGTCATACCATATTCTACCTTTTTGCGGCCGCGGCGGGAGAGCGCGGACATGGACTTGATATAATCTCTGCGTGACCGTGAATATGGAATGGCGGAAGTTGGCGGCGCCGGCCGGGATACTGCTGGCGGCCTTCCTGGCCTTCGGGCAGACGCTGCGGGTGGGCTTCATGTGGGACGACCACCGCATAATAGAGCAGAACCCGCACATAGCGCTGAGCGCCGCCAACCTGGAGCGCGCCTTTAAAGGCGACCCTTTCGACGAGGGCCTGAACTACTACCGGCCCCTGCAGACGGTCAGCGACATGGCCGATTTCGCAGTCTGGGGCCTGCGCCCGGCCGGTTACCACCTCACCAACTTCCTCTTCCACGCCGCCGCGGCCCTCCTGTTCTTTTACCTCGCTCTGGAACTTGGCTTCCCGCGGCCTGCGGCCTTCTGGGCCGCCGTTCTGCTGGCCGCGCACCCGGCAGCCGTGGAGCAGCTGCTGGTGGTGGCCGGACGGGCGGAACTGGCCTCGTCCGCCTGCCTGCTGGCCTCGCTCCTGCTGTTCCTGCGCGGGAGCGCCGCGCTCTCTTTCGTCCTCTTCCTGGCGGCGATGGGTTTCAAGGAAAACGGCGTGGTCACGCCGGCGCTGGCGGCGCTCTGTCTCTGGTACCTGAAGCGCCCGAAGACGGAATATCGCAGGCTGATCCCATTCTTCGCCGCCGTTCCGCTCTACCTGCTGGCCCGGCACGCCGCGCTGGGCATGGGCATTTTCTCCAGGGGCTTCCCGCCGGTGCTCTCCGGCCTCTTCCTTAAAGTGCCGCAGACCGTGCTGATCTACCTGAAGGAGGCCCTGCTGCCTTTCGATATGCATTCCCACCGCATGGAACCGCAGTTAGCCCTGCTGAACTGGGCGGCCCTGCCGGTCCTGGCCGCGGCGGCCTACCTGCTGCTCAGGCGCGGCTCCAGGATGGCGCTCTTCTGCGCGGGCTGGTATCTGCTGAACCTCTCGCCAAAGATGCCGCTGCTGGCCGCCAACGACCTGATGCTGGACCATTGGACGTATCTGGCCAACGCCGGACTCTTCGTCTGGGCCGCGGCGGCCCTGTACCCCCGCCCGCGCCTGCGTCCCCTGTTGCCGGCGGCGGCGGCGGCTCTGGTCCTGGCCTCGGCCCTTAACATCCCCAAGCGGAACGGCGACCTGAAGAACTACGAATACTCCGCCCTTTATTCCTCCTCCAAGCCGATGCTCTACAACCTGGCGCGGGAATACTACTCGCGCGGGGCCTTCCTCAAGAGCGAGGTGATGCTCGAACGCATCTGCTCCCTGGCGCCGGACAACCCGCTTTATCTCAACGGCCTGGCCCTGGCGCGCTGGAAGACCGGCGACGTGTCCGGCGCGCTTAAGGCTCTGGACGCGGCGCTGGCCCTGCGGCCCGGCGACTCGGACACGCTCTTCAACCGCTACTCAGTGCTGCGCGGCGCGGGCAGGGACTTAGAGGCGGCAGGGACGATAGCGGGAATACTGCGCTCGGACCCAGGCTACATCCCCGCTCAGCTGGTGCTGGCGCGCTCGGCCGCCGCGGCCGGCGGGGACGGACAGGCGGAGGGTATCTACAAAAAAGTCCTGGCGGAGGACCCCGTTAACCTGGAGGCGCTAAACGATTACGGGATACTGCTGGCCCGGCGCGGGGACCTGGACGGGGCGGAGAAACTTTTCAGGAAGGCGCTGGGGATAGCGCCGGGGCTGCCCAGCGCGGCAGAAAACCTGCGCAGGCTGGAGGGAATCAGGGCGAAGGATGTTCCCGCAGTGCGGCGCAAGGTCAGCGGCGCAGGCCGGCCTGAAACTTCTTGACAGCGGCCCGTATCTCTAGCTCCCGCTCGGCCATCGCCTTCACCGATTCCTTGTATTCCGGCTTGTTCAGCTGGCGGGCCAGCGCGGCGTAGACCGAGGCCGCCTCTCCGGCGCGGGCCGCGCGGGCGCGCAGCGCGGCCTCCACGGAGCGCGAAGGGGCGCTCTTCCGCTGGCGGAAGCCGGTGCCTTCCCTGAAGATCCTGCCCAGTTCCTTCAGCCGTTCGCGTTTCTCCTCGGCCAGCTTCCCGAAGAATTCTCCCATCTCCCCGCCGCCGGGCGCGGCCGTGAAAAGCCCGGCGTCGTCTCCGCAGGCGGAGATATCCTCCATCTCTCCGGTGAGCGCGGAGCGTACCAGTTCTTTGAAGGTCATACGGCCACCTTTATCACTATTTTCAGCACCGGGCCGGGGTTCCCGGCCGCCAAGCGCGGCGCGTGCGCGTCCTCGGGGAACAGCACGGCCAGTTCGCCGGCCCGCAGCAGCACCGGGGTCCAGTCCGCCGCGCGCCCGAAAGCTATGTCCTTCTTTTCGTCGTACGCCTCCAGCTCGCGGAAGCGTCCCGCCGGCGCCCAGCCTATAACCTCGGCTCCGGCGGCCACGAACTGCACGTCGGCGTATCTCCTGTGCACCTCGAAGCGCGGCTCCGCCGCCGGCGCGGTGACGTAACGCTGGACTATGGCGTAGACGAGCCTGCCGTCGAGCTCGTACTCTCCGTCGGAGAGCCCGGCCAGGCCCGGCCCGCGCAGGAACTCCAGCGCCCTGACCAGGCCCGGCTGGCCCGGCAGGCGGGCCGCGGCGTCATGGAGGGAGGCCGCTATCACCGGCCCTCCCCGGCCGCCGCGCGCAGCCTGACGGCCTCCAGGCGCTCCAGGTCGCCCACGTCGCTCCAGAACGGGGACTCGTCGATAAAGCCATTTATCTTCCGGCCCGAGGCGGCCAGCCGCAGATAGACGTCGGTGACGGAGAAAACCCCCTCCTCCGTCATCTCGGCGAAGATCTCCGGCGAGATCACCTGCACGCCGCTGAAGGCCAGCGCCCTCCCCCCGGAGGCGACCGCGTCCCCTTCGCGCCCCACGAGCCGCAATTTCCCGTCGAAAAGCAGCCTGCGGCGCGAAGGGCGGTCGCGCACGACCAGCGTGGCCAGCGCGCCCGAGGACAGATGGGCGGAGTAGAGCGCCTTCAGGTTCGTTTCGGACCAGACGTCGGAGTTGTACGCGAAGAACGGCTCCCCGCAGGAGAAGAAGGGCGCGGCCTTCTTGAGCCCTCCGCCGGTCTCAAGCGGACGTTCCTCCTCCAGCGACAGGCGCGTCTTCAGGCCGAAGCCCCCGGCGGAAAGGTAATCGGCTATCTTTTCGTGAAAATGGTGCGCGTTGACCACGGCTTCGGTGACTCCGGCCGCGGCCAGGCGGCGCAGCACGAGGCCCAGCATCGGCACGCCCCCGACCTCGATTAACGCCTTGGGCGCGCGGTCGGTGAGCGGGCGCAGGCGCGTGCCCAGCCCCGCGGCGAAGACCATCGCCTTCATCTCCCTGGCTCCGGCAGCTCCCGGTGGGAGAGCTCCACGCGCACGCCGTATCTTTTCCTGAGCCTGGCCGCCAGGGCCTCGGCGCAGTAGACCGAGCGGTGCAGCCCCCCGGTACAGCCGAAATTGACCATCAGCGAGGTGAAGTTGCGCGACAGGTAGTTCTCGACGCTCATCTCGACCACCGCGAAGACGTTCGCAAGGAACTTTTCGACCTCCGGCTCGTTCTTCAGGAACTCGGCGACCGGTCTGTCCCTGCCGGAGAGGCGTGCGTACTCCGGGTGGCGGCCGGGGTTTGGCAGGGCCCGGCAATCAAAGACAAAGCCGCCGCCGTGCCCCTTATCGTCGAGCGGCAGGCCGTTCTTGAACGAAAAACTGGTTATGCGCACGGTCAGCCCAAGCCTGGTCTTACCGAACTGGCGCAGGTAGGAGGATGCCGCTATGCGCTTGAAGCAGGCGGTCAACTCCGGCACCTTCACCTCCAGCTCGGCCCCGCGCAGCAGCCACTCTATGTTTCGCACGGCGTAGGGCACGCTGTTGAGGAAATGGGTCTTGCCTTCGTAGAAGCCGCGCAGGCCGTAGGCGCCCATCGCCTGCATGATGCGGATGTAGACGAAGGCGGGATAATAACGCAGGAAGGAGGCGCGGTCCTGGCCGGAGACCGAGAGATAATAGTCCCGCAGCCCGGTCCTCTCCTCCGGCTGCAGGTCGGCCTTGGCGTCGTAGAGCAGAGAGGCCAGGTCGTACTGCGCCGCGCCGCGCCTGCCGCCCTGGTAGTCTATGAACCAAGGCTCGCCGCCGCGCAGCATCACGTTGCGGCTCTGGAAGTCGCGGTAGAGAAAATAGCCGGAAGGGGCTTCCGTCAGGAAATCGGCGAAGCGGGAGAAGTCCTCCTCCAGTTTGGCCTCGTTGAACGGAATCTTTGCCAGCTTGAGGAAGTAGTACTTGAAATAGTTCAGGTCCCACGTTATGGACTGCCGGTCGAAGGCCGCTCTCGGGTAGCAGTACTTCAGGTCCATCCCCTCGCGTACGCGCGCCTGGAAGCGCGGCAACCAGTCCAGTGTCTTTTTATAGGCGGCAAGGACCTGCGGAGGCAGCTCCGGCCCCTTGCGCTCGGAGACGAGGTACTCGAAAAGCGTGACCGGACCCAGGTCTTCCTCGAGGTATATGCCCTGAGGCTGGTCCTCCGCGCAGATCTCCGGCACGGGCAGGCCTGCGGCGCGGAACTGCCGCGAGAAGGACAGGAAGGCGCGGTTCTCCTCCTTGTCAGGGCCGAAGGCGCCTATGACGGAGCGATCCCCGCCGCGGAGGCGGAAAAGCCGGCGGGCCGAGCCGTCAGCCTTGAGCGGCTCGAAGGTCTCCGGCCCGCGCCCGAAGGTCCTGCGGTAAAGGTCTTTGAGGGCGGGCTCGTGACCGGAGCGGAGTTCCCCGGCTTCCTTCTCCCTGTTCCTTAAGCGCATAAAATGGATTATACAAAACACCGGCTCGCAAGCCGGGACGATCAGTCGGCGGAAAGGGCTTCGAGCGCCGAGCGGAGCGGTCCGAGGAAGGAGGCTGCCCGCAGGTCGCGCTCCTCGTCGTTCCAGACGGCGGCGAGGCAGAACTGCTTCGCCCCGGCGTTCCTGAGCAGCCAGACCGCGGAGTAAAGCCCAGGGTAAGCCCCGCCACCGCCGCCGGCGTAGAGATAGCCTTCCGGGGCCCGGACGGGCGGACGCCCCAGTTCCAGCAGCTCCAGCGCCGGTTTGTCGTCCCGGCCGGAAAAAAAGGCCATCAGCCTGCAGAGATCGGCCGGGGAGGCGTCCCAGCCTATTTTATCGAGCCCCAGCGCGCCGCGCGTAAAAGCCGTCGCCGTCAGCGGTTCTCCGGCCAGGCCGTCCAGGAAGCCATAGCGCTCGTCCCGCGGCAGGTTGAGGTATTTCAGCGCCTCCCCGGTGGAAGCCTGCAGTCTCAGCGCCTCCGAAGTTTTCAAAAAGGGCTCAAGGAGACCCGGAACGGAATGGCCGAGGGCGGTCAGGTCGTATTCCACCGAGCGCCTGCCCAGCGCGCGCAGCAGCGCGTCCGAGGCGGTGTCGTCCCCCTCCGCCAGCGTCAGCGCGGCCAGGGTATGCACGGTCAGCGGCGAGCCTTCCGGCCAGCGGTTCAGCGGGCCTGGGGGCGCGGACCTGTCCGAGTCGCGCAGCTTCACGATCTTTTCCCAGGACAGCCTCTCTTTCAGGATCGCGCCCAGCAGATAAAGCCTGTAAGCCGGCCCGGCGGCCAGTTCCTCGTCCGGATTCAACGCTTCCAGCGGTTCTGGGGCCTTGCCAAGCCGCATGATCAGCAGGGCCTTGCGCCCCGGCAGGGCCGAAAACCGCTCCTTCACCTCCGCCAGGACCGGGTCCAGCCGGTAGGCAGGGCTGAAGAAGATGCCGTCTATCAGGCCGCTGTTCTGGTCCAGCGACAGGGCCACCGGAATGCGCCAGCCGGAGACGGTGTCGAAGAAAAAATGTCCGGTGAAGGGACCGGAGCTCATCAGCACCGTGTCCGACACGGCGCCGTGCGCCGCGTAGAGGCCGCTGAAGACGGCATTCAACTGCTTGCGGGAGATCTGTCTGAAGAAGGACGCGGAAAAAAGCCGCTCCGTTCCGGCCGGCTCCGCCGCCACGAGCGCGGCCGCTTTGCCCGCGGCCTGCTCCACCCCCGCGAAGGACGCGGCGGGAAACAGCGCCAGCAGGGCCGGGACCAGCAATAATTTCATGATAAAATTATACAATTAAGGACCGCGACCCAACGCTCGTACGGAGGCAGGGGACTATGGAACAACTGATACTGAAGGATGTCAAAGAAGGGATAGGAATACTGACCCTCAACAATCCCGCCCGGCACAACGCACTGAGCATGGAGCTCTGCAGGCAGCTCTCCGCCGCGCTGGAGGACTTCGGCAGGCAGAAGCTCCCAGTGGCCGTGCTGCGCGCCGAGGCGGGCGCCAAGGTCTGGTCCTCCGGACACGACATCACGCAGCTGCCGAAGGTTCACAACGAACCTCTTTCCTACGACAGCCCGATGGAAGCGGCCTTCCGTTCGATCCAGAATTATCCCGGCCCGGTCATAGCGATGATACAGGGCAGCGTCTGGGGCGGTGCCACCGACCTGGCCGTCACCTGCGACATCGCGGTAGGCGACGAGACCTCTTCCTTCGCGATTACACCGGTGAAGATGGGACTGCCCTATAACGCCTCCGGCATCATGCACTTCATCAACCGCGTCGGCATCAACGTCGCGCGCGAGATGTTCTACACTGCCGAGCCGGTGAAGGCCGAGCGCGCCTACCATGTCGGCATCCTGAACCACCTGATAAGCTCCCGGGAGATAGAGGATTTTACCATGGAGCTGGCCAGGACGATAGCCGCCAACTCCCCGCTGGCCGTTTCGGTGGTGAAGGAGCAGTTCCGGATACTCTCCGAATCCTACCAGATAACCCCTGAGTCTTTCGAACGCCTACAGGCGCTGCGCCGCAAGGTCTACAACAGTTCTGACTACGCCGAGGGTATAAAGGCCTTCCTGGAGAAACGCAGGCCCGAGTTTAAAGGCCATTGAGCCTCCGCGCCGGGACCATTGGTCCCAGGCGCGGCAGGGACATAATTTTTCCTCTTTTTAGGCCTTTGGCCTCTTAAAGACGGCCTTTCAGGTTCATATACTCTTATCATGAACCAAAAGATCCTAGGCCGGAGACTCTATCCAGCGGCCTTCCTTATAATATCGGCTTCACTCCCTGCGGCGGCTCAGCCGTCCGCATACGGGGATCTGACGGCAAGGGCCAGGGCCCTTGCTATTTCCATCCCGGCCATGGCGGCGCCGGTCCCGGGCCTCCCGTCCAGGGTCCCACCGCCGAAGGTCGATACGGGGGACCCGCGGGCGATAGCCTCCCTCGACGAGGGGCAGCTTGCGGCCGCCACCCCCGAACAGAGGCTGGCGATGCTGCGGACCCTGATAAAATGGTCCCATCCCAGCCAGAACAGCCAGGACAACCAGGACAGCTACACCTCCGACCAGAAGAACTACGAGGACGCCATTCTGAATTTACTGCGCTCCTCCCCGGACGCGGCGTCCTTCGACAGGCTTTACTACAACGTGGACGAAGACACACTGCTCAATTCCGTCTCCTGGTCAGGCGACATAACGGACCTGCGCAAGAAATTCCTGGCTGCGACGACGCCAGGGGACTGGAAGGGCCTGGACAGCTACATCGACGTAGTCGACGGGACCACCAGCTCCGGCAGGAACCATATCGAATTCCTGGTGGATGGCGCCAAAGTGATGCCAAAAGCCATTGCCGCTATCAAGGGAGCCAAGAGTTCCATTAACGTGGAGGTCTACCAGCTCGAGGGCGACGACGTAGGCTGGGCCTTTACGAAACTTCTGGCCCTGAAGGCGAAGGAGGGTGTGCAGGTGCGATTGGTTATCGACAAGTACGGTTCCAACATGAAGAACGTGCAGGAGGTAGGCAAGATGCTCGCCTATCTCAACCAGAACGGGGGCGAGGCCATCCCGAACAAGGCCAGCCTGACCGGCCGCCGCGACCACCGCAAGGTGATGGTGATAGACGGCAGGACAGGCTTCACCGGAGGCATGAACGTGGGCCGCGACTACCAATACAACTGGCACGACCAGCAGTCGCTGATAGAGGGCCCCGCAGTGGCCAAACTGCAGGAGGCCTTCCTGGCCAACTGGGCGGCGGCCGGAGGCAAGGCGCCCTCCTCATACGCCGAGTTGTTCCCGCCGCTGAGCGAGCCTGCCGACGGCGTCCCCACCCGGGTGATGACGCACTGGGGCCAGAAGGACCGCGACCTTAAGGCCGTTTTCCTGCGCGCCTTCGCCACGGCGCAGAGGTCCATCCGCATAGCGGATCCCTATTTAACCGACCCGGACGTGGTGGACACGCTCTGCGCGGCCGCCCGCCGCGGCGTGAAGGTGCAGATAGTGATGCCGAAGGACAACGACATAGCCATAGTGCAGCACGCGGCAAGGGGCTACTACCCGAAGCTGCTGAAGGCCGGAGTCGAGATCTACGAGTACCGTGGCCGCATGGCCCATGAGAAGGTGGCCGTGCTGGACACCTACTGGTCCACCTTCGGCTCCTCCAACCTGGATGCACGCAGCCTGTGGTACAACGACGAGCTCAACGTCGCAGCTACCGATCCGAACCTGGCGTCGTACATCGAGGCCAGCCTGTTCGACAAGGACATAGAGAACAGCGACCATATAACCAGCTACTCTCCGGGCATAGAAGACCACGCGGCCGACATCTTCCACGGCCTGCTCACTCCGGAGACGACCCAGGCCGGCGCGCTGAAGTAAGGAGCAAGAGCGCAAAAAAAGGGCCGCCGGCCACTGGAAGGCCGGCGGTCCTTTTTTATTCGACGGCATCAGTCCTTCAGGGCATAATTAGGGGTCTCTTTCGTCACTTTCACGTCGTGTACGTGGCTTTCCTTGAGGCCCGCGCCGGAGATACGCACGAAGCGCGCCTTGCCGCGCAGTTCGGAAAGGTCCCTGCACCCGCAGTAGCCGAGGCCGGCGCGCAGACCGCCGGTGAGCTGGTGCACTATCAGCGATACCGGCCCCTTGTAAGGCACCTGCCCCTCTATACCTTCCGGGACCAGCTTATCCTTCTCCACTCCGGCCTGGCCGTAACGGTCCTTGGAGCCGGCCTCCATCGCGCCCACGGAACCCATGCCGCGGTAGACCTTATAACTGCGGCCCTGGTACAGGATTATCTCGCCAGGAGCCTCGTCCGTGCCGGCAAGCAGCGTCCCCAGCATGACGCAGGAGGCGCCGGCCGCCAGCGCCTTGGTGATGTCCCCGGAAAACTTGATGCCGCCGTCGGCTATTACGGGGACGCGACGCCTGTCCGCGGCGCGGCAGGCCTCCTTGATGGCGGTGAGCTGCGGCACACCGACCCCGGAGATTACGCGCGTGGTACAGATGGAGCCGGGACCGATGCCCACCTTTATCGCGTCGGCGCCGGCCTTGATCAGGTCCAGCGCTCCTTCATAGGTGGCCACGTTGCCGGCTATCACCTCGCAGCCGTGGCGGCGCTTTACCTCCTTCAGCGTCCTAAGCACGTTCTCCGAGTGCCCGTGAGCGGAGTCCAGCGAGAGCACGTCGGCGCCGGCCTTTACCAGCTCCCCGGCGCGTTCGACCGCCTCCGGCCCCGTTCCTATCGCAGCGCCCACTCGCAGGCGCCCCCTCTTGTCCTTGCAGGCGTCGGGGTACTGCCTCGTATTCAGGATATCGCGCACTGTTATGAGCCCCTTCAGCCCGCCGTCCCGGCCCACGAGAGGCAGTTTCTCGATGCGGTGCTGTTGCAGCAGGCGCTCGGCCTGCTCCTGCGTGGTGCCGGGGCGGGCCGTGACGAGCTTAGTGGTCATCGCGGTGGAAACTTTTTTCTCGAGGTCCTTCAGGAAGCGCAGGTCGCGGTTTGTGAGCAGGCCCACCAGCCGGCCGCGGGAGATCACGGCCACGCTGGAGACACCGTGCTTGGCCATCAGCGACACCGCGTCCTTTAATTTCTCGTCGGGGGAGACCGTCAGCGGATCGGAGATCACGCCGCTCTCGTGCTTCTTGACCTTGGCCACCTCGAGGGCCTGCTGGCGCGCCGGCATCGCCCGGTGCACTATGCCTATGCCGCCCTCGCGCGCCATCGCTATCGCGAGGCCGGCCTCGGTTACGGTGTCCATCGCGGCCGAGATCAGCGGCACGTTTAGCGTGATCGAGCGCGTTAGCCGGGTGGAGATGTCCGTGTTCCTCGGCATCACCGAAGACTTCGCCGGCAGCAGCAGCACGTCGTCGAAAGTAAGGCCCAGTTCGATTTTATCCTGAAGCATGGTTCTCCTTTTACTCCCCGAACGGCGCCGGCGGCAGCGCGGCCACGCGGCGGGCCACCTGCACCGCCAGCCAGATCAGGCGTTTCAGCTCTTCGGTCTGCTTGAAGCAGCCCTCGTCGCGCGAAAGCCAGTAGCCGGAGGAAGCGCCCTCCGGCTCGAACTCCATCTCGCCGCCTTTAAGCCGGCACGA
>JAJYJH010000011.1 GCA_021789695.1 bacterium | reverse complement strand
CAGCTGGCCGAGCTGGAGAAGGAGAAGGCCGCCAAGGAGGCCCAGGTACGCGAACTCACCGAGTCCATTTCCAGGCGCGTCGCCGGCTGGGAGAAGGAAAGGGCCGAGTTGCAGGCCTCTTTCGACAGGCGCGCGGCCGAGCTTGACTCCGCGCTGAGAGAGCGGGAGACGGCTTTAGAGAAGGAGCACGCGGCCAGGAAAGAGGAATTGGCCCTGGCCGCGGAGAACCGCAGGAAAGAGCTGGAGGCCGAGCTGGAGGAGCGCCTGGCGGACGAGAGGCGCGGCATGGCCGCCGCCCGCGCCCGCCTGGAGGAGGACAAGGCCAGGCTCGGCGATTCTCTGGCCGCCGCCTCGGAGAAGATAAAGGAACTGGAGAAGGCCATTTCCTCCGTCCGCGAGGAGGGCCGGCAGGAACTGCTGGCGCAGATAAGCGCCTCGGAGGAATCCTTCAGGCAGAAGCTGGCGGCTTTCGAAGCCGAGCGGCAGGCCTTCAATTCCACTATTGCGGGAATGACGGCGGAACTGCGCCGCCGCGAGACCGCCTCGCTGGAGGGGAAGAAGGAACTGGAGGAGGAGTTTGCCCGCAGGGCTGCCCTTTACGAGGAGAAGCTCTCGGCTATGGCGGCAGAGGCTTCCCGCCGGGCGGAGGAGCACAGGGCTGAAATTTCGAGAGTCTCCTTTGAAGCCGGGAACAGGGCCGAGGAGCGCGTCGCCGCCGTAAAGGCGGAGTTCGAGGAACGGGCGGCCAGGATAAAAGAGGAGGCCGCCGCTTCGATAGAGGCTTTCCGGACGGCCTCCGGGAGCGCGCTGGCGGCAGAGCGCGCCAACTGGGCTTCGGAGCGCGGGGTCTTCGAGAAGAGCCTGGAGGAGATGACCGCCAAGTTCCGGGAATCCCAGGTGGAGATAGTGAGCCTCAACGCCTCGCTGCGCCAGGCTGCCGAGGAGGCCGTGGCGCGCGAAGCCGCTCTTACGGTGGAGAAGGTGGAACTGAAAGCCTCGTTCGAAAAAGAGCTCTCGGCCCGGCTCCGGGAAGCCGTGCAGGCCCAGACGGCCTCGCTTGTGGAGGCCCTGGAGGCCATGAAAGAGGAACGGACCGCGCTGAGGGCGGCGCTGGAGAAGAAAGCGGGAGAGATAAGCGCGCTGAAAGAGGAATTCTCCCGCGCCAAGGCGGAACTGCGGGCCGGGCTGGAGGCGAAGCACGCCGCGGAGCTGGACGCCGGGAGGGCGGATTCCGAAAAAAGGATAGCCGCGCGAGAGGAAGCTCTGCGCGCGGAGTACCGCGCCGCGCGTGAGAGGCTGGAGGCCGAACTGCGGACCAAGAGCGAGGAGATAAGCGCGGAGGCCGCAGCTCGCGTGGAATTCGAAAGGAGCAACTGGGCCGCCGAACGCGCCAGGCTGGAGGAACAGCTGGGGACCCTTTCCGGGGAGTTCGGAGCGGCCCAGAGGCGCATGGCCGCCATGACGGCCGAGAGAGAGGCCGAGAAGGCCGGGCAGGAGAAAGCGCACGCCGCCGAGATTGAAGAGCTTAAGGCCGATTTCGCGGCAAAACTGGCGGCCGCCGGCAGCGATTCGACGGTGGAACTGGAGGCCGAGCGGCGCATTTGGGCCGCCGAGAAGGAAAGGCTGCAGGGCTCCATCTCGGAGATTGCCTCCAGACTGGAGGATTTTCAGAAGTCGGCCATGGAACTTTCCTCCGAGAACGCCTCGCTGCGCTCCAGGATAGTGGAGAGCGACAGCAAGATCAATTCCGCGGTGGTGGCTGCCAGGGCCGGCGCCGAGAAGGCGGCCGAGGAACGCCTTGCCGCCGCCGTGGCAGCGGAAACCGCCGGGCTCCGCAAGGCCCTGAACGAGAAGGAGGGAGCTCACCGCGCGGACGCCGCCGCGGCCGAGAGGGAGATAGCGGTCCTGAAGGCCAACATCGACGGTCTCAAACGCGACGTAGCCACCATGCACACGCAGGTCTTCCGGACGGAGAACGAGGCCATTGCCAAGAGCAAGGAACAGCAGGAATTCATGCTGAGGCTCAGGCAGGAACATCTCATCGAGGTGCAGTCCGCGGCCAAGGCCGCCGCCGAGTCGGTGCGGGCGGTCGCCGCCCGCGAGCTGGAGGCCGCGCGGAAGGAGTCGGAAAAGAAGGAGCTGGAGCACGCCCGTGTAATGGAGGCGGCCGCCAGGGAGGCGGAAAAGGAAAGCATCGAGAACTCCGTGCGCCTGGCCGCCGTCGAAGCCGCGGCCGAGGAGCGGGCCGCCGCGCTGGAGGGAGAGAACGAGCGGGCCGCCGCGAGGCTGGCTCAGGCCGAGGAGAAGATCCTCTCGCTGGAGGCCGCGCTGGCCTCGCAGAAGGAAGAGGGCGCGAAGGCCCAGGTGGAGAAGGCCGCCGCCCACGAGGCGGAGGTGCGCGCTATCCTGGCCGGCTTCCGGGAGAAACAGGCCGGGGGAGAGCGCGCCATGAAGGCGGAACTGGCGGGAGCTGTCGCGGATTACGAGAAGCGAATCTTGGAACTGGGGAAGCTGCTGCGCGCCAAAGAGGATAGTGTCAGGGGTGAGCGCGAGGCGTTGGCCGCCAAGCTCTCGGAGTTGTGGAAGCTGGAGGCGGAGGTCTATGCCCGCGAGCGGCAGCTGCGTGACGAAAAAATAAGGTCGGAGCGCGACACCGAGGAGAAGCGCCTGGGCATGGAGCGGGAATTTCATAAGAAGAACGCCGAGCTGGAGAACCTCAGGACCGAGCTGGCGCGCACCATAGCCGCGTACAGGGGCGGCAGATAAGCCGGCAAAGGAAGTTGACATGGAAACTAAAAAGGACGAGCTTCTGAGGGACCTGCCGGGAGAGATGCTGGCCAAACTGAAAGGTTTGACCGACCGGCTCTGGGCAGAGCGCAACGTGGTGGCTGTGCCGCTGGGCGCCTTGGTAGAGGAGCTGGAGGCCGATGTCAGGGCCTCCGGTTCGGCCCTGACCGATTACGAGAACTATTATAAAGAGAAGATCGCCGCGCAGAAACGGGAGTCCGCGGCCTCGAAAGAGCGCCTGGAGGCGGAGCTCTCCGGCCTCAGAGCGCTGGTGTCCTCTCTGGAGACCGCGGCCAGGGATAACGCGGTCCGGATGAGCGAACTCAGGCTGGAACTGGAACAGAGCGAATACCGCAGCCGGGAAAAATATGATAAGGACGAGGTCGGTATGCTGGAAAGCCAGATGCTCTCCTTGAAGAAGGAGCTCTCTGAGTTTCACAGGCTTAAAGAGCGTGACGACAGGCGCATAATAGAGTTGGAAGGACAGGTCTCCGTCAAAGCCGAAGAGGGAGAAAGGCGCTACGTGGCCAGGATGGCGCAGCTCGAGAAGGAGAATTACGAACTGGAGAAGCGCAATTCCGAACTGGAGGGCTCCGTGCGCGAGGACGACGCCAGGATAAAGGAACTGCGGACGGCACTGGAGAAGAGCGAGCGCGCCGGCAGGGAGAAATACAGCAAGGAAGAGGTCTCGATGCTGGAGCGGCAGGTGGAGCAGCTCAAGAGGGAAATAAGCGAGTTTCGGCTGCTGAAGGAGCAGGATAACAGGAGGATAATAGAACTTGAGGGACAGGTGGCCACCAAATCCGGGGAGGTGGAGCGGCGCTATATCGCGGCCACTTCCCGGCTGGCGAAGGAGAACGAGGAATTCAAAGAACGGGTCTCTGAGCTGGAGAACTCTAGGCGTGAGGAGGAGGCAAGGGCCGCGGAGGTCAAGGCGGCCCTGGAGCAGAAAGCCGCGGTCCTGAAGGACGAGACGCGCGCTTTGCATAAACTCAGGGAGGAGGACGCCGGGCGCATAGCCGGGCTCGAAGCCGCCCTGGCCGAGAAGACCGGCCCCATGGAGAGCCGCTACGCCGGACGGATCTTGATGCTGGAAAAGAAGAATTCGGAGCTCGCCGCGTACGCCGCAGATCTCGAGAAGACGAAGGAGGATTCCGAAGAGAGAACTGCTGGCCTTAAGAAGGCGTTAGCTGTAAAGGAGCGGGAGCTCAGCGAAAGCTACCAGGAGAAGGATGTCAGGCAGTTGGAGGAGATCATAGCCTCGCTGCGCGAGGAAGTCTCTTCCTTTAAGGGGCAGAAACTTGAGGCGGAGCGCAAGGTGGCCGACATGGAGCGCTCTCTGGGAGAGAAGCAGGAGGAGATAGACAAGAAATACTTGGCCAGGATAGCCGCCCTGGATTCGCAGGCGGCCGAGCTAAAGGGCGCGGTTTCCTCTCTGGAGACGGATAACGGCGCGTTGGCGGCGAAGCTGTCCGACATGAAGAAAACTGTGATAGCCAGGGACCGCGAACTGCTGGAGTTGAAGACCAGGCTGTCCGACTCGGAGATGGAATACAACGAAAAACTCGCGGAGAGGAAGAAGGAATTGGACGCGGAACGGTTGCGGCTGCAGCAGAAGCTGGAGGAGGAGAACAGGAAACTGCAGGCCGATTACACGCAGAAGCAGAGAACTCTTGAGGCCCGCAAGGCCGATCTGGAGGCGGATTTCAACGCGAAGAAACTGGAGTTGATCAGGACCTTCGACAAGGTGCGCGAGGAAATGGAATCACGCGAGAAGCTGCTGACCGCCCACGAAGGCAGGCTCGGCCCTGCTCATGAAGAGGAGAAACAAAGATTTAATATTTAGGCAATCCTCCCGGCGGGAGGCATATCCTAGACTTTAAGTGACGCGTACGCCTGCAGGGCCTGCCGCGCATTCTGGACTATGAGCGATAGCGAAGAACTTAAAAAAATGCTCGAAAAGCTGAGGAGCGAGGTGGAACCCCTTCCGACCGCGCCCGAGCGCCCGTCGGCGCTTCGCCGGCCGGACGTTCCGGCGGCCAGACCGCCCATGCGTGAGGGGATCTACAGGCCCTATATACAGCAGGACATCTCCGACCGTCAGAAGGAGAGGGCCGCCGTCTCTCCGTGGTCCGAGAACAAGGAGGCCATGCTTTTCGGTATGCTCTCGGCCCTGGCGGCCACGGTGGTAGGGGCGCTGCAGGGAATCCACTACCTGGTCCTGGCAGGAACCATAGTTTTCTGCGTCTTCGCCCTGGTGGCCGCGGCCGCGCTGCTGCGGGTCTGTCTGGTCTCCAGGAGCCGTCCCTCGTTCGAGGCTGAGCACGTCCTGGCGGACCGTCTGGACGCGCTTTCCAGACGGGTGGAGATGCTCAGTTCCAGGGCGGCCGCCGAAGGGCTGCCGTCCAGGGGCGCCGAGCAGGTAGGGAATCAGGATTTAGAACGCAAGTTGGAAGAGCTGCGCGTGGTGGTCAAGAGCCTTTCTAAGGCCATAGAGGGCGGTAAGTAGGCGGCGCCGGGACTTCGATTTAGTATATAATCCTATACTACTATGAAGACTTTATCCATGCTTCTTTCCCTGCTCATGCTTTCGGCCCCCCTGCAGGTCTTAGCCCAGGAGGCCGTGCCAGCTCAGGGGCAGGACAAGGAATATCCGATAACGGCTGGCGACGCCATCAGCATCAACGTCTTCCCCGCTCAGGAATTCTCCAGGGACGTCACCGTGCAGCCGGACGGCAGCATAGAGATTCCGCTGTTGGGGTCCATCACCGCGCAGGGGCTGAAGCCCAGCGAACTGGAGAAAATACTGACGGCCAAATATTCCCGTTACGTCGCCAACCCGTCCATAACGATCAGCGTGCGCAGATTCTCGTTCAACAGGGTGGCGATAATAGGGCAGGCCCACGCCACCGGCTACTACGAGTACCATGAGGGCATGCGCCTGCTGGACCTGGTGGCCGAGGCGGGAGGCCTGCAGGATTACGCCAGCACCTCCAAGGTGCGCATCTACCGCAAGATTCCCGGCTCCGACGGCAAAGCGACGGAGGAGGTGTTCAAGGCCAACCTCGAAGACGTGCTGAACGGAGACCTGAACAAAAACGTCCTGCTGGCCAATGGGGACATAGTCTATGTCCCGCGCAAGCCCTACTACGCCGCCGGCAAATGGATAACCGACAACATAGTGCCGTGGACCACGCTCTTCCTTTTTGCGCTGACCGCCGGCATAGTGGTGAACAAGAACAGGTGATATGCAGGCCGAACTGACGCTATACGATTACTGGCGCATAATCAACCGCCGCAAGTGGGTGGCGCTGCTGATCTTTTCGGTCACCATCTTTTCCACGATGTTCTACACGCATATGCAGCCGGTGGTCTACAGCAGCCACGCGCTCATAAACACGAAGCCTCCCGTTTCCTATACCAAGATGCCAGGGGGGGACCTCGTCGATTACGACCCATGGAGCGCCGTGGCCACGCAGATGAGGGTGATATGCTCCGACGAGATAGCCTCGCGGGCGGCGGCCAGGCTTGGAATGCCGTCGGGACTCGGCACCGCCGAAAAGATAGCCGCTTCCTACAAGGCCGGCCGTCTCGAGGACTCCAACCTGATCACGCTGACCTCCTATAGCAGCAGTCCGCGCCGCGCCGCCGACATCCTTTCCGCCGTCATAGATTCCTACAAGGAGTACGACCTGGAGCAGAAGAGTATGCAGGCCAGGAAGACGCTGGATGACATCTCCAGCCGGCGCGACGACGTGTCTGTCAGTCTCCAGGCGCTGGAACAGAAAAAAGAGCGCTTCGTGCAGCAGAACCCCAGGACCGGCCTCGGCGACGTGCTGGCCAACGAACTTTCCGACCTGGAGATGCGCAAGAAGTCGCTGCTGGACAAGTACACCCCCAGCTACCCCGAGGTGGTGAACCTGCAACAGCGCATAGACGTGGTGCAGCAGAAACTGGAACAGATACCGGTCGCCGACATGGAGTTGGCCCGCATAAGCCGCGACCTGCGTATGCAGGAGGACCTCTACACTACGCTCAACAAGCAGTACGAGGAGGCCAAGCTGGGCGTGGCCTCAATAGTCTCCTTCGTCAGCGTGGTCAATCCTCCCGAGCCGGAACCCACGCCGGTCTCCCCGAACAGGGCGCTGAACCTGATGGCCGGTTCCGTGCTCGGGCTGTTCCTTGCGGTGGTGGTGGTATTCCTGCTGGAGAACCTGGATGTCTCTATCTCCACCATTGAGGATATCGAGGAATTCCTGAAGCTGCCGGTGCTTGGCATCGTCCCCAACATCCTCAGCGAGAGGCACCTGGACAACTGGCTCACGCAGGTGTTCAAGAAGGAACGCTATACCGTAGACGCCTTCCGCAGCGCCCTGGTGGTCAACCGGCGCTACGCCTCCAGCGTGATAGAGTCCTATCATACGCTGCGCACCAACCTGATCTCGAACCTCAATACGAAACAGAGCGTATCCGTGGTCTTCAGCTCGGCGGGGGCAGCGGAGGGTAAGACGCTCACTTCGGTGAATTTCGCGCTGGCCAGCGCGCACTCCGGGCTCAGGACGCTGCTGGTGGACGCCGACCTCAGGCGGCCTGCCATAAACCAGATCTTCGGCACGCGCAAGGGCCCGGGGCTTAGCGACGTGCTGACCCGCAAGGCCGACTGGCGGGACGTCGTGCTGGAGAGCGCCGACTTCATAATGGGCGGCATAGACTACGACCAGATAATGCGCTTTCCGGGCATAGAGAACCTTAAGGTACTGAACTGCGGCATGCAGCCCGATACCGTCGTGGATATCCTGGACACTTCGGACTGGGGCGCCCTGATGGAGGACCTCCGGAACGAGTTCGACATGGTAGTTTTCGACACGCCGCCGGTGCTGCTGTTCGCCGACGCGCTGATGGTGGCCAAGCACGCCTCCGACGGAGTCGTGCTGGTCTACAAGGCCGGCAAGATAGCCCGCGGCGCGCTCAAACGCGCCAAAGAGCAGATTGCCGGCGTGAACTCGCGCATGATAGGCGTGGTGCTCAACGGCGTGCGCGCCTCCGAGATGGGCCCGCAGTACGGCTATCACTACTACGACTACAAAAGCTACTCCCGCCGTTGAGCCGCGGCCGGGAAAGTTTCTCCTCTAAATGGCGATAACGATCACGGTCCTGGCCCTGGTAATCGCGTCCGTGCTGGGGCACATGGCGGCCTCCGGCGGCCAGGTTTACGTGGTGATGGGGCTGCTGGGGGTCATCGTCTCCATATTAGCCTTCATGTCCCCCAAGGCCAGCATAACGCTGCTGATCTTCTCCATGCTGCTGTCCCCCAAGATAGGCTTCGGACAGGTCGGCGGCGGCCGTGAGGCGGTTCTGCGCTACGACGATATACTGCTGGTCATAATCTTCTTCTCCTGGCTGGCCCGGACCGCTGTCTTCAAGACCAGGCCGTTCATAACCTCAACGCCCGCGCAGGCCCCGGTGCTGCTCTATACCGCGGCCGCTGTGCTCTCCACGGCCTTGGGCGTGATGCGCGGGAACGTAAGCGCCAAGGAATCCTTCTTTTATGTGCTGAAATACGCGGAGTATTTCTTTCTCTACTTCATGACGGTGAACATCGTGGAGACCAGGGAGGATATCCGGCGCTACCTGCGCTACGGCCTGATTGTGGCCGTAGCGGTCACCTTCTACGCTTTCTATTATTACCACAGCGCTGGCCCGGACGCGCGCGCCACCGCGCCGTTCGAGGCCGTGCTGGGCAGCCGGATAAATTCCTCCGAGCCGGCGTCGTTGGGCGGCTACTACCTGGTAGTATTCGGGGCGCTGATGGCCTTCATGACCGAGTACTCCGGGAAGACGCTGTTCCTGCTGGCCGGGCTGCTGGCCTTCATGTTCCCGGCCTTCCTGCTGACCTTCTCCCGCTCTTCCTATATAGGCTTTACGCTGATGGTCCCGGCGCTGCTTCTGTTCACTAAGCGGCGCCGGCTGTCCATGTTCTGGTTCATACTGGTCGGCATGCTGGCCCTGCTGGCTATGCCGACGGTCATGGGAAAGGTGGCGGAGCGCATCACGATGACCTATAGGGGCGAGTACGCCACGGAGGTCTTCCACGCCGGGCCGGTAGGCAGCATACGCCTGGAGGATTCAGCCGCCGCTCGCCTGCGCTCGTTGCAGAGGGTTTTCCTGGACCAGTTGCCGGAACATCCTATATTCGGCTGGGGCGTCACCGGCGTGGGCTTGTGCGACACGCAGTACGCGCTGGTCCTGGGCGAGACCGGCCTCCTGGGCGGGCTGCTTTTCTTCTGGCTGCTTTACCGCCTTTTCTATACGGCCAGGAAGGTCTATCTGCTGTCGGACGACAAAGTCCCAAGGGGAATAGCTCTTGGATTTGCCGTGACGCTGGTGGGACTGCTCTTCCAGTCGGTCGGCGTCAATAGTTTTATCATCATCCGCATCATGGAACCGTTCTGGTTCATGGCGGCCCTGCTCAGCGTGGAGTACCTCAGGGTAGTCTCCGCCGACCCACGGGCGGCGACTCCGTCCTCGGGGGAATAGCCGGAGGCCGGACGCCGCGCCGCTGCTGCCGGGCCTGCGGCTAAATTATGTAATATTGAACATTAGACGCGGCCGGTACCCTATGCGCATAGTGATAACGCCCAAGCATAAATTCACGCTGTCGGAACTCGCCTCCCTATGGCACTACCGCGAGCTCGGCTCTTTCCTGGTAAAGCGTGACATAAAGGTGCGCTACAAGCAGACGGTGCTCGGCGGGCTCTGGGCCATAATACAGCCGTTCTTCACCATGGTCGTTTTCTCGCTGTTCTTCGGCAAGATGGCCAAGGTCCCGTCCGACGGCGTCCCTTACCCCGTCTTCGTTTACGCCGGGCTGCTGCCGTGGACGTACTTCTCCGGGGCGCTCACCGCCGCCAGCGAGAGCATGGTCGGTAACGCAAACCTCATCACCAAGGTCTATTTTCCGCGGGCCATAGTCCCGGCCGCGGCAGTCCTTTCCGGGCTGCTGGACTTCCTGGTGGCGTCCACGGTGCTGGCCGGGATGATGCTGTATTTCCGCATAGGACTTAATCCCGCCCTGCCTATGGTCATCCCGCTGACCGGGCTGACCGTCCTCTGCGCCGCCGGAGCGGGCTTCTGGCTTTCGGCGCTGAACGTCGAGTACCGCGATATACGCTATACCATACCGTTCGTTATACAGCTCTGGCTGTTCTCCTCGCCCGTCATCTACCCGTCGAGCATTGTGCCCGCCCGGTATCAGTGGGCGCTGGCCCTCAACCCCATGGCGGGAGTGCTGAAGGCCTTCCGCGCCTCCGTGCTGGGCAACCAGGCGCTGGACTGGCATGCCCTGGGGATCTCATCCGGCGTCATCTTTTTCCTCTTCGTTTCCGGCTTCCTGTACTTTAGGCGCATGGAACGGACCTTTGCGGACGTGATCTGACATGAGCGACGTCATAATAAATGCCGAGAACCTCTCCAAGCGCTATTCTCTTGGCGCCACGCACGGCTATAAGACGTTCCGGGAGACGCTGGTCGACGCCGTCAGGACGTCGTTCTCCAAAGGCCGCAAGCGCGAAGAGGTGTGGGCGCTCAAGGACGTGTCTTTCGAGGTGAAGCGCGGGGAGGTGCTGGGCATCATTGGCCGCAACGGCGCGGGGAAGAGCACTCTCCTGAAGATACTTTCGCGGATAACCGAGCCGACCTCGGGCCGGGCAGAACTGCGCGGCCGCGTGGGCTCGCTGCTCGAGGTCGGGACGGGTTTCCACCCGGAGCTGACCGGCAGGGAGAACGTCTACCTTTACGGCACGATACTGGGGATGCGCAGTTCGGAGATAAGCCGCAAGTACGCCGAGATACTGGCCTTCGCGGAGATGGAGCGCTTCATGGAGACGCCGGTCAAGCGCTACTCCAGCGGCATGTACATGAGGCTGGCCTTCTCGGTGGCCGCGCACTTGGAGCCAGAGATACTGCTGGTCGACGAGGTTCTCGCCGTAGGCGACGCCATCTTCCAGCGCAAATGCATCGCCAAGATGCGGGAAGCCGCCGGCGGCGGCAGAACGGTCCTCTTCGTCAGCCATAACATCCCCGCGGTCAACAGTTTTTGCGACAGGGCGCTGCTCTTAGAGGGCGGAAGGATATCTTTTTCCGGCCCCACCCACGACGCCACTGGCCGCTATCTGGCAGCGGCTTCCGAGAACGCGACAAGCGGGGATATAGCCTCGCGCCATGACCGGACCGGTTCCGGTATCCTCAGGCTGACCGGCTTCAGGTTGGAGAACTTGGCCGGAGAGACGGTCCCTTTCCTGAGGAACGGCGAGACCTCCCGCCTGGTGTTCGAGTATGAAAGCCCTTCGGGCGGGCCGGTCGAGGACGTGAACCTCCAGTTCGTTCTTCTCAAGCAGTCCGGAGAGGCGGTGGCCCAGTTCGGCACCAGGTTCACCGGACAGGCTTTTCGCGAGGTCCCGCCCAAAGGCGCGATCGTTTGCGAACTGAGGCGCCTGCCGCTGGTTCCGGAAACTTATCGGCTGGACGCCTACCTCTCCAGCGGTATAGTCCCGGCCGACTACATTTCCTGGCTGGCCAGGGTAACGGTGGCCGCCGGCGACTTCTACGGTTCCGGCTACCAGGTCTTCGAAAAGGAAAGCTCGTTCCTGTTGGACGGCGCCGTAAACCTGTCCGGGCCGATCGCATGAGCGTGACCGACTTCGTTCCTGAGCCGCTGAGGGGCGTGGGGCGCCGACTGCTGGCCGCAGCCGGCCTGCTAGAAGTTTTCCGCTCGCTTCGGACTAAGCTGGAGTTGGAGCTTTTTAACCGGCAGCAGAACCGTCTTACGGAAGAGCAGATATCAGGCATCTATAAGCGGCAATACCATGTCGACGCCGATTACGGGCTGACGCATTCCGGCGGAAGCGGATGGAAGCCGGACTCCGCGATAAAGGACGCCCACGCCAGGGCCGTTATGGGCACCCTGCCAGGCATAAGGAAGGTGCTGGTCGGCGGTTGTTCGTCCGGCATGGCCGTGGCCGCTTTCAGGCGTCTCGGCGTCGACGCGTGGGGATTCGATATCTCCCCGGACCTCGAGGAGATCGTAATGCCCGAAGTCAGGGACTTCGTCTGCCGCGGGTCGATGCTGGCCATGCCTTTCGGGCCGGCCGACGGCTTCGACTGTCTGGTAACCACCGACGTGTTGGAGCACGTCCAGTTGAAGAACATCGAGAGAATGACAGACGAAATCGGACGCCTGGACTGCCGCTGGATGGCGCATATCATCAACCATACGTCGATGCAGCCGGACCACATGACTCTGAAGCCGCTCTCTTGGTGGGCCGTCAGGCTTTCGCGTTATTATGTCCTTCGCTCCGACCTGAGAGCTCCCGAGTCCGGCGATCCGGGCATATACGGGCTCAATGGAGACCCGCTCCACATTTTTACTTTCTGGGAAAGGCGGAGGAAGGAATGACCCCGCTGAGCCCCGCCGCTCATACGGAAAGGCGCGGTCAGTACTATTCTCCTGTCACGGAGCCTTCGGTGACGGCCGTGATCCCGGTCTTTAACGAGGAGGTCTCTCTCGAGGCCTGCATCGCGTCGCTGAGGGCTCAGGATTTCCGGCCTTTGGAGATAATAGCGGTCGACGACGGCTCTACGGATTCCTCCCCGGAAATATGCAGGCGCCTCGGGATAAAGCTGCTGGTACAGGACCATGGAGGGCCCGGCGCGGCGCGCAATCTCGGTTCGCGCTCGGCTTCCGGCAAGATTCTCCTTTTCGCGGACGCCGATATGACGTTCGCCGGCGACTATGTTTCGAAACTCATCGCCCCAATCCTCTCCGGGAACGCCATAGCGACCTGCCATTGGAACGAGCGGGTCGCCAACTGGGATAACCTCTGGGCCAGGTGCCAGACCTGGTTCCTAGGCAATCCGGACGGGAGACGGCAGCCGCTCGTCCCACCCGACAGGGAGAGCGTGTATCGCGCGGTGAGGAAGGATTTCTTCCTGTCGAGCGGCGGTTTTTCCGAAGCGGAGGGAAAGGGGGACGACGCCTCCGTCTCCAGACGTACCGGGGTTTACGCGGCGATAGTGCCGGACGCCGTCTGCTACCATCTGAACATAAGCGGTCCCGGGGAGATATTCTCCGAGGCGGCCTGGAGCGGCAAGAACGTCGCTGTGGAGAGGAGCGGGAGGGCGCGGCGGTGCCTTTCCGCTTCGCTGATCCACCATAATCCGCTGAAAGAACTGTTCAAAGGCCTGTGCGTCGGAGCGCGTAAGCGCGAGCCGCGGGTTGTCCTCTACGCGATGTTGTATTCCGCCGGTTACCAGTACGGGCTGATGAAGGCGCTGTTCTCTGGAGATTACGCGAAATAGCTCCGTATGCTTAAAAACGGAAAAAAAGACGAATTGGCGGCGTGTCGGTCCCGCTTATGGTCCGGCCGGCCCGGCCCGGGGGAAAGATCGTGAGGATCGTCCATCACTCCAACCAGTTGGGCATTGGCGGCACAGAAAAGTGCATGCAGTATTTCCTTGAATACCTTAATGGTTCGGGCTATGACTGCTACTGCATGCACAAGCGTCAGCTCACGGACCTTGCTGGAGGGTACAGGGAAAGCATACTCAAGGAGCTGCTCGGAGCGGAAAAGGTCATGGCCTATTCCTCGGCCGAAGAATTATTTTCATTTGCGGCTGTCGTGCGCCCAGAGATATTCCATGTCCATCGGAGCGGCCGGGGTCCGGAATTCCCAGTGGTGCCGCGGCTCAAGGAATATTGTTCCAAAGTGGTGGAGACGAACGTTTTCGGCGGCTTTGACCCGTCCGGGGTCGTTGACCTGACGTTGTTCGTGAACGGGTATCTGGCGCGCGGCGGCCGCGCAGGCCCCTCGGCCGTTCTTTTCAATCCGGTCAAACGGCCGCGGCACGGCCGCGATCTTCGCGGGAAGCTCAGAATATCCGGAAAGACCGTCGTGCTGGGACGTATCGGGCGACCTGACGACAGAATATTCGACCCTATATCGCTGAGGGCTTTCTCCATTCTCGAGAGGGAGGCGGGGGTCGACGTTCTGTATCTTGTCCAGTCCCCGCCTCCAGCGATGGTCCGCGCGGCCGCCGAACTGGGCCTCTGCAAAGTGCGCTTCCTTGCCGGACCGGTCATATCTGACGACGAGGTAACGGAGTTCTACAACACGATAGATATCCTCGCCCATTCGCGCCTGGACGGCGAGACGTTCGGCCTCACCATCGCAGAAGCGATGATGCACGGGAAGCCCGTGGTCTCTCATCGGAGCCTTGTCGCCAACGGTCACAAAGCCTTCGTGGAGGAATGCGGCTTTTTCGTGGCCGCCGGAGATCACAGGGCTTACGCGCACCGCGCGCTCGAGTTGTGCCGCGACGCCGGCCTGCGCCGCAGGCTGGGCGAGAAGGGCCGCCGGTTCGCCGAGGAGAATTTTCTGTTCGAGAAGGTGGGGGCGCAGCTGGAAAGATATTACGAGGGACTGATGGAGACCCGGACCCGACTCCAGCCATCCCCGCGCGATAGCGCGAAGAAGACGATGCACGATTTCTATTCCTCTTCCAACAGCTATAAGGAAAGTCTGAAGGGCAACGACAGGTCGGGATACCCCGAAATGCTGCAGGCCTGTTCCTCTAATTTCGGCCCAGGAGCCAGGGTGCTGGACTGCGGCTGCGGGCTTGGGAGCTTTACCCGCCTGCTCGCCGGAGCCGGCTTCGACGCGACAGGGGTAGATATTTCGCCGCTTTTCATAGCCGAGGCCAGGCGTCGTCACGCCGGGCGGGAGAACATGCGTTTCCTGGTAGAGGACGCCTCCTGCATGTCTTTTCCGGACCGGTGTTTCGACGGGGTTTCCTCGACCCTGTTCCTGGAGCATTCCGCTGACGTGGAGGGAACGCTCACGGAGATGGCCCGCGTGCTCAGGCCGGGAGGGATCCTCATCGTAAATCTGCCTTCCTTCCTGGACCCGGTCCAGCACCTCTCCGATTTCGTTCATTGGAAGAAAAAGCCCGCGTACAGGCCCTGGGAAGCGCGGAGCCGGATCGGCGCGATGCTTCGTTTTGTTCGGATCTCCGCAATAATGGCCCTGAAGTGGCTTAAACTGAACAGGAAAATATACTATCTTACTCCTGTGCTCTCCGAAAACGAGGCGGCCTGCGGCCACGATTTCGACGCCACTTGGCTGGCGAACCGGTTCGACGTGGTGAGGATCCTCGAGGACTTAGGGCTGGACGCGACCACCGTATTCCCTGGGACCGGCATGGAAGGCCCGGTAGCCTCTGTGATGCGAAAGCTGGGCCTGCCTGGCAGGCTGGTCCGGGCCTACGGCGACATGCGGGCCTCAGGGATTATAATCATCGCACGAAAAAAAGGCCATGATTGAGCGCCCGACGACCAGGGTTATAGCCATAATGCCGTCGGGACCGGCTTACGATTTCTCCTGGGGATCGGAGCCCGACGTTTCCTGGAATAACTCCGGCGGCTGGCGGGTGGGAATATGGGGGAGGGAATGGCACGACCTGCTGGGTGCCGAGGTGCTCAAACTGCGCCGCGGCTATTCCTGGGAATCCTGGCAGCCGGACGCTAGGGCCGACAGGGAATATTCCGCGCAACTGCCCAGCGGGGTGACTCATCGTCTTTTCCCGGCCGCGCGCGGAGCGTTCAAGATCGGGCTCCGCAGGCAGGAGGCCCTTTTCTCGGAGGCAATCCTGCGCGAGCTGGCCGCGCTTGGCGGAGAACGCGTGATACTGATGCTTGGCGGGACGTACGGCTTCCATGCGCCGTTCTTTCGCGCGATACTGGCCTCCTTGGGGCAGGTCAAAAGATTCCCGGTTTTCCTGAGGAGCGACGGGATGTTCAGCCATCCTCTGCTGGAGTTCATGGCCCCGCACAGGCCGCTCACGTATCTTTCGCTCCTGCTTGAGCATCTGGAAGTGAAACGACTGCTTGCGTACGCGGATGTGATCACCGAACAGTCGGACGAAGGACTGGCGGAGGTGCGGGCGGTCTACGGCGGCAGAGTGGAAAGGTTGTGCATGGGATGTGATTTCGTTTTTTGGCGGCCGCCAGCTCCCGCGGAGAGGGCCGCCGCGCGGGAGCGGCTCGGAATAAAGGAAGGAAAAAAAATCTTCTTTGCCTCCGGTAATTTCCTGGCGCGCAAACAGCTGGACAGGCTGGTGGCGGTTTTTAACTCTCTTCCCGATACAGGGCCGGCCTTCCTGATCGTGGCCGGCCAGGGGCCAGCGAATTTCGTGTCCGAGCTGCAGCGCCTCACGAAGCCCGTCGTCGCCAGCGGCGCCGGAGCCATGCTCCGGTACGCTGAGGGGGAAGCGTTGAGGGAACTCTACTGGGCCTCCGATATATACGTCTCTTCCGCGTCTGACGAGGGCGGGCCCGTCTCGGTTATGAAGGCTATGGCCTGCGGACTTCCGGTAATGGCCACGGCCGTGGGGGACACCGCCGATTTGATGCGCTCCCTGCCGGCCGGCCGGCTGCTGCCGCCGAAGGATTACGGGGCATGGCGTTCCGCTATCGAGGAGGTTCTGTCCGGAGATATGCCGCCGCCGGTAAATCTGGCCGCGGCCAGGGCCCGCTACGACTGGCCTAACGTCGCGGCGAAATGTGCCGATATACTTGACGAGATCTCGCGGCCTTATTTCAAGGAGCGGGCATGACCGGGACGAAGATTGCCGCGGTCATTCTGACCCTCGGGGATGCCTCCGCAGTAGCGGATTGCGTCCGCTCGCTGGACGAGGCTGCTTTACCAGGGTCTGAAATCATAATAGTGAGGAACGCTCCCCGGGAGCATGGATTCGAGGAGGCTGTCCGGGCACTTTCCGGAAAGATCTCCGAGGTCGCCGTATCCGGCTTTAACACCGGATATTCCGCCGGCAATAATCTGGGCCTGAGAGCGGCGCTGGGAAAGGGCGCCGACTACATACTGCTGCTCAACGACGATACGGTGGCGGCGCCGGACTTTCTGGAGAAACTGCTTGAGGAAGCGGGGAAGAGGCCGGAAGCCGGTATGCTGGGGCCGAGGATATTCTATTTCGCGGAGAAGGAAAAGATTTGGTTCTCCGGGGCGAAGTTCAACAAGGGTAACTGTTCTTTTTCTTTCCCCGGTTCGGACCAGGCTGAGCGGGACTACGGACATTTTGCGCCGGAAGAGTCGGATTACATAACCGGCTGCGCGCTGCTGGTAAAGAGGGAAGTGATAGAGAAGATCGGCCCGCTGGACGAGCGCTTCTTCCTGTACTGGGAGGATTCCGACTGGGGGCTGCGCGCCAGGGCTGCAGGCTGCAAATGCGTCGTGGTCCCTGCCGCTAGGATCTGGCATAAGGTGTCGGCCTCCTCCGGCGGCACCGATTCCCCGCTGAAGGCTTATCACAAGACCTTCAGCCACCTGTTGTTCTGCGATATCCACGCGTCCGCCGCCAAGGGCAGGCTGCTGCGCGGTTTCGCGCGGGATATCGCCTGGCTCCTGCTGAAAGCCAGCGGACAGAAGCGTTTCAGGAAGGCCTGGGCCTATGCCCTGGCCATATTCGACCATTATACGGGAGCGAAAGCGCGTGCAAGGCCATGGCTGCTATAACTTATGGATAGAGAAATAAAAAAAAAGGTGTTTTACGGCGCGTTGGCCGGCTTGGGAATAGCGGCCTACTGTTATTACGCCTTCTATAAAATAATTTTCGTGTATTCAGGCATTTCGGGATATGACTTCAGGCTGGGCTATACCGCTGCCGGGAATTACCTGGCGGGACGCTCCATCTATACCATGCCGGCCGACCTCAGCGCTTTCTTCTACTTCCCTGCCGTAGTTGTTCTTTACCTGCCTTTTTCCTGGTTGCCCGTGACGGCGGCGAAGTCTTTGTGGTTCGCCCTGGGGCATCTTCTTATGTTGTACGCCGCTTACGGCATATATTCTTTTGGCCGGAAGAAAGGAAGGCTGCTTTCCCTGGCAGCCGTGGCCATAGCCTATGTTTCAACGCCGCTGTACCAGACATTTTTTATCGGCAATATAAACATACTTATTTTTTTCGGACTCTACCTTGTCTACGCGGAAATACTTTCCGGAAGGACGCGGTTTTCTTCGTACCTGATAGCCGGATTTTCCGCTATAAAGGTGATGCCGGCGCTGCTGATGGGGTTTTTTCTCCGAGAGCGCGCTTATCCGGCCTTTGTGAGATTTTTCGGCTTCCTGCTGTTCCTGGCGCTTCTTTCCCTGTCCGTCTTCGGGCTCCGCGAAAACCTTAACTACTTCGTCCATTTGCGCGGTCTGAACTCGATGGTCGGTCCTCTGCAGGCCATGTCCCTGACCTACTTCCTTAAATTGTTCTGGCCGGAGGCATCTGCCTCCGCGCTGCTTCTGCCGAATATCGTTCTCGCGTTAGTCCTCGGGCTGCTGTGGTGGCGGGCGCCGGGCCGCGCCGCAGTGCCAGGCCCGGGAAGCCGCGCCGCGGACCTTTTTGCGCTGAGCGTGGCGGTTACCTTGCTGCTGCCGTCGTCTTGGCTCACGTATTCCGGGTTATTCTTGGTCCCGTTCTATTTCGTTCTCCACTCGCTCCTGGAAGAGCGCAAGGACTTTAAGGCCATACCTGTTTTCCTGGCGGTATTCGTGTTCCTTAACTTCTGGGAGATCATAGCCCATCATCTGCCGCTCGGCCCCGGCCGTCCGACCTTGGACCTGGTATGGCATAACAGAAATTCTTATCCGGCCCTGTTCCCGCTGCTGTTCTCGCTGCAGTTCGTCGCGGCATTGCTGCTTTTCGTCTGGGTGATAGTTAATTACAAAGCGCTGGCCGCCAACATGGAGCGTATTGCCGGCGCTGGGAGGCCGGTATGAGCGAACAGAAATATCCCACTTTGGCCGAGATAAAGGCCTCGCACGGGCCCAAGGTGGAGTACGAGCGCTACCTGCTGGCCAGCCGCTTCGTTTTTAGGCCGCCTTCTTTCCCGGCCATCTGGCTGCTGGTCAGGCTGGGAGTCAGCGGCGAACTGGCCTCCTGGTTCTCGGGACTCTCGGCCCTGCTGGGCTTCGTCTGCTTCCTGTGGCCGTCGCGCCCGCTGCTCTGGCAGGGACTCGGTTTCCTGATGCTGTTCAACTTCTTCGACTGCCTGGACGGCGGCATAGCGAGGATAACCGACAGGCGCAACTCCTACGGGCGCTTCCTGGACGAGGCGATGGGCTGGGCGGACATGCTGTTCTGGCTGCTGCTCGGCGTCGTCGTCTGGCGCTCGCCGCAGCTGCGGCACACGGGGGATTCGCTGGGCCTGCTGCCGGGCCTCTGGCTCACCGTCGGGGCGCTGTGCTTCTTCCTGTCTGTCTACGCCGCCTACCTGGAGAGGACCTTCGATCAGACGCTGAGGGCCGGTTGGGAGAAATTACGGGCGGCCCACGGCGTGGCGCCGACGGCTACCCCGGTGGTGGGCAAGAATTGGCCGGAGGTGCTGGCGCGCTCGCTGGCGCACAACCTGCGCGTCAGGGAGACTCATTACCTGCTGCTGGTGCCGGCTTTTGCCTTCGGCTTAGCGGACGCCTTCCTGGTCTTCATGACCTGTTTTTACGCGCTGACGGTCCTGACGCTGGCGATAGTCTACTGCCGGCGCGGAAGGAAGGTGAAGACCGGCGAATTGGCCATGCGCTAGGCGGCGGCCCGGACCCGTGTCATGATAAACGCCCTTATCAGTACGTATAACAGGCGCGAAGCGCTGGCGCGCACGGTGGAGGCGCTGCTGGCGCAGGATTATCCGCTGGCGGGAATGACGCTTACCGTGCTTGATGACTGCGGTACCGACGGCACCGCGGAGGAGCTGGTCGCGCGCCGCGGGGAGTTCTTGGCCCGTGGCCTGGCGGACCTGCGCGTGCTGCGCAACGCGCGGAACATGGGGATAGCCCGCAACAGGGGGTTCCTGCGCCGCTCTTCCGGCAAAGCCGAATACCTGCTTTATCTCGATGACGACGTCTACATGGAGAAGGGCGCGGTGCGCGCGCTGCTGGCTTGCCTAAAAGCGCATCCTGACTGCGGCATGGCCGGTCCGCGGCTGGTCTACGCCTGCGACCCTGAAAGAACGGCACACTGCGCGAATTTCGTCGGGAAATGGAGCGGGCGGTATTCCGAACTTGACGCGAACGTGGAGACGGAATGCGACTGGCTCAACTTCAGCTGTTTTCTTGTGCGGGCCTCGGCGGCCGCCGGAGTTAGGCACGTAGGGGATTTCTATACGGCGCACGAGGAGGTGGATTACTGCCTTCAGCTGGGGAAGGCCGGCTGGAAGCTGCGCTACTGTCCCTCCGTCAAGGCCCTGCACGATATCCCGCCGCTCGGAGGAGGGCGCCGCGACAGGCTCTATTACCTCTACCGCAACAAACTGCTGGTCTTCAGACGCAACTTCCCGCCGCTTAGAAGGCTGATCGCTACTGCGGTTACCGTTTTCCTCGGGCTGCCGCTCTATATCCTGGAATCGCTGCGCCACAACCGGGGTTCCAACTTCCGGGAGCTGGGCCTGATCTTCCGGGCCGTCTTCGACGGCCTGGCTGGGCGCTACGGCAGGCGCTGAGCCCGTTTCGCCAGCAGTTCCAGGCTGGCAGAAACGTAGCGTTTTACCACTGTCGATATTTCAAAGACCTTCAGCGCCTTCTTTCTGCCGGCCGTCCCCATTTCGAGGCGCAGCTTTCCGTCGGACAGGAGCGCGGACAGGCGCGCCTCCGTCTCCGGCACGTTCCCGGGGGCGGTAAAATAGCCGCTCAGCCCTTCGTCAATGGTGGAGCCGGTGCCGCCGGCCTTTGATATCACGCACGGAAGGCCGCAGGCCATGGCCTCTATGTTCACTAAACCCAGGCCTTCGCCCCGCAGGGTGGGATTCAGGTAGATGTCCGCGGCGTTGTAGCAGGCCGGCATTTCCGCATTTCCTTTTGTCCCGCAGAATATGACGCGGCGCCGGAGAGTGGCCGCCGCTTTTTCCAGTTCTGCGCGCTGGGGTCCGTCGCCGGCTATCAGGAGGCGCGTCGAAGGGAATTTTTCCGCAATAGCGGAAAAGGCCTTGAGACCGAGGTGTATCCCCTTCTGCCTGTGAAGCACGCCTGCCATAAGTATTACAAGATCGGATGCGGCAAATCCAAGTTCGGCTCTCGCCTGGGCGCGAAGCGAAGCGTCTGCCTTGAACAAGGCGCAATCCACCGGGTTGTAGACTACAAAAGTTTTCCCCTTGCTGGCCGGGAATTCCGTATTCAGGGCCGCCTCGGTTTCGCGGCTTACTGCGGCTATCAGATCAGAATCGCGTGCCAAAGCCCTGAAACGGGGAAGATGGTAGAATAGGGCCTGCCCGGCGTAACGGGTGAAAAAGTGGAAGAGCCCGCCGATCCCTGAAACGCCGTTGAAAGCGCTGGCGATCTCGCCGCGGAAGGCGAGCCCGTTGGCTATGGAGATCAACGGCGCCCGCTTTTCCGACGGGATGGCGGCGTAGGGGAGTCCGGAAAAATTCTCCGCCCAGAACACGTCTATCTTTTCCTTCTCGCGAAGCGCCGCCGCGGCCTTGGGGAGCTCCTGTTCCCAGCGTTTTACCCACGGGCGCGACATGGAAAAATGCGTGTCGGGGATGTAGACGGCCGTGTACGTTCCGTTGTTCTCCCTTTGCGGGCCGGCCGGGTGGGCTGAAGTGAGGATGAAAACAGAATGGCCTAGCTTTGCCGCTTCTTTCGCCAGCGTCTCGGCCTGCACCTCGGTGCCGCCCATCTGGTGGACGGTGGTGGAGGTAGTGAGCAGGCAGATGCGCATTGAGTGATTTTACAACCTTTGGCGGAAAACTCATAATATATATAATGGACCAATCGGCATTCCGCGGCGCAGTGGTGAGCGTCGGAGAACCGTCTGATATGGACCGCAAGTTGAAGATACTTTTAGTTATAGAGAATTCCTGCTACGGGGGCGGGGAGAGGACTTTCTCCATGCTGATACGCGGCCTGCCGCCGGAGAGGTTCGGCCTCTACTGCGCCTCGCTCCCGTCCGGGAGGTTCTACGAGGAGACGAAGGACCGCTGCCGCTTCCTGCCGCTGGACCTGACGCGGCGCTTCAGGCCGGGGAATATCCCGCTGCTCAGGCGCCTGATTGCCGACAACGGCATAGACATCGTCCATAGCCAGGGCGCCCGCGCGGACTTCTACTCGGCCCTGGCGGCCTCGAAGACCGGCGCGAAGGCCGCGGCCACCGTGGCCATGCCCGTGGATGGCTTCGACGTCAATTTCTTCAGGAAGCGGGCCTATTCCGTCCTTGCGGCGCTGGCCGCGCGCAGGACGGCGGCCGCCATAACGGTCTCGAAAGAACTGAGGACGCGGCTTGAGGGCAGGTATCCCGGCGTCGAGCTTATCCCGAACCCCGTAGACCTTTCAATGTTCGACCCCGGGAACTTCGACGCGACCTCCGTCATGGACCGTTTCGGCCTGAAAGGGAAGCTGGTGCTGGGTGCGCTGGGCCGTCTGGAGTGGCAGAAGGGCTATCCGTTCCTGCTGTCCGCTCTTAAGCTGTTGCTGGCGCGGGAGCCGGCGCTGAGCGGGAAGCTGGTCTGCCTGATAGCCGGCTCCGGCAGCCTGGAGGCCAGGCTGAAAGAACTGGCGGAAGAGGAAGGCATCTTCTCCAACGTCGTCTTTTGCGGGGAAGTGACGGAGGTCAGGGATTTCCTCGGCGCGCTGGACATCTTCGTCATGCCTTCGTTGCTGGAGGGCCAGCCGCTGGCGCTGCTGGAGGCGATGGCCATGGAGCGGCCGATAGTCGCCTCGGATATCCCCGGGATAAGCGGCACCGTGACCTCCGGCAGCACCGCGCTGCTCGTGACCCCTGGCGACGCGCAGGCTCTCGCCGGGGGCCTTTCGAAGTTAATCGGCGACAGGGCTTTCGCCCTGCGGCTGGGGCGCGGCGCCAGGGCCGCGGCCGGGAAGTCAGGTCTTCCCGCCTATCTTGCCTCCCATGAGCGGTTCTATCAGCGGCTGGCCAGAGGAGAGCGCTGATGTGCGGGATCTGCGGCTTTGCCGGGCTTAAGAACGACGCGCTGCTGCGCGCTATGGCCGCGCGGCTGGAGCACCGCGGACCTGACGAGGACGGCTTTTTCTCCGAGGCGGACCGCGTGGCGCTGGGGATGCGGCGGCTCAGGGTGATAGACCTCTCCACGGGCTCGCAGCCCGTCTTCAACGAGGACCGCTCCGTCGCCGTGGTCTTTAACGGAGAAATTTATAATTTCAGGGAGCTGCGGGCGGAGTTGGAAGCCAAGGGCCACAGGTTCCGCACCAACACCGACACAGAGGTGCTGGTGCACCTCTACGAGGAGCGCGGCGAGGAGTTCCCCAGGCTGCTGCGCGGGATGTTCGCCTTCGCGCTGTGGGACTCCGGGGAGCGCAAGCTGATGCTGGCGCGCGACCAGTTCGGCATCAAGCCGCTGTTCTACGCGCAGGCCGGCGGGAAGCTGTTTTTCGCTTCCGAGATAAAATCCCTACTCTTGGCGGAAGAGATCTCAGGCGGGCTGGACCCCGCCGCGCTGGACGCTTATTTCGCGCGGCTCTACATACCCGCGCCGCTGACCGCGTACAGGGACATAAAGAAGCTTGAGCCGGCTTTTACGTTCGTTCTGAAGGACGGGAGGACGAAGTTGTCCAGGTACTGGGAGCCGCCGCGCGGCTTTCCTGCCCTTTCGGAAAGGGACTGTCTTGAGGGCGTCGATGACCTGTTGGGCAGGAGCGTGAAGGAGCAACTGGTCTCCGACGTGCCGCTGGGCCTGCTGCTGTCCGGCGGCATGGATTCCTCCACGCTGCTCTACTATATGACACGGCCCGGCTCCGGCCCGGCGCGTACTTTTACCGTTGGGTATTCGGGCCGGGACGCGGCCTTCAGCGAGACGGGACCGGCCCGGTTGCTGGCGGAGCGCTTCGGCTCTGTGCACGAGGAGACGATAGTTTCCCCTGACCCGCGCGCCGTCATGGAGAAGCTGGCGGCCCAGTTCGACGAGCCGTTCGCCGACGCCTCGGCCATCCCCACCTACCTCGTGACGCGCGAGGCCAGGAAGAAAGTGACCGTGGCCTTGACCGGCGTGGGGGGAGACGAGTTGTTCGGTGGCTATCCGCGCCACCTGGGCGCGCGCCTGCTGCCCTTCTACCTGGCCCTGCCGCGGGCGCTGCGCGCCGCGCTGGGGGACGCCTCCCGCCTGTTGCCGGAGTCGAGGGGCCCGCGAAACCTACCGGGGCGGCTGAAGCGTTTCCTCGACGGGGCGCGCGGGGATTTCAGGGCCGCCTACGAACGTTGGATCAGCTACCTGGCCGCGGAGGAGCGGCGCGCGCTGTTCGCTGGGGGGCGCCTGGCCGGCTTGCCTTCTTCCGACGCGCTGTTCCCCGGGGCGCTGGACGGCCCGGCGGATATCTATCCCTACGAGCTCAGGAATTATCTCTCCGACGATCTGCTGTGCCTTGCTGACCGTGCCTCCATGGCCAATTCGCTGGAGCTGCGCGTGCCCTTCCTAGACGTGCGCCTGGCCGAGTTCATGGCGGGAGCGCCGCTCCAGCTCCGGACTAAAGGCTTCCGGCTGAAGCACCTGCTGAAGAAGCTGATGGCGGACCGCCTGCCCGCGGAGATAACCGGCGGCGCTAAGCGCGGTTTCCAGGTGCCGCTGGCCCGCTGGTACGGCGAGGAACTGAATGGATTCGTGAGGGAGACCCTGAGTTCGGGAAAGCTCGTCAAGGAAGGATATCTTTCCCGGGAATTCATCGGCAGACTTCTTGCCGAACATGAAAGCGGCCGCCGCAATTTGAACGACCAGATACACGCCGCCGTGATGTTCGAACTCTGGCTGGGCGTCAACGGCAAGCGCGCGGCAGCGCCGCCCAGGGACGGCATACGCGCCGGCGGAGAGTCGCTTACCATAGTCACCGCCACCGACATAATACAGAGCGACGACGAAGGCGGCTCCGGACGTGTAGCCTGGGAGACGTCTAGGGAGCTGGCCGCGCTGGGCCACCGGGTAATAGTTGTGACCAAGGGCGCCGCCGGCGCGAAGGACCGCGCGGCGCAGGAAGGCCTGGAGGTTTACCGCTACCGCGGCAATCCCCTGCGTTTTGCCGCGGCCGCCAAGGACATATTAAAGCGCTTCGGCAAAGTGGACGTGCTGTACCTGCATCACCCTTACACCGGCCTGCTGGCCCAGCTCAACTTCCGCGGGGTCCCAGCCGCCTATGCCTTTCACTCGCCGTGGGCCGAGGAGTACGCGATAAGGGCCGCGGCGAAAGGCCTGGGAAAGCTGCGTCGGCTGCCCGGCGTGCTGGCCAGGAAGCTGGCGGAACGCCGCGTGCTGAGTAAGAGCGGGACCGTACTGGTAGCCAGCAGTTTCATGTCCGGGCGCCTTAAGAACGCGTATGACCTTTCTTCGCGCGTGCTGCCGCTGGGAGTGGATACCGTAAAATTCTCTCCCGCCGCGGACCGGGGGGCTGCGCGGCGCAGGCTGGGGATTGGCGCCGACCAGTTCCTGGTATTCTGCGTCAGGAACCTGGAACCCCGCATGGGGCTGGAAAACCTGGTGGCCGCCGCCGGCGAGGCGGCAGGGGCCGTACCCAACCTGCAGGTCGTGATAGGCGGCCGGGGCTCGCTGCGCGGAAAGCTGGAAGAACAGGTGCGTTCCTCCGGGCTTTCAGCCGACGTCAGGTTGACCGGGTTTATCCCGGACGAAGAGCTGCCGTTCTATTACCAGGCCGCGGACCTCTTCGTGCTGCCGACCAAGGAGCTGGAAGGATTCGGCCTTGTAACGCTGGAGGCGCTGGCCTGCGGCACGCCGGTGCTGGCCACGCCGGTGGCGGCCAACTTGGAGGTGCTTGGCGGCTTCGACAAATCCCTGCTGCTGAAGGGGGACGGGCCTGCGGCAATAGCGGCCGGCATAATGGATTTCGCCGCGCTGCCGGAGGAAGAAAAAAAAGCCCTGCGCGCCAGGTGCCGGTCTTTTGTCGAGAAGAGGTACTCTTGGAAGATGTACGCCTCCGGAACCGAAAAGGTCCTGTATGAAGTCCTCCGGCGGCGCTGAGCCCTGCCCGGTCTGCGGTTCGTCCGTCTACGGCTGGCTGCCGGGCCTGCGGAAATGCCGGGCCTGCGGCCTGGTCTTCAGGGCCGGGAAATATTTCGGAGGACCGGAGTATAGCGGGGAGCAGTGGGACGCCGTCTGCGTTTCCGCCAAGGCGGTCCTTTTCGCCTCGGCCCTGGACTATATCGGGTCCGCGCTGGCTGGGCCTGGCAGCCTGCGTGTCATGCTTGAAAAAGCGGGGTTCAGGGAGATAAGGCTTCGCAACTCCCCGCCCACGGCCGGGGACCCCTACCGCAGCGGCGGCCGATTGGGGGGAGTTCTAACCGGCGGCCTTAAAGTTCTATACTATTGGCTGGCGCAGGCGCTTCGGGCGGTTTCTTTCGGTCGTGTTCTGGCCGGGTCCGCGTTGATCGTCACCGCACGCAAATGAAAGCGGCTATACACCAACTGCAGTACTGGCCGGGCCTGCGCTTCTTCGCCAAGATGCGTCAGGTGGAACTCTTTATCTACCTTGACGACGTCCAGTTCGAGAAAAGGGAGTTCCAGAACCGCAACCGCATACGCTCCGCGCGCGGCTGGCAATACCTGACCGCGCCGGCGCTCTCCAAGGGCCGCTTCTCGCAGAAGATAAACGAGGTGGAGCTGGACAATACCGCGGATTGGCGGGCGGAACACCTGCTGGCGCTGAAGACCAACTACGCGCGGGCGCCTTTCTTTAAGAACTATCTGCCGGGCCTTGAGGAACTGTACTTGCGCGACTACCGGCTTCTGGCGGACCTGGCTATAGCGACGATGGACTTTTTAAAAGACGGTTTCGGGATAGGGACGCCGGTCAAGTTCTCTTCGGAGTACGCGGTGGCGGAGTCCTCCGGCGCGCGCCTGGCGAGGCTCTGCGCCAGGGCCGGCGCCGACGAATACCTGTCGGGGGCGGGAGCGAAAGACTACCTGGACCCAAACGTGTTCAACTATGCCGGGATAAGGCTCTCGTGGCAGCATTTCGAGCCGCGCCCTTATCCGCAGGCTTTCCCGGGTTTCGAGCCCGACATGTCGGCGCTGGACCTGCTGCTCAACTGCGGCCCGCGCTCAACGGAATGGTTATAAGATGAACCAATATATAGCTCAAGCGGTGGCGGAGATGGACAAGGTCAACGTGTCGCGCCTGGAGCACCCCGGTTCCTGGGCCCTGGACCCGGCCTCCTGCCGTTTTCTCGCCGCCTTCGCCCGCGCGCTGGAGGCCAGGCGCGTTTTAGAGTTCGGCTCCGGCTTCTCCACGCTGATGCTGGCCAGAGAGATAGAGAAGACGGAGGGGAACTTCCTGTTCTCGGTGGACGACTCCGCCAAGTATTCGTCCCTGGCCAGGGACGAATACGAGACCTCGGAATGCAGGGCTAAAGTGGAGTTCCGGGTGGCCCCGCTGAGGCCGCGCCTCTACGGCACCCGCCTTCTGCTGTCCTATTCCCTGCCCAAGGGCCTGCTGGAGGCCATAGGCCCGTTCGACCTGGTCCTGATAGACGCGCCGCATCACGATTTCGGCCGCGAGTCGGTGTTCTACGACGCCTTCTCCGCTGTCGCTCCCGGGGGCTACGTGGTGCTGGACGATGCCAACAGGGGCGACATGGAAAGGGCCTACGTGCGTTCCTGGCGGGCGGCCTACGGCGGCGCGATAGACCCGATACTGCTGGAAGGCATAGGCAACGGCCTCTGCGTTATAGAGAAGGTCGAGAGCGCTAAGCCCGCCTACCCAAGGGCGGGTTCGCTGTCGCTGGCCGCCAGGACGCTGCGCAACTACGTCCGCTTCCTCTCCCGCTCCGAGGCCTGACGCTGTCCGTAGGGCCTGTTCATTTCCCCCGGAACCTTGGGCCTTTTCCCTCCCCTTTTCCTATCTCAGCAAGAGCTTCTTTTACTTTGGATTTTATGTCGGGGGCGGTCGTTAGTTCGGTCACCATGGCTATACAGCGGGCGCCGCGGGCCAGCACCTCCGGCAGGTTGCGCAGTTTTATCCCGCCTATCGCGACGAGGGGGACCTTCACGTTCTTTACTGCGTAGTCCAGATATTCCAATCCAACCGCCGGGCAGACCTCTTTCTTTGTCCTGGTGGCGTAGATGGGACCTACGCCTATATAGTCGGCGCCTCCGCTCGCGGCCGCCCGCGCCTGCTCCGGGCAGTGCGTGGAGACCCCGATGACGGCCGCCGGACCTAACACCGCGCGCGCGGCCGCCAGCGGCAGGTCGTCCTGGCCGATATGCGCGCCGTCGGCCTTGACAGCCAGCGCTATGTCCACGTCGTCGTTGACGATGAAGAGGCAGCCGCGCTCCTTCGTCAGCCGTCGCAAGGCCAGGCATTCCCCGTACTTCAGCCGCTTGGCCTTGTTCTTCTCGCGGTACTGCAGTATCCTGGCTCCTCCGGCCAGTATGGCTTTTGCCGTTTCGACTACGGAACGCCCGAGCGAGTGTTCCTCGCTGGTCAGGCAGTAGAGCTGTCCGTTAAAATTCGCTTTCATAGGCCCTCCTAGAACGTCTGCCAGTCCTTCATTACCGGGTGGAAACCGCGCTTCCGTATCATGGCTTTCACTTCCTCCACTCCGCTGGAGTCGGCCACGCTGAACTGGCCCGGGCTCTTCTCCTCCGCGGCGTAGCCGCCTACGCCGGTGCGGGATCCGGCCGACATCCGCGTGACCCCCAGGCCTACCAGGTTGCGGCGCAGCGCGGCGGGTTCGCGCGTGGAAACGGTGATTCCGGCCCGCGGCAGGAACAGGCGCAGGGCCGTCATGGCCTGCACCAGGTCGCGGTTGCTCACGCGCGCGCCGGGGGCGAAACCGACTCCCTGAGGGCGGAAGCGCGGCAGCGAAACGCTTATCTCCGCCGCCGGATAGGCGCGCTGCAGATAGTCCGCGTGCAGCCCGGCGAAGAAGACCTCCCGCCTGAAGTCCGCCAGGCCCAGCAGCGCCCCCACACCGACCGCGCGCATGCCGCCGCGGCAGGCCCGTTCGGGAGCGTCCAGTCTGTAGCGGAAGTCGCGTTTGGGCCCGGCGCGGTGCAGCCGGGCGTAGAGCGTCTCGTCGTAGGTCTCCTGGTAGAGCGTTAGCCCGTCGGCCCCGGCCCGCACGAGCTCAGCGTACTCCGCCGCCTCCAGCGGGTAGACCTCAACGGAAACGGAGCCGAAGCGTTCCTTCAGTATCCCGGCGCAGGCGCCGATGTACTTTACCGGGGTCTGTACGCGCGACTCGCCGGTGAGCAGAAGCGCGTGCCTGATGCCGGAGTCCGCCAGCGCCCGCCCCTCCTCCTCCACTTCCGCGTAAGAAAGCTTGCGGCGCTCCATCGCGCCGGAGTGCCTGAAGCCGCAGTAGACGCACTCGTTCTCGCAGTAATTGCCCAGGTAGAGCGGCGCGTACAGCGAGACGGTGCGGCCGAAGTGCCTGGCCGTCAGTTCCCCGGCCCGGCGGGCCATCGTCTCCAGGCGCGGGACGGCGGCGGGCGAGAGCAGCGCGCGGAAGGCGGCCTCGTTCGGGTTTTCCTCGGAGAGCGCGCGAAGGACGTCTGTTTCCGCGGCGGAGGCGATGAGCCCCGCGGCGCGCCCTGCGCGGGCGCGCAGGACTTCGTAGAAACTCATCGCAGGAAGCCGGTCAGCGGGCTGCTGGCCTCGGCCAGTTCCCTGGCCGCGCCGGCGCCGGCCAGCCAGGCCCTCCGGCCCGCCTTCACCGCCAGCGCGAAGGCCTCCGCCATCCCTGCCGGGTCACCGGAGACGGCCACGGCGGTGTTGACCAGCACCGCCGCGGCGCCCAGTTCCATGGCCTCCGCCGCGTGGGACGGCCTGCCCAGGCCGGCGTCCACCACCACCGGCAGGTCCAGCTCCGAGACCAGTATTTTTATCAGCTCCCGCGTGGTCACGCCCTTGTTGGTGCCTATAGGCGCGCCCAGCGGCATTACCGAGGCCGCACCGGCGTCCCGCAGGCGCCGCGCGTCCGCCAGGTCCGGGTTGAAGTACGGCATCACTATGAAGCCTTCGCGCGCCAGGACCCCTGTCGCCTTTATCGTCTCGAGGTTGTCCGGCAGCAGGTGGCGGTTGTCGGGGATGGCCTCTATCTTTATCCAGTCCCCCGCCCCGGCCTCGCGGGCTAGCCGCGCTATGCGCACCGCTTCCGCCGCGTTGCGCGCGCCGGAGGTGTTGGGCATCACGATCCGGCCTGGCGGGATATGCGACAGGATGTTCCCCGAGCCGGCTCCGGCATCCACGCGGCGCAGGGCCACGGTCACCACGTGGGCGCCGGAGGCCTTTATGGCCTCCGTCATGCTCTCGTCGGAGGGAAACTTGCCGGTGCCCAGCATGAACCGGCTGCGTATCTTTTTGCCCGCTATCTTGAATATGTCCTCCATCTCAGCCCCCGGTGACGAAAGAGAACACTTCCACAGCGTCGCCGTCCTGCAGCGCGGTCTCCTTCCAGCCGGCTGGGCGCAGCACCTTCATATTGAGCTCCACCAGAGAACTTTTCGGGTCCGTCTTCATACCGCGCAGCAACGCGGCCACGGTGCTCCCGTCCTTTATCTCGGCATCCCTGCCGTTCAGCTTTATCCTCATCTTCCCTCCCAGAAATGCTCCAGCGGCCCCGCGCCCTTTCCCAGGCAGGGGGCGTTCCTGATAGCGCCTGTGACGTAACGCTTGGCGCGGCGCACAGCCGCCGGGACGTCCAGTCCGAGGGCCAGCCCCGCGGCTATCGCGGCCGACAGCGTGCAGCCGGTGCCGTGGGTGTGGCGCGTGTCCGCGCGCGGAGAGCGCAGCGCGGCGAAGGACCTGCCGTCGAAGAGCAGGTCCTCGCAGCCGGTGCCATCCAGGTGCCCGCCCTTTACCAGCACGAAAGCCGGCCCCAGGGCGCGGATTGCGCGCGCCGCCCTCCTCGCGCCGGAGGCGTTCTTCACCTCCACCCCGGCAAGGCGTTCCGCTTCCGGAGCGTTAGGCGTCACTACTAGCGCCAGCGGGAGCAACTCCCTTATCAGCGCGTTTATGGCCCGCGGCTCCAGCAGCGGACTGCCGTTCTTGGCGCACAGCACCGGGTCCACCACAAGCCTGCCTGCCCGCCTCTTCCTCAAGCCGGAGGCGGCGGCCTTTATCACCGCCGCCGAGCCCAGCATGCCGGTCTTCACCGCGTCGGCGCCGATGTCGGAGAGCGCGGCCTCTATCTGCCCGGCCACCACCGGCGGCGGAACCGCCAGGGCGCCGCGGAAGCCCAGCGTGTCCTGAACCGTCACCGAGGTGACGGCGGACAGCCCGTACACGCCGAAGGCCGCGAAGGTCTTTAGGTCCGCCTGTATGCCCGCCCCGCCGCCCGGGTCCGAGCCGGCTATGGTCAGCGCGCGCGCTTTCACGCGGCTGCCTTCGTATGGCGCGCCTTCACGGTCTTGCCCAGCTTGCGGGAGGCTCGCATGGAGCAGAACTTCGGCCCGCACATACCGCAGTATTTCTTCCTGACGTCCCCCTGGTGATAGCGGCGGGCCCGGTCCGGGTCCAGCGCGAGCGAGAACTGACGCTCCCAGTCGAAGGCGTACCGCGCGCGGGACATCTCGCGGTCGCGTTCGGCCGCGCCGTGCCGGCCGCGTGCTATGTCGGCCGCGTGCGCTGCTATCTTGGAGGCGATTATGCCCTGTCTCACGTCCTCCAGCTCCGGCAGCCCCAGGTGCTCCTTGGGCGTGACGTAGCAGAGAAAAGAAGCGCCGTGCCAGGCGGCCAGCGCCCCGCCTATGGCCGCGTTGATGTGGTCGTAGCCCGCGGCTACGTCGGTCACCAGCGGCCCGAGTACGTAAAAGGGCGCGCCGTGGCAGACCTTTCCCGCCTTCTTCATGTTCAGTTCCACCTGGTCGAGCGGCATATGCCCAGGGCCTTCCACCATCACCTGTACGCCGGCCGCTCTGGAACGCTTCACCAGTTCCCCGAGTTTTTCCAGCTCGGCGAACTGCGCAGCGTCGCCCGCGTCCGCGAGCGAGCCTGGCCGCAGGCCATCGCCCAGGCTGAAGGTCACGTCGTGCTTGCGGAATATTTCGCAGATAGCGTCGAACTGGTCGTAGAACGGGTTCTCGGCGTCGTTGGCCGCCATCCAGCGGGCCATGGCCGCGCCGCCGCGCGACACTATGCCGGTGGTGCGTCCCTTCACCAGCGGCAGGTGTTCCTTCAGCAGGCCCGCGTGTATGGTCATGAAGTCCACGCCGGCCTCGGCGTGCTCCTCTATTACCTCGAGCAGCAGCTGCCGGCTGATCCCCCTAACACCGCCCGCGCGCTTGAGGGCCTCGTATACGGGCACGGTGCCCACCGGCATGGGGCTGGCGGCTATAATCTCTTTCCTGATTTTAGGCAGGTCGCCGCCGGTGGAGAGGTCCATAACGGCGTCGGCCCCGAGACGCGCGGCCAGGTCCAGCTTGTGCAGTTCCTCTTTGAGCCCGGAGCGGCCGTCCGAGGTGCCAAGGTTCACGTTTATCTTGCAGGTGAAAGCCCCGCCTATGGCCGCGGGGAACAGGTTCTTGTGGTTGACGTTGGCCGGCACCACCGCCCGTCCGGCGGCGGTCTCCCGGAGGAGCAAGCCGGCCTCGGCCTTCTCTCGCGCGGCGGCCTTAACGATCTCGGGCGCCAGTACGCCCTTGCGGGCTGATTCCAGTTGTGTCATGTTTTCCTTTTTGGAAGGAAAAATGACATAAAAAAACCGGCCGCGCGGCTGCGGTCGGCAACAGGTTATAAGCCCCTTTCATTATTCCCTCCGCCGGTATTACCCGGGTCAAGTTTTAAGGGTCTTCCGGCAACACCGGAACTCTCAGCCTGGTAACTACCAAGCTCCCCGCGTCCCGGAGTCTCAGGGACATCTACATGATAGCAAATAGCGCGCGGCAGGACATCGGGGGAGCGGGAGAACTGCCGGCCTGGTCTTAACTATATAGGCCAAAAGACCTATATGGGTATAGGTCTTTTGGGTCTTGCGATTTAACCCATTTGGGCTAAACTTGATTTAAGTCATAACTGCCCGGTGGCAGTAAAGTTCGGAGGTTAGCGTGAAAAAACTTAAAGTCTTCCTGTTGGCTCTTTTCTCAGTCTCCCTCTCCGGCGCAGTTTTCGCCGCCCCCTCGGCCTTCCAAGCCCTTCTTAACGAAACCGCCGTTATCCCGTCTGCCGGGTCCGCTGGCGCGGCTCCTGCCGTTCCTACCCCGCTTAAAACGGTGGCCGTCTCCAGGGTCGCCCAGCCCGACTGGTCGGTAACTCCCGGCGCTCTGTGCACTCCGGACGATCCAAACTTCAAGGAGTACCGCTATCCCGAGCATATAGCCTACTGCAACCGCAACGTGACCAAGCAGATGAAACTGGACGTGGCCGGCAAGTACGGCGTGCCTCAGTCAGACTGGCACAGCTACGAGTTCGACCACCTGCTGCCGTTATGCATAGGGGGGGACAGCTCGGAGGACAACCTCTGGCCCGAGCCGCACGGCGCCACCGAGAGCGACGGCAAGGATAAGCTGGAGTACCAGCTGTACAAGGAAATCTCCTCCGGTTCCATAACCCAGGCGAACGCGGTCAAGCAGATTTACTCCTGGTTTGGACGCTATGTGCAGAAGCATCCGGAGCTGCCTGTCAAGTTGAAGGCGGAACTGCTGAAGATGACCGGCAACGCGCGGTAAGCCTGGATCCGGCTTAACAAAGAAGAACGCCCCGTACTCCGGGGCGTTCTTCTTTGGTGCCACTTTTCAGTTCACGGCTTTGACGCCGGTTGGGAGCGGGACACCTGGAAGGGACTGGGCCCTGAGGCCGAAGGCGTGCATAACGGCGTTCTCGCTCTGCGCTACTATGCCGGTGTTCTGCGGCTGCGGAAGCGGAAGGGGCGGCATATTGACCGGCGCCGGGGCGTTCTGAGTGTCCGGCACGGTGGCGGCGAATTGCTCCGCCGGGGTCAGCGGCCAGCCCCAGCCGGTTTCCTGGTCGTCAGGGGTGGGATTCAGGCCGGCGGCTTCGTAGGCGTACTCGGTGAAGCCGACGCAGTCGAAATAGTCGGGCCCCTTCTGCTGGAAATGGGAGTTGCTGTAGTGATGCCCCAGCTTGGCTATGGCCGCCTTTATCACCAGTTCGCGCTGCTCCGGAGTGGGGCGCGTCTTGCTGACGCGGTTGCCGAAGAAGGGATAACTGTCCTCATGAGTGAAATCCCTGAACGAATATATCTTGCGTACGCCGCCGTATGGTTTGAAGTTATCCGGCACGCAGTCGTAGATCAGCACCTCTAGCCGGCCGTTCCTTATCTCCGTCCCTCCGTAGATCCCGGCGTGGCCTATGGCCAGGTCGCCGATCCAGTCCTGCGGAATGCCGGTGAGGCCGCCGGTGTAGATGATGTCGGCTTTCTGCATCCCGTCGAAGGAGAGTCTGGGGGCGGGGGCGCGGACGCCGTCCTCGGCCAGCATCTCGTAGGCCGCGGCGCGGACCTCGTTGCTCTCTTCGGCCGAGCCGGCCAGCTTGTACAGAAAGGCCGCGGTCAGGGGTGAGCGGGCCTTGCCTGCGCCTATCACGAGGTTTATCTTTATGGTCTGGTCGGAGGCTTCGAAGAATCGCAGCAGGCGGGCCATGATCCGGGAACTGCGCATCTCGCCCAGGGCCCAGATGGAGTTGATGGCCTTCAGGCGGGCCCGGAGATTGTTCTCATAAGCGCCGTAACTGCGCGAGCCGGAGGCGTGGAGGTAGGATTCGACGTTGCCGAGCAGGATGTTTGCGGAGGCGGCGTCCTTGGCCCTGCCAGCGGCGCGGATGGCGCAGTCCTGCACGCGGGGGTCCGGGTCGTTCATCAGGCCGGTCAGGCCGCGCGCGGACCTTTGGGCAGCCAGATAAGAGCAGGGGTCGTCCGACGCGGAGGCCACGGCGGCCGCGTCGGGGATCGTCCCCTGTGTAGTCATAGCGCCTATGGGAAGGGATATGGAAAGTATGGCCGCCGCGAGAGATAGGTTCCTGAGAGCGTTCCGCATCGGTTCTCCTTTTGGGTTACGTTCTATAGTTTAACAGAGGAGGGGAATACGGCAAGTTCCAGCGGTCCCAGCATGGGGGAGTTAAATAGCCCGGCTCAGGGTGGGCCCTTAGGGCAGGTCAGCCCGCCTTAAGCGTGATCAGCGGTATCTCGGAAGGGGCCAGCCAGCGCAGCGGAGGTCCCCAGGTGCCGGCTCCGGAGGTGACGTAGAAGACGCTGCCGCCTATGCGGTACAGACCGTAAAAATGGCGGTAGAACAGCCAGGTGAAGATATGGAAGGGGAAGATTTGGCCCCTGTGGGTGTGTCCGGAGAGCACCAAGTAGTCCCCGACCGAGGCGATGGCGCGGTAGAAGACCGGCTGGTGCGAGAGCACCACCGTGAACCTTCCGTCCTTATATCTCCTCAGCACGTCCTCTACGTCGGCGCGGGTCAAATGCGCGGTGTGTATGTCGCCGAGGCCTATGACGCGCAGGGCGCCTGTGTCTGTTGCGGAGTCTTTGAGGAGCTTTATCCCTATGTGCGCGTAACAGTCCTCGGCCCTGCCGAGACCGTAATAGTATTCGTGATTTCCCAGCGCCCCGTAAACCCCGAGCCTGCTCTTGATGCGGCCCGCTATGTCCTTTAGTTCCCGGCCGCAGGTCACTCCCGGGTCCACCAGGTCCCCCGTGAACACCACCAAATCCGGTCCCGCGGCGTTGATCTCGTCGATGATGGCCGCGAACTTTCGTACTTTCCATTCAGCGTCCAGGTGCATATCCGAGATCTGCGCTATCTTCAGGCCTTCCAGCTCCGGAGGCAGGCCTTTGAACGCGACGGAGACCGGCCTTACGGGCGGCACACGCAGCGCGCCGTAGAGGCTCCAGACTATTATGGCCGCCAGTACCGCCAGCGTGCCGGCCGCGAAAGGCAGCGGGCGGAACCAGCCGGCTCGCCGCAGCAGCAGGGCCAGCAGGTCGGAACAGAAGAAGACGAACGCGGCGATCACGATGACGCCCATCCACACATAGATAGCCGTGTAGAGCGGCTCCAGCAGATGGTCGCCGAGACGGCGCCTGAAGAACATGGCGAAAGGCGCCAGGACGGCCGCGGCCAGGAAGGCCGCCTTCAGCCACTGCGCCGCCGGGCCGGCCAGCGAGAAACTGCGCATCAGCCAGCGCGCGGCGTACAGGTGTATGCCTACATAGGAGGCCAGCAGGACTATGAAGACCGGCAGGAAGTGATATGTTTTCATTCTTGGACCGCCGGCATAAATTATATGAATTAGCGGGGAGGGCCGGCAGGCGCGTATTTTATAAAATAAGTCCGTGGCGGAATCCGGGACTGAGCCCGGACGACGACTATGAACGAGCTCCGGCTTAAAGCCAGCGCCTTCCTGGAGCGCCTGAAGGCATTCTACCTCTCGCACGAGCCGGCCTGCTCGGCCGGCTTCTTCGCCGCCGGCTTCCTGTTCGACGTGACGGCCGTTGGCCGTATAGACAGACTGCATAATATAATCCACCAGGCCGTCTATCTCGCCCTGTCGGCCTTCTTCACCGGGCTGGAGCTGAGCGAGCGCTTCGGGCGGTTCTCCCCGCCGGAGAGGCTCAGGGGGGCCTGGCGCTACCACGAAGGCGCCACGCACTTCATGCTGGGCACGCTGCTCAACATCTACACGTTCTTCTATTTCAAAAGCGCCTCTCCCGGAGTCTCGTTCCTGTTCCTGCTGGGACTGCTGGGGCTGCTGCTGCTGAACGAACTGAAGCCCTTCGAGAATTACGGGACGCTGCTGCGCATGAGCCTGTTCAGCCTCTGCCTGCTGTCCTACTTTACCTACCTGGTGCCGATGCTGGCCGGGCGGCTGGGGACGTTGCCCTTCCTGGGGGCGATAGCCGCCTCCTCCGTCTGCGCCGCTGGGCTGACGTGGTGGCTTTACACGCGTCTGCCGGAACAGCGTTCCGCCGTGCGCAGGAATTTCGTCTATCCCTTCGTCTCGGTCGCGGTCCTCTTTTCAGCCCTCTATTTTGCGAAGGCCATCCCGCCCGTGCCGCTGTCGCTCTCGGAGATAGGCGTCTACCACGGGGTGGAACGGCGGGGGGACAGCTTTGAACTTTTCTCTACGCGGCCGCGCTGGAAATTCTGGCAGCGCGGCGACCAAACCTTCCTGGCGCGGCCCGGGGACGCCGTCTATTGCTGGGTGCAGGTCTTCGCGCCTGTGGATTTCAGGGACCGCCTTTCGCTACGCTGGCTGCCGCTGTCTGGCGGGGGGGGCGCCGACGTCATACCGCTGTCCATAACCGGTGGGCGCGGTTCCGGCTGGCGCGGCTACACCGTCAAGGCCAACTATACTCCCGGCCCGTGGCGAGTAGAGGTCGTCACCTCGGACGGACGCGAACTGGGACGTATAGACTTCAGGATAGTGCCGGACGAGGCTTCCGGACCGAGGAAGGAAAGGATACTGTTGCGGTGAGCCGCCCCTGGACCAATATGAAAGCGGAAATAACACCGCTGAGAGCCGTCTGGCTGGCGGTAGGCGTAAACGCCTTCTTCCCTATAGTGGGCTTTCTGGCGGCCGGGCGCATAGCGCCGCCGCTCTTCGCGCTGGCGGCCTCGGTCGCCGGCTTCGCCTGCTTCGTGCCGTGGGCGCTGCGCACCGGGGCCTTCAGGCTCTACTTCAGGCGCGGGCTGTGGCCTCGGCTGCTGGTGGTGGGGTTCTTCGGCAGCGCGCTGCCGATAGCCGCGCTGGTGCTGGCGCTAAGGTACACCACTCCGGCCGACGCGGCCGCGCTGGGGCAGGCGGAGGCGGTATACACCGTGGTGCTCTCCGCCGTGTTCCTGCGCGAGAGGATAACTCCGAGCCAGCTCTTCGGGACGCTGCTGGTGCTTTCGGGCACGCTGCTGATAGCCTTTAACGAGCGCTTTACCGTGCGCTGGACCGGCGACCTGATAGCGCTGGCAATTCCGTTGATGTACCAGGTATCGCACCTCTTCAGTAAAAAGCTGCCGACCGAACTGTCGCACGTCTTCGTGGCGTCGGCGCGGGCGCTGTTCGCCGCGCTGGGCGTGCTGCCGCTTTTCGCGCTTGGCTTCGCGATGCCGGTGGTCGCCTTCGAGCCAAGCCTGGAACTGCTGGGCCTGGTGCTGGCCGCGGGCCTGGTACTGACCGCCCTCAACAACATCCTCTGGTACAAGGCCATATTTAACATGGACCTCTCCAAGGCCACAGCGATAGTGCTTTCCTATCCGGCGCTGACGATGCTGCTGTCTCAGTTCTTCGGCATAGAACGCGTACATCCCTACCAGCTGGCCGGCATGGCCCTGGCCATGGCCGGGGCCTACTGGGTGACGCTGCTGGTGAAGCGGCAGAACGCCGCGCCCTCCGGGAAGGCCGGCGGCGGGGCTTGACTCAGGCCGGCGCGTTTCGGCAGGCCCCCTCAGGCCCCTAGGGTGGCCACCATGACGGCCTTGATGGTGTGCATGCGGTTCTCCGCCTGGTCGAACGCTATGCACGCGGGCGACTCGAAGACGTCCTCCGTCACCTCTATGCCGTTCTTCAGGCCGAACTGCTCGCTGACCTGCGCGCCAACCTTGGTATCGGCGTTGTGGAACGCCGGCAGACAGTGCATGAACTTCACGCTCTTGTTGCCTGTCTTCTTCACCATGGCCGGGTTCACCTGGTAGGGCTTCAGGAGCTTTATGCGCTCGGCCCACACTTCCTTGGGCTCGCCCATAGACACCCACACGTCGGTGTGCAGGTAGTCCACGCCCTTAACGGCCGCGTCCACCTTGTCGGTCACGGTGATGCGGGCGCCGGAGGCCTTGGCTATCTCCTTGCATTTGGCTACCAGCCCGGAGTCGGGCTGCAGGCTCTTCGGCGCGCCGATGCGCACGTCCATGCCCAGGATGGAGCCAATCACCAGCAGCGAGCGGCCCATGTTGAAACGGGCGTCGCCCACGTAGGCGTACGAAATCTTCTCGAGGGGCTTGTCGCAGTGTTCCGTCATCGTCAGCACGTCGGCCAGCATCTGCGTGGGATGCCACTGGTTGGTTAGGCCGTTCCACACGGGGACGCCAGCGTACTTCGCCAGCTCCTCCACGATCTCCTGGCCGAAGCCGCGGTACTCTATGCCGTCGTACATGCGCCCGAGCACGCGGGCGGTGTCCTTCACCGTCTCCTTGTGGCCCATCTGGCTGCCGGTGGGCTCCAGGTAGGTCACGTGCGCGCCCTGGTCGTGCGCGGCCACTTCGAACGCGCAGCGCGTGCGAGTGGAGGTCTTCTCGAAGATCAGGGCTATGTTCTTGCCCTTGAGCTTCTGCTGCTCGGTGCCGGCGTACTTGGCCGCCTTCAGGTCGGCCGAGAGCTTCAGCAGGAACTCGAGCTCCTGCTTGGTGAAGTCCAGTTCCTTGAGGAAATGTCTGTTGCGAAGGTTGAATCCCATTTTATTCTCCTTAGATGAGGGCGTTAGGAATATGAAGCGCGCAAGTCTTTTTGACGGGGACAGGCCACCGTTCCCTGATATTATACCCTTTTGGAGCATTTTCCGGAGCGGCGCCGGCTCAGCCCTTTATGACGGCCAGCGGGCGGAAACGGGCCACGCGGCGGGCTATGCCGGCCCCGGTCACAACGGCCACCACGTTTTCCACGTTCTTGTAGGCCTCGGGCATCTCTTCGGAGAGCGTCTCGCGGCCGGAGGAACGCACCCAGATGCCCTTGCCGGCCAGCTCGTCGGCTATGCGGCGGCCGCGGGCCCGGCGCAAGGCCTCGCCGCGGCTTATCAGCCGTCCAGCGCCGTGGCAGGAGGAGCCGAAGGTTTCGGCCATGGCCCCGCCGGTGCCGGCCAGCAGGTAGGAGGCCCTGCCCATGTCGCCAGGGATGATGACCGGCTGGCCGTAGGGGGCATAGGCGGCCGGCAGTTCCGGGTGGCCGGGGCCGAAGGCGCGCGTGGCGCCCTTGCGGTGCACGACCAGCGCCAGTTTTTTTCCGCCGATCTCGTGTTCCTCCAGCTTGGCTATGTTGTGTGCTACGTCGTAGACCAGGCGCATGTCCAGCGCCTTCGCTCCCATGCCGAACACCTTCTCAAAGATCTCCCTGGTCAGGCCGGTCAGGGCCTGGCGGTTGGCCCAGGCGTAGTTGGCGGCCGCCTGCATGGCTCCGAAGTAGCGCTGTCCCTCCGTGCTGCGGAACGGAGCCGCCGCCAGCTGCTGGTCCGCCAGGGCTATACCGTAGCGCGCCGCGGCCGCGCGCATGACCTCTATAAAGTCGGTGCAGACCTGGTGGCCGAAGCCGCGCGAGCCGGTGTGCAGCATCACCGTAAGCTGGCCCTTGAAGAGCCCGAATGCACGGGCGGAGTCCTCGTCGTAGACGTCGGTGACCTCCTGCACCTCCATGAAATGGTTGCCGGAGCCCAGCGTGCCCAGCTGGTCGCGGCCGCGTTCCAAGGCGCGCGCGCTGACGGCGTCCGGGTCCGCGCCCGGCAGGGCGCCGCCGGACTCGATGGCCCCGAGGTCCTCCGGCCTGCCCAGGCCGTTATTCACTGCCCAGGCCGCGCCCCCGGTCAGCAACGCCTCCTGTTCCCGACGTCCCACCCTTACCCCGCCCCCGGCGCCGACGCCCGCAGGGATGCCCGCGTAAAGCCTGAGCGAGAGGTCCTGCAGCCGCTTTGCAGCGGTCCCGGCCTCGAGAGAGGTGGCGATAAGGCGCACGCCGCAGTTAATGTCGTAGCCTACGCCTCCCGGCGAAATGACGCCGTCGCGCGCGTCGAAGGCCGCCACTCCTCCTATCGGAAAGCCGTAGCCGGAGTGTATATCCGGCATGGCCAGCGCGGCCCCGACGAGGCCGGGCAGTGTCGCGGTGTTGGCTGCCTGCTCCAGCGCCGAGTTCTCCAGGTCCTTCTCTATCACCGGATCGGCGTAGACTATCACCGGCCCGTTCATGCCCGGCTTGTAGGAGGGCGGGATTCTCAGCCTGAATCCGTCGAGACGTTCTATGAGACCGCTCATAGGTCCAGGGTCACCTCCGCGCGCCAGATTCCGTCCCGTAGTTCCAATTTCAGGGCGTGGTAGGTGGCGGCTTTCGCCAGCTTGCCGTCTTGCCGGAGCCCGGGAGGCGCGGTCTCCCCGGGCAGTTCCGCCTCGAGGCGGCAGGCATTCCCTGCCAGCGAGACCATCCCTTCCAGGCCGGCGGGCAGGAAACCCTGAGTGTCCAGCAGGAACACCAGTTCGTTAATAAAATTCACCAGCAGAGACTCTCCGTCGGGTGCCGACAGCGACACGCGGCGCTTCTCCAGCGGCCTGACCTCCGCGCCGCTCCGGCTCAGGACGCTGAAGCCGAGCGCCAGCTCGCGGAAAAGCCCTTCGGCGCTGTCAGCGCCTGCCTTCAGCGTAGCGTCACCTGATCCAGCTGAAATTTCGAACAATGGCGTCCCTCCGGCCGGAGAAAAAAAGCGGCAAAAGAGGCCCTTTCTCCCGTCCTCTGCGGAAAACATACAAATAGTCTCCAGCCGCGGCGGGAGCCGCCGGTCAGGAGCGCCGGAAAAAGTCCCCGCCCTTGTCGTCCACCAGCACGAAGACCGGGAAATCTTCCACGTCGACTCCCCAGACGGCTTCCATGCCCAGTTCCGGGTAGTCCAGCTGCTCCACCTTTTTTATGTGGCGCTGACCCAGCAGGGCGGCCGGGCCGCCGGGGGAGCCGAGGTAGAAGCCGCCATGCTTCCCGCAGGCGTCGGTAACTGCCTGCGAGCGGTTCCCCTTGGCTATCATAACCAGCGACGCGCCTTTGGCCTGCAGCAGGTCCACGTAGGAGTCCATACGGCCGGCCGTGGTCGGGCCGAACGAGCCGGAAGCCTTACCCTTTGGGGTCTTGGCCGGCCCGGCGTAGTAGACCGGGTGTCTCAGCAGATAGTCCGGCAGCGGCTTGCCGGCGTCCAGCAGCTCCTTGAACTTTGCGTGCGCGATATCGCGCGCGACTACGATGCGGCCGTTTAGCGACAGGCGCGTTCCGACCGGGTATTTAGAGAGCTGCGCGGTTATCTCCTGCATCGGCCTGTTCAGGTCCACGCTCTCGCAGCTGGCGCAGGAGGAATACTTCGCGCGTATCTCCTTCGGTATCAGGTCCCCCGGTTTATGGTCGAGCTCCTCCAGCCAGAGGCCGTCGCGGTCTATGCGGGCCAGGATATTGCGGTCGGCCGAGCAGGAGACGCCTAAGCCTATTGGCAGCGAGGCGCCGTGGCGGGGCAGGCGCACGACGCGCACGTCGTGCGCGAAGTACTTGCCGCCAAACTGCGCGCCGAAACCGACGTGCCGCGAGGCCTCCAGCAACTCCGCCTCCATGGCCTTGTCCCGGAACGCGCGTCCGTCGTTTCCGGGGCTGTCCGGCAGACCGTCCAGATAGCCGGTGCTGGCCAGCTTTACGGTCTTCAGGCACATCTCGGCCGAGGTGCCGCCTATAACGAAGGCGATATGGTACGGCGGGCAGGCGGCGGTGCCGAGGGTCTTCATCTTCTCGATCAGGAACGGCTTGAGCGTCGCCGGCGCGAGCAGCGCGCGGGTCTCCTGGTAGAAGAAGGTCTTGTTGGCGCAGCCGCCGCCCTTGGCCACGAAGAGGAACTCGTACGTCATGCCGGGCCTGGCGTAGATGTCTATTTGCGCCGGCAGGTTGTCGCCGGAATTCCTTTCGCGGTACAGGTCCAGCGGCAGGTTCTGCGAGTAGCGCAGATTCTCGCCGGTGTAGGTCTGCCAGACCCCGCGCGAGAGCGCCTCGGCGTCGTCGGAGCGGGTCCAGACTTGCTCGCCTTTCTTGGCCACTATCGTCGCGGTGCCGGTGTCCTGGCAGAAGGGCAGCTCGAAGTCAGCCGAGATGGCCGCGTTCTCCAGCATGCACCAGGCCACGAATCTGTCGTTGTCCGAGGCCGCCGGGTCCGGAAAGATGGCGGCCACCTGCTTGTTGTGGGCGCGGCGCAGCAGGAATGAGACGTCGCGCATCGCCTCGCGCGCCAGCGCGGTCAGCGCCTCCGGGGTCACTTCCAGGATCTCCCGCCCGCCGTCCCGGGAGACCGCCACCCCTTCCCTGGAGAACAGCCTGAACTCCGCCTTGCTCTCCTCCAGCTGGAATATTTCCGTATATTTGAATTCCGCCATAGCTGATTTCCTTCGTCCTGTTCCCGGGAGGATGACGCTGTGATGCGTGCAGTACGGACGGCGCGGCGGGCGAAAGCCGAGCGGGCCCACGGCGCGGGTGGACGGCCCGATATGTTCAGGTCCCCGCGCGTTTTTGGAAAAGTCCCCTAGTGGCGCCAGCCGGGACTGACGGGCGCTTGTGACTTCTACCTCTTAGAGAACAGGTTCGCCAGCAGGAACTCGCGGTTCATGCGGGCGATGTTGGAGACTTTTATCTCCTTCGGGCAGACCGCCTCGCACTCGTACTCGTTCGTGCAGTTGCCGAAGCCTTCCCTGTCCATGGCTTCCACCATGTTCAGCGCGCGCGCCGCGCGCTCCGGCGCTCCCTGCGGCAGCAGCGCCAGCTGCGAGATCTTGGCTCCGGTGAAGAGCATCGCGGCCCCGTTCGGGCAGGCCGCCACGCAGGCCCCGCAGCCTATGCAGGCCGCGGCGTCCATGGCCGCCTCCGCCCTGTCCCTGTCCACCGGCACGGAGTTCGCGTCAGGCGCCGCGCCGGCGTTGACGGAGACGAAGCCTCCGGCCTGCATGATCCTGTCCAAGGCGGAACGGTCCACCACAAGGTCCTTTATCGCCGGAAAGGACTTTGAGCGCCAAGGCTCCACGGTTATTACGTCGCCGTCCTTAAACCTGCGCATATGGAGCTGGCAGACGGTGGAGTGCTCGTCCGGGCCGTGCACGTCCCCGTTGATTACGAGGCCGCAGCAGCCGCAGATGCCCTCGCGGCAGTCGCTCTCCACCGCTATCGGCTCCTCCCCTTTTTTCAGGAGGTCGTCGTTCAGGACGTCCAGCATCTCCAGAAAGGACATGTCCGGTGAGATGTCCCCGACCTTGTAGGAGACCATCTTGCCTGGTTCCCCCGGTCCGGCCTGTCTCCAGACCCTTACGGTGACGTTGAATTGCTTGTTCTGTTTCATGGTAAGCTCCGGAGTTATTTGTAACTGCGCTCGGCTATCTTTATGTTCTCAAAGGCCAGTGGCTCCTTGTTGAGCGCGGCCTCGCGGCCCTCTCCCTGGTACTCCCAGACGGAGACGTGGGAAAAGTTGGCGTCGTCGCGTTTCGCCTCGCCCTCGGGCGTGCAGGATTCCTCCCGGAAATGGCCCCCGCATGACTCATTCCTTTCCAGAGCGTCGCGCACCAGCAGCTCGCCGAATTCCAGAAAGTCCGCCACCTTCATGGCTTTCTCCAGCGGTTGGTTTAAGTCCTTGTCGGCGCTCGAGACCTTGACGTTCTTCCAGAACTCCTCGCGTATCTCCGGGATGCGCTTCAGGGCCTTCTTCAACGTGGCCTCGTTGCGCGCCATGCCGACGTCGTTCCACATCACGTTGCCCAGCTGGCGGTGGAACTCCGAGGGCGTCTTCTCGCCATTCACGGCCAACAGGCGGTTGACCTTCTCCTGGACCTGTTTGGCGGAGTCTGAGAACTCTTTGTCCAGAGTAGTGACGGGCTCGAACTTGCCGGCCCCAAGGTAGCCGGCCACCGTGGCCGGGGCGATGAAGAAGCCGTCGGCCAGGCCCTGCATCAGCGCGCTGGCGCCGAGGCGGTTGGCGCCGTGGTCGGAGAAGTTGGCCTCGCCCAGCGCGAACAGGCCCGGTATGGTGGTCATCAGGTTGTAGTCGACCCACAACCCGCCCATAGCGTAGTGCGGGGCCGGGTAGATGCGCATCGGGACCTTGTAGCCGTCCTCGTCGGTGATGCGGTTGTACATGTCGAAGAGGTTGCCGTAAGCCTCCTTGACGGACTCCTGGCCCTTGCGCTTTATCGCGTCGCGGAAGTCCAGGTAGACAGCGTGGCCGGTGGGACCCACTCCGTAGCCGGCGTCCACTACGGTTTTGGCGGCGCGGCTGGCTATGTCGCGCGGCACCAGGTTGCCGAAGGCCGGGTAGCGGCGCTCTAGGTAGTAGTCGCGTTCCTCCTCCGGGATCTCGGAGGGCTTCCTGTGGTCTCCCTTGTTCTTCGGCACCCAGACGCGGCCGTCGTTGCGCAGCGATTCGCTCATCAGCGTCAGCTTCGATTGATGCTCCCCGGAGCGGGGGATGCAGGTCGGGTGTATCTGCGTGAAGCACGGATTCGCGAAGCCGGCGCCGCGCTTATAGGCCGCCCACGCCGCCGAAACGTTGCAACTGGCCGCGTTAGTGGACAGGTAGAAGACGTTGGTATAGCCGCCGGTGCACAACAGGACCGCGTGGCCGGAGTAAGCTTCCATGTCGCCGGTGACAAGGTTGCGCACGGTTATGCCGCGCGCGCGGCCGTTTTTGACTACGACGTCCACCATCTCGCGGCGGGGCAGGACGGTGACGGTGCCGGTGCCCACCTGCCGCATCAGCGCGGAGTAGGCTCCCAGCAGCAGTTGCTGGCCGGTCTGGCCGCGGGCGTAGAACGTGCGGGAGAGCTGCGCCCCGCCAAAAGAACGGTTGGACAGCAGGCCGCCGTACTCGCGCGCGAACGGCACGCCGATGGCCGTGCAGTGGTCTATAATCCGGTTCGAGATCTGCGCCAGTCGGTAGACGTTGGCCTCGCGGGCGCGGAAATCTCCGCCCTTCACCGTGTCGTAGAAAAGCCGCCGGACGGAGTCCCCGTCGCCTGGATAGTTTTTGGCCGCGTTGATGCCGCCCTGAGCCGCGATGGAATGCGCGCGGCGCGGGGAATCCTGCAGCATGAAAACCTTCACGTTGTAGCCGAGCTCGCCGAGCGTTGCTGCCGCCGAGGCGCCGGCCAGGCCGGAGCCCACAACAAGGATATCGTACTTGCGGCGGTTGCTGGGGTTGACCAACTTCATGTTGAACCTATGGGAGTCCCACTTCTTCTCCAGGGGACCTTCTGGTATGTGCGCGTCCAGTTTCATCGTTCCTCCGGGGTTCCGTTACCTGATGATGATGACCTGGAAGCCGGCTTCGGCCGCCTTTAGGTCCATATTGAACAGGAAATACAGCGAAATAAGGGCGAAGCCCAGCATGGCCAGCGCCACCAGCCAGCCTCCCGCCTTTATCAGTGGGGTGTACTTAGGGTGGTTGAGCCCCAGTGTCTGGAAAGCGCTCTGCATGCCGTGGCTGAGGTGCAGCGCCAGCGCGGCGGAGCCCGCCACGTATATGGAGGTGAAGACCGGGCTGCGGAAGGCCCCGGTGACCATCTGGTAGAAACCCATCGAGTGGTCCACGAAGCGGAAGGTCAGCATATGGTAGAGCAGATAGACGAGGATGGCCGCCGCCGTGTAGAGCATGGTGGCCGAACCTATCGTGCGCCCGCCCTGCCAGCGGCGGGCCTCGTAGCCGCGCGGGGAGTTCAGGAAGTCCTCCACGCGTACCCAGACGCCGGCGGTTATATGCACTACGAAGAGCAACAGCAGGCCGAACTCCAGCAGCGGGGTTACCGGGTTGGAGAGCAGGAATTCCACCCAGCCGTTGTAGGCGGTCTCTCCCTTGAGCAGCAGCAGATTTTCTCCAAGGTGTATCAACATGAAGGCGCCCAGCAGCAGGCCGGTGACGGCCATCAGCGACTTGCGGCCGAGCGAGGTGGTGATAAGTTTCTTCAGAAAAGTAGTGTCCATAAGCGGTATCAGCGGCTCCGGTTTTTATTGTGGGATGACTATTATCATAAAAAATTAACAACGTTCCAGGCAATAACGAACTGCTAATGCCGGTTATAAGCCCGGTTAATACCGTTTCCCCGGTTGCAAAAGCGGCGGCGAAATATAATAGAATAGCCGGGGGAATGGCGTCCGGTTTGTTGCGGCCTTTTTTTGCCGTTCCTGAGCAGCGTCGGTTAAGGGGAGGCATTAAAATGAAACGCGTTATCCTTTCGGCCGCTTTGATGGGCATGGCCGCCTTTTCCCAGGCGTACGAGAAGATAGAGTTCAGAAACATGGTGCAGAGCCCGGCCTTCCAGAAGCCGTCGGCGGTGGCTGTCGCCAGCGGCACCTTCTTCGTGGCCGATTCCAAGGCCAACGCCGTCTTCGAGTTCGACGCGGCGGGCCGGCAGGTCGGGAAGATTTCCAGCGGACTCGATTCCCCTTCCGCGCTGGCTTTCGGGAGCGGAAAGCTCTACGTCGCCGACACCGGCAACTCGCGCGTTGCGGTATTCGACGCCTCCGGCAAGCCGCTATGGACCTTCTCCGGGAAAGGGAGCGAGCCGGGGCAGCTCAAATCCCCGGAGGGTATAGCCTACGGGCCCGACGACAGCGTTTACGTCTCCGACACCGGCAATTCCCGCGTCGAGGTCTACAACTCCGATGGGATTTATCTTTACTCCTTTCCCGTATTAAAATCGGACGGTGTGACCCGTCTGGAGCCAGCCAAGATATCCCTCAGCCGGTCCGGGGACGTGCTTGTTTCCGATCCCGGCCGCGGCCTGCTGCAGCGCTACGACAGGACCGGCAAGCTGCTCAAGGAATACGACCTGCCCAACGACGGGGCCGCTTTCAACAAGTACGGCTACGTCTACGCCATCGACTCCCGGGAGGGCAAGGTCATAGAACTCTCCGAGACCGGAGAGAACCGCGGCACGTTCGGCACGCGCGGCCGGGGCAAGGCCGAGTTCCTCGACCTGCGCGACATAGCCATAGGCGGGGACGGCACGCTCTACCTCTGCGACGCGGGCAACAAAAAAGTGGTCACAATCACGGTGGTCACCGCCTACAAGGGGCCCCGCCTGCCGGAAGCCGCCCCGCTGGCCCGCTTCCTGGTGAAAGGGCCGGAGGCCGAGGTCGCCGCGGACGCCAGCGCTTTCTCCGTCGCTCCCGGAGGGGGGATAGCGGCCTGGCTCGACAAGGCCCGCGAGCTCGACCTTTTCGACGGCGCCGCGAAAAAGACGCTGGCGAAGGAAGGAAGGCTCCAGGGGCAGCTTCGCTCCCCGGGGGGCCTCTTCGTAGGCCCCAAGGGCGACATCTACGTCGCCGACACCGGCAACGACCGCGTGGAGATCTTCAAGCCGGACGGCTCCTATGAGAATATGTTCGGGGAAAGCGGCTCCGGAGAGGGGGAGTTCCGCTCCCCTTCGGCGGTGGCGGTCAACTCCCTCGGGAACATCTACGTGGCGGACACGGGGAACAGGCGCGTCAAGGCCTTCAGCCACGACGGCATGTTCCTCTTCGCCATGAGTCAGCAGCTGGGCGGGGCCGTGCTTGACAGGCCCGTTTCCGTGGTCTGCGACGAGGACGGGAACGTCTACATCCTTGACGAAGGGCTGAAAAAGGTCATAGTTACCGACGCGATGGGTAAGTTCATAGGGCTCTGGGACGGTTCCGGCAGCCTGCAGGACCCGGTCTCGCTGGCCTACGACGGGAAAGGCTTCTTCTACGTGCTGGACAAAGGTACCAGCAGCGTAAAAATCTTCGACCGCGGCGGCAAGTTGGTCGCCAGCTTCTTCGCCAGGGGGCGCGGGGGCCGCGAGCTCTGGGACCCGGCCCAGCTGGCCTTCTCCGGAGACCGGCTCTATATCTCCGACCCGGGCGCCCAGCGCGTGGCGGTCTTCGATGTCGGCTACCTGCCGCGGCAGCCCTCGGCTCTCTCCGCCAAGGTCGGCGAGGAGAGCGTTGGTCTTTCCTGGAAGGGGGAGAGCAACGCCTGGACCGACGGCTTCAAGGTCTTCCGCGCCGCCGGCGAGGGCGGGAAGATAGCGGAGATAGGCCCCTCCAGGGAGCCATCTTTCGAGGACAGGTCCCTGGTTCCCGGGACTACCTACTACTATTATGTGGCCGCCCTTTCGGCGAGCGGGGGGCAGGGAGAGCTGTCGGTTCCCGCAGAGGTCTATTACAAGGGTAACGAAACCCCGGTCCCCGCCGCTGCCGCCCCGCCGGCCGATAACAAGAACGCGCCTCCGATGGAGATAGTCCCGGCGCATCTGGATTATATCTTCTCGGCCAACTACAAGTACTACCAGAAGAACCCGGTCGGCGTTGTGACGGTGAAGAACAATACCGGCACCGACTTCTCCAACGTCAAGCTGTCCTTCAACTTCAAGGATTTTATGGACTTCCCGAGCGACACTGTGGTGCCGCTGGTCAAGGCCCGCAGCTCAGTGGACGTTCCGCTGCTGGCAACGCTTAACAACCGCATCCTCGGCATAACGGAAAACACGCCGATACAGTGCCAGCTGAGGCTGACCTATTACCAGGACGGGGAAGAGAAGACCTTTACCCTTACCCAGCCAGTCACGGTGCTCTCCAAGAACGCTATAGTGTGGGACGACGCCTCGCGTCTTGGCAACTTCATAACCGTCAACGACGGCCCGATCACCGCGTTCCGAACCTTCGCGCTGCTGCAGAAGAAGGACCTCGCCAATGACTCCGGCTCTCTGAACGACAACCTGCTGACCGCCCTGCTCGACTGGGAGGCGCTGGGCGAATACGGCCTTACCTACATGTCCGACCCGGTCAGTCCGTTCGAGGTCCTGAAATCTAGCGCCGCCGTGCCGCTGGATACGGTGCAGTTCCCGCGCAACACCCTCACGCTCAAGAGCGGGGACTGCGACGACCTGGCCGCTCTCTTCGCCAGCGTCTTCGAGGCCTCCGGGCTGCACACGGCGCTGCTGGACTATCCAAGCCATATCGCGCTGATGTTCGACACCGGCGAAACCGACGCGGACAGGGTCGGCATCCCCGCGGAGTACCTGATCAAGCGCGACAACACGTGGTGGGTCGGCTTGGAGACGACCATGGTCGGCAAGAGCTTCTACGACGCGATAATGCACGAGGCCGACCTGTACAGGAAGATGAAGGACGAAGTGCGCGTGATAGACGTGCGCAAGGCGATGACGGAATTCGAGCCGGTGACGCTGCCCGAAGAAAGTTCCCCGATGAAATTCTCTATGCCGGGCCTGCCTGACCGCGTCCGGAAGGCTATAGACGCGCTCGCCGCACTCCGCTACGCCCATCTCAAGGAGTATTACGGAAGCATCCTGCGTTCGGCTCCCGGCGACGTCGAAGCCAATATGTCGCTGGGCATAGCGCACGCCCAGTACAAGCATTACGACGAGGCTGAAGCCTGCTTCAAGAAGGTGCTGGAGAAGGAGCCGTTCAACGCCGCCGCGCTCAACGACCTTGGGAACCTGAGCTTCGAAGCCGGCAGATACGACGAGGCCAGGGAATATTACTTCAAGGCGTCAAAGGCCGACCCGTTCGACGGGAACATCTGGCTCAACCTGGCTAGGGTCGCGGCCAAGCAGGGGAACAAGGACGACGTCAGGGCCTTCGCGGCCCGCGCCGCCAAGATAGATCCAGGGCTGCAGACCCTGGCGGACAAGCTTTCCAAGTGAGGGAGGGAGGCATACGATGAAAAGAGCATTTGTCTTGTTCGCGCTGTTCTTCGCCGCTGGAACGGCCGGGGCGGCCGGGGGCGGCTGGAGGACGTGGTACGTCAACATGCTGAGTGGCCTCAAGGCCAAGGTGGAGGCGAGGCTGGAGTCCAAGACCCGCGTCTCGGCCGTGGCCGCGGTGCGCGGCGCCAACCAGAACGAGGACCCCTACGCGCTCTACTGGAAAGGCGGCATCTCCGAGAAGGCGCGGAAGAAGCTGGACGACGAGCGGAAGCAGCTGGTCTCTGCCGTGGAACTGGTCGTGAACGGGGACCCCGGCGCCGGCCGCGACGCCCTGAACAAATTCATAAAGGACAATCCCGACAGCTGTTTCGTTAAGGACGCGCAGGAAGCCCTGAGGAACCTTCCCCAGCCCGGCGCAAAGCCCGCCGCCGGGGCCGGGCAGGCCCCCGGTGCCGCCGCAAAGCCTGCCGCCGCGCCGACGGGGGAACCTGCCGGGGAGACTTCCGCGCGGACGGAGGCGCAGTCCTCCGGGAAGCCTGGCGAACAGCCCTCGCAGGGGGCTGGCGCAAGCCCGGCTTCCGGGAAATAGGCCTGGCCGGGCCCGCAAAGAAGAGCCCCGCTTTTCAGGCGGGGCTCTTCTTTTTTACCGGGCTCACCGGGAGGGCTGCGCCCCGTTCGCCGGCACGGCCCAGCTCCGGTCGGGCTGGTCTGGGCTGATCTGCCCCGTATCCCCGGCGGGGGCCTCGTTCGAGGTCGTTCCCGGTATCCAGGTCCTGTCTGGCTGCATCGGCGGTTCGGGAACGGCCGGGGGCGGATTCCCCCGTTCCTTGGGTTCCGGCGGGAGTTTCTCCGCTGGAACCCCGGCCGCCTTGAGCTTCTCGTACACATCCGCCGCAGAGCGCAGCAGCATTTTCTTTAAAAGCGAGCTTTCCCTGGCCCCGGGGGAGAAGAAAGGGTACAGGGGGGCCAGCAGCAGGTGGAAGGTAGTCTTGTTGTGCGCCTCCTCGGCTACCCGCATCGGGCCGCCCGGCACCTCGAATTCGGCGGCCAGATAATAATTTACGCGCAGCGAGGCGGGGAGTATGAAGATAAACCCGGTGTCCACCAGGAAGGAGCGGAAAAGCTCGCTGTAGGTCCAGCGGCCGAAGCTGGTCAGTTCCAGCCGCAGCGTGCCGCGGCCGCGCTCCCTGTCGTAAAGTCCTGATCTTTTGAAGATCTCCCTCGCCTTTTCGGCGAAAGCGTCCCCGTCTTCCGGCGATACCGGCACCGGAACTATCCGCTTGGGATTGGAGATAGAGCCCTCGCCGATGTAGTCCTCCATCGAACGATAGGGGAAGTTCTTCCAGGAGACCTCCAGCTTCGCGAACGGCGTTATTCCCTTGTCGGAAGCCATCTCCCTGGCCTCGCGCCTGTTCACCGCCAGGTCGCCGGAGTTGAAGGAGGCGCAGCCGGAGAGGGCCGGCAGCAGGAGCAGCAGCAACAGCGTTCTGTTCTTTCTCATCTGGTATCCCAGTCTGACATGGGTCATTACCAACGCCCGTCCAATTTTACTATATTATAGCGAGGGGCCGTCCCGGAGATTAAGGATTTTAGAGGTATGACTCACAACAAGATAGAGCACGTGATAAGGACCGAGGGCAAGCCGGACGTCATCATCCGGCTTGCCAGGACACAGGACATGCGGCGCATACAGATGCTTTACGCCGAGGTCTACGGCGCGGCCTATCCCATCTCCATAATCATGGACAGGGAGAAGATGCGCCGCGCGATAGAGGACGACGACTACTACTGGATGGTCGCGGAGTGCGCTGAACGCATCGTCGGTAGCCTGGTGTACGAGGTGGACCTGCAGTACCGCAATTCCAAGGCTTTCGGCGCCGTGGTCAGCCAGGAGTTCCGCAAAATGGACCTGGCCCAGACGATGATGAAGCTGGTGCTGGACGACATCACGTCGGGCAAGAACCTGGTGGACCTGGTCTACGCCACCACTCGCACCGCCAATTACGCCCCGCAGAAGCTGACCGAGAGTCTGGGTTTCGTTAAGCTCGGTATCTTTCCCAACACCCACAAAGTGCAGGACAACGAGACGCACTGCCTGACCGCCTATTTCACCGAGCGCGCCATGCAGCAGCGGCGCGCCACGCCGGTCATCATACCGGAGATAGTCCCCTTCTACGAAATAGTCAGGCGCCAGATTAAATTGGAGGACCCGCAGGTCAGGGACGCGAATGGGCCTTATAGCGACCACCGTAAGAAGATCCCGCTGCTAAACTTCGAAGTGATAGACGCCCCTGAGTTCGTCAAGGCCCGCTACATGCGGACGAAACACAACAGTTTCTTCGAGCACATCGTGATGCCGTTCCATGAGCCCAACCTGATCCTGATCACCCCGGACCAGGGCACCGAGGTCTACCTGACGGTCAGCCTCAAGGACCGCTATAGCGCGATAATCGGGGGCGTGACTAACGAAAAGAGCTTCGCCGTCGTGCTGGAGAGCGTGGCGCGAAAGGTCAGCGACATGAATATGGCCTACGTCGAGGTCGTCATAGAGGCCTATTCCCCGGAGCTGCAGCGCGAGGCGCTGGACGCCCGCTACATTCCGAGCGCTTATTTTCCCTGCGCCAAGCGCATGGGGGAGGCGCGCTACGATTGCGTGGTGTTCTCGCGCACGTTCGACATGCTGGACTTCCGCAACGTCAAGATCATCTCGCTCTACAAGAATTTCCTTAACGAATACCTGAAGCTCTGGCGCGAGAACTACATTGAGTCGGTCTTCCAAACGGAAGCCAAACAGGAGGGACCCCGGTCCCAGTGAGGCCCGGGACCCCCGTTCATCTGGTCATAAGGAGACAACCTGTGGCAGACCTGTCAGTGGAGGACCGCCTCCCGCCTTTCTACAAACCGCTCGGGAGCCGCGCCGCGCTGGACGCGCTCTTCGAGACGCCCGCTTTCGAATACTCTCCCCGCACCTCGCGGGCCTTCCTGGCCGCGATGCGCGCCGCGCTGGACTTCCAGGGCCGGCGCGCGCCGGTGCTCAAAGCCCTCTACGGGACCGAAAGTTTTTCGCCGGCCTCGGTCAGGGCGGAGGCCGATGTGGCCCGCGTTCCGTTCATCTTCGTCGCCGCGCTGAAGGAGCGTGACCTGTACACGCTGCCTGCCTCCCGGATAATGCTGGAACTCAAGTCGAGCGGCACCTCCGGCCAGCGCAGCCGTATACAACTGGACAGGGGCTCGCTGTTGCGCGTGCGCCGGATGGCTTGGAAGGTCTTCGAGGGCCTGGGCCTGACGGACCTGCAGCGGGCCCACGACTACATCTGCTTCACTTACGACCCCGCGGTGGCCAGGGACCTGGGCACCGCCTGGACCGACAAGCTGCTGACCGGCTTCACGAAGAAGGGGGAGATCTTCTACACCTTCCGCTGGAGCCGGGAGAAGAACGACTTCTACTTCGACATCGACGGCGCGGTGCTGGCGCTGAAGAAGTCCGAAGAGGCGGGGAGTCTGGTCAGGCTGGTGGGCTTCCCCGCCTTCGCGCTAAAGCTGACGGAGGAGTTTAAGAAACGCTACGGGCGTTACCCGCGTCTGAACCCGGGCAGCAGCGTGGTGACCGGCGGGGGCTGGAAGACGCTCTCCGACGAGGCGGTGGACAAGAAGGTCTACCGCGGAATACTCGCCGACAGTCTCGGCGTCCCGGTCGCCAACGTGCGGGACCTGTTCGGTATGGTGGAGCACGGAGTGCCTTATGTGGACTGCCGGTTGGGGAACTTCCATATTCCTAACTACGGGCGCGTGATAGCGCGGGATCCGGGCACTCTCGAGCCGCTTGGTTACGGAAAGCCGGGCCTGCTGCAGTTCCTAACGCCGTACCTGACCAGTTACCCCTCGCTGTCGGTCCTGTCTTCGGACTTCGGGCTGGTACGGGCGCGCTGCTCCTGCGGCCTGCCAGGGCCTGTGCTGGAGATAAAAGGCCGGGCCGGAGTGAAGAAGCTAAAGGGTTGCGCCATCTCGGCCTCGACGATGCTATGAAGATACACAACACCTACCTTTTCGGAGAAGCGCTCGACAGGTCCTCCTGGACCCCGGCAGAGATAGAGGAGATAGGACGTAGGGCGCAGGCGGCCTGCGGGCCGTTGCGCGGGACCCCGCGGGAATACATCGTGGACACCCTGGCCCGGGCCGGCAAGCTGTTCGAAAAAGGCGCGAAGTACCGCAAGGCCGCCCTCTCGGCCCTGAAGGGACAGATCTCCTTCTCCCCCGAGGTCATAGACCGCACCCTCGAGGTCATCCCGGAGCTGCTCGACAGGCAGGCGTTGAGCAAGCGCCTGAATATGGAACTCTTCCTGCCTTACGCGCTGGAGACCTCCGTGGAGAGGCGCGGCTACGAGGGGCTCTTGCGCGCGATGCCGAAGGGCGTAGTGCTGCACGTGGGTGCCGGCAACGTCTTCCTCGGCATCCTCGACTCCATGGTCATAGGCTTTCTGACCAAGAACGTCAACGTCGTAAAGCTGTCCTCCTCCGGTTCCAACTTCATCAACCTGTTCATGGAGGCGCTGAAGGAGGCCGACGCGAAAGGCCTGCTGGCCGGTTCAGCGGCCGTACTCTCCTGGAAGGGCGGCAGCCAAGGGCTCGAGGAGGCCGCGCTGAAGTACGTCAACGCCGTGTTCGTCTGGGGCGGCTACGACGCCGTGCAGGCCTACCGGCAGGCCGCGCCCATAGACGTGCGCGTAGAGGGTTTCGGCCCGAAGACCAGCGTGGGAGTGGTCTTCGAAAGCTGCGTGGACCACGAAGGCATGGACAATGTGGCGGCGCGCGCGGCGCTGGACGCCTCGCTGTGGGACCAGGCCGCCTGCTCCTCGCTGCACACGCTTTACTTCGTCGCGCCGGCGAAGCGCCACGCGGAGCTGGCCGCTTCTTTTCTCGGCCGCGCGAAGAAAGAGTTCGCCCGGCTAGCCGTGGAGTTGCCGCCCGGCCGGCTTTCGCCCGACGAGCAGGTGGAGATAACCCGGGCCAGGGAGCTGGCCCGGGTGGACCAGGCCCTGGGGAACGCGTCGTACGCCAGCTCTGCCCCTTCCACCGCCTGGACCGTCATATACGAGAAAGACCCGGCGTACAGGGTCTCACCCCTGAACCGCGTGCTCTACGTCAAGACGGTAGAGACTCTGGAACAGGTGCGCGACCAGCTGCTGCCGCTGCGCGGCTATATCCAGACCGTAGGCGTAGGCGGTTCGATAGAGCGCAGGAAGGTGCTGGAAACGCTCGGGCCCGCCGGCATAGCCCGCGTGGTGCGGCTGGGCAGGATGCTGGAGGAGGCCAACGGCTCGCCGCACGACGGCATCTTCCCGATGATGTCCCTGGTGAACTGGGTGCCCATAGAGGAGAAGCCCTCTCAACTCGACCGCCTGAGCGAGCTGGTGGACTACGCCCGCTCCAGGAGCCCGTTCTACAAGCGGCACTTCAAGGACGTGCCCCGTATAGTTTCGCTGGAGGACTTCCAGCACGTGCCGTTCCTTGAGAAGCACCATGTGCTGGAGAACACCCCGCCTGACAGCCCGGACCTGCTGACCGGCCCGGTGCAGCGCGGTATCTTCTTCGCCAGCGGCGGCTCCACCGGCCAGCCGAAGTACGTCTTCTACGATCAGAAGGAGTACGACCATACCTGCCGGATGCTCGCATACTCCATGGAGGCCTGCGGCCTGGGCGAGAAGGACGTTATAGCCAACCTGTTCGTGGCCGGCAACCTCTGGTCCAGCTGGCTGTCCGTAGAAAAAGCCATTTCCTATACCAAGGCCATCTCGGTGCCGGTAGGCAGCAACCTGCCGGTGGAGAACATCGCCGGTTACCTGCAGGACTTCCAGACGACGGCCGTGGTCGGCCTGCCATCGTTCCTTGTGAAGCTGGCCGAGTTCGTGAAGGCCGGTAAAGGGAAGTACAGGATACCGCTGCGCACTATCTTCTACGGCGGCGAGTACGTCGGGACCGAGATGGTGCGCTTCTTTGAAGGCGTTTTCCCCGGCGCGAAGGTGCGCTCGGCCGCCTACGCCACCGCCGACGCCGGCGTGGTGGGCTTCCAGTGCCCGCACTGCGTTAAGGGCCAGCACCACCTGTTCGCGATGAGCCAGTACGTAGAGTTCGTGAACCAGGACACGCTGGAGCCGGTCAAGAAGGGCGAGATAGGCGAACTGGTCGTGACCGGGCTTTCTAAGAAGTTGATGCCTATCATCCGCTACCGCGTAGGCGACCTCGGGCGCTGGATAAACAAGCCGTGCGCCTGCGGCCGCAAGGAGCCGCTTTTAGAGATCCTCGGCCGCTGCGACGACCGCATCCACGTCGGCGGCGCGCACCTCTTTGTCAACGATATCCAGGAGGCGCTGGGCAAGGTGCCTGACCTGACCTTCAATTTCCAAGTGGTCATAGGCAAAAAAGGCCACCGGGACACGCTGGTCATACGCGCTGAGACGGCCGATCAGGCCGCGCTGGCCCGCGCCGGGGAGCTGGGCGACCTGCTCTGGCGCGAGTTGGTGAAGCACTGCGAAGACCTGCACGAGAGCGTGCGGCTGAAATGGCTGGAGAAGCCGGAGATAGAGGTGCTCGCTCCCAATTCCATAGAGCGTGTGCAGCGCACCGGCAAGATACGACGGGTGATAGACAAACGGATCGCTGGCTGAGCCGTCCGCCCGGAGCCGTGCGGTGGTTCCTGTCCACGAAATAAAAAAGAACCGCGATTTCCGCGCGCGCGGGCCGCTGGTCTTCCTGGCGGCGTTCCTGCCGCAGTGGCTGCGCCTGCCCTACCTGGGCGCGCTTAATTCCGATGCCTGGTCCTACGACGGGTGGGCCATGGAGATAGCCCGCGGCGGGCTGGTCCGTTCCACAGCCTTTTCTCAGTCGCCGCCCTATCCCTACTCTTCCGGGGGTTTTTTACAGGCTTCTTCGGGCATCATGCCGCCTGGGCGCTCTGGCTGCAGGTCCTGGCCGGTTCGCTGACCTGCGTGCTGGCTATGAAGTTAGGCGAGCGCGCCTTCGGGGAGCGGGCCGGGATGTGGGCGGGACTGCTCGCGGTGCTTTACCGTCCGTTCATCTTCGCCGTGGCGGTGCCGGGAAAGGAGCCCCTGGCCGCGCTGGAACTGCGCGCGGCGCGCGGCAAAAAAGGCGGGCCGCCGGTGGCCCTTTGCGGCGCTAGGCCCGATTACATATAATCAGCAAAGACACGCAGCCGTAACACAGGAGGTGCCACATGAGTGTTTTTTCCGCCCGACAGTTAGAGAAATACGCTGACGCGCTGGTATGGGGCCTGACCACGGCTCACCGCAAGCCCTACCAAAAGTACGAGACCGTGCTGGTGCGCTGCGACCTGGAGGCGAAGGACCTCGGCGAACTGGTGCACCGCCGCCTGGTGCGGCGCGGCTTCAACGTGGTTTTCAATTTTCTGCCTACGCCGGGCATAGAGCACGATTTCTACAAGTACTCCGACGAGAAGCAGCGTGGTGCCCTCGGCGCCTGGGATAAGGCGCTCTACGAGGGTCTCAACGGCTACGTCTACATCCATGCGCCGGCCTCGCTGACGCACCTTAAGAACATCGACACCAAGCGGCAGTCGCAGGTGGCCATAGCCAAGAAGCCGCTCTTCGACATACGCAACAGGCGCGAAGAGAAGGGGCTTTTTGCTTGGACGCTGTGCACCTACCCCACGGAGGAGCTCGCCCGCCAGGCCAACCTCTCCATAAAGGAGTACGCCGCGCAGATCGCCAAGGCCTGTTACCTGAACGAGCCAGACCCGGCCAAGAAGTGGGCGCAGGTCTACAAGGAGAGCACGGCCATAAAGAAGTGGCTCAACGCGCTCGGCATAGACACCATACGCACCGAGTCCGCCTCGATGGACTTCGAGGTGAAACTGGGCGAGAGGCGCAAGTTCCTCGGCATCAGCGGCCACAACATCCCGAGCTTTGAGATCTTTACCTCGCCGGACTGGCGCGGCACCAGGGGCGTCTACTACGCCAACCTGCCAACGTTCCGCGGCGGCAACTACGTGGAGAAGATACGCCTTGAGTTCAAGAATGGCCGCGCGGTCAAGGTGTCGGCAGAGAAGGGGAGCGAGTACGTGAAGAAGGTGGTCGCCACGGACCGCGGCGCCGCGCAGGTGGGCGAGTATTCGCTGACGGACCGCCGCTTCTCCAAGATAGACAGGTTCATGGCCGACATCTTGTTCGACGAAAACCACGGCGGGAAATACGGCAACTGCCATATCGCCATCGGCAGTTCCTATACCGACACCTTCGACGGAGACCCTGGCAAGCTTAACGAGGCAGCCAAGAAGCGGCTGGGCTACAACGACTCCGCGGTACACTGGGACATGATCAACATCGAGGACAAGAAGGTCACGGCCACGCTGAAAAGCGGCCGGAAACTCACCATCTACGAGAACGGGAGCTTCAGACTCTAGGCGCGGGCCCGGGGGCCTTGATTTCCGACGTGAAAATGTGATATTTTTAATGAAGGTGGCGGTCGAAGGGCCGCTCTTTTCGCGATTTAGGAATTGTACCCGCAGGCGCCTAAGCCGCGGGATATTACAGGAGAAATAGTAAAATGAAAAAGACAGTACTCTTCGCGCTGCCCCTGGCGGCGCTGTTCTGTGCAGTGGCCTGCAAGAAGCAGGAGGCCGCCGCTCCCGCGCCCGCCGCGAACGAGCAGGTAGCCGGCACCGCGACCGAGGCCGCCCCGGCCGCCCAGGCCGCGACCCCCGCCCCGGCCGCCACGCCCGAGGCGAAGCCCGCGGAGAAGAAAGGCAAGTAAGCCTTTGGTCCGCGCGGTTTGCCCGGCGTCCGCTTCTGCGGGCGCCGGGTCTTTTTAGGGAGATTATAGGCTGCCGGAGCGGCGTTTATTTCCGGAACGGACCATGAAAGCATTCCTTGGATCGCTGAGAACGGAGCGCGGGCGCCGCGTAGCGCTGGCCATGCTGTTCGCCGGCCTTTCGGCCGGCTTCCTGTTCGGCGGCTACGAGTTCATCCGCTCCAGCGCGGAGTCCATCTTCATAGGCCGTTTCGGCGCCGACGCCAAACCGTACGCGATGAGTTGCGTACCGTTCATGATGGCGCTCCTGATTTACCTCTACGGCAGGCTGCTCTCGGCCGTAGGCGGCAAAAAAGCGATGGCCGCCTCTATGCTGGCCAGCTCCGCGTTCTTCGTGCTCGCCTTCCTGGGCCTGAAGGCCGGCGGGGGGGGGCCGCTGATCTTTCTCCTTTACGTTTTCAAGGAATCCTACGTCGTGGTTATAGCCGAGCAGTACTGGTCGTTCATCAACAGCACGCTGCGGGAGGAAGAGGGCAAGGCCTATAACGGCCCGGTGGCCGGCGTCGGGGCCATAGGTCCTTTGACAGCCGGCTGGCTGGTGGAGCGCTTCGCCGTTTTACTGCATACGGATTTCTTCGTGCTGATGTCTGGCCTGGCGATGCTGCCGGCCCTGGCGCTCTTCTGGCTGGCCTACGCCAGGGCCGGAGAGCCGAAGCCATCGTCCGAAGAGGCGCACGGCAGGAAGGGGCATCTGCATCTGAGCATCCTGAAAGAGAACAGGACCATACTTTGTATAGCGCTGGTCGTCTTTGCCACGCAGGTCGTGGCCACGATGCTGGAACTGCGCTTCGCGCAGCTGGCGCAGGCCGCTTTCCCGGGGCTGGACCAGCGCACCGCCTTCTTCGGCGGGTTCTGGATGAAGGTGAATATATTCTCGTTCACGATGCAGTTCCTGCTGACGCCGCTGTTGTTGCGCTACGTCTCCATACGGCGCATCCAGACGGCCATCCCGGCGGCGCACCTGCTCACGCTTGGCGCCCTGCTGCTGTCTCCGCGGCTTTTCATGGCGGCGCTGGCTTTCCTGTTGTTCAAGGGGTTGGATTATTCGCTCTTCAGGGCCAGCAAGGAGACGCTGTACATCCCGTTCTCCTACGACACCCGCTACCGCGCAAAGCAGGTGGCTGAAGCCTTCACCTATCGCTTCTCCAAGGGGCTGACCGCCGCGCTGGTCTCGCTGGCCAGGACCGCCGGCGCGATGCCGGCCGCCGCCTATCCAGGCACGGCCTTCCTGTTCGCTCTGGGCTGGATGGGGGCGGCCTTCCCGATGACGGCGGCGCGCGGCTCTTCCCGGGTAGGAGAGACCCGGGCCTGACTTACCTGGATTATTCGAAAACGATAGTGGCCGAGATGCGGTGGACGGAGCCAAGGTCCCCGAACGGGGAGAAGGAGTAGTCCAGCCTGTAATCGGTATAGCGCAGGCCGCCGCCCATTGAGACGTTGCGGGTCCCGCCCAGGTCGGTTATGGCACGCGTGTTAAAACCCGCGCGCAGCGCCGCGTCTATATCGCGGTTCACCGGCACGCTGAGCTCTCCTCCCATCGCCAGGAAGGGCAGCGAATCGCTGGGCGCCACTATGTCGCCGGTGAGGTTGAAGTAGTTCCCCAGCTTCGTGAGCGTGCCCAGGCGTAGTATCAGCGGCAGCGGAGAATCCTCCTTGTCGTAGCGCAGCGTGCCCATGATGTTCTGGGCCACCAGGCTGACGCGGAAGTTGTTGTCGAACATGTACGGCAGGTTTAGCCCTATGTCGGCGGAGACCGTGTTGTCGCCGGAAATTATCTTGGATTTGACGAACTTGCCGGTGGCGCCCAATACGAAACGGTCCTCTGGCTCCTCGTTGAAGCCCGTTATGTAACAGGCGAAGCCCACGCTGATCTCGGTGTCGGAAGGGGAGAAACTTCCCAAGTCCACGCCGCTGGCGTCGGTCTGCGTGATCTTGCCGTAGTTCATGTATTTCAAAGCTACTCCCCAGGACCCGACCTCGCCCGCGTTCTCGGCGTAGGCCAGATAATCCGCGTAGGAACCGGCCAGGTAGGGGGAGTGCATCATGGCCATGGAGTTCTTTTTTACATGGATCAGGCCGGCGGGGTTCCAGTCCAGCGCGAAGGCGTCGTCGGCGAGGGCGGCGTAGGCCTCTCCCATGGCTGCGCCGCGCGCGCCCATGGCTATCTTCAGGAACTGGGCGGCGGCCGTACCGACGGAAGAGGAATCGTAACCGGCGGCCGACGCAGAAAGAACCAGGGTCGGGGCGCAGAGCAACAGTGCCGCTCCTGCCGCGTTTCTCAGGCATTTCAACGCCGCTTTCCTCATAAAGTCCGCGCCATCCTCATCTTTCCACGGCCACCTTCAGGCTCCTGCTGCTCTTTTTGTCGGGGCTTTGTACGTAGGCTATGTACACTCCGCTGGCGGCCTCGCGCCCGTCCCTGTTGAGCCCGTCCCATTGCGCCATACCGTCGATATCGGCCTTCAGCTTCCTTACAAGCTCCCCCAGGAAAGTGTAAATCTTGACCTCGGAGTAGGGCGGCAGGTCCGCGAAGTGCATCACGCCGGTTACGGAGTTGGGGCGGTATGGGTTCGGGTAGACCTTGACCCCCGACAGCCCCGCCGTCGGATTGGTCTGCATCAGCTGAAAGGTGGAGAGGTGCCAGGTCTGGGCCGTCACCAGGCGCGCCGGCACGTTGGAAACCGAGGGCAGCGGCACCCAGACCCGGTCAGTCTCGTCGTAGAAAGCGAGCACCAGCCGCGCCGGGTCTATATTGGCGGGCAGGTCGGAGAGACGGTACGGTACGGTTATAGTTATGGCCCCCAGTACGAGGGCGGGAGGGAAGTAGTTGATGGTGACGCCTATGCCGGTAGGCGTTAGGGCCGACACCGCGGAGGCCGGTCCGGCCAGCGTGGTGGTGGACGGGGAGAGCGTCAGCCTTGTGGCCCCGCCAAGGGCCCCGGGAGGGATATGCACGGAGATTTGGCCGTAGGAGGCGTCGAGCGTGACCACTGTATCCTGCAGGGCGGGCGCGCTGCCCGTGGCTGAGAGTAGCGTCCTGGTGGAGCCAAGCTGCACGAAATCCGCCAGCGCGCCGGTCTGCCCGATGGCCTGCACGCGCAGCCAGTACTGCGTGTCTATCTGCAGACCGGTCAGGGTGCAGGCGAGCCCCTGCGCCAGGCAGGAGGAGGCTATAACGCTGAAGTCAGGGCCTGCGCCCGCGTTCACAGTAGAGGCCTCCACGTAATAGCGCGTGTCCGGGGAGTTGCCGTTAGGGCCCCAGGCCGCCGTGAAACCGTCTATCATCATCTGGGCGGGCGGGAAGGTGGCGTCGGGCGGCAACAGGTACGCAGTAGCGGGCAGGGTCAGCGCGGTGCCGAGCTGCGCCGGCGGGTCCGTTGGCACTCCGGTCAGGTTAAGCGCCGATACGTGCAGGTAGTAGCTTGTGTCGGAGAGCAGGCCGTAGAAGGTGGCGGAGAGACCGAGCGTCGTGGAGGAGAGGACGGTGCCGGAGAAGGCCTGTTCTGAGGAGATGGACACCAGGTAGAAGGTGCCCGGATTGTTGAAGAAGCCCGCGGCCGCCCCGGAGGACCAGTTGACCGTCAGGCTCGAGACCCCTACGCCGGAGAACGGCAACACTCCGGGGTCGAAGGCCCCGGTGGCCATAGGGGAGAAGTCCAGCGCCGGCGTAGCGCGTCCCAGCCTGTTTATGGCCGTCGCGCGCGAATAGTAGGTCGTGTTCGGCAACAGGCCGGAGAAGGCGGCTGTGGTCAGCGCCACGGTCTGCGCCGGCCTGGCGTAGCTGTAGTCCGGGTAGGAGGACATCTCCACCATGTACCTGGTATCGGCCGGGTTGCCGTGGGACCCCCAGGTCAGCGTGAGCGAATCCGGGGTTATGGCTGTATAGGATTGCGCGGCGGGCTGGTTGGCCATCGTAGAGGTGTCCGGGGTGAGGGAGTAATTGACGGAACCTTCCATGTTGACCGTGCCCGCCCTGAAATAATAGCTGGTGTCCGGAGAGAGGCCGCTTATCGTAAGCCTGTCGCGCGAGATGTCTGCGGTGGAGGAGGAGAACAGCACCGGGGAGAAGGCCGGGGAAACAGCGCCCTGAAGTATGTAGGATTCAGCCGAGGAGATCTGCGAGGTGCCGGCCAAGGGCGCCCAGGAGACGGTTACGCTGGACTGGTAAACACCGGCGAACGACAGGGCGGTAAGCGGCTGCGGCAGGGTCTGACGGTAGTCGGGCACGGTGTTCGTGTAGACCGTGGCTCCGTTGTAGAGCGCCCCGGCCCTGAAATAATAGGTGGTGTTGGGGTCCAGGCCGCTTACTATCAGGTTGGAGGCCGTGCCGCTCGGAGTGTAGGAACTGGCGTATATCGTATCGAAGTAAGGCGAGGCGGAGGCCTCGGCCACGTGGCCTTCTGCCGCTATGCCCGGGGTGAAGCTGACGGAGGCGCTGGAACTCCAGACCGCGTCCAGCGTGACGTTGGTCAGGTTTCCGGGGAAGCCTGTATGGGTGGAGGGCAGCACGGTATAGTCCGGGGTATATTGCCAGTTGAGGGTGCCGAGGCGCAGATAGTACGTGTTATTGGGAGCCAGGCCTTGCGCCGTCAGTTGGCGCGTGAACCCGGTCGGGTAGACGTCGTAGGTGGCGGAGGAGATCACTGCGCCGCCGGAACCGAACGGAGCCGTTGAGGCTTCCAAGCGGTAGCCTTCGCACGAGAGCGACTGCAGCGTCTGCGGCAGCGGAATGAACTCCACCGTTATCGCCTGGGGCTGGGCATTGGACCAGGCGACATCCCCCGGGATCGCCAGGGCCAGCGTGACGGAGGAAAGGCTGGCGGTATAGTCGGGAGCGCCGGCGGTGTTCAACGAGGCGGCCCGGAAATAGTAGGTGGTATTAGAGTCCAGCGTGTCTATTGTAAGGGTGCTAACCGACGCGTCGTAAGCGGAAGACGACTGAATGGCGCCGTAAGACCAGGCGGGGTCCGCGGAGGCCTCGAGCCTGTAACCGTACGTCTCCCCGGGCCCGAGCGGAGTCCAGGTCAGGCTGGCCGCGCCGGCTGTTACCGAAGATCTGGCGAGCCCCTGCGGTACAGCCGCGAGGGTGACGAAATAGCGGATATCCGACATGTTCGGCGCGCCGGTCCAGTTCAGGGCTCCGGCCTTGTACCAGTACCCGGTGTTGCGGGCGAGTCCGGTGAAGTCGGCTGAAGAAGCCGTCGGCGAAGCCGTGACCCAGACGGACGGGGAGGTAAGGGTGGGATCGCTCTGCAGTAGGACCTTGTAGCCTTCCGAGGTGAGGGCCTGTACCGTCGCGTCGTAGACCGGGGTCCAGGAGATGGTGGCGCTGGTCTCGTGCACCTTCTCCGAGACCCCTGGAAGAGCCAGGGCCATGGTGGCGGTGGAGATGTACGGAGCGTACGGCGTGACCACTCCCGAGACGCCCACCGCCCGTACCTTGAAATAGTAGGTGGTGTTGGCGTTCAGTCCGCCAAGGGTGGCGGGCGGGTAACCGGGCATGGCCGTGGCAGAGGGGGAAAAGGACGAATTTAAGGCGTACTGCATCTCGTAGGCCGTCCACACCGGATTCCCGCCGGTATCCCAGCCCAGCCGCGCCGTGGCCGTGAAGGACGAATCCGAAGTGAAATAGGACGGCACTGAGTACAGGCCGGCAGGAGCGGCCACCCAGGTGGCGGTGGAGGCCGTTTCGTAGGCCGAGTCCGGGGCCGACTGGCTTTTGACGCGGAAATAGTAGAGCGTGTCCTGGCTGAGGCCGGTATAGGAGGTGGTGTTGGCGGAGAGGGCCCCGGTGGCGGTCTGCACCAGGAACAGCGGGTCGGTCGAAAGCGCCACCACGTATGGTGAGCCTGCGGCGCCCCAAATGAACGAAAGAGAACTCAGTCCAGAGGCGGAAGTGTAAGGGGAGAGCGCGGCCTGAGAAGGCATGGCGCCGCAGGCCAGCAGCAGCGCCGCAGTTATTAGCGTGAAGATGGTTCGTCGCCGCGGGAGCATCGGTAATAGTCTAGCAGAGCGCCTTCCAACCTTAATGACTAATATGTTACAGGGGGGCAGCGCGTTTGCGCGCATCATGGTTTCTATTATATTATAATTTTGAATCCAGTCAGCGGAGATGCCATAATGCGGTCCCATAAGAATGCAACGCTGGAACTTGGCGGCCGGCCCGGAGGCCGTCTGTCCTTCCTGCTGGCCTGTCTGCTGCTGCCGGCCGCGGTCCGCGCGCAGGACCCTGCCCTGCCGGCGTTCTCCGTTTCTTCCGGGACCGCCCTGCTCTCGTCCCCGGCCTCCACTACGGCGCCGGTGGCGCAGGGCGGGAATTTCTCCATCCCGCTGCCGGACGGGCGCACCCTCTGGCTGCTCAACAACGTCTGGACAGGCAGGAAAAGACCCGACGGTCAGCCGGAGGTCTGGGGTATAATAGACGGGGCGGCAGCGCTGGCCCCCAGCACTTCGCCGTATTCCCAGGCCGGGCGCCTTGCCTTCGTCTCCGACGAGAACGGCTGGCCGCTGCCGCTGCTTTCCGGGGACCTTAAGGAATACAGCCAGGCGCGCAAATTCTGGCCCAGTTCCGGGTTCTGCTCCGGCGGCCGTTGCTGCGCGTTCTATTCCATAATGAACAACTTCGGTCCGGATCCTTATGATTACTTCCGTGTCGGGCAGGGGGTGGCCTGTTCCGAGCGTCCCGCCGGTCCCTACGTCAAGGCGCCATTTGGGGACGGCTACGCCTTCTGGAACGACATCGAGCCCGCCTTCGGCTCCGCGGCGTTTTTCGACGAGGACGGCTGGCTCTACGTCTACGGCCGGGAGGAGACCTCGCCCGGAGAGTACCCCGCCCAGCTGGCCCGCGTCAGGCCGGACAAGCTGGCTTCGCGCGCGGATTATTCCTACTACAGCGCCGACGCCGGCAGCGTGCCGTGGACTTCGGACGTGTCCGAGGCCTCCGACGTGATCCCGGATATGCCTGAGGAGTTTTCCGTTTCGTATAACCAGGCCCTCGGCGCCTATCTGGCCGTGTATTCTGACCGCGGAACAGGTTCGCTCACGGCCCGTCTGGCGCCTTACCCGTGGGGTCCCTGGAGCGGCCCGTCCAGGCTGCTGGCCTGCGCAAAGGAGGATTACTGTTACGGCGGCAGGGAGCAGCCCGGCTTCGCAGCGGCCGGCGGAAAAAAGATCTTCGTTACGCTGGAGAAAAAACACGTGCCGTACCTGTACGAGATAGACTTCGATTAGGGGAAGGACTATGTCCGAATACAATATACTCGTTATCAACCCGGGCTCCACCTCCGACGAGGTGAGCTGCTTCCGCGGCGACAAGGAGGTCTTCCATAAGACCGTCCGCTACAGTCCTGACGATCTTAAGCCTTACGAGCGCGAGAAGATAACCGCGCAGTTCGACCTGCGCAAGCGCATGGCGCTGGAGGCGCTGAAGGAGCACGGCGTGGACCTGAAGGAGCTGCACGCCGTGATAGGCCGCGGCGGGGTGGTGAAGCCGATAGAGGGCGGCGTCTACGAGGTGACCGACGCGCTGCTGGCGGACCTCAGGGAGGGAGTGCTGGGCGACCATCCCTCCAATCTCGGCGGCATCATAGCCCGCGACATCGCCGAGCCGCTCGGGATAAAGGCCTTCATCGCCGATCCGGTGGTGGTCGACGAGATGGAGCCGCTCGCCCGCTACTCCGGGATGCCCGAGAACCCGCGCATCTCCATTTTTCACGCGCTGAACCAGAAGCGGGTCGGCCGGCACGCGGCGGCCCAGCTGGGTAAGCCTTATAACGAGTGCCGCCTTATCATCATGCACGGCGGCGGGGGGATCTCGGTGGGCGCGCACTTGAACGGGCGCGTGGTGGACGTCAACAACGCGCTGAACGGCGACGGGCCTTTCACTCCGCAGCGCTCCGGAGGAGTTCCTGCGGGCGGGCTGGTCGGCATGTGCTTTTCTGGGAAGTACACCAAGCAGGACATGCTGCTCAAACTTAAGGGCCGCGGGGGGCTGGTGGCCTACACCGGCACCTCAGACTGCATAGCGCTGGAAAAATATATCCTTACCGGGGAGGTAAAACCCGGCAGCGGCCTCGACCCGGCCGTGCTCAGCCGCGAGAAGGCCAGGGAGGCCGTCTCGGCGATGGGCTACCAGATCTGCAAGGAGATAGGCGCGATGGCGGCCGTGCTGGAGGGCAGGGTGGACGCGATCGTGCTGACCGGCGGGCTGGCCTACGACAAGGTGCTGGTCCCGGAGATAAAGCGGCGCGTTGACTGGATAGCGCCGGTGCTGGCCTACCCGGGCGGCGACGAGATGGCCGCGCTGCGCGCGGCGGCGGAGATAGCCCTGAAGACGCCGGCCGCCGTAAAGAAATACTGATTTTAACCACAAAAACACAACGGAGGAAAACTATGAAATTCAGGAACTTCGATGAGCTTTTAGGTATGGTGAAGGGCAAGACTAATCGCATAGTGGTGCCGGGCGCCAACAACGATGAGGTGCTGACCGCCTGTAAGATGGGCGTGGACCACGGGATCATCTCCGGCGGCATCCTGATCGGACCCAAGTCCCAAGTGCATGAGATGGCGAAAAAGGTCGGTTTGAAACTGGACAGCTTCGAGACGATAGACCTCTCGGACTACGCCGGAATCTGCAACACGGCGGTGGACCTGGTGAAGGCCGGTAAGGGGGACTTTCTAGTTAAGGGCCTGGTGGACACTAAGTTCTACATGAAGGCCATACTGCGCAAAGAGATAGGGGCGGTGGCCGAGGGCACCGTGCTCTCCCACTTCGTGCTCTTCGAGCTGACCAACTACCACAAGCTCTTCGCCGTCACCGACGCGGCCATCATGATCGCGCCGAACGTGGACCAGAAAGAGATGATAGTCAACAACGCGGTGGACATGATGCGCCAGCTCGGGGTCGCCAAGCCGAATGTGGCCGTGGTCTGTCCGGTGGAGAAGGTCAATGAGAAGATTCCCAGCACGTTGGACGCGGCCGAGCTGGTGAAGCGCAACAGGGAGGGGAGGATCAAGAACTGCACGGTCGAGGGCCCGTACGACATCTATATTTCCTTCTCCAGGGAGCTTGCGGCCGAGAAGGGCATCAAGGACGCCGTGGTACCGGGCAACACCGACATCGCCCTATTCCCCAGCCTCGACTCCGGCAACCCGGTCTACAAGGCCATCTCGTTCTTCGGCGCCGGCATGAAGAGCGCCACGCTGCTGGCCGGCTCCAACATCCCCGTCATCCTGCCGTCGCGCACCGACAGCCCGATGACCAAACTGCATTCGATAGCGCTGGCCTGTTTCCTGAAAGAGCGGGCCCGTGTGGCGGCATAAAGCGGAGGAGGATACATATGGCCTGGAACTTCCTTAAGAAATTGATAAACAAGGAAACTGAAAAAGAGGCGCAGAAGCCGGGACACGCTCATCACGAGCACGCCGCGGCCCCGGCTGATAAGCCGGCCTCTCCTGTCCCGGCGGCTCCCGTTCAGGCGCCCCCGGCCAAAGCCGCGCCTCCCTCCAGGGCGAAATCCCCGGCGGAGAAGACCGACGACGAGCTGGCCGCGGAGCTGGATAAGATGTCCCCGGAGATTCTGGCCCAGGCCAAGGACCCGCAGATGCGGTCCCTGATCATAGGCATCTACCGCAAGATGCTGGTGGCCGGAGTGGACGTGGCTGACGACAAGGAAGTGAAGAAGTGGATGAAGAAGCACCCCGAGGTGCTCCGCGGCGGCGAAACGGTTAAGGTGGATACCGTGCGGCGAGAGGAGCCCAAGGTGGGGCGCAACGACCCTTGTCCCTGCGGTTCCGGCAAAAAATACAAGAAGTGCTGCGGCGTCGACAAATAGCCCGTCACACCGGAATAAAAAACCCCGGCGGAAGCCGGGGTTTTTTATGTGCGCCCGGCATGAAACCAAACTTTGAGGTGAAAGTCCTCCGGGGAGACAGGTCGCAGGAAACTCAGGCGAAGCGCAAGGCAGTATGGCGCGAGGCACACGCTGAAAGAAGCGTGGCCGCGCGTTCGTGCGGTACGCCGAGGACGGGGATGTGTCCGTCCGGTCGGAGGCGGCTGCGCCGGGCGTGACGGAAACGTCGAAGCGCTTATGCGCCGGACTTCGGTTGAAAATCAACGGGGGCAAGAGCGGGACTAAGCGTGCGCGGGACAGTCGGTACCTCGGCTACGGTTTTTGGGCGGCCAGGGGAATTGTCAGGCACTGCGTGAGCCTGGAAGCCCTGAAGGTGATGAAGGAGCGTGTGAGGCGGATAACGTCGCGCAACGGCGGACGAAGTCTGGAAGAGATGGCGAAGGAGCTGGATGCGTATCTGAGCGGCTGGGAGGAATACTTCCGGCCGGCGGAGGTTAAAGCCGCTTTCTGAACCGCCGGATGCGTACCCGCACGTCCGGCGGTGCGGGAGGGGTCCGGCGGCACATTCGCCTACGCCCCTGTCCCTATAGCGCCCTTTTAATCCCATTTTACAGGGGCGGCCTCGGGTATTTCCACCGGCCCTATGGCTTTGGTCAGGCTCCTCTGCTGCTGTGTCAGGTCGGTGAAATTCCCGAGCCCGTCCACGTTGTAGGTAAGCGTGCCTCCGTCGGTGGAGAAGGGGGTGGAGCGTATCCAGTTGAGCGAAGCCTGCAGAGCCGCGATTGGGGCCAGCTTGGTGC
>JAJYJH010000036.1 GCA_021789695.1 bacterium | reverse complement strand
GCGGCTCTTCACCGAGAACTCGGCCCGCGTCTCGGGGTAGGCGGAGGAAAAACGGCCCAGCAGGCTCTTGAAGGCCAGGTGTTTCCTGTGGTCGTAGTCCGAAAGCAGCCAAATTAGCATCTTAAAGTTTATAGCGCGCGGTTGTTACTATAATGTTTCCCGGGCCGAAAACCCCGGAGCGCCGCCCCTTTCCAGCCCGGCTCGGAAAGTTCCGGGGCGACCTTGAGGCTGTTGACGAAACGGCCCGCCTCCAGCCTGCGCAGCGCGCAGAGCGCCACCATGGCCGCGTTGTCGGAGCAGTAAGCCTTCTCGGAAAAGCGGACCTCGAAGCCGGCCAGCCGCCCGAAGGCCTCCCTGAGCGCCACGTTGGACGAGACCCCTCCGCCCACGGCTATGCGCCCGAGACCGAGCGAGCGCGCCGCGTCGGCCGTCTTGCGCACCAGCGTCTCGACTACCGCGTCCTGGAAGGCCCGGCAGACGCGGTCGCGCTCCGCCGGGGACAGGCGCAGGCCGCGCTTGTAGAAATCCTGCCCGAGCCTGCCCGCCAGGTAATAGCTGACGGCTGTCTTGAGGCCGCTGAAGGAAAAATCCCTGGTCCCGGGCAGCAGCGGCCGCGGGAAGTCCGGCAGCCCGCCGCGGGCCCGAGCGGCGGACTTCTCCACCGAGGGCCCCCCCGGATACGGCAGGCCCAGCAGCTTGGCGACCTTGTCGAAGGCCTCGCCGGCCGCGTCGTCGCGGGTGCGGCCCAGCACCCGGTAATCGCCGTAGCCGCGGGCGTGCCACAGCTCCGTGTGCCCGCCAGAGGCTATCAGCGCGGCCAGCGGGAATTTAAGAGGCCGCGCGGCGCGGCCGGCCTCGAACTCGCAGGCGAGCAGGTGGCCCTCCAGATGGTTCACGCCTATCAGCGGAACCCCGGCCAGCTCGGCTGCGGTCTCGGCCGCCACGCGCCCGACCATCAGCGCGCCGGGCAGGCCGGGGCCGCGGGAAAAGGCCACCGCGTCCAGGGCGCCGCGCCTCAGCGGCGTTTTCAGACCGGCCCCGGAAAGGGCCCCGGCCAGCACGAACGGAATCTTCTCGAGGTGCGCGCGGCTGGCCAACTCCGGCACTACCCCGCTGTACCTGCGGTGCAGGCTTATCTGGGAGAAGACCTTGTTGGAGAGCAGGGCCTTCCCCTCCAGCACGGCGGCAGAGGTCTCGTCGCAGGTGGTCTCGAAAGCCAGTATTCTCACCCGACAGCCTATTTCCCGGGCTTCAGGTTGGCAAGTATGTCCCTGGCCTTCAGCAGCTCCACGGCCCTGTCCAGCACCTCGTCCGGGGTCTTCTCCGGCCTCGCGGGGGGCGGGACCAGAGCGCCGAACTTCTCGTTCGTCTTAACCGGCGGAGTTTCCCCCTTGCGTTCTTTTTTGGCAGGCGGATAATAGAGCGCCTCGTCCTGCTGCAGGAGCTTCTTCTCCACGTCCGGCGGCACCTTTACCGTTATGTCGGGGATTATGCCGCCGTGCTCGCCGCTTTCGTCGCGCTGTATCGACTTTCCGCTTGGCGTGTAGTACTTGGCTATCGTCAGACGCAGCGCCGAGCCGTCGGAAAGCGGGATAATCTGCTGCACGCTGGCTTTGCCGAACGAGCGCTCTCCGATGATTACCGCGCGCTTGTCGTCCTGCATCGCGCCGGACAGGATCTCGCTGGCGCTGGCCGAGTAGCGGTTGATCAGGACCACGAGCGGCAGCGTCTCGTAAGGCGCCTTGCCGTCGGCCCGGAACTCCTGGTAGTTCTCCGGCTTGCGGCCCTTGGTGTAGACTATCATCTTGTCGTCGTTCAGGAACAGTTTGGAGATGTCCACGGCCGAGGTCAGCAGGCCGCCGGGATTGTAGCGCAGGTCCAGCACCAGCGCCTGCATCCCCTGGGAATGGAGGTCGTCAATGGCCTTCCTGAAGCTCTCCGTGACGTGGCCGGCGAACTCTACAATCTTGATGTAGCCGATCTTATCGTCGAGCATGCGCCACTTCACGTTCTCGGCCTTTATTACCTCCCGGGTCAGCTCTATATCCTGCGTGGTCCAGTCGTCCCCCTTCTTGGCCGGCTCCCTGGCTATCGTTATCTTCACCTTGGTGCCTGGCTTGCCGCGCAGCTTCTTTATGGCCTCGTCTATCAGCATGTCCTTCGTGGACACGCCCTCTATCTTGATTATCTTGTCCCCCGGCATAATCCCGGCGATGAACGCCGGCGTGCCAGGCATCGGCGTCACCACCGTGAGCCAGCCGTCGACCGGTTCCACCGTTATGCCGACGCCTCCGAACTCCCCCTCTGTGTCGCTCTTGACCCGCTGGTAGAGGTCGGGGTCCATGAACTGGGAGAAGTCGTCCAGCTGGTCCACCATGCCGCGGGCCGCGCCGTAAACCAGCTTCTGCGTGTCTATCGGCTCCACGTAATTCTCACGGATCAGCTCCATCACGTCAACCAGGACCTTGAGCTGCCCGTAGGTCTTGTCCATGGCGTAGTCGGCATAGGGGAAGACGGCTCCTATGACCAGGGCCGCGGCCGTGACCAGAAACAGTTTCTTGATGTTCTTCATTTCCATAGCTCCTTAAGAAGACGGGAAAACGGAAAAGGCCGGCCTTGCGGCCGGACGATAATTAAAAAATCATTATATCTAATTTCTTGCGGACGGCGCCCTTTCGATGCGGTCCGGCAGCCACTTAAGTGGGTCTATCGCCCTGTCGCCTTTGCGAATCTCAAAATAGACGGCGCTGCCCGAGGCTTTTCTGCCGGTGCTCATGGCCTGCGTGTCCTTTCCGGCCAGCCCCAGTTGCGTACCGGGTGTCACCTCTTCGCCCCTGGCGGCGTCTATGCGGCTGAGCAGGCCGTAGATTGTGAAGAAGCCCTTCTCGTGGTCCACTATCACCACGTTGCCGTAGGTACGGAAAGGTCCGGCGTAGATGACCTTTCCGGGCAGGGCTGCGTGTACCGGGGCGTCCGCGTCCGTAGCGATGCGTATGCCCTCGCGCACTATCCAGGTCTTGAGACCGGGCACGTTCTCGCGGCCGAAGCGGCTTATCACCTTCCCCACGGCCGGCCAGGACATCGAGCCCCTGGGTATGGGCAGGTTCGCGTTGAAATCGCTGCTGATATAAGGGGCCTGCTTTTGAAGCTTCTTGACCAGGCGCGTCAGGCCGAGCGCCGCCTCCCGCAGGGACTGCAGCTCCGCTGACAGGCGGGCCTGCTCCTCGCGGGCCTGCTCCAGTTCGGACTGCTTGGCCCTGAGGGCGCTCTTGTTTTCCGAGCTCTGCCGGCGCAGCATGGCCTGCCGCGAACGGAGCTCGGCTCCTTTCTGTATGAGGGTTTCCATGTCCCGGTGCACGCGCAGGCTCTCCCCCTTCATGCTGGACAAGAGAGCGCGCTTCTTCAGCATCGCGTAGCGCATCAGCATATCCTTGTCGATGTCCCGCATTCCGTAATAGGGATAGTAGAACTCCTTCTGCAGGGACAGCATCACCAGCTCGCCGTGTATGTCCCCGGTCAGCTCCTTGCGGCTCTTCTCCAGCGAGTCGTACTTGAGCCTGGCATCCCCGGAGCGGGCCTTGGCCCTCTCCAGTTTCCCCTCCAGGTCGCGGCGGCGGGCGGCTGTCTGCTTCTCCTCTTTTTTAAGGCCGGACAGCTCGTCCGAGATGCGCTGTTCCTCCTGGCGGTACTTCTCCAGCTCAGCCTTCTTTTCTTCCAGCTGCGCGTTTATATCGGCAAGGCTCTTCTTCTTGGCCTCCACGGCGGCCTGGCCGGCGCGCGCCGGGAGGCCGGCCAAGACGCACAGGGCGGCGCAGAGCAGGGCGGCGCGGAGCCGCCCCGCGGCGGCCGGTCCGCGCCCGCCCGCGCCAGGCGCGTCTAGGCGTTCGTCACGTGTCATGCAGTTATCTGTTATGATCGTTCTTCCAGCGGCCGAGGCTCCAGCCCATCAACGCTCCGGCCCCTACCGCCACGGCCTGCCAGAGCGGGTTCGGCCAGACCCAGACCGGGCTCAGGTTCTTCACCGGATAGACCACCACGTAAGCGGCCAGGGAAGACAGCGCCGCGCCGGCAGCGCCGGCCAGGATCCAGGCCTTCTCCCCCGGCATTACCACAGTCAGCGAGGCGGATTCGTGCCAGTAGGTGAGCGTCATGGCGGCCATGAGCATGAAGGCCAGGAAGGAGAGCGCCAGACCCAAACCTATCAGATGGTCGTAGAAGACCGCGTGCATTATGGCGTAGGCTTCGAGAGGCTTGTACTTTATGTCCCCCACGCCCTTGACGCGCCAGGCGGCGTCGGTCCAGGAGTTCAGGTTCCCGAGCGCATCCTCCCTGACTATCACCTCCCAGGTGTCCGGCATCGGGTTGGAGCCCGGAGGCAGGACGGAGGCGACCAGGTCCGGCTCCTCGGCCTTCAGCCTGGCCAGCCTGTCCTGGCAACTGACGAAAACGGCCTGATCGGTCCCCTTGATGGCGGAGAGGGCCGCGCCGATATCCTCAGGCTTGACCTTCGTCCTGTCGTCCTTGACCACGACGATGCGGAAATCCTCCTTGAGAAGGGAGGCTATCTCGCGCATCTGGGCCTGCAGGAAAAGCAGCATCTCGGCCAGCAGGCCCGCGGAGAAAGCAAGCAGGAAAACCACCCGGTAACCCTTGCGCAGGCCGGCGGAGGGGTGGGGCGCGTGATGATGTTTATGTTCGTCCATAAAAGCGGGACTTCCGGCGCGCTCGAAGGCCCGCCGGACCATCCTACGGACAATTATAACTTTTATACGGCGGACAAAAAAGGAAGGGAGACCGCCGGGTCGGTCAGAGAGAGGAGTCTTTGAGCTCCACCGAAGCCACAAAGGGCGAAGCGGAGAGGCCCGAAAGCATGTTCACCGGCATGGTGCCAGTCACGTCGAAAACGCTGAACCGGGAGTCCCCGCCATCGACCGGAAGCCGCGTCCAGGACTCGGCCACGAACCCGCTGCTCTTCGAAAGCCCCTTCAGAAACCCGGGGACGAAAGTATCGGGTCCGTTCTGGAAAGGGACCTTGAGCGTGAAGCGAACCCTGGCCCTGAGCTGCATTCCGGAGCGGCTGTTCTCCACCGCGACCCCTGACACGCCCCGGACGCGCGAAACGGCGGGGATCGCGGAATAAGGGGCCCAGCCCAGCACGACGGTCCTCTTCCGCCCCGAGGAATAAGTATCCTTCTCTCCTGCGAAGCGCAGCCCGGCCCGCTCCAGGGCCGGCAGAAGCGCGTCGTAGGCGCCGCCGGCTACCGAAACGCCCAGCAACGCGTATTCCCGCGGGTAAACGGAGGGCGCGCTGCCCACCGGCATCACGTACGAGCCCAGCGGGCCGGCCTCGCCGGCGAAAGTTACCTTGTAGTGCCCGGCCGGGTAGCGCGGGGCCGCCTTGGGAGCCGGAGCGGCGGACAGCGCCGCCGGCGGCCTGGCGTCGCGCAGGGAAGACCGGGGAGAGGCCACCGAATCGCGCATATCGCCGAAGTCGGTGCGGACCAGCATCGTGTTCTTGGCGTTAAGATAGCCGTCGTCCGAGGTCTCCAGGAAGTCCTGAAAGACCGGGTCCGCGAAGGGCCCGGAACCCGCCAGCGGGTCGCGCTTCTGTCCGCCGGCCTGCGCCGCGGCCGCCGCCCGGAGGAAGAGGAAGGGAAGAATTATAACGCTTAAAAGGTGTTTCTTCATCGTTAGTCCACCCGCAGAAACAAAAAAAAGGAAACGAAATCGCTTTCGTTTCCCCTGGTTACGGCGGGTGGGCCCGCCGGTGGATTCTCCCCCGCCCTTATCGGGGGATTACAAGGGCTGCTTGCTTTAACGTTTAATATTGTATCCGGCTTCGGACCGTCCCTAATAGAGGCTTCGGACCCAGGACGGAAGCGCAAAAGGACCTACCCGCGGGTGGGCCCTTCGGTCCCGGGACGCCGCTTGACCGGGGGTTGCCCGCGTTGCTATAATTTATTTACCGGTAGGTAAGTTTTATGAAATTACAAAAAGAAGAGAAGACCGCCAAGGGGGACAGGACCCGCCGCAGGATACTGGAAACGGCCACCGCCCTGATGGCGGAGAAAGGGCCCGACGCGGTGTCGATGCGGGAGCTCTCGGCCAGGCTGCACATCACCAAGCCGGTGCTCTATTACTATTTCAAGGACAAAGACGCGCTGATCCGCGCCGCGTTCGAGGAGGGCACCAAGCATTTCCGGGAGCTCTACTCCGAGATGAACAGGCCCGACCTGACGCTGGAGCGCAAGCTGGAGCGGCTTTTCTCCGAGCATCTGGATTTCATACGGCGCTATCCGGACATGCCTAAGTGCTCCCTGAAGATGATGGCCTCCCCCCCCGGGGGGGTGCTTTCCTCGCTGTCACGGAACCTGAAGCAGCGCAACCGTAAAGCGCTGCGCGCGCTCTTCGCCAAGGAGAGGTTCTCCGGCCATGCGGCGGAAGACCTGCTGCAGATGGTCAAGGCGGTCCTGGCCTATTTCATAATGGAGGCCAGCGAGAACGGCCTCTCGGGACTGGACAGCGGGCTGCCTGGCAGGCTGGCCCGCCTGATCTGCGCCGGCGCAAGGCGCGCGAAGACGCTGCTCTTCCTGCTGCTGCTGCCGGCCCTGGCCGGCCCGGCGCGCTCGGCCGTAATGACGCTGGGCGACGCTGTGGACCTGGCGATGAAGAATAACGTCGCAGTTATCGACGCGGAGAAGGACCGGCTTATCTACAAGGAGAAGATACGCGAGTACTGGGGCGGAGTCTACCCGCAACTCAGCGCCAGCGCGCAGTACACACGCAACTTCGAGACCCCGTATTTCTTTATAGGCGGGAAGAAAATCCCGGCCGGCCTGAACAACGCCTACTCCGCCTCGCTTAATTTTCAGCAAGTCCTCTGGGCGGGCGGCAAGGTGAACACCGGCATACGCATGGCCGGCCTGTACTCCGACTCCAGCGCGGAGCAGCTGCGGTCGGCGCAGAACATGGTGCGCAAGTCCGTGACGCAGCTCTACTACTCGGTGCTGCTCTCCAGCGCGATGGCCGGCATACAGGAGGAGACGCTTAACCTCTCCAGGCAGCACCTGGACACGATACGCGCGCAGTTCAGGCAGGGCCTGGCCAGCGACCTGGAGGTCATGCGCCAGGAGGTGGAAGTGAGCAACAACGAGCCGGCGGTCACCCAGAACCGGAACTATTACGAAGAGGGCCTGTTGACGCTCAAGAAACTGCTGGGCCTGGACACCGACGACGACGTTTCACTTTCCGGCGCCATGAACTGCGGCGCCGCTCCCGGGCAGCCCCTGGCGGACCTCTACAGGCTGGCGCTGTTGAACAGACCGGAAAACAGGCTGGCCGAGCTGCAGAAGCGCCTCGCTGCGCAGAACGTCTCGCTGGAACGCTCCGGCCACTACCCCTACCTGGGCGCCTTCGCCTCCAGGCAGTTCCAAGCGCAGGACAATAACGGCCTGCCCACGGCTTCCGAACGCAGCTGGAGCATGTCGGCCGGGGTCAGCCTGAACCTGCCGCTGTTCTCCGGAGGCTCGGTCTCCTCCCGGGTCCAGCAGGCCGAGCTGGCGCTTGAGAAATCGGACTCCGATCTGAAGGACGAGGAGCGCGGCATCCGCATAGACGTAAAGAAGGCCTGGATGGACCTCAACGAGGCCTCGCAGCGGCTGGCCTCCCAGGTGGCGGCCGTGGACACGGCGCGCAAGACGCTTTCCGCCACCGAGCTGCGCTTCAAGAGCGGCCTGGCGGGCCAGCTGGACCTCAACGACGCCACGCTGGCGCTCAACAAGGCGCAGACGCTCTACTCGCAGGCGGCCTACGACGTCTGCTCCGCGGGCGCGGAGCTCGACTGGGCGGTAGGCAGATAACAGGGACGCACCACAGGACCTATATTATGAAAAAGACAAAGCTGTACGTTCTCGTTCTCGCGTCGGCCGCCGCCCTGGCGGCGGGCTGCCGCAACAAGGACGTCGAGGCGCTGAACAACCTGGAGAAGGACCGTTTCCTGGTCAGGACGGAGAAGGCCCAGACCCGCAGCCTGGAGGACTACATCCTGCTCACCGGCTCGATAAAGGCCCTGGACGAGGCGACGCTCTACCCGCGCACTTCCGGCAAGCTGTTGAAGAACCTGCTGCACGAAGGCGACCCGGTCAAGAAAGACCAGCCTGTGGCGTTGCTCGAGCGCGACGAGGTGGGCGTAGTCTACGAGCCGGCCCCGGTGCCGTCCACGCTGACCGGCGTGGTGGGCCGCACGTACCTGGATACCGGCGCCAACGTCACGCCTCAGACTCCGGTGGCGCTGGTGGTAAACCAGTCGAAAGTGCGAGTGGCGCTGGACGTGCCGGAGAAATACACCGGGCAGGTCTTCCTGGGCCAGCGCGCGACGATAAAAGTGGACGCCTTCCCGGACAGGACCTTCTCTGGCAAGGTCTACAAGATCAGCCCCGTGGTGGACCCCAGCTCACGCAACGCCGCGATAGAGGTGCTGGTGGACAATGCGGACGGAAGGCTGAAATCCGGCATGTTCGCCGAAGCCCGCCTGATAGTGGCATCCAGGGGGAACGCCCTCTCCGTGCCCACCGCGGCGTTGGTCAGCGAGGACGGCAAGGACTACGTCTTCGAGCCGATGGCGGACGGCCTCGCCAGGAAAGTGCCGGTGCGCGTTGGCATAAGGACCGACAACTACTCCCAGGTCAGCGGCATAAAGGAAGGCCAGGAGATCGTTTCGTTCGGTCTTTACGGCCTGCAGGACGGCAGCAAGATAAAGGTGCAGAACTGAGCCCGGGCCGCACCAGACGCGCGGCTAACTTACCATGAAGATCACAGAGATCAGCGTAAAGAGGCCCATCTTCACCACGATGATGATAGCCACCATCGTGGTACTGGGCATATTTTCCTACTTCCGCCTGGGCGTGGACCTGTTCCCGAACGTGGAATTCCCGTTCGTGATGATACAGACCACGCTGAAGGGCGCGGACCCGGAGGAGATAGAGACCTCCGTCACGAAGCCGATAGAGGAGGCCGTCAACACTATTTCCGGCATAGAGGACATCACCTCCACCAGTTACGAAGGCCAGTCGCTGGTGATGGTCAAGTTCGTGCTGGAGAAGAACGCCGACGTGGCCGCGCAGGATGTGCGCGACAAGGTGAACTCGGTGCTGTCCCAACTGCCGCAGGGCACGGACCCGCCGGTGGTGGGCAAGTTCGACATCGGCGCGACCCCGGTGCTCAACGTCGTGGTCTACGGCCAGAGGAACCTGATAGACCTGACGCACATCGCGCGCAAGAAGGTGAAGGAGGTCATAGAGACCGTCAACGGCGTAGGCGCGGTGGACATAGTGGGCGGCCGCGAACGCGAGATCCACATCGTGGTCAATCCGCTCAAGCTGGCCGCGCTGAACATCCCGATAAACAAAGTCAAGGACGCCATCTCGCAGCAAAATATAGAGATCCCCGGCGGCAAGGTGGAGCAGAGGGACAAGGAGTACGTGCTGCGCACGATGGGCCGCATCAAAGACGTCAAAGATTTCAACAATATCGTCGTAGGCAACATCAAGGGCGCCCAGGTGCGCGTCTCCGACATAGGCCGCGTCGAGGACACCGGTGAGCGCATGACGACCGCCTCCTTCTACAACGGAAAGCCAGCCGTCACGCTGGTGGTCAAGAAGCAGTCCGGCACCAACACGGTGGCGGTCGTCAAGAACATCAAGGAGCGCCTGGCCGGGATAGACAGGACGCTGCCCCCCGGGGTTGAGACGACTATCGTCGGCGACCAGTCTGTCTTCATCAAGGCCTCGGTGGACACCGTCAAGGAGCACCTGGTGCTGGGCGCGGTGTTCGCCGCGCTGATGGTGCTGCTGTTCATCGGCGACTTCCGCTCCACCATCATCTCTTCGCTGGCCATCCCGACCTCGCTGATCGGCACGTTCACGTTCATGGACCTGGCCGGCTTCACGCTGAACAACATGACGCTGCTCGGTCTGACGATAGCCGTCGGCATAGTCATCGACGACGCCATCGTGATGCTGGAGAACATCTACCGGCACATGGAGGAACACAAAATGAGCCCGCTGAAGGCGGCGCTCGACGGCTCTAAGGAAATCTCGTTCGCGGTGCTCGCGATGTCGGCCGCGCTGATGGTCATTTTCGTGCCGCTGGCCTACATGGGAGGCATCGTCGGCCGCTTCATCAAGAGCTACGGTCTGACGATAGCCTTCGCCGTGGCCATCAGCACGTTCGTCGCGCTGACGCTGACGCCCATGCTCTGCTCGGTCTTCCTGAAGGTAAGGCCAGGCGGCAAGTCCAGGCTGCAGAGATTCACCGACCGCCTGAACGAGTTCCTGGCGCGGTACTACATAAGGATGCTGGAGTGGGCGCTGGCCAGGCGCAAGAGAATGGTGGTCTTCGCGGCGGCCATCATGATCTCGATGGTGCCGCTGCTGATGTTCATAGGCAAGGACTTCCTGCCGCAGGACGACACCAGCCAGTACCAGATCACGATAACGGCCCCGGAGGGCACCAGCCTCGGCGTGATGGAGAAGCTCTTCGCGCAGGTGGAGACCGAGACCCGCCAGCTGCCGTTCGTCGTCAACACGCTCTCCTCCATCGGTACCGGGACCGGCAGCATGGCGGGGTCCAACGAGGTCAACACCGGCTACATCATCGTGGAGCTGGCGGACCTGAAGCGCCGCGACGTCCCGATAAGCGACTTCGTGCTGGCCTCGCGCAAGATGATGAGCAAATACAAGGGTCTGCGTGTCTCGGTGGCCCCGCTGGGCGGCTTCGGCGGCGGCGGCGACCGCGACCTTCAGTACGTCATTTCCGGCCCGGACCTGGACAAACTGCAGCAGTACTCGCAGGCCGTGGCGGACAGCCTGCGCAAGGTGAAGGGCGCGGTGGACGTGGATACCAGCTTCTCCTACGCCAAACCCGAGTATCGCGTGGAGATAGACCGCGCCCGAGCGCACGACCTCGGCGTCAAGGTGGAGGACATAGCGACCTCTCTGCGCACGCTGGTCGGCGGAGAGGAGGACATCACCAAGTTCAAGGACGGAGACGACCTGTACCAGGTGCGGCTGCGCGCCGAACGGAACTACCGCGACTCGAAGGAGGCGATAGAGTCGCTGCTGGTGCCGTGCGCCGGCAACAAGGTCACCCGCCTCGACAACGTGGCCAAGGTGGTCAAGGGTTTCGGCCCCACGCAGATAGACCGCTTCGACAGGCAGCGCGACGTACAGGTGCTGGCCAACGCGGACGGCATCCCGCTGGGCGCTCTGATCAAGGCCGCCGACAAGGCCTTCGCGGACCTGCACGCTCCCCCGGAGTACAAGGCCGGCGTGACCGGCAGGGCCAAGGAGCTTGGCAACATGCTGATGGACTTCCTGCAGGCCTTCCTGATGGCGTTCATCTTCATCTACATCGTGCTGGCCAGCCAGTTCGAGAGCTTCGTCTACCCGCTGTCCATCATGATCGTGCTCCCGCTGACGATCCCCTTCGCGCTGCTGTCGCTGTTCATGACCGGCCAGAACCTGACGCTGTTCAGCATCATGGGAATGTTCATGCTGATCGGCATCGTTAAGAAGAACTCCATCCTGCAGGTTGACTACACCAACACGCTGCGGGCCAAGGGCATGGCGCGCTACCCCGCGGTGATAGAGGCCAACAAGACCAGACTGCGCCCGATCCTGATGACGACGCTGACGCTGATAGCCGGCATGCTGCCCACGGCGCTGGGCGGCGGCGCGGGCTCCGGCTCGCGGCGCGCGATGGCGCTGGTCATCATCGGCGGCCAGGCGCTGTCGCTGCTGATCACGCTGTTGATGACGCCGGTGACCTACTCTCTGTTTGACGACCTGGAGCACTGGTTCAGGAGGAAGTACATGGGAGGCGACCAGCGCGGCGAGTCCACCCCGACCTGACCCGCGGCGGCGAAAAGGGAAAGGGAGGCCAGGGGCCTCCCTTTTTCACGTCTTGGCCCGGGGGTTCAACCCTGCACAGCCTTGAACTGCCCGAAATAGTACCTGACGTTGGCTGTATAGCCGCGGGTCTCCCGGAAAGGCGGCACGCCGCCGTACTTCCGGACATTGCCGGGGCCGGCGTTATAGGCGGCTATCGTGTTTATCAGCGCGCTGCTGTCTGCGGCCGAGGCGGAAAGGCTGGAGAAATCCCCCTCGCCGAACTCGCCCCAGAGGTACTTGAGGTAACGCACGCCGCAACGGATGTTGGTTTCGGGGTCGTAGAGTTTCCTGGAGTCCTTCACTCCCATCAGGCGGGCCGTGGCGGGCATCACCTGCATCAGGCCCAGAGCCCCGCTGGCGCTGCGCGCCTTGGGGTAAAAGCGGGATTCCTGCCGTATCACGGCCATCACCAGCGCCGGGTCCACCCCCTCCTCCCTTGAGATCTTGAGGATGATGTCGCGGTACGGCACTCCGGAGGGAACCGTGGCGGAGCGGACCGCGGAGGAGTCGTAGTACGGCGCTCCGGGGTCCTGCTCGGCCGGCTGGCGCACCTCGTAGGCCAGGTTCTCGGGCAGGCTGTCAGGCTGTATATAGGAAGTAACGCCGTCCTCTTCGGAGGCGCCGGCGTAGGCGTCCCGCGGCGCGGCGGCCGCCGGCTGCGGGTCCCAGGCTCCGGCCCTCTCCCTGGCGGCACCGGCATAACCGCTGTGGTAGGCGTAAATCAGCGAGCCGCCCTTCAGAATGCCGACCAAGGCGTTCAGCTGCGAAGGTTCTACGGCCAGGCAGCCCCAGCTGCGGCCGCCCGAGGCGACATAGGAGGCGGCGTGTATGACGATGGCCCTGGCGCGGGCGTTGCTATTGCCGGCGCTGAGCCCGTCCAGCCTGAGCGAATAGCCGTGCTCGCCGTAATAGGTCTCGCCGGTCCTGTAGAAGCCCAGGGCCGTGGCGTGGGTCTCGTTCTTGTTGGAGAAGATCGTGGCATAGCCGGTGTGGCCGGGGTCGGAGCCGCTGCCGTGCGCCACCAGGAAGCGCCGCACGTCTCCGGTGCGCATATCTACGACATAGAATCTCTTGTTCAGGTCGTACTGGGTGAAGTCCGCTATAGAGAGATAGTACGGGTTGCCGAGACCGGCTCTGTGGGCCTTATAGTAGGACAGGGCCGTGCGCAGAGCCTCCCGCGGGACGACGTGCCCCCTGTCTACGTAGGCGAACTCCCCGCCGAAATTCGTGTCCCTCGGGGCTGAGACCGCCGGAACGGAAGCGCTAAGCCCGGCCTGGCCGGCCGCGCCGAGCAGCGCCTCGAAAGCGGCGCCCTGGGCGTAGGCCGCCGGCGGCAGGCAGGCCGCCGCGAGGGCCATGAACATGAGTTTCAGCACCTTGGAGTTCATACCCATAGGATAGCGCGCCGCGGGACGGCCTTTAAGTGTCCGAAGACCCCGCCGCGGATAGGACCTTTGGCCCGGAGCGGAAGACCGTGCCGGCGCTATATCAGGGAGAAGGCGATAAGGCTCAAAGCTGGCGACGCTGGGCCGCGATATTGAAGAGCTTTATATAGGCCTCGGCCGACCTGTGCCAGGCGTAGTCGCCCTTCATCGCGTTGCGCACCATCATATTCCAGTTCTCGCGCCAGCCGTAGAGGGAGACGATATGGCCGAGAACGGATTTGAGCTGGCCGGAGTCCGGGGCGTCTATCGCGAAGCCGTTGGAGTCCTTGGGCTCGCCGTTGTAATAGACGGTGTCCTTTAGACCGCCGGTCCGCGTAACCACCGGCAGCGAGCCGTAGCGCATGGCTATCATCTGCGAAAGGCCGCAGGGCTCGAAGCGGGACGGCATCAGGAAGACGTCAGAAGCGCCGTAGATCCTGTGGGCCAAGGTCTCGTCGAAGCCGTTCCTGAACGCAACGCGCCTCGGATTGGCCGAAGCGAGCGAGGTGAAAGCGTCGGAAAGCCCCGGGTCGCCGGCGCCGAGCACCACCAGCTGCATTTTGTCCAGGAACTCCGGCAGGACGGGGAGCAGCACGTCCAGCCCCTTCTGCCTGTCCAGGCGGCTGACGACGCCGGCCAGGATCAGGTCCTTGTTCTCCTCCAGGCCCAGTTCCTTCTGCAGCGTCTTCTTCGAGGCGGCCTTGCCGCGCGCGAAGCTCTTGAGCTCGTAACCGCGCTCGAGGAACGTATCGGTGGCCGGGTCCCAGATTTCCTCGTCTATGCCGTTGAGTATGCCGAAGAGGTCCGCCGTGCGGTGCTTGAGCAGCCCCTCCATGCCGTGACCGAACTCGGGCCGGTACTGTATCTCTCCGGCATAGGTGGGGCTGACGGTCGTGATCAGGTCGGAGAAGGCCAGGCCGGCCTTCATAAAATTTACCCCGCCGTAATACTCCAGGCGCTCCGGAGTGAAGTCCATCCACGAGAACCCGGCCTTCAGCAGCGTCTCCTTCGGGAACATGCCCTGGTAGGCTATATTGTGTATGGTGAAGACCGAGGCCGTCTTGGCGTAGAACGAGTCTATGCGGTAGAGCGTGCGCAGGTAGGCCGGCACCAGCCCGGTCTGCCAGTCGTGACAATGGATCACGTCGGGCTTGAAGCCTATGAACTTGGCGCCCTCCAGCACGGCGCGCGAGAAGAAGATGAAGCGCTCGTCGTTATCCTCGTAGTCGCCGGCGGCCGCCCGGTACATGCCGGGCCTGTCGAAATACTTGGGGTTCTCTATAAAGTAGACCGCCGCTTTGCCCCACTGCACGCGGCTTATCGTGGCCGTCTCTATGCGGCCGCCGACCGGAATCAGGAAACTGCCGCCGGCCGCTTTCAGAGAGAAGGCCCCGCCCCCGACGTTGCGGTAGCGCGGCAGGAACAGGACCACCTCCGCGTCCGGCGTGCGCGAGAACACCTGCGCCAGCGCGCCGGTCACGTCGGCCAGACCGCCGGTCTTGCAGAAGGGGAAAGCCTCGCTGGCAGCTATAAGTATCTTCATGTTTGCCCTCTCTTGCCGATGCAGCGCCAGCACTAGGCGCTGTACTTCCCGCCCGAGTTCAGTATCTCCGCCGCTTCTTCCGGGGAGACCGCGTTTATATAGAAGCCGGTGCCCCATTCGAAGCCAGCCACGCGACTGAGCTTGGGCATTATCTCTATGTGCCAGTGATAATGCTCCGCGGCCGGGTCCTGCACCGGCATCGTGTGCACGATAAGGTTGTAGGACGGGTTTTCCAGGGAGGCCGAGAGCTTGCCCAGCGCGGTCTTCAGCACCTCGGCCAGCGCCGGGGCCAGCGTCTCCGGCATCTCCTCGAAATGGCTGGCGTGAGACCTGGGCAGTATCCAGGTCTCGAACGAGAAACGGCTGGCGTACGGGGCTACGGCCAGGAAGTCGGCGTTCCCGGCCACTACCCTCTTCTTGAAGGCGGTCTCCTCCCTGACGATGTCGCAGAAGACGCAGGTGCCGCGCTCGGTCAGGTAGTCGGCCGCCCCGTCGATTTCCTGCTGGACGCGCAGCGGCGCCATCGGCATCGCGATGATCTGTGAGTGTGGATGCACCAGGCTGGCCCCCGCGTTGCGGCCGTGGTTCTTGAAGATCATCACGTACTTTATGCGCGGGTCCTTTTTTATCTCCCTGACGCGCAGCATGAAAGTCCTGATCACGTCGGCGACGGCCGCGGCCGGCATGCGTTCCAGCGTCAGACCGTGTTCCGGAGTCTCTATGACCACCTCGTGGAAGCCCATGCCGTCCATACTGTCGTAGATCCCGTCGCGGCGGCTGTCCGGGGAACCCTCCGAGACCAGCGCCGGGTACTTGTTGCGCACCACGCGCAGGCGCCAGCCGCCGCCGGCGGCCGGCAGGGTGTAGATGGAGGGAGGGGTCAGCTCCTCGTTGCCGGGGCAGAAGGGGCAGACGTGGCCGGAGCCGGTCCCCGCGGCCGGGCGGAACTCGTTGGGGCGCAGCCCGCGCTCCGAGGCTATAATGACCCAGCGGCCGAAAACGGGGTCTTTGCGGATCTCAGGCATAGAAGGGAAGTCCGGTTACTCTTTGCCGCGCGGGGCTTCACCGGGCGCGCCGCCGGTGTCGGCCGCGGCCTCGGCCGCGTCTTCGGGATGGACCTCCCCGGCCCGCTCTTCTGGCGCGGGCTCCTCCGCGGACGGAGCGTCCGGAGCCGGCTCGCCCCTAGGCGCTCCGGTCTCCCGCCCCGAGTCCTGCTCCAGGGCGGCCTGGGCCGGGTCCTGCGGCGGGGCGCCCTCGGCCACCGGCTCCTGCGAATCCTGCTC
>JAJYJH010000010.1 GCA_021789695.1 bacterium | reverse complement strand
CGGAGTCCAGGATGTTGTTGATCATACCTAACAGCCGGAACGCGGCGCGGTCTATGGAGACGAGCATCTTCTTCTGCGCCTCGTTGACCGGGCCCGGGATCTCCTTGAGCATGAACTCGACGAAGCCCTTGATCGCGCCCATCGGGTTGCGCAAATCGTGCGTGATGGAGTGGAGGAACTCGTCTTTCATCTGCGCCAACTGTTTGTCCAGCGTAATGTCATAGAAGCCGATCAGGCGGCCGATCGGCTCGTCGTGGCCGGGCGCGACAATCGGAGTGGAGAAGCATTTGAAGAACCGTTCCATGCTCTCCTGCTTCAGCTGAATCTCCCTGGAGTAGTTCTCCCCGGAGCTGCCGAAGACGTCCAGCACCGCCTCCTTCACCGCCTCGGAGACGATGAGGCTTTCCAGCAGCTTCCCCTCCACGGGGTCGTCCTGGCCGATGCCGAGCACCGAGCGCGCCTTGCGGTTGGCCACCTGCACCTTGCCGGCCATATCCGCCATCATGATGCCGTCCTCGGTGGAGAACAGGATGGCCTCGGTGTTCTTCTGCTCGCGGATAATGCGGTCCACCTGCATGTCCGAATAGGCCTTCAGCTGGGCGGTCATGTTGTTGAAGGTGTCGGCCAGGTCTCGGAGCTCGTCGGAGGTGTTAACCACGGCCTTTTTGGTGAAGTCCCCACCGGCGACGAACTCCGCCACGCGGGTAAGTTCGATTATCGGCTTGGAGAGGCTGCGGCTCATGAACCAGCCCGCGGCCGCCGCCAACAGCAGGAAAAGGACCATGACGTAAACGGCCTGCCGCTTCATGAACATGGCGTATTTGAACGCCCCTTCGAGCGGCTGGCCGACCACGACCGCGCCGCCTACCTTTATCGGCGAGTAGGCGCCGAGCATGTCGCGCCCCGAGGCGTCCTTGAACTCGCGCGAGCCGTCGGACAGCGCCTGCACTGCATCCGAGGAGATGTCCCAGGCCGCGGCTTCCTCCGCCTTGGAAGCGGGCACGTCGGCAGGCCAGGCCACCGGCTTGCCGGATTGGTCCAGTATCACCGGGATCCCTTCCGCTCCTATCCGCCTGAGGTCCAGGCCGTCGAGGAAAGTACGGAGGTCCAGTTCCGCGCGGATGGCCATGCCGTTGGAGAACGGGTAATAGAAGACCACTGTCTTCCTCGCCCCGTCCAGGTACTCGCCAGGCTTGCCGGCGCTGGCGGACAGGAAGCCCTTGTCCCGCGCGTACTGCGTAAGGGCAGGATTCACCTTGCTGTCCGGCGCAAGGAACTTAACGACCTCTCTGCCGTCCGGGCCGAGAGCCGATATCTGCGTTATTTCCGGGCGCGTCTCCAGCAGCGAGGTGAGCATGACGCGTTTGGCGTCCCAGTCCAGACCGGACATGGCCCTCACGGCCGAGCGCAGGGCCGCGTCGGCGCTGTCCACATAGGAATTGAAATTGGAGGAGATCTTGTCCGCGGTGGTGAGGTTAAGCTCCATGATTACCGTGGACACTCCGACCTGCCCCAGGTTGATAAGGCGCAGACCGAGCAAGGCCATGGGCAGCACCGAGACCAGTGCCATTACCGCGATGAATTTATGCAGCAGGCGGAAGCGCATAAGTTGTAATTTATGATTATAGCAGATATGCCGGCGGCCGGAAGAAGGACGGAACGGGGCTAACCTCCGGGGAAAATGTGCAGCAGTTCGGGCAACAGCCCTCTGAGCGCGAGCGCGCGGTGGCTCACGGCGTTCTTCTGCCCTTCGGACAGGGAGGCCAGCGTAACCCGGCCCGTCCCTATCAGGAAGAGCGGATCGTAGCCGAAGCCGTTGGAGCCGGAAGCCTCTGTCGCGATTGCGCCTTCCAGCACGCCGCGGGAGGTCAGCACCCGCCCCGAGGCGGCGGCCAGCGCGGTGACGCAGACGAAACGGGCCGAGCGCCTCCCGGGCGGCACCCCGGCAAGGCAGGAGAGCAGCAGGGCGTTGTTCTCGCGGTAAGAGGCCTTTTCCCCCGCGTACCTCGCCGAGCGAACCCCGGGAGCCCCGCCCAAGGCGTCGACCTCCAGGCCGGTGTCGTCGGCGATGGCGCAGAGCCCGGTGAAGCGGGCCGCCGCCAGCGCCTTCTTGAGCGCGTTATCCAGCAGCGTCTCGCCGTCCTCCTCTGGAGGCTCAGCGCCATGGAAATCAGAAAGGGCCTTAAGAGCGAAGGGCAGTTCCGGGAGGATGGCCCGTATTTCCTCCAGCTTATGGCGATTGAAGGTGGCAACGACAAGAGTTCTTTCCATTTTAGGCCGGCGTTAAAAATGACAAAAAAATATAATAGAATATCCGCTGTGGCGGACGTTTTAGATTCTAACATTTTCGAGGACGCCCACGGCGCTTTCGCGGAGGCGCTCCCGTTATTCTCCAGAGTCGCGTCCGCGGCCCTGCCGGTGCGCCTGCACGCCTCCGGGCCAGTGCCGCTCTATACGCTGGCCGACATGAAGGAGGAGGACCAGCCGGCGCTGGCGGTCTTCACCAGCGAGTCCCTGCTGACACCGCCGTTCGTCAGGCAGCCCCTGCTGGAAGCGGCGCTCCTGTTCTTCCACGCTCCGTCCCACGAGCTGTTCCTCTTCAATCCCGCCTCTCATCCTCAGGCGAGGCCGCCCTGCGCCGCCCTGAAGGCCTCCCGTCTGCAGGTCTCGCTGCTGGCCGGCTTCCTGGGGACTGGGCCGGCGGCAGAAAGCGCCTCGGCCGAAGAAGCGCTTTCTGCCGGCAGGCTGCACGAGGCGCATTATCTCTACGCGAAGCTCCATGCTCGCAATCCCGCCTCGCGCGCCAGGTTCCCGATGTGCTCGGCTATGCTCGAGCTGGGTCTCCTGCAGGAAGCCTACGACCTGCTCAAGTCAGATAACGATCCCGAGGCCCGCCTGCTGATGGCGGCCATACAACGCCGGACAGGCAACACGGCGGAGGCCGCGGCCATTCTCTCAGGGCTGGCAGGGGAAAACCGGTACGAGGAGCGCAGGACGCTGGAAACCGCCTGGCTGGACCTGGAGGAAGGCAGGTACGAGAAGGCCAGGAACGACTTCCAGCGCCTATCGGCCTCGGCCTTCGACAAGACAGAGCCGCTCTTCGGGCTGGGCTCGGCGCTGGCCAGGGCGGGTTTCACCACCAAGGACAAGAATATGCTGTCGGCCGCCGTTTCCGCGCTAAGGTCGGCCCTGATCTCCCCCTCGCCGTTCTCAGGGCGCGTCCTCTTCCAGCTGGGCAATCTTTACTTCCGCTCCGGAGACGCCGCGCAGGCGGAGGTCTGCTACAGGAGTTCCGCGGGGCTCACGCCCTCGGTCCAGTCGCTGGCCAATCTAGCGCTGGCGCTCCTTCGGGAAGGCAGGCATGAGGAGGCGGCGGCGGTCACGGCAAAAGTTGCGCTTACGGACCCGGCCTCTGCCGGGCGCCTGGCCTCCGAGTTCCCCAAGGAGAAGGCGGCAGCGCTATTCTCCCGCGCCGAGCCGGAGCCTTCCCCTGCGCCGAGCCGCCCGGCTCCGGAAGTTCCGGCGCCGCCGGAGAAGTCCGGGCAGTTGGAACGGAGCCAGCCCGGACTCGACGCCATGTCGGCCGGCTTCAAGTTCATAACACCCGCTCCGGAACCGCCGCGGCCGGCCGCCGAACAGGTCGCGCTCGCGCCGGCACAGCCGCGCGACGCCTCATCTCCCGGCAATCTGCCGGCCCCTGGCCCGGAGGCGGCGGCCACCCCGGAACCTCCCCGGCCTATGCAGGTGGAAACCCTGCGCGACGTAATGGCCGCCGCGGCCGTCCCCACCGAGGAGGAAAGCCGCAGGGACGATTTTATCTCGCGCGCCTTCCGTCTGGCCTCCGACCTGGAGGACGAGCTGGGCCGCAAAATATATTTCAACATCTCCGGGTTGAGCGAGGTGGAGCGCAAGCTTCGCCTCAGGTTCATAAAGGACAGGGACAATCCCCAGGGCAACATAGAGACAGTGCGCGACTGCGCGGCTTTCCTCTGCTATTTCCTGCAGGAAAGGCTCAAGGGCCGCCTGCTGAAACTGTCGGACTTCGATCCCTGGGGCTGGCCCATGGTCTTTGAACTGCCCGACCGCAAGCTCACCACCTACCCGATAGTGCGGGTCTGGCGGCTGCTCTGGGAGGAAACGGTCCCGGAGCCCGGCTGGCTTTCAAAATACGCCGACTGGGTGGGAGACAGATTGAAGGAGCCCTCCCTGCCGCAGGGCGGAGCCCAGGCGGTGAGGGCGAAGGTCATGAGCCACCAGGAAAGGCTGACGGACGCCCAGACGGAACATCGCCGCATTATGGTGCTGGTCTCCTCGCTGAGCGAAACCTCGCACATAGAACTGAGCCGCAGCGGGCTGGCGAAGATAGAGAAGGCGATAAAGAATAATTTCAGGCCAGGCATCCCCCCCACCGCGGACGGCTGGAAGTTGCTGCGTTGCTACGGCCATATTCTGGCGTCCCTGTTGGCCAAAGACTTCAAGGCCGCCTGGTACAACGCCGACGGCGAGGACGGCGGCTGGTCCATGAGACTGCCCTCGGGCACCTTCGTCTTCCCGCTGGGCAAGATATACAAGACAGCCGCCAACGCCGGCGACCTCGGCGCCTACTACGACGCGCTGGCGGAGGATAAGTTGAGGATGCACGGTCCCGGAGGCGCCTAGGCCCTTAGGCCTTGTATCGCGCGTTATTTTTGGGGATAATTTGCATAGCGCTCGACAACGATACGGAGAGAAAATGATACTGTCACTGCTAGCCCCTCTGCTGCTAACGGCCGCGCACGCTTCGCCTGCCATGGACTCTCTTTCGCTCCAGGCTCCCGCCGGCGCGCCGACGCCGCCTGCGGTTTCGGCCCCCGGGCTGCGCGAGTGGACCGTCATGGTTTATATGAACGGCAAGAGCAACATAGAGCCGTACGCGCTCTCCGACCTGAACCGCTTAGAGACCGTCGGCTCGGATGGCAAGGTGGCGATAGTGGCCGAAATAGGCCGCTCCAGGGGACTTGAGAACGATACCACGGCCGACGGGGACTGGACCGGGGTGCGCCGCTACTACGTGACCAGGGATACCGACCCGGCGCATATCGCCTCGCCCATGCTGGCCGACCTTGGGAACGTCGATATGGGCGACTGGCGCCAGGCCGCGGCTTTCCTTAAATGGGCCAGGGAGGAATACCCGGCCAAGAAATATCTCTTCGTGATCTGGGACCACGGCTGGGGCTGGATAGATCCCAAGTCCTTCGGCGGCGGGCACGGAGCGGGACAACTGCGCTCCATCTCGCACGACTTCACCACCGGGCACTACATCTCCACGCTGGACCTCGGGAAGGTCTTCGAGGAGGGAGGCAGGGTGGACATGTACGTTTCCATGGCCTGCTTCATGCAGATGGCCGAGGTCGCCGACCAGCTCAGGGACGCCGCGCGCGTCATTGTCGGTTCCGAGGAGGTCATACAATTGCCCAGCCTCAACTGGGAGGGCTTCCTGGGCGGCCTGGAGGCCGATCCGGCCATGGGTCCGGAACGGGCCGGCGCGCTGATGGCCGACGCATTCCACGATATGTATTCCCGCCCGGAATACCAACAGCTGCTGGCGGACGGCAAGTACGGCACCCAGCTTTCGGCCATACGCGCGGACCGGGTACTCGGCCTGGCCTCCAGGGCCAGGGACTGGTACACGCTGGCCATGAAGGACGACGACAGGGAGGCTATGGCCAAGGCGAAGGCCGAGGTGCTGCGCTTCGAGGTGGGCGACGAGAAGACCGACCCGGACAAGCGCATTTCCTTTTACGGAGACCTCTATGACCTGACGGAGCTTTTCGGCAGGTACGCGGACCGGACCCGCCCCGGCGCCGCGGCGGCCCTGGCAGCCGGCCGGGCGCTGGAGAGGTACATCTCCGACGAGCTGGTGATAAGGACAGTCTGGGTCGGGAAGGACCGCACCGGCAAGGAGTACTCCAGGACCCACGGCATCTCGGTAGACATACCGGGCAAGCCGGGAGACCTTATAGACTATTACCCCACCTATTCCAAGCTACGATTCGCCAGGGATTCCGGCTGGCAAACCTTCATGAACTACCTGGACGGAATCCCGGACAGGTAAAGGAGCGCCCTTGCCGCGTGGAAACGAACGTCCCTATGAAGCGGGCTCTTCCTTCAGGCCCGCTTTCTTCTTTCTGGACACGGCCCAGCGGGAGGCGCTTTCTGCCTATTACGGCTTTGCCCGGGCGGCCGACGATATAGCCGACAACCCGGCCTCTCCGCCAGAAGAGAAACGCCTTCGGCTGGAGGCCTGGCGCTGCGGCGTGGAGGAGCTTTTCTCCGGAAAGCCGCCGGACTCGCCGCTGGCCAGCGAACTTTCGCGGGCTATAGCGGCTTTCCCGCTGAAGAGAGAGCATTTTCTGCTCGTGCTTGAGGGCGTCGGCATGGACGTTTCGCCCCTCCCGTTCCGCTCGTTCTCCGACTTGGAGCGCTATATGTACCGCGTGGCCTCGGCGGTGGGGCTGGCCTGTCTGGCCATCTTCCGTTACGACGACGCCCGCGCCCCGGAACTAGCCGAGAAGCTCGGCTACGCCGTACAACTGACCAACATTCTGCGGGACGTGGCCGAGGACCGGGCCGCCGGACGCATCTATCTGCCGCGGGAGGACCTGGAACGCTTCGGCTGCCACGAGAGCGACCTCTCCGGTTCCAATTATACGCTCAATTTTATAGAATTGATGAAATTCGAGGCGGCTAGGGCCCGCGTTTTTTACGACGGGGCGCTAGCCGCGGCCGCGCCGGGGCGGAAACGCCGCCTGGTGCCGGCGCTGGTGATGGGGGCAATCTACCGCGAACTGCTGGAGAAGATGGAGAGAGGCGGTTTCCGCGTTAAGGGGGGGCGTACCCGCCTGAGCCGCGCGGAGAAGCTGAGGGCCCTCTTCAGGGCCTGGAAGGACTACAGGAGAATCTGAATGCTGAAACCCGATTCCTGGATAAGGGAGATGTGCCGGAAAAGGAAGATGATCTCCCCTTTCGTGGAAGGTCTCGTCGCCAAAGGGAAGGTCTCCTACGGCCTGTCCTCCTACGGCTACGACATCCGCGTCGCTGACGAGTACAAGGTCTTCACCGACGTGCACAACTGCGTGGTGGACCCGAAGAACTTCGCCGATAAGTCCTTCGTGGACCTCAAGGCCCCGTACTGCATAGTACCGGCGCGCTCGTTCGCGCTGGCCCGCTCGGTGGAATATTTCCGAATCCCGCGTGGCGTGATAGGTCTGTGCATCGGCAAGAGCACGTACGCCCGCTGCGGCATAGTCGTCAACATCACGCCGCTGGAGCCGGAGTGGGAAGGCCATCTCACACTTGAGATCTCCAACACCACTCCCCTGCCCGCCAAGATCTACTCCGACGAGGGGATAGCCCAGCTGGTCTTCCTTGGGGCCGAGGACGAGTGCGAGACCTCATACAAGGACCGCAAAGGCAAATACCAGGCGCAGCTGGGTGTCACCCTGCCGCGCATACTGAAAGCCGGCAGATAAGATGATTGGACGAGGGGGTCTTATACTATCGCTGGCGGTCTTCGCCGCCGCCCCGGCTTGCGCCGCGGCGGTTTCAGCCGGCGACCTCGCGCGCGTCAGACAGGCCGCGCTGCGCGGCTCCCCCTCTGGCGCCTTCGACATGGCGGTGCTGGGACTGGGAGCGAGTCCGGAGAACAGGGACCTGCTGCTGCTGGCGACGGAACTGATGCCCGAGAACTCTCCGGCACGAGCCAGGCGCCTGGCCGCCGCCGCCGCGGCGTATATCGTAAAGCATCCCCAGGATTACGCCGGGTACGTGGGAGCCTGCAAAGCCATGCGGACTCTGCACAATAGCGCGGAGGCGCTCACCGACTGCCGCAGGGCCCTTGAAGCCGACCCCACCGCTTACCCGCCCTACAGGGAACTCGGGCTCACCTACGCCGCGGCCGGCAACCCCGGGGAAGCCGCCGAAACGCTGGAGCAGGGGGTCGAGATATCCTCGACCAGCTTCCAGGCGCGTTATTATCTGGGCAGGCTTATGGAGAAGCGCGGCTACACCGTGCGGGCGCGGGCCTCCTACAGGAAAGCGCTGGCGCTGGCCAGCGCGAGCCGCGCTCCTGACGCCCCATATTACCTTACAATTATCAGATCGGGGCTGAAGCGGGCCGAACTGCGCGGCAGGAAGCCGGTCCGACGCCGCCCTGGACCGCAGGCCAAAGCTGGGGAAAAGGGGCTGGAGGTCTGCAAGGATAAGTTCAGGGAGGAGTTCCTGAAAGGCAGCCTCGGCACGGCGCTGAGACAAAGCGACGCCTGCATGAAGCTCTCCCCTTCGGACCCGGACCTGGCCGCGCAGAGGGCCCCGCTCATGGTGAGGCTGGGTAAATACGAGGAAGGCGTGAAGGAATACGAGAGGGCGGCCGCGCTCTACGGCCCGAAGAATCCGGCCTATGCCATCTGCAGGACGAAGGCCGCAGAAACCTGGCTGAAACTCGGCAGCCCGGCCAGGGCCATTGAGCAATACAAACTGGCGCTGGAGGCCTCACCCAAGAATCTCGAAGTGCTGAAAGGCCTGGCTGCGGCCCAGGACTCGGTCTCGGACATCCCGGGGGCTATGGCGACCTACTCCTCGATAAGCGCGCTGGAACCGCAGAACGACAATGCCAGGACGCGGCTGGAGGAGCTTAAAGACGCCTCTCTCACCGACGACCAGATACTCGCCGGACTCAAACTGCGCGGCGCCGCAGACCAGAAGAAGACCGGGCTGGACCCGGGTGACAAGGAGCTTTTTCGCGCTATCACGGCGGCCGAGCTGGCGGACGCCGTGGACTACCTCCACCGCAACGTGCCCGACACGAGCGGGGTTTACCTGAGGCACGATTCCGGGGGCAGGACGCGCCTGCTGCTGACCGGGGACGGATACAAACTTTACGTCTCGCTGCTGACCCGCGACGCGATAAAGTTCTTCGAGAAGGAGGGGCTGGATTTCAGGACCATTTTTAAACTGCGCACCGAAAAAGGCGACCCGGTCTTCGACAAGAACGGCAGGCTGACTCCTGAGGGAGAGGCGCTGTACCGCGCCGCCTTACCAGGCAAGAAGACCTGGCTGTTGCCGGCGGAGCCGGTCCCGGCCAGTCCTCAGGCCAAGGCCTCGGAGGAGGCCCAGAAGAAGATAACCGCCCTCCGCGCCAGGGGTTACGAGGAGATCTCCGAGCCTGAGTACCTCTGGCTGCTCGGCGCCACCCGCTGCCCGGAGAACACGCTGAAGAGCAGCCCCGTAAATGCCGTAGTACAGCTTTTCGACGGGGTGCGCCAGCGCTACCTGCTCTGTTTCGACGACAACTCGCTCTGCAAGAACGGCTGCAACGACAAACTCTCCTCGTTCATAGCCGCCTACCGCAACAACGACACGGCCGGCATCGGCAGCGACGGCTCCACCGCCTTCTTCGGCACCGGCGGCGTAAAGCACAACCATTTCTGCGAGGGCGGAGAGGTCTGGATGGGCGGCGACGCCTCCTCCTCCAACCCCTGCCGCACGGGCGCCCCCCCGAAGCTGGGGCAGCCAGGACCGGCGGCTCCCTGAACTCGTCCTTTGCATAAGGCCGGTAAATTTTGTATCATAATCTGACTATGATACAGAAAACCACTTTGCCCAAGGCCGAAACGGCAGAAAAGACCAGGAAATGGCATTTCCTGGACGCCACCGACCAGGTGCTGGGCCGTCTCTCCACCCGGATAGCGGTGCTCCTGGCGGGCAAGCACAAGCGCGACTTCGCGCCCAACGTCGACTGCGGCGACTTCGTCGTCGTCACCAACACGGACAAACTCCGCATCACCGGCAATAAAGCCGAGGACAAGTTCTACTTCCGCCACTCCGGCTATGCCGGCGGCGCAAAGACCATCCCGTACAAGCGCCAGATGGAACAGGACTCCACCAAGGTGCTCGAACTGGCCGTCAAGCGCATGCTGGACGACAACAGGCTGCGCTCCAGGCGCATGAAGCGTCTGCGCCTTTTCACCGGAGCGCAGACCCAGTTCGCCGCCCCAAAAGCGGCCAAGTAACGCACAAAGGAAATGCATAACATGGAAAACAAGAATCTGATACTGGCCACCGGCCGCCGCAAGACCTCTGTGGCGCAGGTGCGCCTCTCGCAGGGCGGAGAAGGCAAGATTACCATAAACTCGAAAACGCCGGAGGAGTACTTCGGCAACAATCCGCGCCTCAAGCACGTTATCGTCACCCCTTTCGATCTGACCAAGGACCAGAAGTTCGACTGCGTGGTCAAGGTGGTCGGCGGCGGGGTCTCCAGCCAGGCCGGCGCGATACGCCACGGCATCGCCCGCGCTATAGCCACCCTCGGCGACAGTTTTCATTCCTCCATGAAGAAAGCCGGGTTCCTGACCCGCGATTCCCGCATGGTCGAACGCAAGAAGCCCGGCAAGCCGAAAGCCCGCAAGCGCTTCCAGTTCTCCAAGCGCTGATTCAGCCTTGGTTTACCGCCCGCCGGGGGAGGCCGAAAGCCTCCCCCGGCCGTTTTTAGCCTTAGAGCCTTGAGCCCTTTTTTTATATCATTACCTCCGTGAGGAACACCTGGCTGAAACTTACGGACGCCCGCCTGCGCGCGTCCCTGGCCGCGCTGGAAGCCGGCGGACGGGCCGCCGGCGATATGGCGGCCGCCCCGGAGCTGGCGGCGGGGCTTATGCGTCCGGCGCGCGCGCAGCTCTCCGCCGCCATTCGCTCCGGTCCGCGCGCTTCGCTGGAGGCCGCGTACGCGGCCGAGGACTTCTCGGCCAGGCTGGAAAAGGTCTTCTCGGACATGGCGCTGCTCAGCCTCCGCCCCGACGCCGCCGCGCTGGAGGCCCTTGGCCATCTGCAGCGGGCCTGCGAGGCGGCCGGAGGCCTTCTTTCACCGTCAGCCAGGAACCGCGCGGCGGGCCTGATACGGGCACACTGCGCTTCCGGCCGCAGGGGACTGGCCCTCGCTTCCGCCTCGGAGGCCGGGGAGGGTCCTGATTTTCCGAGAAAACTCAAATTTAGTAGTATATACTCCGGTTTGGACGAGACCTTGGACGCCCTGGAACGCTGCGCCGAAGCCCTCTTCCGCATATAGGAGCCCCCGATGAAAAAGCTCTTCGCCGCCGTACTGCTGCTGCTGCCGCCTCTTTCGGCCTGGACGCTGACCATAGACGTCTATCACACCAGCGACGTGCACGGCTGGTATTCCGCCCGCCCGGCCAAATGGAACAGAGAAGACCCAAAGCGCATGATCGGCGGCTTCGCGGTGCTCTCCAGCATGGTCAAGGCGGACAAGAACCCGCATATCCTTCTCGATTCCGGCGACACCTTCCAGGGTACCCCGGAAGGCACGCTGACGAAGGGTATGGCCACGGCCGCCCTGATGGACCAGCTCGGCTATTCGGCCTGCGACGTCGGCAACCACGACTACGACTACACCGAGGCCAGCCTGCGCGCTGTCATAGCCAAGTCCAGCTTCCCGTGGCTCGGCGCCAACGTCTACGTCAAGAAGACCGGGAGGCCGGTTGACTACCTTAAGCCCTATACCATAGTCACCGTAGCAGGCAAGCGCATAGCGGTGCTGGGCCTGCTCGGCACCCATACTGCCACCTCCACGCTGCCGGCCAACGTGGCGCGCCTGGGTTTCGGCAACGAGAGCGAGGCCGCCGCCAAGTGGGTCCAGTTCATCCGCGGCAAGGAACACCCAGACGCGGTACTGATACTCTCCCACACCGGCATAGGCATGGGCACCTACGGCATAACGGACATCAGCACGACGACCTTCGCCGGGGACATACCGCCGTCCAGCACGCTTTCCGAGGCCCGCGCCTCCCGCGCGGACGTGGTGATGGGCGGCCACAACCACGTCGGACTCCTCAAGGGCTACAGGGACCCGGTCAGCGGCGCGCTGATAGCCGAGAGCTACTGGGGCCTGACCGAGGTCAGCAAGATAACGCTCGATTTCGACGACAAGACCGGCAAACTGATCGGGAGTTCCGACGAACTGCTGCCGCTCTGGGAGGACAAGTACGGCGAGGACCCGGCCGTCCTGGCCACGATAAAGCGCTTCCGAGACCAGACCGCCAGGAAGATGGACAAGCCGGTCGGCGAATTGGCCGTGGACCTCGGCACGTCCCGCTACGGCCTCGATTCGCCGATAGGGGACTGGTTCACCGACGCGATGCGCCGACAGGCAGGGACCGACGCCGCCATACAGAACACGGCCGGGATACGGTCCACTCTGCACGCCGGCACCGTCAGGATGCGCGACGTCTTTGAGGTCATGCCCTTCGAGAACACGCTGGTCACGATGACGCTGACCGGCGACCAGCTCCGGCGTCTTATGGCAGACAACCTTGAAGGCGGCCACAGCAGGCTGCAGGTCTCCGGCATCGCCGTGCGTTTCAAGGCCGGGGCCGACGGCAAGCCGGAGGATATCGTTATACTGAAAAACGGAAGGCCCGTCGGCGCCTCGGACAGGCTCACCGTGGCCACCAACAACTATCTCACCACCGGCGGGACCGGCGGCGCCGTCTTCGCCGAGGCCAAGGACTCCATGGATACTATGCGCCCCATCCGCGACCTGCTGATAAAGGACATGAAGGAGAACCCGGTCAAGGCCCTGCCCGAGGCAGGGAGGATAGTACGGCAGGACTGACGCGCCGCGGCGCCGGGCTGTTGGCGCTGCTGCTGCTGGGGGCCTGCGCCGGGAAGGAGCGGATAACGGTTTTTGCCACCGGCAGGACGCAGGGGCGGATCCAGGAGGACGCCTCCGGCGCCGGGGGCTTCGCCGTCTTTAAAAAACTTTACGACTCCCAATCCGGGGCCAAGGTGGCGCTGGACCTTGGGGACTGGTCCTCGGCGACTCCGGTGGGACGGCTGTCCCGCGGCGTTTGTACAGCCGACTGCGTGGCGGCCGTACCGTATTCCGCCACGGCAGTGGGCATGGAGGAACTCTCTCTTTCTCCGTCCGAACTTCAGTCGCTGGCCAAGGCCGCCGGCGCGCCTCTGCTGGCCTCGAACCTCTACCTGCGTGGCAACCGCCAGGCGGATTTCCTGGACAGGTGGACCATCCTGCAGGCCGGCGGACGCAAGATAGGCGTATTCGCCCTGCTCACCGCCTCCCCCTCCAGGCCAGGGGCACGCCACTACCTGCCGAACTACGTGCTGGAGAAGGAGACCTACGAGGCGGAAAGGGCCGTAAAAGCGCTCCACGATTCCGGCGCCGTCCTAACCATAATGCTGCTGGGGATAAACCCGGCGGAGCACGCCGGACGGGGGTACTACAGGGACTTCCTCTCCCGCCTGCCCCGCGTGGACCTGGTCATAACCGACGAGCCTTCGCTAAAGGAGCCGTTCAAAGTCAAGAGCACCTGGGTGGTCCCGGCCGGGCTGGAGATGAAGGCCGCGGCCAGGGTAACGCTTTCCTTGGACCAGGAGGGCCATCTGGACGGCATTAGCTACAGGCTCCTCCCCCTCGTTGCGAGCAAGTACGGACGAGACCAGGGCGTGCTGAGGATAATCGCGCGGCAAAGGAAGTCGGCGGACGCCTATTTCGGACGGAAGCTCGGCTTTCTCAACGCCCCGCTGCCGCTGCGCGACGGCGGCGACACCCCGGCCGCGGACTTCGCTGCGGACTGCATGAGGCGCTGGGCCAGGGCCAACGCGGCGCTGATGGACCTGGACGAACTGGCGGCCCCTCTTTCCAGCGGGCCGGTCACGCTCGGAGATCTCTACAGTTCTTTCCCGCGCGATTCCAACGTGGTATTCGTCAAGATACGCGGCGACGACCTCTCGAGGGCCCTGGGGGCGATGAATCCGACGGAGATGGCGGTCTCGGGGCTGCGGCTGTTCCTGCGCGGCGTGACGTTCGATCGCGCCGAGGGGAACAACGGCCCTCTGCTGCCGGACCGCATTTACAGGCTGGCCGTCCCTGACTCCATGGCCAAGGGCCGCGACAATCCGGTGCTATCCAGCGCTATGGAGTTCGCAAACTCCAGGCACCTGGTAAGGGATATGATGCGCTGGTGCGTCTCCAGACAAAAGTCTTACGACAGGCCGCCCGGCGGCCGCATCGTGCAGGACGGAGCGAAATGATGTTCCAGGGCCTGTCCGTTTTTTTCTCCAGGTGGTTAGGCCGTTTCAGGGCTTTCGCCATGCTGGCCGGGGCCTGGGGAGTGCTTTTCAGCGTAAATTCGCTGATAGGGTTCCGGGCCGGTTTAGAGTACGACGACGGCCTGGTGTACTCCACGCCGGCTTTCCGGGAGGCGACCAGGGAAAAACTGCAGCCCGGCACGCAGGATTACTGGAACTGCGTCAACCGCTCCTATATGTACGAGCGCATCAAGCCGGTGCCGTGGCTGGCCGCCTGGGCGCTGCGCGCTCTCGGCGTGAAAATAGACTTATTCCTGGACCGAGGAGAAGCCGGCGCCGACAGCCTGGAGGAATACTGGGACAGGCTGGCCGACCGCTTCTATTTCCCGGCCAACGAGGACGAGAAGTACCGCCTGCTGGACAAGGGCCGCTACATACTTTATGCCGCGCCTTCCGACGCGGGGATAATACAGGCCAGGAAAGCGGGCGTGACGCCGCTGCGTATCCTGGAGAGCAGCAGCTCCGTAAACCCGCTTCCCGCCAATCCCGGCAAGTTCGGCGAGCGCTATCTCCCGCTCTCCAGGTTCTAGCGCTGACGCGGGCTTATGCAGGAAAGGCGGGACAGGCGCGGCCGCCGGCGGCAGAGCAGTTGCCCAGACCCCCATTAAAATAATAAAATACAGGTGATGGCGGATTGCATTTTTTGCAAGATAGCGGCCGGAGAGGTCAACGCCAAGGTAGTGTATGAAGACGCCGACACGCTGGCGTTCCTGGACCTTAACCCGCAGGCCCCCACGCACGTTCTCATTATTCCGCGCCGGCACATAGACCGGCTTACTGCGGCCGAAGACGGGGACGCCGAACTGCTAGGGAAACTGCAGTTGGCCGCCGCCAGGGCGGCGAAGGCTCTGAAAGTAGAAGGCGCCTTCCGACTGGTGACCAATAACGGCAGGGGCGCAGGGCAGTCGGTGGACCATTTGCACTATCACCTGCTCGGCGGCAGGAAGATGCTGTGGCCACCGGGCTAGAAAAGACGATTTAAATCTGCATACCAGAAGGTGGTGATCAGCGTGGTATTTGTCAAAGTAAGAGACGAAGAGAGCATTGAAGAGGCGCTCAGGCGCTTCAAGCACGACTGCGAGCGCAACGGCATCCTCAAGGATATCAAGCGCCGCGAGCACTACATGCCTCCGAGCATGAAGCGCAAGATAAAGTCGCAGGAGGCCAGGCGCAAGGTCCGCAGGGGCCGCCGGGCCTACTAAGCGCAGGACCACGCAGCCAGCCGCGCGGGCCCCCCGTCCGCGCGGCTTTTTGCCTGCCAATTCAGGGAAGGCCGTATTAAGTCTTTAAAATAAATGAGTTCTTCGCCCATAGTGGAGTTGATCAGGGAGAAACTGGACATCGTCGAGGTGGTCCGGGAGTACGTGCCGTCCCTGAAAAAGGCCGGCCGCAACTACAAGGCCAACTGCCCGTTCCACAACGAAAAGACTCCCTCCTTCACGGTCAGCCCGGAGAAACATATTTTCTACTGCTTCGGTTGCGGCGCCGGCGGAGACGTCTTCAAGTTCGTGATGGACATAGAGGGGTTATCCTTCCCGGAGGCGGCCAGGAAGCTGGCGCAGAAAGCGGGCGTGGAATACGGCGACGAACGCTCCCAGCCGCTCTCCCCGGAGGACCGCGAGCGCCTGGAGTTGAAGAAGATTATGAAGGCCGCCGCCGCCTTCTACCAGAAGGAGCTTTTCTCCGCCGTTGGAGAGAAGGCCAAGCTCTACCTGGGCGAACGCCGCGTAAGCAAGGCTACCGTGGAGAAGTTCGGCCTGGGCTGGGCCCCCCCATCCGGCAGGGCCCTGATGGATGAACTGAATAAGGGCGGCTGGAGCCGCGACCTGGCCCACAAGGCCGGCCTGATAACCGAGCGCGAGGGCGGCCGCGTGGCCGACACCTTCCGCGGCCGGATTATCTTCCCGATAAGCAACCAGTCCGGAGACGTCATAGCTTTTGGCGGACGCGTGCTGGACCCGGAGGGCGTGCCTAAATACCTGAACTCCCCGGAGACGCCGCTGTTCTCCAAGCGCCGCACGTTGTACGGCCTGCACGAGGCGCTGCCGCAGGTACGCCGCTCCGGCCGTCTGCTGCTGCTGGAGGGCTACATGGACGTGATAGGCGCCCACCAGCACGGCGTGGACTGGGCGGTGGCCCCGCTGGGAACCAACCTCACCCAGGAGCACGCCGGCATCGTCAAGCGCTACGCCAAGGACGCCGTCGTGATGTTTGACGACGACCGGGCCGGCATCCAGGCCTCGGTCAAGGCGGCGGAGACCTTCATGGCGGCCGGCCTCTACGTGCGGCTGGCTAACCTGGGCACCGGGCAGGACCCGGACGAGTACCTGAACGACAACGGACGGGAAAAGTTCGAGCAGGTTCTGGCCGCGGCCGCGGACCCGCTGGAATTCCGCATCGGCTTGTTCTTCAAAGGCCGGCCGGCCCCCACGGCGCAGGAAAAGGCCCAGGCTATAGGCGTGCTGCTGGAGACCGTGGCCAGGCAGACCGACGAGATACTCAAGAGCGAATGGGTAAAGACGCTGGCGGACCGTTTCGGGGTGGACGAAGCGTCCGTCTTGAAGCAGTTGAGCAAGGCCGCGCTGGCCGTGCCGCGCGAGGTCCCGCGCCGGGACGTGCCCGTTCGGGACCCGATGCCGCAACTGGAACGGGGCTACCTGCAGCTCCTGCTGCGCGGGCCGGGGCTCATCGCAGCCTCGTCGGACGTGAAGCCGGAATATTTTTCCAGCCCGCTGGCGCGCAGTCTTTTCGTCGCGCTTACGGGGCTGTCCCCGGGAGAGCGGGACAACGCAGCGACGGAGCTCGCGGCCAGGTTCCCCGAACATTCGGCCCTGGTGCACGAGCTGGCGGTGGCCGATCTGGGAGGGGAATCCTCCCCCGAACGGGACGCCGCCGGCGCGGCGCGCATGCTTAAACGTTTCGCGGTGCAGCGCAGGGTAAAGGAACTGAAGTCGGCGTCCATGTCGCCGGAGCAGCTTCAAGAATACAGCCGCCTGATGGCCGAACTGAAGTCTTCGACCCTGGACGGCCGCTAGAAAGGAACGCAGACAGGAGAACAAGATGGCACAGCCTAAGAAAGCTTTACGCGACCTGGTTGAACTGGGCAAGGAGCACGGCTACATTACCCTCGAGGAGATGAACCGCTCGCTGACCAACGCGTCAATGTCGAGCGAGGAAATAGACACGCTGATGGGCACGCTGGAGGACCTCGGCATCGAGGTCGTCGACCGCAAGAAGTTCAAGATGGTGGCCGCCTCCGAGCGCGAGGCCTACACCGAGGAATGGAGCGCGACCCCCGACGTGTCCAACTCCATACGCATGTACTTGTCCGAGATGGGCAAGGTGCCGCTGCTGACCCGCGACGAGGAGGTCACGCTGGCCCGCAACATCCGCGAGCGCGAGCGCGAGCTGCGCATGCTGGTGCTGGAATCCCCGATCACGATGCGAGAGATCCGCAACTGGGAAACGCTGATCGAGCAGGACGAGATGACGACCAAGGAGCTGATGCCCCGCGGCCGCAAGTCCAACCAGGAACTCTCGGCGATGAAGCGCAAGATGAAGAACATCGCGCAGCTGATCACCCGCAGCGAGAGGGCGATCGCCAAGCTGGACGAGCGCGCGGCGCGCCCCGGCGTTTCCAACGAGATGCGCAAGAAACTGGGCGCGATGGTCGACAAGAAGCGCAAGGACATCGTCAAGAATATCATTAACCTGAACCTGAATCAGGAGAAGATCAAACGCCTTACCAATAAGATCAAGAACCTGGCGCACAAAGTACGCGAGTACCGCCTGGAACTAGAAAAGTACCAGAAAATCTACGGGGACCTGGAAAAGATGCAGCAGGACCACGACCTCTTCGGGCGCGGCCGCTTGAAGCCGGCCGCGTTCAAGAGCAAGTGGGGCTACAACCCCAACGAGGTCGAGGCCGCGCTGGAGAACGTCAGGGCCGTGCGCGAACGAGAACGTCACCTGGCACGCACGCTGCCAATCAACCCCGACGACTTCATGTCCCTGAACGACAAGATCACGTTCCTCGAGGACCAGATCCTGCAGGACAAGCTGAAGCTGATCAAGGCGAACCTGCGCCTCGTCGTGTCGATAGCCAAGAAGCACGTGAACTCCAACCTCGAGCTGTCCGACCTGATCCAGGAAGGCGGCCTCGGTTTGATGAAGGCCGTGGAGAAGTTCGAGTACAAGCGCGGCTTCAAGTTCTCCACCTACGCCACCTGGTGGATCCGCCAGAGCATCAACCGCGCGATAGCCGACCAGGCCCGCACGATCCGCATCCCGGTGCACATGAAGGAGCTGGTCAGCAAGCTGATGAAGGTTACGCGCAAGTACCGCCAGGAGTTCGGCCGCGATCCGCAGATCGAGGAGTACTCCAAGCACATGCACATCTCGATGGACAAGGTGAAGAACGCCCTGAAGATCATGCAGGACCCGATCTCCCTGTCCACGCCTATCGGCGAGGACGAGGACTCGCACCTCGAGGACTTCATTGAGGACAAGGCCGGCCTGCCGCCGTCCAACTCCGCCGTGGACCTGCTGCGGCGCCGCGAGGTGACGAAGATCCTCGACACGCTGACCGAACGCGAGGCAAAGATAATAAAACTGCGCTTCGGCATCGAGACCGGCTACCCGCGCACGCTCGAAGAGGTGGGCAAGATCTTCCGCGTCACGCGCGAGCGCGTGCGCCAGATAGAGGCTAAGGCTATCCGCAAGCTGCGCCACCCGTCCCGCAGTAAGATGCTCAGGGACTACCTGGACTAAGGGCCTGAGGCCTATGGCAAAAAACCCGGGAGCCTCTCCCGGGTTTTTTCATGCCCGCGCGGCCTGGCCGCGCTCAGCCCCTGACGAACAGGGCCTTGATGACCTGCGAGGCTATCTTCGGGTTCTCCTTCAGCCTGCGCGAGCAGTAGCCGAACCACTGCCGGCCGAACGGCACGTAGACTCTCATCGGGTGTCCCTTTTCCAAGATGGTCCGGCGCAGTTCCGGGGTGACCCCGTAAAGCATCTGGAACTCGTAGCTGGCCCTGGGCAGCCTGTATTTTTCAAGCAGCGCGAAAGCCCCCTGCACCAGGGCCTTGTCGTGGGTGGCGATGGCGGGATACATGCCGTATTTCAGCATGGCCTCCAGGTCCTCCAGGTAATGACGGTTCACCTCGTCGTGGTCCTTGAAGGCCACGCTCTCAGGCTCCACGTAGATGCCCTTGCAAAGCCTGAAATTGACCGGAACTCCGGGCGCGTTGAGGCCGCGCATATCCTCTATGTCCTTCAGCGTGCGCCTGAGGTAAGCCTGCAGCACCAGCCCTACGTTCTTCGGGAATTCGGCCTTCAGCCGGCGGAAGATTTCTATCTCGGAAGAGGTGCAGGAGGAGTCCTCCATGTCGACCCGCACAAAGCTGCCATAAGAGGCCGCCTTGGCGACTATCTCGCGGATGTGCCGGTAGCAGACCTCCTTGTCCAGCAGCAGGCCGAAGCTGGTAGGCTTCAGCGAATAGTTACCGTCCAGTTTCTCACCCTGCACGCGCTCGATAATGCGCAGGTACTCCTGTTTGTTGCGCTCCGCCTCCGCCAGGTCGGAGATGAACTCCCCCAGCAGGTCCAGCGTAATCTTTATGCCGCCGGCGTTCAACTCACGGCAGGCCCTGACCGCGTCGTCCACGGTCTCTCCGGCGACATAGCGTTTTGAGAAAAGCCAGACGGAACTCTTAGGCATGTAAGGCAGCATCCCGACGATCATCTTGTTGAGCATAAATAATTCCTTGAAAGGCCAGGAGTCATAGCGGTTTCCGGATATATTTTAGCGCTTTTTAAGGACAAAAACAGTTGCGCCAGCCGGGAAGGCCGCGCTCTCACACAAAAAAGCCCCGGCGCGCCGGGGCTTCCTGGAGAGGCCGTACGAGGCTACTTTTTTTCGTCCCTGCTCTCGGTAAACATGCCTTTTATTACGTCGTGAGCCAGGTCTTTTGCCCCCAGGCCTACGGCTATAGCGAAGGCCAGGCCCATAGAGGCGAACAATATATTTACGCCGCTGCGTATCATCTTCATCTCTATGCCGAGCTGCTCTATGGCGACTATCAGCGTGAAGACGATGATGACGAAGTTGACGATCTTGGAAAGGGAACCGCCGCCCTTGAGGTTATTGGCCGTGGCGGCGCTCAGGACCACGTCGGCCATGAACCGCGCGAACATCAGCCCGCCGAAGCCGATGAAGATCGCGGCCGCCAGTTTAGGCAGGAAGCCCAGGATAAAAGCGTTCATGATCTGCGAAATGGCGTGCAGGTTGAGGATATCGGCCGCCGTCACCAGGAAGACCAGCAGCAGCCCCCAGTAAACGATAAAGGAGAGCACGTGCGCCACCGACTTGCCGAAGCCAAGCCGTATGCAGACCTCGTTGATCCCGACGCGGCTGGTATAGCTGTCCAGCTTCATCCTGCGCAGAAACTGCTCCAGCAGCGAACTTACTATGCGCGCCGCGAAGAGGCCGAACAGGACGAAGGCGAAGGCGGCCACGAAACGTGGCAGGTAGGCGGATAATCTTTGCCAAAGGTCCAGCACCGGCTGGACGAAAGGGTCCAAAATATAGTCTATCATCAACTAGCCTCCGTCACTATCTCGGGTTATTCTATTAATTATGCCCTGGCCAAAGCAAAAGGACGTCTCTTTTGCCCGGTTTTAGGGAAACTTTAATTATCGTAAACGGTAGTCCCTTCCCCGGATGGTAAACCGCTTCTATCCTTCTCCTTAACTTCGCCCTTTCCGTAATGTTCCGCGTCGCCGGACTGCGCGTCTACCGCCGGAGGGAGTAAAACGAGGGGCGCGGCAGTTTTTTATTGCCTGCCCACGTATTTTTTGCTAACATATATCCACTATGTACGCTATCATTGAAACAGGCGGCAAGCAGTACTGGGTAGTCCCGGGCGAGATCCTGCAGGTTGAAAAGCTCACGGCTCAGGAAGGCGCGGAAGTGACCTTCAAGGCGCTGTGGTCTGCCTCGCAGGACGAAAAGAGCGCCTCGGTCGCCAAGTCTCCCGCTGCCAAGGTTACCGCCCGGATCATCCGGCATCTCAAAGGCCCAAAAATAATAGTTTACCATAAGAAAACCAAGAAAGCCTACGAAAAGGCTTCGGGCCACCGCCAGGAACTCACCGAGATAGAAGTGAAGGACATTCAACTGTCTTAAGTTTTTGGCCCCGCCGCCCCGCGGCATTAAACAACAGAGGATACTATGGCGCATACCAAAGGACAAGGTTCAACCAGCAACGGCCGTAACAGCCCCGGCCAGCGCCTTGGCGTAAAACGCTACGGCATGCAGACGGTCAACGCGGGAGAAATACTGGTCCGCCAGCGCGGCACCAAGTTCCTGCCGGGCGCCAATGTCAGGCGGGCGTCAGACGACACGCTGTTCGCGATCGTCTCCGGCACGGTAAAGTTTGAGTGGGCCAAACGCGGCAAGAAGCAGATCAGCGTTTACCCCCCCGCGAAGTAATCTTCCAAAGGGAAAGACCTCCCGGGCGCGCGGCGTTCGGGAGGTTTTTTATTATAACATGGCAAACAGAGAAGCGGCTTTCATAGATACGGCGCACATCTTTCTAAAGGCGGGAAAGGGCGGCAACGGCTCGTCCTCCTTCCGCAGGGAGAAGTACATCCCGTACGGAGGCCCGGACGGCGGGCACGGCGGCAGGGGAGGCAGCGTCTGGTTCGTGGCGTCGTCCAACATCACGACGCTGCGCGAGATAGCCTTCCATCCCCACATCACCGCAGGCGACGGTTCCCCCGGAGGCGGCAACCGCCGGGACGGCGCCGACGGCGAGGATAAGACCCTTTACGTCCCCCTCGGCACGGTCATAAAACGCGACGGCGCGGCGCTTGCGGACCTGAAAGAGGACGGCCAGCGCTTCCTGGCGGCAAAGGGCGGCCGCGGAGGGCGCGGCAACACCGCCTTCAAGACCAGGTTCAACACGGCTCCGAAGATTTCCGAGAACGGAGAACCGGGAGACGAGTACGAGGCCTGGCTTGAACTCAGCGTGCTGGCCGACGTTGGGCTGGTCGGATTTCCCAACGCAGGCAAGTCCACTTTCCTCTCGGCCGTATCGGCGGCGAGGCCGAAGATAGCGGACTATCCCTTCACCACCCTGAACCCCAACATCGGCATGGTGGCCCACAAGGGGAAAAGTTTCGCCGCGGCCGACATTCCCGGCCTGATTGAGGGCGCGCACGAGGGCAAGGGGCTGGGGGACCTGTTCCTTAAGCACGTGCTGCGCACCAAGCTGCTGGTACACCTGGTGGACCCGGCCGGCTTCGGCGGGCTGAAACCCGAAAAGGCCGTGCGCGTGATAGAGAAGGAACTCAAACAGTTCCACCCGCTGCTGGCCAGGAAGACCGCATTGCTGGCCGTCAACAAGTCTGACCTGCCCGGAGCGGCCGAAGTGCAGGCGTTGCTACAAAAGAAATTCAAGGGGCGCGAGGTTTTCCTGATCTCGGCCGCCACGGGCAAGGGCCTCGTCAAGCTGCTGGACAAAATCATAAAACTGCTCCCTTCCATAAAGGAGAAGGACCTCTACCAAGCCTCCGAAGGGGCGGCGGTTTTCCGCAGGCCGGAGGAAGGCTTCCGGGTGGCCAAGGACCACACCGGCGCATTCGTAGTCAGCGGGGCCAAGATAGAGAAGCTTATAGCGATGACCAACTTCTCGCAGCCGGACTCCTGGGACAGGCTCAGGAGGATCCTCAGGGCTATAGGCCTGGATAAAGCCCTGAAGAAGGCGGGCGCGGAGGCCGGAAACGCCGTCAGGATAGCCGACAGAGAGTTCGAATGGAGCGACGAGCCTCTTCCCGCCGGCAAGCAGGCCAAGTTCGCCTACAAGTACCGTAAGTACCGGCAGGATTACGGCGACTGACCCGCGTCCCCTACAAAAAAAGCCCCGGCACGCCGGGGCTTTTTTATCCCTCCGACTGAAAAAGTTACAGCGCGCGGCCTTCGAAATTCCCGCCGGTCAGCGAGCTTATCAACGTTTCCCGCCGGAAACGGTAGCCGCGCGCAAAAGCCGTATTGCTCAACAGCAGCGGCGGCGTGGCGGCGAGAGTAAAGTAGATGCGGCGGCGCTTAACCTTGGGCCTGGCCTCAGGGTCCAGCAGGTTGGCCAGTACGACCTCCGCCAGCGTGTCCATGGCCCAGTACACCGGCCAGATTACCGCCGCCCGCAGAGACAGCTCGGTCTTCGGGATGGAGGAGACGAAACTCTCGCACAGGTCCAGGCGGTCCAGCGCCCAGTAGATCCACTTCACTGATATCTCGCGCAGACGTTCCATTCTGGCCGGGTCCAGCAGGTCCGCAGGGCGAAGGTTCTGTGTATCCAGGTCCTCCTGCGGGATATAACAGCGCCCTATGCTCAGGTCATAAGACATGTCCTTCAGGATATTGGTAATCTGCAGGGCGGCGCCTATCATGGCCGCGTCCGCCTCGGACGGCAGATTGCCCCAACGGCGGTTGGAGCTCCTGATAGCCTCGCGGTAGAGACGCGCCCAGAACCTGCCGGGCTCCCCGCCGATGAGGCCGCAGTAGCGCTCAAGGTCGGCCGCGGCAGGAAAGGCCGACGGCCTGCCTCCGGGGAACGAGACTACGTCCATCTCCATGCCGGAGGCCACACCGGACACCAGGTCGGTGAAGGCCGGCCGCTCCGGTTCAGGCAGCGCGGCAAACATGGCCAGCACGTCGCCGAACCTGGCCAGCAGTTCCCGTTCCCCTTTCGGCGCAGGCTGAGAGGAAAGCGCGCGCAGGCCGGAGAGCAGTTCCCCGCGGGAACTCTCCTTTCCCAGATCCCTGGCTAAGGAAAGCAGTTTAAGTTTATGCCCGGCGGAAATTCCTGGGGTGTCTACCGCGGTGTCCAGAGCGCGGCAGAGCAGGTAGCCAAGCCCCATGCTGCTGCGCACCGGCTCCGGCAGAACGGCCACGCTCAGATAAAGGGTGCGAGAGACCTTCTTGAGGATAGCGTCGATATCGCCTGAAAGGCGCATTCGTTCGCGTCTGTGCATGTCAGGAAATTCTACAAAACTTTCGCGGCGGGCCGCCCCGTCAGGCTAGTCCTCCGGCGGGGCGGTCAGCTCGGAAGCGATCTCAACGCCGGCGGCCACCTCCGGTACTATTCCGAGGCGCTGGTAGACGGGCCTGGCCTTTTCCCGTATTTCCCCCAGCCTGGCGGAGAACAGGACCGCTCCGGCCAGCGACATCGCGCCGCTTAGCATTATAGTGTATTCCACCCCGATACGGCTGGCCGCCCACCCTGCCAGGAAACTGCCGAACGGCGCCATGCCGAGGAAGGCCATCGTGTAGATCGACATAACGCGGCCGCGCTTGTCGTCGTCCACCAAGGTCTGAATGATGGTGTTCGAGGAGGCCATCTGCGTGATCATACCGAAACTGGCTAGAGCGATGAAGGCCGCGGCGGCAGGGAAGGTGCGGGAAAGCGAGAGGAGGATAAGCCCGGAGCCGGAGATGACGCCGGCCAGCGGGATGCGCTTTTCCAGGCCTGCCGCGTTCCTGCGGGAGGCCAGCGTGACCGCTGCCACCAGCGCCCCGGCCCCGGAGAAGGCCATCAGGAAGCCCATGGTCCCGGCCCCGCTGCGCAGCGTTTCCTTTACGAAGACCGGCATCAGCACGGTGTAAGACATGCCTGTCAGGCTGGTCAGGGCCAGCAGCAGGATGACGAATTTTATGGGGGCGAAGCCGAACGTGTAGCCGAAGCCCTCCCTGAGACGCGTGAACACCGCTTCCTCCTGCCGCTTGGGCCCGGGGGCTATCGGGTCCATCGCCAACAGGGCAGCGATGACGGCAAGGTAACTGACGGCGTCCATCAGGAAGCAGACGCCCTCGCCGGTGATCCCTATCACGATGCCGGCCACCGACGGGCCTATCAGCCGGGCGGAGTTGAACATCGAGGAATTTAGCGCTATAGCGTTGCCAAGGTCCTCCTTGTGCGTGACCATATCTATCACGAACGACTGGCGCGCAGGAATGTCAAAAGCGTTGACCAGGCCGATGAAGACGCTTATCGCTATGATCTCCCAGATCTGTATCCTGTGCGAGAGCACGAGGTACGACATAGTGAAGGCCTGCAGCATAAAAAGCGTCTGCGTCACCACCAGTATGCGGTGGCGGTCGACGCGGTCGGCCAGCACGCCGGAGAACGGAGCCAGCAGAAAAATGGGGATCTGGCCGGAGAAACCGACCACGCCAAGCAGCATCGCCGAGCCGGTCAGCCGGTAGACCAGCCAGCTCAGCGCGATGCGCTGCATCCAAGTGCCTATCAGCGAAACGCCTTGGCCGCCGAAGAAAAGGCGGTAGTTGCGGTACTTGAAGGCCCGCAGCATCAACGAGAACGTGCCCTGCCCGGAGCCGGCGGTCATATCATCGGCGGATCAGTTTGCCCAGCACGCGCGGGCCCCGCGCCCCGGTGGCGGAGGGACAACTGTTGGGCCTGCCCTGCAGGGCCAGGTCGGCCAGCAGCGCGAAACAGGCCGGCTCCTTGGCCAACGGGTGGATGCCGAGCTCGGCGATGGAGCGCACGCGGACCCCGGAGGGAAGCAGCAGCGCGGCGAGATTATCCATCAGCGCCGGATTCAGCGCCCCGCCGCCGCTGACTATCAGCTCCCGCGTGCCGCGCGGGGCGAAGCGCCGGAAAGCCAAAGAGATGGAGGCGGCCGTGAAGAAGTTAAGTGTGGCCAGCAGATCGCGCGAGCGGCGCGCGTTGAAAAGCCCGCCGAAGTTCCTTTTTATGAAGGCCAGAGTGTACTCGCTGCGGTCGAGCGATTTGGGCGGTCTGCGGCGGAAGAACGGGGCCTTCAGCAGCGAGTATACCTTTTTGACGTCCGGCACCCCCGCGGCCGCCCAGGCGCCGTCCCTGTCGTACTGGAACTCTCCTCCGGATAGTTCCGCTATGGCGGTGTCCATCAGCGAGTTGCCGGGCCCGGTGTCGAAACCGAATGTCCTTACGCCCTTCCCGGTGAAGGAGATGTTGCCGATGCCGCCTATGTTCTGCAGCGCCGCCGGGGCGCCTACGCCGAATAGAAAATCGTCCATAAACGGGATCAGAGGCGCGCCTTCTCCGCCGGCGGCCATGTCTGCCGGTCGGAAGTCGCAGACCACCGGGCGGCCGGTTTCTTCGGCAAGGAAAGCCGCCTCGCCTATCTGGAGGGTATGGCCGTTAACTCCGGGCGCGTGCCAGACGGTCTGGCCGTGAGAGCCTATTACCTTGATGTCGCGGTAGGGCACGCGATTGGCGCGGCAGAAACGGCGCGCCATTCCCGCCCAGAGCCGACCCAGCTCGAAACTGAGCGCCGAGAGCTCTGGGGCCCTGAGTCCCTTGGCGGCTATGATGCGGGTCTGCAGCGCGGCGGAGTAAAGGTAGTTAGCGAACTTGAGAACCTCGAGTTTACGCCAGCCGCGCCGGCACAGGGCCATGGAAAGCCCGTCGGCCGAAGTACCGCTCATCAGGCCCAGCAGCAGTCCTTTCTTCATATCAGTATTTTTCCACTGACCAGCGCACCAGCCGGCCGTTCCTGTAGTGGAACTTGCCGGAGAAGTGGCCGCGTCTCTTCAGCAGCGGCAGGAAGACCCTGTCCCCCTCCCAGAGGTTCAGTCCCAGCAGGTCCCGGTCCGGGACCCATTTCAGTTCCCCCTCCGGGGAATCGGACAGTTTCCCCGAGAATTCGGAGGCGGTAAAGACAAAGACGTACCAGTCCTCTCCGTGCGCGAAATCGGGGAACGTCAGCACGCCCTTGAGGGCCGGGGCCGCGATGGTCAGGCCTGACTCCTCCCTGATCTCGCGCTTGACGCAGTCTTCCGGGCTTTCCCCCGGCTCGAACTTGCCGCCGAGGCCGTTCCATTTGCCCTCGTGCACGTCGTCCTTCTTCTTGTTGACGCGGTGCAGCATAAGCGTCCGGCCGTTCCTGCGGACGTAGCAGAGCGTGGCCAGTTTCATGCTGCGGAAACGCCCTGCGGAGGCAGGTCCTCGAAAAGCCAGGTGCTCAGGTAGCGCTCGCCGGTGTCCGGCAGCACCGCAACTACAACCTTGCCGGCCGAATCCGGCCTGGCGGCCACGGCGGCCGCGGCGTGCACGGCCGCGCCTGAGGAGATGCCGGCCAGCACGCCCTCCTCCTTCATAAGACGGCGGGCGGCCACTCCGGCGGCCTCGTCGCTCACCGTGAAGACCTCGTCCACGAGAGCGAGGTCCAGATTCTCGGGCAGAAAATTGGCGCCTATGCCCTGTATACGGTGGGGGCCAGGGGCGCCTCCGGAGAGCACCGGCGAGGCGGCCGGCTCCACGGCCACTATCCTGACCGAGGGCTTGCGCTTCTTCAGGCAGCGGGCTATGCCAGTGAGCGTGCCGCCGGTACCTACGCCCGCCACGAGCACATCCACCTTCCCATCGGTGTCCTTCCAGACCTCCTCGCCGGTAGTACGCTCGTGGATCGCTGGGTTTGCCGGATTTGAGAACTGGCGCGGCATGAAAGCTCCGGGCGTAGAGGAAAGTATCTTCTCCGCCTCGGCGATGGCGCCGGCCATGCCGGCGGCCCCCGGGGTAAGGACGAGCCGCGTGCCGAAAGCGTGAAGTATCCGGCGGCGCTCCAGGCTCATGGTCTCCGGCATGGTCAGGACCAGCCTGTAGCCCCTGATGGCGCAAAGCCAGGCCAGGCCAATGCCGGTGTTGCCGCTGGTAGGCTCCACCACCACCGAGCCCGGCTTAAGCAGGCCGCGCGCCTCCGCGTCGGATACCATGCCCAGGGCGGTCCTGTCCTTAACGCTGTAGGACGGGTTGAAGAACTCGAGCTTGGCCAGCAACAGCCCTCCCGGAGGCGTGGCGAAGCGGTTCAGCCTTACCAGCGGGGTGCGGCCGACCAGGGCGCTCATATCCGGAGCGTAATTCATCTTCGGTCCTCCAGTTCGCGGCGCAGCTCGTCGAGCTCCTGCTGCACGCGCCTCATCTCCTGGGAGCAGTAGTCCGGCAGCTTGTTGTGGTCCAGCTGCGCGCCGCCGGCGCCGCCGCGCCCGCCGTGGGCCGGCACTCCGAACACCGTGGTATCTGGCGGCACGTCCTGAAGGACCACCGAGCCCGCGCCTATTCTGGAGCGGTCTCCGATCCTGATGGCGCCCAACACCGCCGCGCCGGCGCCCACCACCACGCCGTTGCCAAGCGTAGGATGGCGTTTCCTGTGCTCCAGGGACACGCCGCCGAGCACAACGCCCTGGTAGAGCAGCGCGTCGTCGCCTATCTCGGCCGTCTCGCCTATCACCACGCCCATGCCGTGGTCTATGAAGAAGCGCCGGCCTATCTTCGCCCCCGGGTGTATCTCCACGCCGGTGAGAAAGCGCGCTAAATGGGAAAGCAGGCGCGCTGGGAAAAAGAGGCCGTGCGTCCAGAGCCAGTGGGCCGGCCTGTAAAGCCAGACGGCGTGCAGACCCGGGTAGCAGGTCAGGACCTCCAGCACGCTCCTGGCGGCGGGGTCCTTGCTGAAAACCGTCCTTATATCTTCCGCGAATCCCATTTTTCCTTTTTTACGTCGCGCACCAGTCCCTTGATTATATAAAGTTCCCCGCCCCAAAGGCCCTGGTTTTGCTGCTCTCGCGCAAAAAGGCCGGGCCCGCGCCCGGCCTCCCGCGCTGCGCGGGGAACCTACAGCTTGTAGATGGCGAGCACGCCCTTATCCAGTTTAAACCCGTAGCCCGCGTGGAAGGACGGGAAGGCGGTACCGGAGGGCTTTATCTCAGAAGCGCCGAATATGTAGTAAGTGGAGGCGTCCACCACGGGGTAGGGAATGAGCAACACCAGCATCTTGGAAGTGAAACTACCCCCCCGCGGACCCTGCACTATCTCGTTGCCATAGGCCAACTTGTAGGCGCTGCCAAGCCTGACGTCGACGCCCTTGGCGGCCACGGCGTCTCCGATCTGCTTGAGCGTGGCGCTGAGAGCGACGCCGCGCGGCCCTTTTATCTCCAGCCGGCTGTCGGCCGGAGCGGAGGCGTTCGCGTAAACCTTGGCCACGTAGTTTTCTCCGTCGATGGTCACCGTGCGCGAGCCGCTCATGAAGATGCCCCAATTGACAATATCCATAGCCCTGATGAAATAACTGTCTCCGCGCGCGGTGGTCAGCACCAGGAAGAACTTGTCGCTGTCCTTGCAGGAGGTCCCGCCGTCGGGGCAGTTGGTGGCCTTGGTGCCGCTGACGTAAACCCTGGTCCCGCTGCCGGTGACGAAGCCCAGCGAAGGCCTGAGGTAGGCGTTCTTTATCGTGTCCAGTTTCAGGGAAAAGACCACGTCCGCCGGTCCCTTGACGCCCCTCTCTTCCGGCAGCTGAACCGCCTCGGGGGCGGAAGGATAGCCGAAACAGCTGAAAAGGTCCACGTCCGGAACGGCCTGCCCTTGCGTCCTGGGGTCTCCGGAGGCCGGAGAGGCGACGGCAGCGGCGCCGGCGGCCAGAGCCGGCTTGAACGCGTCGTCCTGCTGCGCTAGAAGCGCCGCCAACGGCGCCAGGAGCAGTGAACCGGAAATTATCAGCGCTGGCATAGGTCTCATAATCTTCTCCCGTCCTGGATCCTTTTCTTAATATGTATACCACGGGATAAGGCGCCGCGCAAGGCCCCTCCCCTTCTTTGCATTCGGAGCGGAAATTATATAGATTATTGTTTTCGCGTCAACCGGGGGGGAAAATGCAACAGACGGCTTTGATAAAGACTCTGGTAGGGCACACGGACGGAGTGCTGGCGTTGGCGTTCTCCCCCTCCGGAAAATTCCTGGCCACAGCGGGAAAGGACAACGCCGTAAAACTCTGGGGCGTCCCGGACGGGATAGAGATACAGACCATAGAGGCCCACGCCGGCGACGTGCGCGCCGTGGCTTTCGACCCGGACGGGGATATTTTCGCCACCGGCTCCTGGGACAGGACCGTGAAGATCTGGAAGACCTCTAACTGCGCGCTTCTGGGCAAAACGGAAAAGCATTCCGGGCCGGTCAACTGCCTCGCCTTCTCCCCGGACGCAAAACTGCTGTATTCGGCCTCGGACGACGGCTCGGTACACGTCCTGGATCCGGCGGACTGCTCGCTGAAAGACGCCCTGGAGCCGGGCATAGGCGACATAAAGGCCCTGGCGCTCTCCCCGGAAGGGCGACTGGCGCTGGGCGGGGCGGAACTGCGGCTCCTGGACAGGGCGAAAGCCCTGCTCAAGGACAACGGCGACTATCTCTACGGCGTCCGCTGCCTGGCCTTCTCCCCGAACGGCAAGCTGCTGGCCGCCGCCACCGGCATGGAGAAGCGCCTAGAAATCTGGGATACGGAGCGGCTCGAAGAACTGGGTTCTATAAAGGACACGGACTGGATAAACTGCGTGGCCTTCACCCCGGACGGCAAATACGCCGTGACCGGAGGCACCGCCGTAAAGGTCTGGGACCCGCTCACGGGGACCTGTCTGCGCACCCTGGAAGGGCATACCGACGAGATCTATTCCGTGGGTGTCTCCCCAGACGGCAGGTACATAGCCTCCGCCTCCAACGACAGGACCGTGAAATTCTGGGTTCTCCAATAGGGGCCTCTCCCTTCGGCTTCATTAACGGAGGGCCTGGGTTTTGTATAATTGGCGGAAGGTTTCTAAATACCGTTAGGAGGAATTGATGAAAATATCAGCATTAGCCGCGGCCGCCGTGATAGGCATGGCCGTCGGCGCCAATGCGGCCGGATTCCGCCTGGCCGAGCAGGACGCCAAGGCTACCGCCATGGGCGACTCTTTCGTAGCCGTGGCCGACAACCCGTCCGCCGTCTGGTACAACCCCGCCGCGATGACCGACCTGGAGAAAACCAACCTCTCCCTGGGCTCGGCGATGGTCTACCCCCGGATGAAGCACGAGTACGCCGGCGGCTCGGACAAGATCGCCAGGGTGATGCACGTTCCTCCTTATTTCTACGCTACGCACAGGCTCAACGAGAAATGGGCCCTCGGCTTCGGCTTCAACGCCCCGTTCGGCCTGTCTACGGACTGGAAGTACAACTCGGCTACGGCCGGCGTTGCCACCTATTCCGACATCGAGGACTTCAACTACAACCTCAACGCCGCCTACAAGGTGAACGACAAGCTGTCCGTGGCCGCCGGCGCGGACTATATGTACCTGGAGGCCAAGCTTTACAACTCGGCGCTCCGTCTCAACGGCGACGGCCACGGCTGGGGCTACAACGCGGCCGCGTTCTACAAGCTCAACGACAAGTGGAACTTCGGCGCCAATTACCGCAGCCCGGTGAAGATAGACGTGGACGGCACCGCCACGGCCATGGCCTATGTGCCCGGCGACTCCAACTCCGCCACCACCAAGATAACGCTGCCCGACACACTGCAGGTCGGCGCGGCCTATAAGGTAGACCAGAAGTGGAAGGTCTCCGCCACCGCGGACTATACCGACTGGGCCACCTACCATGCCCTGGCCGTGAAGTCCAAGACCATAACGGACATGACCACCGCCCTCGACGCCTTTTACTTCGGCACCTACGGCATCCATTACCCGATAAGCGACACCAGCATCAAGAACAAGGACTGGCAAAGCGTCTGGGCCCTGCGCGCCGGCACCGAGTACAAGTACTCCGACGCCTGGAGCTTCCGCGCCGGAGCCTTCTACGACTTCAACCCGGTCAAGGACAAGAACTTCGACACGATCATCCCCGACTCCGACCGCGTGGCCTTCTCCGTGGGCGCCGGCTGGACCAAGGACAACATCGTTGTGGACGCTTCCTACGCTTACGTGTTCTTCGTGAACAGGAAGATCTCCGGGAACACGACCCCCTCCCTGGACGGCACCTACAAATGCAACGCGCAGGTGCCGGCCATCAACGTGGGCTACAAGTTTTGAGCCCGACGGTCTGACGGCAGTCAAAAAAACCCGCGCCCGCAAGGCGCGGGTTTTTTTCGCCTTTACGCGGAATTTACAAGCCCTCCGCCTTCCCTAATTTATATAATTCAGTTGGTACCTCTCTTACCCTAAACCGACAGGAGCTGAAAATGTCAGAAGCCCCCAAACATACGGCAGAATACCGCCGCCGCCGTTTTATGAACTGGTTCCCGCTGGGCCTCACCTACGCCACCTTCTACATGGGCCGCTACAACCTGAACGTGGCCTCCAAGAAGATGATGGACATGTTCGACCTGACCAAGGGTGAGTTCGGCATGATAGCCACGGCGGGCTTCTGGACCTACGCGCTCTCCGTCATCTTCACCGGCCCGCTGGCCGACAGGATAGGAGGCAAGAAGGCCATCCTGATAGGCGCGGTTGGCGCCGCCGCCCTGAACCTGATAATAGGCCTGCTGTTCCTGAACGGCTGGCAGACCAAGATTATCGTCGGGATGTCGTTGCTCTACGCGGTCAACCAGTACTTCCAGTCCTTCGGCGCGCTCTCGATAGTAAAAGTCAACGCGCCCTGGTTCCACGTGCGCGAGCGCGGCATCTTCGGCGGCGTCTTCGGCATCATGATCTCCTGCGGCTACTTCCTGGCTATGACGGTGGGCGGCTGGATACTCGCTAACTTCCCCTGGTACTACGTGTTCCTGGTCCCGTCTGCGGCCATAATACTGATGTTCCTCGTCGACATTTTCATTGTCAAGGACAGGCCCAGCCAGGCGGGGTTCGAGGACTTCCACACCGGCGACGCCACGGCCCACGAAAAGCACGAGGAGCCGCTAAAGTTCGCCGAGCTGATGACGCGCGTCTACTCCAACCCGGTCATCGTGACGCTGATAGTGGCCGAGTTCTGCACGGGCTTCGTGCGCCAGGGACTGATGCTCTGGTTTGTCCCCTTCTTGATAGAGGTGCACAAGATAAGTTACGGCACGCGCCTCTTCGACATAGCCACCGCCGGCACCACGGTAGGAGGCATCATCGGCGGCCTGCTGTGCGGCTATATGTCGGACAACTGGTTCCAGTCGCGCCGGCCGCCGGTGGCGTTCATCTTCTATATCGGCCAAATCATAGCGCTTTTCATGCTCGGCCATACCCACAGCCCGCTGGTGGCCTCCTACATGATAGGCGTCTGCTGTATGTGGATCTTTGGCGTACACGGCATGCTCTCCGGCACCGCCTCTATGGACTTCGGCGGCACGCGCGCCGCCTCCACCGTGGCGGGCCTGCTGGACGGCGTGCAGTACCTGGCCAGCGGCCTCACCGGCTTCCTGATGGGCCACTTCCTGGACAAGTGGGGCTGGGGCTCCTGGACCTGGATGATAATGCCGTTCTCGCTGATGGGTGCCCTGCTGATGATACGCCTGTGGAACGAAACGCCGCTCAAGAAGCCTGTTCCGGCCGACGGCGTTCTGGAGAACCACCAGCCTTTGATCGAGGACGAGATCTGACCTGGTCAGCCGGGCAAATAAAAACCGCGGGGCTGTCCCGCGGTTTTTATTTGCGGCGGCCGGCGCTCTCAGCGCTCGGGCATGAAGGGCTGGTTCAGGTGATATATGTCCCAGCCGTCCGGGACCATGTCGTAAACCGACTTGCCTTCCGAGCGGAGCAGGTCGTGGATAGGCCTGTAGACCTCGCTGTCCACCGGCTTGAAGCCGGTTATGTCGGCCACTGCGGAGAGGGCCTTAGCGCCCTCAGGGGATGAGGCCAGCCCGGTGAAGGCGTTCTTGATGGCCTCGATTTTTTCCGGCGTAAGCCCGTCCCTGGTTATCAGCGGCTCGTTAGGCACGGTGCCGGTGTAGGCCAGCACTTTCAGGCCGGGCGCGCGCTTGACTTGTCTGGCATAGGTGGCGACGGCATCCACCTTGCCGTCCACCAGCAGTTTCAGCACTTCCTCGTGGCTAGCGGCGAATACGGGCTGCACCTTCACGCCGGCCTTGTTGAGATAGGAAACCGGCAGAGTGAACCCGCTGACCGAGTAAGGTCCCACGAATCCCACCTTCTTCCCGGCCAGCTCGCCCACCGAAACTGGCCCGCCCTTTGACTTCGTCAGGATGACACCCTGGTAATCGGAAAGGCCGTTCTCGCGCAGCGCCTGAAGCGTTGCATGAACTCCGTATTCCTCCCTGGCCACCAGGTATTCCTCCAGCGTCACCAGGCCGATGTCAGTCCTGCCGGCGTCAAAGGCCTTTATGGTATCAGCCGGGGTGGCGGCCTGGGTTATAACTACGGTCATGCCGGTGGAGGACTCCAGCTGCTTCTTGATGGCGTCCAGCGCGGCGGCGTCCTTCGGGGCATGCGCCGGGGAAACCACTATGGTGAGCGGGTTGGCCGGAGTCCCCACCGTGGATTCGTTCCTGCGAGCGCAGCCGGCGAATAAGAGGGCCGGCAGAAGTACGGCGACAAGCGATCTTTTCGTGAACGTTTTCATGTTCTCCCCTTATCAGTTTGAACTTGCTGGCATAGGCTATTTCACAATAATAGCGGCCCGCATTGCAAGACCCGTTTTTGCCGGGGGCACCTCCATACAATCGTCAAGCATAGGCGGCCGCGTTCATTCACCGCAAAACTGTAAAAGCCGTGTTGAGAAAGCGGATGTTACTTTAAAGAATGGGAAGCAGAACCGGAAGATGCTGGGATCTGTCGACATAACCAGGCGAAAAATGTTTCAGATTAAACTGGACGGGGCATACCAGATTCTGCTGCCCGGCGGCAGATTAAGCCAGGGGGTTGTTAAGTAGGGGCCCTATTGCGCCGCCGGGGCGCCGTACCAGCGTCTGCCTATCCAAAGCGAGACGTTCACCAGGCCGATGAGCACAGGCACCTCCACCAGCGGGCCTATGACCGCGGCGAAAGCCTCTCCGCTGCCGATGCCGAACGTGGCCACCGCCACGGCTATGGCCAGCTCGAAGTTATTGGAAGCGGCGGTAAAAGACAGCGTGGCGGATTGCGGATAGCTGGCGCCAGCTTTTTTGCTCATCCAGAACGAGGCGAAGAACATAACCGCGAAGTAAAACAGCAGCGGGACGGCTATGCGCGCCACGTCCAGCGGCACCTGCACTATGTTCGCGCCCTTTATAGAGAACATCACTACGATAGTGAACAGCAGGGCTATAAGCGTGAGCGGGCTTAATACGCGGGTGAATTTTGAATACCATTCTTTCCCCTTGGCGGCCAGAAGCGCAAAGCGCGTGACTATCCCCGCGATGAACGGAATACCAAGATAAATGAACACGCTTTCAGCTATTTCGGCCATGGTGATATTCACCACCGCGCCCTCAAGTCCAAGCCAGCGCGGCACCAGCGTGACGAAGAAATAAGCGTAAACCGGAAAGAACAGCACCTGGAACAGGGAATTAAAAGCCACCAGCCCCGCGCAATATTCAGTATCGCCGCCGGCCAGGTCGTTCCAGACTATCACCATGGCTATGCAGCGGGCGAGACCGATGAGGATAAGCCCCACCATGTACTCCGGCTTGTCGCGCAGGAAGAGAATGGCCAGCGCGGTCATCAGCGCCGGGCCTGCCAGCCAGTTCTGCGCCAGCGAGAGCGCCAGCACCCTCTTATCCGCGAAGGCCCTGTGCATCTCCTCGTATTTTACCCTGGCCAGCGGCGGGTACATCATCAGGATCAGGCCGACGGCTATGGGAATGGAGGTAGTGCCCACGCTGGAGGCCGCGTTAAAGTTAGCCACGGCTTGCGGCCAAAGCCAGCCGATGGCCACGCCCGCGCCCATGGCCAGGAATATCCACATGGTGAGATAACGGTCCAGGAACGAAAGTTTCTTTATCATTCCATCCATCAGTTGCCCGCCTGCAGGTCCGGCAGTTCCAGCACGAACGCCTTTATTTCGTCGCGCACGCGGCGGTACACCGGCAGCGCCTCCTCGTCAGTTTTCCCTTTTCCTACCACGGCGCCGGGGTCGTCGAAACCGCGGTGCAGCTTGCGGCCCTTGCCCCAGTAAACGGGGCAGGTCTCGCGGGCGTTATCGCAGACGGTGACCACGAGGGCAAACTCCTTATCCCTGAACTCGTCCACGCTCTTGGGCCTGCCGCGCGAGATGTCCACGCCGGCTTCGGCCATCACCTTTATGGCGCGCTTGTCAACTTCTGAGCCGGGCGCCGTGCCGGCGGAGAAAGCCTTGACTTTCCCGGCCAGCAGGACGTTGGCCCAGCCCTCGGCCATCTGGCTGCGGCAGGAATTGCCGGTGCAGAGGAACAGTAGCCGCGTCATGCGGCCCCGCTCAGTGGCCGCAGCCGCAGCCGTCGCCGCAGTTCCCTTCGGGTTTGGGCAGGTTCTTCATGATGATATCGCCCTGCTCGTCGCAGTCCAGGACGGCTTTTTCCACCAGGGTGGCGGCGTCCTTGGCCACGTAGAGCTTGAAGTCCTTGTTGGAGACCTCCGCGTCGCCGGCCTCCGCCTTCTCCACCAGGTCCATGCCTATGGAAGGGCCGCAGCAGCCCTCCGTTACAAATACGCGCAGGAAGCCGGTCTTGCCGGACTCCTTGAGCACCGCCTTGAGTTTCTCTACCGCAGCGTCTTTTATCTCCATATTTAATCCCTTACACCTACACCGACGTTCCCTGAAATTTCAGCAATTCCCCCCGATCACGCATACGCCGCGGCGCCGCAGCGCAAGCCTGTGCTCCAGCCGGGCGATGTCACCGGCGATGACGCCGCGGCGGGGCCGCGGCCAGCCCAGCCCGCCTATATATCCGGCGAGCGGGCCCCGGCCGCTGGCGAGGGCGTACATGGCCCAACGGCCCTTCTTCTCCTTGCGGATCAGGCCCGCCGCGCAGAGCGCGCCCAAATAGCGCGACACGTTGTACTGGCTTTCGCGCAGCGCGTCCACCAGTTCGCAGACGCAGAGCTCGCGCCCGGCCCAGGCCAGCAGCGCGGCAGTCCGCAGGCGGTTGACGTCGGCCAGGGCCTTTAGCGCCATGACCACCGTTTTGATATCGCGTTCGTCCGCCTTCATATATGCTATTATACGCATATATAGAGCGGCACACAACAGGCAATACGACGACGCCCGCTTACCGGTTTTTATGAGCGAGAACGCGCTGAAAGTAACTTTCTCCCCGAAGCTGACCCCGGTGCGGCCCTCCGCAGTGGAAACCGTTTCATCGGACTACACCCGGGCCGACAGGCTGGCGGTCTGGAAAGCCCGCTGGGGAATAAACCGCATGGCCTATAGGGTAAAACCCGGCCTTTACGCCCTGGGCTCCCCCGCCGCCGACTCCCCGGTCTTCGCCAGCGCCAACTACAAACTGAGCTTCGACGCCCTGCGCACGAACCTGAACGGCCTGAACGCCTGGCTCCTGGTCCTGGACACCAAGGGCATAAATGTCTGGTGCGCCGCCGGCAAAGGCACCTTCGGCACACTGGAGTTGGCGCGGGTCATCTCCGAAACAGGATTGGAGAAGAAGGTCAGCCACAGGAACATCATCCTGCCGCAGCTCGGCGCGCCCGGAGTAAGCGCCCACAAGGTAAAAGCCCGCACCGGCTTCTCCGTGGTCTACGGGCCGGTCAGGGCGGAGGACTTGCCGGAATACCTGCGGCTGGGCCGCGCCACGCCGGAGATGCGCCGGGTGAGGTTTGATTTCAGCGACAGGATGATACTCGCCCCGGTGCAGCTGGTTAATTTCGGCAGGTATATGCTGCCGGCGGCGGCGCTGCTGTACCTGCTCGGCTTCAGGGCGGACGCGGCCTATACCGCCGGGGCCCTGTTCGCCGGCGGCGCGCTGGTGCCCGCCCTACTGCCCTGGCTGCCTGGCAGGAGTTTCGCCGTGAAAGGCGCCGCAGCCGGCCTGCTGGTCGCGGCGCTGATAGCCCTGGCCCGGCAACAAAGCGCGGTCCAATTCGCCGCCAGAGCGCTGATTTACGCCTCGGCAGCCTCTTTCATCGGGCTGGACTTCACCGGAGCCTCCACCTATACCTCTCTTTCCGGAGTGAAGAAAGAGATGCGCCTCGCCATGCCGGCGCAGGCCCTGGCCTTAGCGACCGGGCTGGCCATGCTGGCGGCAAAGGGGTTCCTCCTATGAAGATGGAATACCTGCGCGGGGTCTCCACCCTTAAGCTGGACGCCGCCAAATGCATCGGCTGCGGCATGTGCGCCGCCGTCTGCCCCCACGCCGTGTTCAGGATCGAAGGGCGGAAAGCGGCGATTACCGACGCGGACCTCTGCATGGAATGCGGCGCCTGCGCCGAAAACTGCCCGGCGCAAGCGATCACCGTAAAAAAAGGCGTCGGCTGCGCGCAAGCCGTACGAATGGGCTTTCTTAAAGGCACCGAACCGGACTGCGGCTGCGGCGACGGCTCTTCCTGCTGCTGAACTCCCGGCGTTTTTAGCCGCCCGCGCGGGCCGGCATACACGTTTTCCGAAGTTACATGGTTTATTCCCCCGCCCTTTTGTAGAATGGAGGGAACGCGGCCGCTTTAAAGGAACAGGAACATAATATGGATATTAAAATACGCAACACTGCCGAGTACGCGAAGCTTTCGGCCGAGGAGACCTTCGCGCTGCTGGGCGGCGGCCCGCAGGGGCTCTCCGGCGCCGAAGCCGCCGGCCGCCTGGCCCGCTACGGCTACAACGAGCTCACCGAGAAAAGCGAGAACCTGCTGCTGAAGTTCCTGGGACGTTACTGGGGGCCCATGCCCTGGCTGCTGGAGCTGGCCATGGCGCTCTCGTTCTTCCTAAAGCATAACCTCGAAGCGTGGCTGATCTTCGCGCTGCTCACCGTTAACGCGGTGATAGGCCAGGCGCACGAGCGCAGCTCCCGGGCGGCCATAAAGCTGCTGAAGAAGAAACTGGCCATAAACGCCAGGCTGCTGCGCGACGGCGCCTGGACGCTGAAGCCGTCCAGGGAGGTGGCGCCGGGCGACGTGCTCGCCCTGAAACTGGGCGACATCGTGCCAGCCGACGCCAAGCTGCTCTCCGGCGGCCTCACCGCCGACGTTTCGGCGCTTACCGGCGAATCCCTGCCTTCGGAGCTGAAACCCGGCGATATCGCCTATTCCGGCTCCGTAGTGAAAGCCGGCGAGGCGCGCTGCGCGGCGGTCAACACCGGCGCCGGCACCTATTTCGGCCGCACCGCGGAGCTGGTAAAGACGGCCGCCCCCGCTTCCCACCAGGCGGAAGTGATGATGGCCGTGGTGCGCTACATGATGTACCTGGGGCTGGCCGCCTCGGCGCTGGTCTCCGGCTACGCCCTGTTCACCCATGCGGCGCTGCCGGTGATACTCACCTTCGTGGTGATCTTCCTGATGGGCGCGGTGCCGGTGGCCCTGCCCGCCGTGCTCACCATCGTGCAGGCGGTGGGCGCCCTGGAGCTTTCCCGCCAGGGGGCGCTGGTGACCCGGCTGGATTCCATAGAGGACGCGGCCTCCATAGACCTCATCTGCTTCGACAAGACCGGCACCATAACGCAGAACAAGCTGGCCGTGGCGGACAGCGCGCCTTTTAACGGCTACACCAAAGAGCAGGTGGCGGCGCTGGGCGCCATGGCCTGCCGCGAAGAGGACCTGGACGCGATAGACCTGGCGGTGCTGGACTACGCCCGCGGCCTGGGTTCCGCCCTGGACGGCTACAAGCAGCTCTCTTTCACGCCTTTTACCACGGCCACCAAAAGGACCGAAGCCGAGGTGCAGGACAAAGACGGGCGCTTCCGCGTGGTAAAGGGCGCGCCGCAGGTAGTAATGGCCCTGTGCCCCGGCACCGCCCCCGAAGTGGCTGCGGCCGCCGCCGCGGCGGTGGAGGGCTTCGCCGCCAAGGGCTACCGCACGCTCGCGGTGGCGAGGACCGAGGGCGGGGGCGGAGAACTGCGCCTGGCCGGCTTCCTGCCGCTGTCGGACCCGCTCAGGCCGGACTCCAAAGCCATGATCGCCGAAGCGCGCAGGCTCGGCATAAGGCCCATGATGCTGACCGGCGACAGCCTGCTGATAGCGCGCGAGATAGCGCGGCAGGCCGGCATCCCGGGCGAGATCAGGCGCCTGCCCGAGTTCGAGGCGCTGCCGCCCGCCGAACAGGCGCGGCTCGCCGGCGGGCTCGGCGGCTTCGCCGAGATCTACCCGGAGGACAAATACAAGATAGTGAAGCTGTTCCAGGCGCGCGGGCACATGGTGGGCATGACCGGCGACGGGGTCAACGACGCGCCGGCGCTGAAACAGGCGGAACTGGGCATAGCCGTAAGCAGCGCGGCCGACGTGGCCAAGGCGGCCGCCAGCGTGGTGCTGACCGAGCCAGGCCTGGGCGTGATCATAGACGCGGTAAAGATCAGCCGCCGTACCTACCAGCGCATGCTGAGTTGGGTCATCAACAAGGTCACCAAGGTGATAGAATTCGTGGGGCTGCTGACCGTGGCCTTCTTCTGGCTGCACGGCGTGGTGCTTTCGCTGCTGGGCATGGCGCTTTTGGTGTTTGCCAACGACTTTGTTACGATGTCGCTGGCCACGGACAACGCCGATTACACCGGCAGCCCCAACAAGTGGAACGTGAAGAACATCACGCTGTCCGCGTTGCTGCCCGGCCTGCTGCTGGTAGCCGAGGGCCTGCTCGTCATCCTCGCCGGTAAAACCCTGTTCCGGCTGGACTGGGAGCCGCTGCGCGCGCTGGTGTTGCTCAACCTGATCTTCAACAGCCAGTTCCGGGTGCTGATAGTGCGGGAGCGGCGGCATTTCTGGGCGTCCCTGCCCGGCCGCGACCTGGCCGCGCTGAGCGGCGCCACCATAGCCGCCTTCGTGCTGCTGGGGATAAGCGGGCTTTTTATGCCCGCCCTGCCGCTGTACCAGGTCCTCGCCGTGCTGGGCTTCTCCATGGTGTTCACGCTGGCCATAGATTTCCCCAAGGTTTACATGTTCAGGAAGTTCGGGCTTTAAAAGCGGGCGGGCGCATAAGCGCGGCCCAAGTTTTTACCGTAGGGGACATGAGCGGTTATCGGCAGTTCTCCCCGCATTTTTCACCTTCCCCGGGAAACGTTTTTAAAATTTCGGCGGAGCGGAGCGCCGGCGGCGCCGGGTTCAAAGGTAGAATTACCGCGATGGCCATGAACACCGAGGGCTGGGTTAAAGCCCTTACCGGCGTCCCCGCCCAGGGCGGGAGAGGCCGCGGACGCCAGGAAAACGGAGAAAAAGATCAGCGCGCTGTTAAACCCCGAAAGGTTTATGCGGCCTCTTGATGTCAACGGGCTTGCCCCACTTGTCCATACGGCAGCCGCATTTAGGGCAGGTCCAGCCGCCCCACATCAGCTGATGCAGGCTGTCCGGCACCCGCAGGGCGGGCAGCGGCTCGTCGCACTCCGGACAGCGCACCGTTCCAAGGTTGATCCCATATTTATTTTCGGTCATAGTCCCCCGCCCTTTTCACCTTTCCCCGGAGTGCCCCCGGGAATTTTCCTCCGGACGGCCGGGGGCCATCAGGGCTGAACGAGCTCGCCCATTTTCACGGCCGGCAGTTCATTTCTGAAGAGTCCGACATAGTCTATAAGCCGGCGGTTGCGCTCCCTGAACGCTTCCAGCTCGGCTGCGGGCGTAATCCGGTAATCCGCGGACACGAACTGCACCGACGTCCGCGGCCAGGTCGTGTCCCAGCACTTCGGGTTGTACTTCACCACGAGAGCCCCTGTCCCCTTGCCGTTAATGGGCAGCGGGCCCGCGTGATGCGGGTCGTAGTAAGCGGGCCGGGCCATCTCTCCGGGCGGCAGATTCTTGTAGTCGGCCATAACCGAATCGTACACCGAAACCTGAGAAGCGGCGAAGAGCTTCTTCGTTTTCTCATCCGGCAGCCCTTCAATGAGCTTGCGCGTCGCGTACGCCTGGCTGGCGCTCCTGACTTTCCAATAGTCCAGCAGCGCCTTCGCCGCTTCTCCGACGCTCACCTGCGTCCAGGGCAGCGGCCGCCCGGGATTGGAAACCAGTACGGTCCCGTTCGCGTACAGGGTCACCCCCGGCGCCAGCGTCTTTTCTACCGGCGGGATGGTGAAGTACTGCCGAACGCGCGCGGCCGCCCGTTCCAGTTCTTGCTTCAGGCCCGGGTCGTCGCCTTCCTCAAACCCCCTATCCTCTCCCAGGCGCGCGCCGAAGATGCCGGCGAAGGGCTGATTGAAGGCGATTTCCGTGTCGTGAGCCAGCCAATCGTTGGCCGTTTTCACGGCGCCCTTCTCCTTGTAGAAGTAATGGAACGAGAAGCCCACCCTGAACTGTTCCCCGTACATTGCCGATTCGTCCGCCTGGGGCAAATTCCCGAACAGGCTGACGTCGGCGTCGAACCCCCTGGGCGACCGGATCATTGGATGGTTGCGGCGGAACCAGTCGGTCACCGTTGTCGCCGTTTTGAGCAGTGCGGCATAATCGAGGCCCGGCCGCCTGTCCAGGTTGTTCTTGAGGACGAACTGCCCGGGCTTCCCGGAGAGATATTCTACGGATTGGGCCCCGACTCCGGAGAACAGGCAGCACAAGCCGACCGCGGCAACCGGCAGGCAAAGGAACCGGCGCGCCAGGGCGTTCCGGCTCCGGATGCCCGCAGGTTCGGGGCGCGCGGGAGCAGGTTCCGCGGAGAGCGCGGCCCCGCTGCCCGGCCCGCGGCCAGAAAAACCAATGCCGTCCCCTGACTTGGCGTTCCAGATTATAATGGACATGAGCGATTAGCGCCGGTTTCCCCGGCTTTTCCCCCTCCCGGCGCGCGTTTTGTTTATGATATCAAAAAAAACCGGCGCGTTTTCGCTTTTTTGCGCGCCTCGCCGCCGGGCGGGCGCCCCGCAATCAGTGGGTGAGCGTTAATCTTCCGGCGCGGTCGGGGGTCAATCCTTCAAACGGAACAACTTCCAGGCGGAACCGGCAGCGAAAAGTTCCGCGCGGCCAGGCGGCAACGTCTTGAGCACGGTATCCGCGTCGGCCGGAGAGGTCACCAGGAACATGCGGCCGCCAGGCGCCGGAAGGGCCGGGGACTCGTTCAGGGAAAGGATCTGTTTGTCCAGCGGGCGGGAACTGTAAAAAACCAGGCCCTGGTTAAAGACGTACTGCCGCTCGCGGTACAGCGTGATCGTGTCGGCGGGTTTCAGGACCGCGTTGACGCAGCGGTAGAAAGAAATTAATTCAGTCGGTTCTTTCGGTGGGCGCGGCGGCAGCGCCAGCGAGACCAGCGTGCCTAGGCCAAAAAGGCCGCAGATGGCGTGCTGAACACGGGGATACAGGCGCGGCTCTATGAGGCGGTGAAGAGCGTAGCCGGCAAAAAGTCCCGCGGGCACCAGCAGCGGCACCAGATAGCGGACGCCGAAAACGCTGCTGACGCACAGTGCCGCCAAGATGGTCCAGAACCACAGCAGCAGCAGGGTGCGCGCGTCGCGCCCATCCTGGCCGTTGACGCCGCGGAAGGAGAACCACATGCCGGCAAAGGAGAGCGGGGCCCAGTAGAACTCGTGGAAGAGGGCGAACAGCGGGTGATAGAACGGGTTGGTGTACCCCTTCAGGCCGCCAGCGGCGAGCGGGCCTATCCCGCACTGCGACCAGAGGAACTCGGCGCCGTGCGTCAGGTACTGCGGCACGGTCCAGGCCCCGATCAGCGCCGCGCACAGCAAAAATCCGCCCAGCAGGTACCGGTTCAACAGCAGGCGGCCGCGCCCGGAGAGCAGCAGGTACAGGGGAACTATTCCCAGCGCGTACAGGCCCTGCAGGCCCTTGAAATAGTAGCCCAGGGCGAGCGCCGCGCCGTACAGCAGGAACCAGCGTTCCTCGCCGCGCTCGGCGCGCACGGCGGCGTATAACGCCAGGGTCACCGCGAAAGAAGCGGGCATATCGAGCATGACCCGCTGGGTGTAGCGCAGGAAGAACAGGCTGGTGGACAGCACGAACACCGAAAAGAACCCGGTGCGGCGCCCGTAGAGCAGCGCGCCCAGCCTGTAGACAAGGATATAGGTCAGGAAACCGCAGACCGCGGCGGGGAGCTTGGCCCAGTACGCGCTGACCGAGAACAGCTTAAAGAATACCGCCTCGATCCAGAAGTAGAGCGGCGGCTTCAGCCAGCTCACCAGGCGGCCTTCGTGCATGGTGAACCAGTCGCCAGTCTGCAGGATCGAGGCGCCTATGGAGGCGTGAGTCAGATCGTCGAGCTGGGGGAGCACGAAAACTCCGAGGCGGGCAAAACAGAGCAGGAAAAGGAATAAGAAATAGAGGACCACAAGTTGCGTTTCCCGGCGCGAAAGGGGAAGCAGGACGTCCGCGCCGGAGAGGCGGTCGAGGGCGGCGATGAGACGGCGCAGCATCAGAGCAGCCTGTAAGGCACGAGGCCGGCCTTGTGCAGAACGTAGCGGAGCAGGGTGTAGAGCGTCAGCATCCCGTACTCGGTGCTGCGCTTGAAGTTGATGGAAGAGGCCTCTTCGAAGTATTTGGCCTGTATCGGCACGTCGCCCAGCCGCAGCCCGGCGCTGGTGCATTGCACCAGGAACTGCGTATCAAAAACGAAGTCGTCGGAATTGTCCTTCCAGGCCACGGTCTCCAGCACTTTGCGGGAATAGGCGCGCATCCCGCTGTGCCATTCTCCGAGGTTCTCCCCCGTTACGAGATTGCTGACCAGGGTAAGACCGCGGTTGGAAATGTACTTGTAGAACGGCATGCCTCCCAGCAGCGCTTCGCGGCGCGTGCGGATGCGGTTGCCCAGGACCACGTCGCAGACGTCGTTCTCTATAAGATTTACTATGCTCGGCAGCACCTTGGGGTTATACTGGTAATCCGGATGGACCATAATCACGATATCGGCGCCGGCCGCGAGCGCGGCCGTGTAACAGGTCTTCTGGTTGCCGCCGTAGCCGGTATTCCTGGCGTGGCGGATTACGCGGACGCCCAGCCGTTCCGCGACCGCGACGGTGTCGTCGCTGGAGGCGTCGTCCACAAGAATGGCGTCGGCGCGGTATTGCGGCGGGATGTCCGCGATGGTGTTCTGCAGGGTCCTGGCGGCGTTGTACGCCGGCATCACTACCACGGTTTTCATATGTGGTGATTCTACCATTTTGATTCCGGATAACTGTATGCCCCGCATATGACCGCCACCGCCTTAAGATCTAGCCGGCAGGGTCGGATTAGCGGGACACACCGAACACCCGAGCCAGGCAGGGCGCCCAGGAGCGGGCCTTGGTTTTAAGCCTTTCAGTACTTTCCCCGTCTTTATTTTTTTACTTTCCTGCCCGCCTGTGCGGTAAGCGCCGGCCGCAGCGGCGAGCGCGGCGCCAGCGCGGAGAAATTACGCGCGGCGGCGGGTTTACCAAGAATAGCCAGAAAATATAAAGTTTCGCCGGGCCGGCGTTAAAGCGGGGGGACTAGTGGCCTTTGATCAGACCGGTGCCGGCGCAGCCGCGGTATTCCAGCTGCAGCGTGGCGTGGTTTATCTCGAAGCGCTCGTGCAGCAGTTCTTCTATTTTCTCGCGCAGCAGGCAGGCCTCGCTCAGGCGCAGGTCGACCGCCGTGTTGACGTGCGCCTCGAAGTGGATGTTGTGCTCGGAAAGGGTCCAGAGGTGCGCGTGGTGCAGGTCCGCCACCCCCCCCAGCGCGGTTATCTCCTTCTCTATGAGGCGCAGGTCCAGGCCCTCGGGCGCGTAGTTCATGAGCACGCGCAGCGCGTCGGCGGCTATGCCGTAACCCTCGTAGAGCACGTAGACGCCTATGATCATGGTGAGCAGCGGGTCCACCCAGGCGAGGCCTAGGTACCGGATGCAGAGCGCGCCCAGCACCACGCCCACGGAGGAAAGCGCGTCGGAGAGCAGGTGCAGGTAGGCCGCGCGCATATTCATATTGCCTTCGGCGCCGCCTTTGAGCATAAACGCCGACGCCGCGTTGGCGGCCAGGCCCACCAGCGCCACCGCCAGCATCAGCCCGGTGTTTATCACCGCCGGATGCAGCAAGCGCGCCACAGCCGCTTTAAAGAGGAAGACGGAAATCAGGATGAGCGCCAGCGAGTTTATGAAGGCCGCTATTATCTCGGCCCGCTTGTAACCGAAGGTTTTCTCCTCGCTGCTGCCGCGCGCGCCCAGGCGCATGGCGATAAGGCTTATAATCAGCGCGACCGCGTCCGAAAAATTATGCAGCGCGTCAGACAGCAGCGCAAGGCTCCCCGACAGCAGGCCGCCCGCCGTTTCGACGGCGGTTATCAGGAAGTTGAGCACTATGGAGATCCACAGCGCCTTCTGGTCCTTACAGGTGTCGTGATGGTGATGATGGTGCGCCATGGGAATATCCTTGATTATTCCGAAAGCCGGGTAGCCTATAACCAGTTCCGCTTATTCTCCGCTTTGACTATTTTAGCCATTTTAGAGGCCTCCTTCTTCGACTACGTCAGTTTTTTGCCTTTAGCGTTTTTTACGCAATGGCAGAATGCAGGGCGTCCCGGAAAGCGCATTTTAGACACGCCCGCGCCGGGGAAAGGCAATTCACCCCGAGCGCGGCCCAGCGCCGCGGAGTCCCCCGTTTATAGTCTAAAACAAGAATATTGAAGCAGCCGCCCCGATTAAGACCACGTAGATTATGTCCACCTTCTTTACAAGTGCGCCTAACACGATAAAACCGAACAGGATTTTTAGAATATCCCAGTTGACCGCGACAACAAATTTCACCGCGACAAAGACCAGAAATCCGGAAAACGCGGAAAAAATCCCCGTGGTCGCGTTGGAAAAAAGCGCCGAACCTTTAATTCTGTCAAAAGAGGGAGTTGCCAGTAGCAGCAGCAGGAACGATGGGGTGAAAACGGCCATGGTCGCCACTACGGCTCCGGCCATCCCGGACACCAAATAACCTACAAAGGTAGCGGTTATGACTACCGGGCCAGGGGTCATCTGACCAAAGGCTATGCCTGACATCAATGTCCCGCTGTCCATCCACCTCTTTACCGATACTACCTCGTGGAACATCAGAGGCACCGACGCAAAACCGCCGCCGAAAGCGAAAGTATCCACCTTAAGCATCACTTCCGCCAGGGAAAAAAGCTTAGGCGCAGCGTAATAAAGCGAGCCAAGCCCAGCCAGCAGCAGGACAGAGAACAGCGCCGGGTATTTATATATGTTGCCCGCATAGTTCGCCTGGTGCGGCATAGGCGGGAGGGCCGGTTTATCCGCGCTAAAAATGAATACGCCAAGGAAAGCGGTACCGAGGAGCACGATAAAAGGGCTCACGCCTATTAAAAAAAGAGCCGCGGATAACACGCCTATAGTTGTTCCCTGCCTGGTTTTTATTGTATTCCGGCCGAATGAATATCCCGCGTTGACCGCAATGCCGGCTACGATCACGGCCAGACCGTTGAACAAGGAAGCGGCCTGTTGAACGCCATGATACACCGCGTACAGGTAGGAAAGAATCAACATAAGCAAAAAGGCAGGCAGGCCAAACCCCGCATATGAGGCTAACGCGCCCATTATCCCTTTTGTCTTTAAACCGACGTATGCCGCGACCTGCATACCCGTTGCCCCGGGGATAACCTGACAGATTACGACGCCGTCCTTAAACGTGCTTTTTTCTAGCCATTGGTTACGTCCCACAACAAGTTCTTCAATGTATGGGATCACCGCAGGCCCGCCAAAAGCCGTAAGCCCGAGCTTAAGGAAGGATAAAAAAAGCTCGGGAACGGACGGAATACCTGAATTTGAGTTATCTTTGGACAAGATGTTATCCGAAGAACGCCATCAGCCTGTTATCTCCGGCGCAGAGTCGGCCGCCGCCGGAAATGGCGCGCCCCCCGGCCTTTCGGCCGGCGTCAGACAACAGCGCAAAGCTCCCCGACAGCAGGCCGCCCGCCGTTTACACGGCGGTTATCAGGGCCAGCGCCGCGTAAAGAGAAACTGCGGCCTATACGCTTGCCACCTTGAACTTGCGTGCCGCCGCGGCCGGGAGGCCGTCCCTTATAACCCTGGCGGCCAGTTCATGTTCACCATCTGCAAGGCCGGAAAGATCCAGCCACCAGTGGCCGGCCGCGCTGCGGCAGAGCGCCCAGGATCCGCCGTCCACGCTGGCCTCCACCACCGCCCCGGCGGGCGCGTTTATTCTTACGGCGTAATGTCCGCTCCACACCGTTTCCCCTTCTGCCGGGTGGTCTATCGTCAGCTCCGACTTTTTAGCAGGGGCCACCGTTCTCACCACGGCGACGGTTTTCTTCCCCGCCGCTCTCCTGGCCCCAGCCGGCTTTAGCACCTCCGCTATCTTCTTTACCGCTTTCTTTATCGCCATGTTCCGCCTCCCTGTTTAGAACTTCCTGCCTGTAACCTTTGAATTCCCGAAGCAGGCGCCCACCGCCACCGCCGCCCGCACCTCGTCCGAGGCCGGCGAGACCCTGCGCAGCTTGCCCACGGCCTCGGCCATGCTCACGTCGGTAAACGAGAAGCCGCGGAACGATACCATGCGGCCGAATTTCTTTCTGGCCAGCAGTTCCGCCGCTTTCACGCCGAAGCCTGTGGCCAGCCACCGGTCGAAAGCGGTGGGTTCTCCGCCGCGCTGCACGTGGCCCAGCACCACCACGCGGGTCTCCAGGCCGGCGCCCTTCTCTATAATGTCGGCTATCCTGTAGGAAACCCCGCCGAGGCGCAGCGGGTCCGGCGAACTCTTTACCACTTTGGCCACCGTCATCTTGCCATTCTCGGGGCGGGCGCCCTCGGCCACCACCACTATGGAGAAATGCTTGCCTTTTTCCCGGCGCGCCATCAGCGAGTTTATGATGTCCCGCTCGCGGTATGGGATCTCCGGCAGCAGTATAATGTCTCCGCCTCCGGCCAGACCCGCGCGCAGTGCTATCCACCCGGCGTAGCGGCCCATGGTCTCCACTATCATCACGCGGTGATGGGAGTCGGCCGTGGTGTGCAAGCGGTCCACGGCTTACGTGGCCACGCGCAGCGCCGAGTCGAAGCCGAAAGTGACGTCCGTGGCGGAGAGGTCGTTGTCTATGGTTTTGGGCACGCCTACCACCGGCACGCCCAGTTTGTAGAGCTGCCCGGCCATGGTCAGCGTGCCGTCGCCGCCTATGGCCACCAGCGCGTCCAGGCCGAGCTCTTTTAAGTTCCCCAAGGCCAGTTTAGAAAGGTCCTTCGGCTTGCCGGCGGAGCCCAGCGGCGGCAGGGTGTAGGCGAAGGGGTTGGCGGTGTTGGAGGTGCCCAGTATGGTGCCGCCGCGCGTAAGTATGCCGGATACTTCCGCATCGCCCAGGTTCACGTAGTCCTTTTCCACCAGGCCGCGGTAGCCGTCCTTAAAACCCAGCACTTCCCAGCCGCGCCCCAGCGCGGACTTGGTAACCCCGCGCACCACCGCGTTAAGGCCGGGGCAGTCGCCCCCGCCGGTAAGAACGCCTATTTTCATGTCCAGTTCCTTTCGGCCGGCGGCCGGCGGGGTTGTCCCGCCGGGGCGCGCGGCGCTTCTCTTATTTCTTAGCGGCGCAGTCCATGCAGACTTTCTTGTCGCCCTTTACGCGGCCGTACTCCATCACCGTCATCTCGCCGCATTCTTCGCAGACAAAGCCGTTGAAACTGTGCGCCGGTTCCTCCGCTTTATAAGGGAAAACCTCGGAGATCTTCAGCAGTTTTTCTTCCGGCGCGTCCATGACGTTCTTTATCAGCGGGCCGGAGATCTCTTCCGGCACCTGGCTGGCTGGCACGCCTTTGGAGCGGTACTTGGTCATGAACTCGGACTCGCGGCTGGCTTTCATAGCCTCCGCGCGGGGCACCACGCGCACCGCCCTGCCGGTCTTTTTATCCACCAGCGTCACGCCCCATTTGCCCTTGTTGGTCTTTACGATATTGCCCTTGCCGAAGGTGCAGCCGGTTATCAGCTGCACCCCGTCGGCAAAGCATGTGGCGCAGTGGTGCTCGCCCAGCTCCACCAGGGCCAGCAGCTGCCCGTCCGAGGCGCGCCCGGCGCCGAGGGCGTTCATGGCTGCCGCGCCGGCGCGCAGCCCCAGCGGCATGGCCGGGCACTTGTGCCCGTGGAATTTGGTCCCTTCGATAAGCCAGTCTTTCGCGTTTATCATAGTATCCTCCGGTGTTTTATTTAAAATACGCCTGCAGCTGCAGCCGGAACTCCGGGGTTTTACTTCCCCGGTCCGTGCGGAAACGGTATTCGGCCATGAGCTTGTTCTTTTCGTAAAAAAGGTAATTCAGGCCGAAGGAGGCCCAGCGCTGCGCCGCGGCGCCCCACGCTTTGTAGGCCTCGGCCTTTCCCACCGCCTGGAAACCGCGGTAAAAACTGCCGGCCGCGTAAAAGTAATGGCCCCAGGCGGTCCTTCCGGCGGCGCGGGCGGAGAGATCGCTGACCTCTATTTCACGCGCCGAGAAGAACCTGGCCCCGCCGGCTTTTACCGTGAGGTTGGGGACCTGCCCCTCCTTCTTAAGCGCCGCGCCAGATCTCCCTTGCAGGATACGGTCCATCTTTTTCCCGATCTCCGGCCAGACCTTATCCGTGTTTGCCAGGGCGCCGCCAGCCCGCAAAAAGGCACGCGCCGCCCGACTTGCCTGATTTTTCAACCAGCAGGGTTTTTTTGCCGGCAGCGGCCAGCGCTATAGCGGCAGGCGTGCCGCCGGGCCCGCCGCCTATAACCACCGCGTAGAGATGTTCAGTCATAAAATCCCCCTAGTTCTTAACAGCGCCCTCTATTTCTTTTTTTGAGGCCATCAGGTAGTAGAAATAGGGCACGTACACCAGCGTGAGGAAGGTGCCGAAGATGAGCCCGCCTATGGACACTATGGCCAGCGGCGAGAGGCGCTCCAGGCCTATGGCCCATTCCAGCGCTATGGGCACCATGCCCACGGCCGTGCCGAAGGCCGTCATCAGGATGGGGCGCGTGCGCACGGTGATGCTGTCGTAGATGGCGGTCTTCAAATCCTTGCCCTCGCGCTCGTAGACCTGGATGAAGTCTATGAGCAGGATGGAGTTCTTGACTATGATGCTGCCCAGGAGCACGAAGCCCATGATGGCCGGCAGGCAGGCGTGTTTGTCGGCTATCAGGAGCGACCACGCGCCGCCTATGGCGCCCAGCGGGATGGCCACGATGATGGCCACCGGGGCCTTCCACGAGCCGAAGAGCGGCACCATCACCAGGTAAAGGATAACTATGCCCATGGCTATGGCGGAGAGCATGCGCAGCATGGCGTTCGTCATGGTGTCTATGTCGCCGGTCTGCTTTAAGGTAACTCCGTCTGGCAGCTTAACTTTCTTCATGGCGGCGTCGAAGCTCTCCATGATATGCGTTATCGGGAAGGTGGCGCGGTAGCCGTACACGTCCAGCGAATACTGCATGCCCTGCCGCGTAATGACGGTGGGTTCGGTGCTGTCCACGAAGTCCCCCATGGCCGCCAGCGGCACAAAGCCCTTGGGCGTGGCAACCAGGTAACTGCCGAACTTGCCAACGCGGTCGCGCAGGTCCTTTTTTTCTATAACCTTTATCATCAGGCCGGTCTCGTTGGGGATGGTCAGCACGGAGGACACCGCGCCGGTGAGCCCCTGGGCCACCTGGCCCGCCACGCCGCCCGGAGTGACGCCGTACATGGCGCATTTATTCTTGTCGATGCGGAAGTCCTCTTCCCGGCTGTCCGTGTCCCAAGAGCGGGAATAGGATTTGAGCCCCTTGGTCAAGGCCATGGCGCCCATCACGTCCTTACCGGCGGCGTCCAGGTCCTTTATGGACGAGCCGAATAGCGTGGCGTCCACGTTGGCTACGATGGAGGAGAAAGCGGTGGCGCCGTAGTCGTAGGCGTCCGCGTATTTCACGCCGGGCAGGCCGCGCGCGAAGTCCCGTATTTCCCCCTCCAGCGTCCAGATACTTCGCTTGCGGTCGAAGCGGTTGACGAAATGCACCGTCATCAGCAGCTGGTAGGGCGTGCCGCCGGCCACGGTGAACACGCCGGGCTCGGTGCCTATGGCGGTGGAGACGGACTGGATGTCGCCCAGGCTGTAGATGTATTTTTCCAGCTCGGCGGCGCGTTCGTTCACCTTCCAGATGGAGGTGTTGGAGGCCAGCGTCACTTTCACCTTGGCTATGCCGGTGTCCATGGGCGGCATCAGGTCGCGCCCTTCCAGCGGCAGGATCACGCGCAGGCTGACGGCGAACAGCATGAACAGCGGCAGGATGAACGCCGGCCGCAGCTTCCTGTGTTCCATCATGAACCGGTTGAGGTTAATGTAGAAAACCTTGAGCGGGGCCAGCGCCTTTTCCATCCAGGCGTTCAGGCGGCCTTCGAACCTGAACCCTTTTATGCCCATAAACTTCTTGGCCACTATGGGGATGAAGGTGATGGACACCACGTAGGAAACCAGCACGGCTATCATCAGCGTGCCGGCCAGCGGGCGGAAGATCTTCTCCGGAAAATCCCCGACGAAAAGCAGCGGCAGCATGATGACCGCCGTGGCCAGGGTGCCGCCGAAGACCACGAGCATCACTTCCTCGGTGCCGTCTATGGCGGCCCGCTCGGCGCTCTTGCCCAGTTCCTGGTGATGGCGTTTGATGTTCTCCAGGATCACGATGGCGTCGTCCACCAGCATGCCCAGCGCCAGTATTATGCCCGTGAGGCTTACTATATTGAAACCTATACCCAAGAGCCACATGATGCCTATGGTGGCCAGGTACACGAACGGGATGGACATGCCCGCGATGACGGTGAGCGGCAGGTCCGCGAGGAAAACAAAGATGACCAGGGACGTGAAGATGATGGCGTCGCGCAGGGCGTCCAGCATGTTGGAGTTGCTGAGCTTTACCAGCTCTTCCTGCGAATCCGTGGTGCGGATCTCCAGCTGCGGAAAGCGCTTCTTAAGCTCCGGCAGCAGCTTATTGACGGAATTAATGGTGTCCAGCACCGCGCCGCCGAAGGGGCGCTGTACGGCCAGGGCTATGCCCTGCGCCCCGTTGCCGCGGTAAAGCGAGGTGGGGTCTTTTATGCCGTAGGAAACCACGGCCACGTCCTTCAGTTTTACCGACGGGGTTATATTGATGTCGCCTATCTGGCGGATGTCGGCGGCCTCGGTGAGCAGGCGGAACACGTTCTGGTTGGTCTGGTTCATCACGATGCCCATCGGCATGTTTTTGTTGCCCAGCCTCAGCGCCGCGGCCACGTCCTGCGCGGTCAGGCGCAGGCCGGCCAGCTTGGCGTTGTCTATAAAAACGTCTATTTCTTTCTGGAAGCCGCCGAACACGTCCACGTTGGAAACATTGCCGGCCTTAAGCAGTTCCGGCTTTATGTAGTTCTCCGCCATGTAACGGAGGTCGGCCAGGCCCAGCCTGGAGCCGGGCTTTGGCGAGAGCGAAAGCACTATCACCGGCGGGGTATAGGAAGTTATCTCGTAGACCGAAGGCGTCTGGATGTCAGCGGGCAGAAGGTTGCCGATCTTGGTAAGGGCGTTGGCCGCGTCGGTCTTGGCCTCGGCGATGGGCTTGGCGTAGTTGAACTCGGCCGTCACTATGGAGAAGCCGTCGTTGGAGGTGGAATAAACGCGCCTGATGCCGTTGATGGTGTAGAGCTGGCGCTCTATGATGGCGCTGACATGGTCGGCCACATAGCGGGCCGAAGCGCCCGGCTCCACGGTGACCACCGCCACCTGCGGCCTGTCGGCCGGAGGGAACAGGTCGCGCGGGATCCTGAAAAACCCAAACACGCCCAGCGCCGACAGCCCGATAAGGACCGCGAAGACCAGGTGCGGCCTCGAGATGAAATATTTAGTCATAGCTCCCGCTCTCCCGGACCGCCTTCACTTTCTGGCCCTCGTAGATCTTAAGCAGGTCCTGAGCCGGGGCCGTGCCCAGCCGCGCGGCCGGGTCCAGCCCCTCCACGCAGTAGCTAACGGCGTCGGCGCCCAGCACTTTCACCGGCGCCCAGTGCACCGCCCCGTCCTTTACCGTCAGCGCGAAGTAGCCGTTCATATTGCGCAATACCGAATTGGCGGGCACTATTAGCCCGCGGCTGACCGAGGTATAGAAATGCGTGTCCACGTAGGTGCCGGCGGGAATGCCCAGTTTGTTGCCGGTAAGCGCCAGCTTGACCGTCATCAAATTGTTGGCCGCGGCTGGCACTACGGCCTTTACGCGCGCCTTCTGCACGCCGCCGTTAAAGGCTATTTCCTGTTCCGAGCCTGGCCTTATTTTAACAGCGGTCTCCACCGGGAGATCGGCGTAGACCTCGTAGCCGGGGCCGGTGCCGTTGAGCTGCAGCAGCGGTCTGCCCGGCACGGCGGTGTCGCCGGGCTGCAGGAAACGCTTGCCCACCACCGCGTCGAAAGGCGCGTCCATCACGCCGTAGCTCAACTGCGCGGCGGCGGCCTCGTAGGCGGCCACGGCCTGCTGATAAAGGTTCTGCGAGTTCTCCAGCTGCTCCTGCGAGATGGCCCCGCTGTCCAGCAGGATCCTGTCGCGGTCGTAGACCTTTTCCTGGTTCTGCCGCTTTATGTCTAGCGCCTCGGCGCCGGCGGCCAGGTCCGAGGTGTCCAGGCGCAGCACCACGTCGCCCTTCTTCACTACGCTGCCTTCCTCGGCGATATAGACCACGCGGGCGCTCAAGCGGGAACTAAGGTCCGCCTGGTTCTCCGGCTTGAAGAGGCCCAGGAAGGTCTCCTGGGCGCGCAGCACGCCCTGGCGCGGCGAGGCCAGGTCCAGAACCACCGGGTAGGTGTCGGGAGCTTTCTCGCGGGCTATGGCCAGTTTCCGCCTGACGACGAAAACGGCCAGGACCATTACGGCCAGGACGATCGGCCCGTACTTGCGGATCTTCCGGTCCTTAAAGAGCTCGGCTATCCGGTTTATGAAGTTCATATCTTTTCTCCCGCGCTTAGTTCCAGGTATTTACCCGAGATAAACACTCCGTAGTACGCGCCCCGCTCCTGCGAAAGGGCGTCGTAATACTGCGCCAGCGAAAGGAGCAGGTCGTACATGCTGCCGGCGTTCTGCTGGTACTTTACACTCTCCACGTTCCTGGCGTCCTTGGCGTAAGCCAGGGCTTTGACGGCGGCCTCGTGCAGGGCTATCTGCGTGCGCAGGGAGTCGTAAGCGTCCACCACCTCGCGGCGCACGGCCAGTTGCTGGGCGGTCTCGGCCTCTTTGGCGCTTTTGTACTCCTGCTTCTGGCTTACCATATCGAAAGCCCTTTTGCCGAAGTCGAACACGGACCACTGGGCCGCCACGCCGTAGTTCCACAGCGGCACGCTGCCGCCGCCGCCGATGCTCCTGAAATAGGTATAGTTGGCGGAGATCTCGGGCAAATAGGCGTATTTGGATCTGGAATAATTGGCCGCGGCTATCTGTTTTTTCTTCATGCTGACCGTCACTTCCTCGCGGTCCAGCAGGGCGGCCTTCACCAAGTCCTCCAGCGGCGGGTAGTCTTTTTCTTTCAGTTTGGCGGGCTCGAAATCCCAGTCGTCGGTTCCCATCCCCGTAAGCTGGTCCAGCCCGGCTTTAAGGGAGGCGATATTATTCTCAAGCCCCTGCCGCTGGGCTTTCACCATTTCGTACTGGTAGTCCACCTTTTTAATATCGATGGAGGCATAGCGGCCTATCTTCACTCCCAGTTCCACGTTCTTGTGCAGCTCGGCCAGGGCCTTTTCCTGCTCCGTCTTGGCCTGCAACTGGTCCTTGAGCGCCAGGCCTTTAAGGAATAAAGAATAGACGTTGAACTTCACCTGTTTTTCGGTAAGGGAGCTCTGCGCTTTCGCTATTTCATAGCTCAGGGAGGCTATGGAGATATTTTTACTCAGCTTGAACCCGGTGAAAAGCGGCAGTGTGTACGAGCCGCCCACGTTGGTAATGGTGTCGTCGGAGAGGGGGAAAGGCGGTTTTATGGGCGGCACCATGGGCGTAAGGGTGCGGTCCAGATTGTAGCGTGTAAGATTACCTATGGCGGTAACCTCGCCCAGACGCGAAACGCGCGCGCCATATTTTCTGTACCGCTGCGCGTCCGCGGCGTCGCGCGCCATGTTGAGCGCCGGGCTGTTCTTAAGCGCGGCGTCCAGGGCGCCGTCCAGCGTTAAAGCCCGCGCGCCGGTGGCGCCGGCTAAGGCCAACAAGGCGGCCGCTATCGGTGTTTTAACCTTCATATAACAGCTCTCCTACCTGGCCAGTATGCCGGAAAACAGAAAGAACATGCGCTTGCAGAAACTTTCGGTGTTGACGCTCTTGCGGTTGAGCACCAGCTCGATGTTGAGGCTTATGGGGATGCCCATGTACAGCATGGCGGCGTCCTCCACGCTTATCAGGCCGCGCCAGAGCCCCTCTTTTATGCCGTCCCGTATCACCCCGACCAGCAGTTTCTTCTGGGCGGCCAGGATGCCGTGCAGCTCCGTTTTAAGGACGCTGTCGTTATAATGCGCCGCTTCCGAGAACAGCAGGATGTTTATCCCCTCGTTTTTCATTATATATTTCACCTGCGCGCACATGAGTTCGAAAAGGCGCTTGTCAGCGGATTTCTGCTGCGCGGCCGCGGCCTGCATCCCCCCCACCATGTCCGTTTTAACGTCCTGCATTATGCCCAGGATAATATCCTGTTTGGTCCTGAAATGCCTGAAGATGGCCGCTTCGCTTATCCCCACCCGCTCGGCCAGGCGCCGCGTGGAAAGCCTCGCCATCCCCTCTTTCGCTATGATGTCCAGCACTGCGCGTTTAATCTGTTCCCGTCGAACCTCGGTGGTCTGCCTTTTTCCGGGAGATTTCATAAAGCCCCTTTTTGTAAGTTATCACTTACTCACATTCTACCAGACAAACGCCATTTTGTCAAGGATCAATCGCCTTCCCGGAGGGAGGCCGCCGCCGAGTACCTGTATTTCCCCATGCTCACTCCTACCGCATTATCAAGTTGAAGGGAAAGCCGGTTAAAATTAACGCCGACTATGCCGAAAAAGATGAGCAGCAGCCGCGTCTTCATCGCCCCGCGCAGTATCATGAACTCCGGCAGGGACAGGCCGGCGGCGGCCAGCGGCACGGCGTACCACTTGCCGGGCCCGGCCCAGCGGGCCAGCAGGCCCTGCGGCACATAGCCGTTTATCCACGCGCCGGCGCCTATGCCGACGAGGACGTAGCGCCAGATCTTGCCGATGATGTCCAGGGGATACTCCTGCGCGTAGGCCCGCCGCTCCGCCCACGGCATATCGGCGCCAAGCTCGGCGTTCTTCATGCGCTTGTTCTGATCTAAGCCCTACAGCAGGTGCTCGAGGTTAAGCCGGCCTATGGCGAGCCCGGAGAACACCTCTATCGTTAAACCGCTTGCGGCGCAGGTCAGCGCTATTTAAAGCCGAACATCCCCAGCAGCATCACCAGGGCCGCCTCGTTTATCATCGGCGACGCCACGAGGAACGAGAACGTGATCCCCAGCGGTATACCTGTCTGCACGAAGCCCAGGAACAGCGGTATAACGCTGCAGGTAAAGAAAGTTGTGATTATCCCCAGACCGGCGGCCCAGAGGCGGCCGGAACCTGCGCAGCGCGGAAACCGAGCAAATTACATGGCCAGCAGGACGAAAATCTTCACGGATTCGAAGATGAAACAGTCCGCAGCCGAACCAGCGAGCGTGCCGCCCAGCCCCAGAAGGCCATAGACCAGGCGGTCCGTCAGCAGCTGCACGGGTTTACACATTCTTTTCGCGAAGCCCGCCCATTCAGGCCGTGAAGTCCAGCACGCAAGGGCAGGCGGCAACACAGCCAGTTTCCCTCCCTGCGGGAAGCGACCAACCCGGCGTTCCTGAGCACCAGAAGGAGCTTGGAGACCGTGGAGAGATTGTCGCCGACCAAGTCGCGCAGCTCACAGACGCAGGTCTCCCGCCTCTTCAGCGGGCTGCTTCCTTATAAAAAACAGTCCGTCCCCTTTTTTACTTTAACGGATCTTGGCTTCGAGGGCTTCCCAGCGCGCAAAGAGCGCGTCGACCCTCGCCTGCGCCTCTTCCAGTTTAAGCTGACGGCGGTGCAACTCTTCGGCGTCGGCGGCTATGGCCGGGTCCTCCAGGGCGGCGGAGGCTTTGGAGACTTTCTCCTCGGCGGTCTTTATCGTGCGCTCCATATTGCGCAACTCCTCGGCCTCGCGGCGGTCCAGCGCCGGCCTCTGTTCCGCTTGCGGGGCGGCCGTGGCCTGCGCCAGGGCGTCACGCCCCGCCTGCCACTCCTCCCACTGCTCCAGGCCGCCGAAATACCCGTGGCCGCCCCGGCCGTCTAAGCCCACGACCGCGCCGCAGACCCTGCCCATCAGGTAGCGGTCATGCGTCACAAGCACGATCGCCCCCGGGAACTCCTTCAGGCTGTTTTCCAATACTTCCAGCGAGCGGATGTCGAGGTCATTAGTCGGCTCGTCAAGCAGCAGCAGATCCGCCGGGCGGCGCATCAGGTCCGCTATCAGCACGCGGGACTGCTCCCCCCCGGAGAGCTTCGAGAGCGGGAAGTCCAGTTGCTCGGGCCTGAACAGGAAGCGCCTGGCCCAGTTATGGACGTGCACGAAGGCGCCATTATACGCCACCTTGTCGCCGGCCGGGCAGAGCGCGCGGTAGAGGGTCATATCCAGATCGAGCGAGTCGCGGTGCTGGTCGAAGACGACGGTCCTCACGCTTTCGGCTCTCTTGACCTCGCCGGAGTCAGGCGTCAGGGCGCCGACCAGAATTTTAAGCAGCGTGGTCTTGCCGCTGCCGTTGGGGCCGATAAGCCCCACTTTGTCGCCGGGCCGCAGCGCCAGGTCCAGCCCCTCGAAGAGCAGGCGGCCGCCAAGGGTCTTCGAAACGGCGCGGGCGTCCACCAGCCGGTTGGCCTGCCTGTCCCCGGCAAGGAAGTCTATTACGGCGGCGCGCCCCTGCGCGTTGCGGTATTCCAGCTCGGAAAGGTCATCCATCAGCCGGCCGGCGCGGTCTATGCGGGCCTTCTGCTTGGTGGTGCGGGCTCTAGGCCCCTTGCGCAGCCACTCTATCTCGCCGCGCACTATATTGCGCAGCGAATCCTCGCGCGAGGCCTGCGCGTCCAGGAAGAGCTCGCGATTTTCCAGGAACCTGCTGTAGTTTCCGGCGCTCGACAGGTGCCCCTGCGGGTAGCGGCGGTCCAGCTCTATGACGCGGTTGCAAACCCGCTCCAGGAAACTACGGTCGTGCGTGACCACGACGAAGGAAAACTTCAGCCCGTCGAGGAACCTCTCCAGCCACAGCACGCCCTCGAGGTCCAGGTGGTTGGTAGGTTCGTCCAAAAGCAGCAGGTCCGGCTCGCGCAGCGTCTCGGCCAGGATTGCCAGGCGCTTGCGCCAGCCGCCGGAGAGCTTCGCGGCCTCTTTATCGGGCTCGGCAAAACCGGCCCTGTCCAGGCCGGCCGCCACACGGTTCTCCATTTCATACTCCTGCAGCCCCAGGCCCCGCAGCGCGGAGAGGAGGTACCCCTTAACGGTGGTGCCGGCCGGCAAGTCCTCAACGCGGGCGCGCTGGGAGAGGTAGCCTACCCGCAGGCCGCGCCGCGGCGCGAGCTCGCCTGAATCCGGAGTCTCTAACCCGGCGAGGATGCGCAGCAGCGTGGATTTGCCGGTACCGTTAGGGCCTATCAGCCCGGTGCGCTCCCCCTCGAAAAGGCCGAACGACAGCCCCTCGAACAGCGGACGGTATCCGAAGGTTTTAGCAAGCTCGCTGCAGCTGAAAAGTATGCCCATCGGAAGACTAGTATAACAGATATGCGGCCGGTCGAGGGGACGCCCGCGCATTGAAATAACGGGGTCTCCGCACCACGCCGCCGCATGGCCACGGCGCTTTTTATGGCTGGCAAGTCCTGCGCCCGGGAGGAAAAGGCGCCCGCCCCTACGGGGAGGTGCGTTTTGGTTATTTTACAGTGAAACCCCTCGCCTTCAGTACGGCAGTCACCTTATTCACGTCTATACCGAGGTAGTCGCAGCCGGAACGCACCGTCATCTGTTTGCCGTGGGATTCGCGCATCACCGGGTTCTTGACTCCCATGAAGCCGAGCTCGAACAAGGCCTCTATTAAGTCCGGGTATTCGGTCGTCAGGTCATAGAGGGACCTGTCCAAGTCCGCTATCTTTCCAGCCATATCAGTCCGCCAGCATTTTTTCGCCTTTGATTTTCTGTATATCGGTAATATCCTGCGTCACTTCCAGCGCTCCCAGGTATTTTCCCCTTTCTCCCCGCAGGGCGAAATAGCGGATATGTATGAGCCGCCCCTTCATGTTTATCCAGAACTCCTCGCAGCTCTTCTTGCCAGACTTGAAGGCGTCAAGTATCCGCTCCACCTTATCGAGGCTCTGCGGCGGGTGGCAGTTTTGCACCTTGCGCCCGATAATGGAGCGCGCGCGCAGGAAAACCCGGTCCTTCCCCTCCGTGAAATAGCGCACCGTATCTTCCTCGTCCACGAAGGTCAGGTCCACCGGCAGGGTGTTTAGCAGGGCGGTCAGCGCCTCCAGCGCCAGACTGCCGCTGGGCAGGTTCACCGAGGCCCCCGAAAGAGAGGAGGCGTTCTGCGCTATGTCCAGCGCCTCCGCGGCCGCGGCGGGCGGGTCGATGAAGATATAGCCCGCCTGCGCGCTCTCGCGGAAGATGACGGCCCAGTCCGCCGGCTTGAGCTTCTCCAGCGCCGTCGGCAAGAGGATGTTCTCCTCTTTGAAGATCATCGCCTCGATCTCGTCCAGCAACGCCCCGGCCGCGGCCGGGAATTCAGCCGGGGAGGAGAAGGCGGCCTTCTTGAAGAGTTCCCGGACCTCGTCGTGCTTGCCCCACATCACCTTGGACGGGCCGTAGAAGCCGGCCTTCTCCAGGTACGGGAACAGCAGCTGTTCTTTGCGCTCGTAATGCTTGAGCACCGCGCGCAGTTCTTCTATGAGGCCGCGGACCCAGTCGCCGCCTTTTCCTTCCTTCAGGGCCGGCAGCAGCGCTTTGGCGGAATCCACGCGGCGTTTGATCTCGGCGTTCTCGGCCTTGAACAGCGCCACCGGGTGCGACGGGGAGGCGGGATCGGCCATGCTTTTCTCGAGGTCCTTTTCAAAAAGAAGGGCGTGGACATTGCAGAACTTCTTTATCTCCTCGGCCGGCACGCCTTCCTCCAACAGGGACTGCTCGAGGTCGAAGATCTCCACTGAAGTCACCCTCCCTATCTCGGCCTCGAAGCGTTCCTTCGCCGCCTCCAGCGTCAGGCCCTTGTGCAGTTCGGCCAGTATTTCCTTCAGTACCCTTTTCCTCTCCGGATATCCTCCCATATTTTCTCCTATGACTTTATCAGTATCAGCGCCATCTTGAACCTTTTCACGGCGCGCAGCGCGTGCGGCTTGCGCGCAGGCATAATCACGAACTCCCCCGCTTTGACCCTGACCGGTTTTCCGGATATGGTTATCTCCGCCTCGCCATTGAGCACCTCCGCCATGGCGTCGAACGGGGCAGTATGCTCGCTGAGGCCCTGGCCTTTGTCGAAGGAAAAGAGCGTCACCGTGCCGGAGGACTTCCGTATTATCGTTCGGCTGACTACGGCGTCAGTGTCGTAGCCCACCAGGTCCTTGGCTTTAAGCGCTTTTCCTTGCAGTTCCTCTTTTCCCTTCTTCGCCATGCTCCCTCCTAGTTAAGCGTTTGCCTGAACCTGTTGTAGGCCAGGCCGGCCGCGGCCGCGGCCATCAGCGCCAGCACGCCCGTGTTGACGAGGAACACATGGAAGTCGCCGCCCTTAAGCATGATGTTGCGCAGCAGCCTCATGAAGTACATCAGCGGGTCCAGATAGGCGGCGGCGATTATGGCCGGCGGCATATTTTCCACCGGGTACATTATGCCGCTCATCAGTATGGCGGGGAAGAGGAACATGAAGCCGCCCAGCATGGACTGCTGCTGCGTCCTGGCTATGGAGGAGATAGACGTCCCCACGCTTACCGTAGTGACGACGAAGACGAACGACGCGACCGCGAATTCCCACAGCGGCCCGCGCACCGGCACTCCGAAGACGAGCCAGGCGGCCGTCATCACCAGCGCGGCTACCACCAGTCCCATCAGAATGAACGGCAGCGTCTTGCCCAGCAGGATCTCTTCGTCGGAGAGCGGCGCCGAGACTATGGTCTCGAACGTACCCATTTCACGCTCGCGCGTCAGCGACATGGCCGTGAGGATTATAGTGATCAGGCAGATGACCATGCTCATCACGCCGGGCACCAGGAACAGCGAGGATTCCATCGCGGGGTTATAAAGCACGCGCACGTCGAAGGCGAACGGCTGCGGCGGGGCGCGGCCGTACTCACGCGCTATAAAGGCCGAGACTATGCTCTTGGCGTATGCCTCCACGATGCGGCCCTTGGTGGCGTTGGAGGCGTCCACCAGCAGCTGCATCTTCCCTTCCCCGCGGCGGACGGCGCGGCCAAGACCGTCCTTCGGGGCTATCAGCACGGCGTCGGCCCTGCCCGAATCTATCAGTTCGTACGGGTCGTCCGACGGGCTGAAGACCACGGGCTTAAACCAGCCGGAGGCGTAGAACCGTTCCGCCAGGCGTTCGGCTACGGCGTCGTCGGGCCTGGCGAAGACAGCCAGCTTGATGTTTTTGATTTCCGTGGAGAGGGCCAGGCCGAAGACCGTCATCTGGATGACCGGCGCGCCGAAGAGCAGCACGCGCATGCGCACGTCGCGCAGCGTCTGGCGCAGTTCCTTCTTTATGAACGCCATCAGCGTCGGGTTGATCATGGCTCCAGATCCGTCTTGAACTTCCTGAGCGCCAGCGTCAGCATCAGCGCGCTCAGCACGGTCAGCGCGAGAAAAGGGACAGCCAACTCGCGCAGCCCGGCCCCTTTAAGGTAGATGCCCCGCGCGGCCTCCATGAACCAGCGCGGGGGCAGCAGCATCGTGAAATAACGGAAGAACGCCGGCATACTTTCTACGGGAAAGATGAAGCCGGAAAGCAGCATGGACGGCAGCAGGCCGGTTATCATCGAGAGCTGCATGGCCACCTGCTGCTGGCGCGTGGCCACCGAGATGAACAGCCCCTGGGACAACGCGGCGACGATGAACAGCACGCAGGCGAGCAGGAACAGCAGGTGGGAGCCCGCGAACGGCACCCCGAACACCAGCCGCGACGCCAGGTAGACGAAAAATACGCCGGTCAGCACCAGCACCCCGTAAGGAGCGAGCTTGCCCACGATGATCTCGAGCGGGCGCACCGGAGTGGAGAGCAGCAGCTCCATCGAGCCGTTCTCCCACTCGCGCGCTACCGTCATCGCTGTCAGCATGATGGCCAGCAAGCCTATAATGATGGCCGCCAGGCCCGGGATCGTGAACCAACGGCTGTTGAGTTCAGGGTTGTAGAGGAAGCGCGTCTCCAGCGAGACCGGCGGCGAGGGCGGGTAGCCGGACAGGCGCGCGTTGGCGGCTGCCTGTATGCCCGGCAGGTAGCCCATTATCACGGCGGCCTTGGAGTTGTCGCTGCCGTCCAGCACGAACTGCGCCGACACGGGTTTGCCGCGCCTCAAGTCACGTGAAAAATCCGGCTTTATAAAGAGCGCGGCAGCAGCCTCGCCGGCGTCCACCCTATGTATCGGTTCCTTGCCGGCCGACACGTTGAAATAACCGGAGGCGGAAAAGATGTCCAGCAGCCGGCGCGAGGAGGGGCCATTGTCCATGTCGGAGATGGCCAGCGAGAGGTTCTTTACCTCGAAATCTATCGCGTAGCCGAAGAACGTGACCAGCATCACCGGCAGGCCCAGCGCCAGGGCCAGCGTGAACGGGTCGCGCAGCACGTGCATGACCTCCTTGCGCGCTACCGAATAGGCCCTGTAAAAATTGAACGATGAACCGGTCATAGAGGGAGCCTAACGCTCCTTTCCCTCCACCAGGCGGATGAACACATCTTCCAGCGACGGCTTAATCAGCGCCCGCGACGCGCCCGCGGGCAGGCCGGAAAGGGCGGCCTCCATCTCGGCCTCGCCGCTGAAGGCCGCGTGCCAGCGCATACCGTGCGGGGAGAGCTCCAGCAGGCCGGGCGCTTTCTCCAGGCCGGAGATGAAATCCCTGGGGGGCTGGCCGTTAAAGTCCAGCTCGGCCATCGGCCCTGGGAAAGCCGCGGTCTTGAGCTCTTCCGGCGAGCCAAGAGCTATCAGCCTGCCGGTACGCATCAGCGCTATGCGGCCGCACTGCTCCGCCTCGTCCATATAATGCGTGGTCACTATCACCGTCTTGCCCAGCGCGGTGACCTTGCGTATCAGGCCCCAGAAGCGTGCGCGCGCCGCAGGGGCGACGCCCGAGGTGGGCTCGTCGAGGAAGATGATCTCCGGGTCGTGCAGCATGGCCGCGGAAAGGGCGAGTTCCTGTTTTATGCCGCCCGGCAGCGCCCGCACCATCGTGGAAAGAGGCCTGTCGAAGCCGGTCAGCGCGAAAAGTTCTTTGCGCCGTTTTTTCGCGTAGGCCGGGTCCAGCTTGCGCAGCCCTGCCGCGAAATCCAGGTTCTCGCCCACGGTCAGGTCGTTGTAGAGCGTGAATTTCTGCGACATATAGCCGACGATGCGCTTTATCCCTTTGCCTCCGTCCCCGAACCCGAGGCCTCCGACGGTGGCGGTGCCGGAGGTGGGGATCAGCAGCCCGCAGAGCATCCTTATCGTCGTGGTCTTGCCGGCGCCGTTGGCGCCCAGGAAGCCGAAGATCTCCCCCTTCCGCACGCAGAACGAGACCTCGTCCACAGCGGTGAAGTCGCCAAACTTTATAGAGAGCCCATTGACCTCGAGCGCGCAGGAGGGGTTCATGCGGCGCTCCTTATAAAGATCTCCTCGAACGTGCGGGCTCCGGCCTCCTTAAGCACGGTCCTAGGCTCGCCCGAGGCCAGCAGGCGGCCGGAATCCAGCAGGTGCACCCGCGCGCAGCGCTCGGCCTCGTCCATATAGGCGGTCGAGACCACTACGAGGATCCTGGCGGCGGCAAGGCCGTAGAGCAGTTCCCAGAACTCCCGCCGGCTTATGGGATCCACGCCGTTAGTGGGCTCGTCCAAGAGCAGCGCGGACGGAGACTGCAGCAGGGCGCACATCAGGCCCAGCTTCTTGTACATGCCGCCCGAGAGCTGCCCGGCGCGGCGGTCCCTGAACTTGCCCAGCCGGGTTATCTCCAGCAGCTCGGACGAGCGTTTTTGGAAGGTCGCGGCGTCCAGCCGGTAAAGTTCGCGGAAGAACTCCAGGTGTTCGGCCACGGAGAGGTCGGGGTAGAGGCTCGCCTGCTGGGGCATATAGGCCAGGCTCGGGCGCATCTCCTCGAAAGAGGACGGGGCGCCGTCCTTGATATAGCGTATCTGCCCGGCCGACGGATGCAAGAGCCCCGCCAGCAGCCGCAGCGTGGTGGTCTTGCCAGCCCCGTCGGAGCCTATCAACCCGTGCAGCAGGCCTTCGGAAAAGTCGAAGGAGACAGAGTCCAGCGCTTTGACGCGGCCGAACGATTTTCTCAGGTTCTCCGTGCGTATCGCGAACATAAAGCGGCTCAATCCGGCAGTTTAACCTCTATCGTCATGCCGGGCTTCAGGGTTCCGTCGGGGTTGGGGAACGTGACCTTCACGGCGTAGACCAGGCGAGTGCGCTCCTTGCGCGTCTGGACGTTCTTGGGCGTAAACTCGGCCTCCGGGTAGATGACAGAAATCCGTCCGGGGAACTTGCGGTCCCCCTCCTCCGGCAGGTAGCCGTCCACCGCCATACCGGTTTTTATCTTAGCCAGCAGGTCGTGCGGCACGTAGATGTAGGCCCAGACCTCGGAGAGGTCGGCCAGCGTGGCCAGCCTGGTGCCCGGCGAGACCAGTTCCCCTTTCTCGTGATAGGTGTAGATCACGCTGCCGGTTACAGGGGACTTTATAGTGCACCAGTCGACCTTCAGCGCCGAGTCGTCCCGCTTGTACCTGAGACGGTCATAGTTCTCTCGCGACATGGAGCCGCTCTTATAGAGTTCTTCGGCCCGCTTGTAATCCTCGGCGGCTATGCCGGCCGCCAGCCTGAAGTCGGAGCAGTCCAGGGACGCTATGGCCTGGCCGGACCTTATCCTGTCCCCCTCCGCCGCGTAGTAGGCGGCTATCACCCCCGGTATGCGGGCTGAGAGGTCGGTCTCGGTGACCTCTATCGTGCCGGCGTAGCGGAAGTCCCTCCCGTCGCGCACTTCCGCGAAGATAGCCGCGCCGACGGCCGCCGCGACGAGCAATAGTATGAGCTTCTTTTTCATGTCAGTTCACGCTCCCTGTAAGGCTGTCGAGCAAAGCCAGGTTCAGCAGAATCTCTGCGTCGGTGGCCGCGGATGCGGTCTTGGCCTGCAGCTCCTTGAGGTCCGCGCTCTCCACGTCCAGCCAGGTGGAGCCGCCGGACTTATAGGAGTCGTAGGCCAGCCTGGCGGCCTCCTGGGCGTCGTCGGCCGCCGACTTGTTTATCCCCTGTTCCGCCAGCAGTTCGGCGTGCGCGTCCAGCGCCTTGCGGAAGCGGTTCTCGGAGACCAATTGCTCCCAGGTTTTCCTTTCCGAAGCCGCGCCGGCGGCCAGCTCGCTGCCGCGCGCCTTCTCGGCGGAGCTCCCGCCCTCGAAAAGCGGCAGTGACACCGAAAGCGAGGCCGAGTTCTGGAGGAACGAGTAGATGTTCGGTCCGTTGGGATAGTCAATGGAGGAGCGGGCCCCCAACTGCAGTCGCGGCAGGCGCTCCGCCCGGTAGGAGCCAGCCATCGCCTTGTAAGCCCCGGCGGAATAGTCCAGAGCGGCCACGGACGGCAGGTCCTTCTGGAGCGGTGCGAACGCCGCCGGAAGGAAACGCTGCAGGATCTGGCCGTAAGGTTCTGCCTTGATGTAGAGACCGGCTTCCCGCCCGTCCTCCAGGCCGAGCCCCTCCAGCCTGGAATCCATGGGAAGAGAGGCCCCGGACGGCAGGTCCAGGCCCGTAAACAGCGCCAGGTCGCGCAGGGCGGAGGCCAGGTCCCCGCGGGCCTGCACCAAGTCGCGCCTGCGGTCTAGCGTCTCTTCGCGGGCCCTTATCTCGTCCAGCCTGCTCCTGGTACCCGCCTTTGCCCCGTTGGAAATGTCCGATAGCTGGGCCAGCGAGAGCTGCAGGTTTTCCCCTATCAGGTAGACACGCTCCAGCGCCAGTTGCAGCCTGAAATAGGCCGTGCGGGTCTTGAGCAGCACCTGCCGGCGGATGTCTTCCTCCTCGGCGCGGCTCGCAGCCGCCGTCTTCAGCGCGGCCTCGCGCCCGGAGCGCAGCACCCCGCCGTCGAAGACCGTCCAGTAAAACGATGGGCCGACAGAATAGTTCCAGTTGTCGCCCAACGGCCTGGGGCCGCCCAGCAGCGGCGGCAGGGCCATCTCCGGGATTACCTGCGCGTACCTGAGGCTGCCCTCCAGCGTGACGCGCGGGTCGAGCAGGGCCCCCGTCGCGGCGGCGGCGGCGGCCGCAGACTCGGCGGAAAGCCTGGCGGCCCTGTACTCGTTGGAGACGGCCAGCGCGCTGCTCTCGGCGGTACTGAGGGTCAGGGCCAGGTCCTCCGCCCTGGCCGGCGCGGCCGCCAACAATAATATTAACAATATCCTCATAGACCGACACCTCTCAACGCGATTTCAGCCCGCGCTGCTATCCCCTCATCGGAGAATATCTCCTGGCCCAGTCTTTTCAAGGGGATTTCCAGGACGTTCTTTACGCCGTTTCGCTCCATGACCCCGCCTATCAGCACCGGGAACACCATGACCGGGATAAGCGAGACCACCAGGAAAGGGACGGAGCGGGAACGCAGCGCGCTGGCCGGGCGGCATTGCCGGGCCAGGGTGGTGATGTGGCTCATATGCTCGGTGAAATTGGAGGAAAGGAAGCCGAAGGCCTCCCTGTTGCCATAGGCCATGTCGGCAAAAAGGACGGGCGCCGCACCGCGCATGACCCGCGCAAAGCGGCCGACCTCGATCAGTGCGTTCTTGAGCCGCTCCCTTGGAGTTCCGCCAGCGGAAACAACGGCCTTGAAGTTCTCCATGAACTCCGCGTAGATATCCTTCAGCACTGCGCGCAGGAACTCCTCCCTGGAGCCGAAATAGTAGTGGAACATTCCGGTGTTCACGCGGGCCTTGCGGCAGGTTTCCCGCACGCTGAGCCCCGTCAGCCCCCTTTCCTGAAGGAGCCTGCGACCCGCTCTCCTGAGCTTCAGATCTGTACCGGACGGCGGCCTGGCCATGGTTCTTCCATTATTACACCTTTGTATAATTATACATGCGTATAACAACCTCGTCAATCCCTTGCAGTGTCAGAAACCGGTTGTCATCCAGGCATTCCTCGCGCAGCCGGCCGTTGAAACCGGCACCCGGACTGGCCGCGGCGCGCTTCTTGCGACATTTAACCCGCAGGCCGAGGCCTCCTTCGCGGTAGATGCGCTCCATGCGCTCGTGATTGACCCTCCAGCCCCCGCGCTTTAACATCCGGAACCGCAATTAGTAGTGGGCCAGATTAGCGGGAGAGGGTCGTGCCAAAGCGGTCGTTGAAGCGGTCCCAGTAGCGCTGCCACTCCTCCGGCGACAGGTAAACGTTCTTCCCGCCCCCCCCACCCCCCGCGCCGGCCGCGGTATCAGCAATAGGGAGAGTCGTAATTACACGCCGTGTGTATGTTCCAGGAGATCCGCACTTTAGCGTAGACCTTGGCGGACATGATCGCAGCTGCCGCCGCTTCCGTTCCTCGCCGCTTCCGGCGGCCTTCTACGGGAAAGCTGAGCCGGACAAGGACGATTTTATCTATAATACAAAAAAAGACGGATATTTCCCGGCAGGCAGCCCCCCGGCCAGCTGGCGGCGGGGGTCTGGACGACTGTTCCAGGGGAGTTCTTTATGCTGACGTTTCTTGTAATCCTGATAGGCCTGGCCGCGGCCGGGGCCATGATAACCTTCGTGGCGGTCCGGGGCCTGGTAAAAAAGCGGGCCACCGTGTATTCCGGCAGGTGGCTGCTGGCCATAGTGGCCATGGGTTTCCTGCCGCAGCTGTTGTCGTTGCTGAGGCTGGCCGGGACCTTCCCCGCGGGGGCCGCTATAGGCGCCGTCATTTACGCCGCGCTGATGTGGCTCTTCTGGTACGTGACCGGCGGCGTCGTCTGCTTCGGGGTCTCGGAGGAGCTGGGCACCGTGGCGTTGCGGTCCTCGCTGGACCGGCTGGGGCTGAAGTACGAGCAACAGCTCAGCTCCGTGAGGCTGGAGGACGGCGGCGTGCTCCAGGTGTCGGTGCAGGACTGGTTCGGCACCATGCAGATAAGGCCCAAGAACGCGGCGGCAGCGCAGCGTATGCCGGCGCTGGTCCGGGAAGTGTCGCGTCATCTCGACGAGGCTGGCGCCGGGGTACGCTACCTGCCGTACTGGATGTACCTGTTCTTCGGCGCGATGATGCTGGGCACGCTGCTGGTCGTAGTCACGGCCGTCGCGCGCTATCACCACCACGGACTTTAAACCTGCCGCCGGATCTACGCCGCCGCCCTTGGGTTGCGGAGGCTTCGCGGTCATATGCCCGCTCCCCCCGGTCGGTAGCGCCTCATATTCGGTTTCTATACGTCGGCTCGGACTTTCCGCTCCACGCTTCTTTCAGCGTATGCCTCGCGCCATACTGCCTTGCGCTTCGCTTGAGTTTTCTGCAACCTGTTTCCTCGGAGGACTTTCACCTCCAAGTTTGGTTTTATGCTGGGCACACATAAAAAACGCCCCGGTTGCCCGGGGCGTTAAATCCGTTAAAGGGATTTAATTACCACTTGTCGCCGTAACCGCCGCGGCCGCCGCGGTCACCGCGGTCACCGCGGTCGCCGCGATCGCGGCCGCCGCCGAAGCCGCCGCGGGGGCGGGCTTCCATCGGACGGGCCTCGTTCACGGTCAGCTTACGGCCGCCGAAATCGGAGCCGTTAAGCTTCTCCATGGCGGCAATCGCTTCCTCGTCGTTCGGCATCTCAACGAAGCCGAAGCCGCGGGACTGGCCTGAGTACTTGTCGGCGATCAGTTTCGCGCTGGACACCTGGCCGTAGCTCGCAAAGAGGTTCTGCATCTCCTCTTCGGTGGTCTTAAAGGGCAGTCCGCCCACGTAGATTCTCTTGCTCATTTGTATACTATCCTCCTGACTATTTACCCGATCTCAACTCTTTCTGCACTTTCCTCGCTAACTACCCGAAGGATAGGCCTCAAAAACTTGAGCTTTCGGTTTATACTGCGACTATATTATCCCTTTTCCGGCCGGGTCCGGTCAAGCGTGTTGTTGGGTGTCAAATAGTTTTTCCATATCCACCACGCAGATGTATAACACCTTTCGGCCGCTTTCCCCTGCTGTTAAAATCAGGAGCGGACGGCTTTTCCGGGGGGTGGTTGGGCTAGGGGTGACTGGAGACAAGCCGTCCGCCAAAATCTTCACCGACTCGGCCCCCACGCAGCCGTCCGCCCGCCATCGTCAAGAACCTTACGAACTGCGCTGGTCGGGAAAATTCGGACCGATTTTTAGCCTAACTTAAGGTGTATTTTGGGTAAAATACCTTAAGGAGGCAGTATGCGAAAGAAGATAGACCCGGCAATCAAGGCCAAAGCGGCCCTGGA
>JAJYJH010000009.1 GCA_021789695.1 bacterium | reverse complement strand
GGCATCGAGCGCCAGTACCTCGGCAAGGATTGACCCATGCTTAAAAAGACCCTCGAGCTGCTTTTCAACATAGACAGAAGATGGCTGTTCCTGCTGCTGGCCCTGAGCATCTTCATCCCGATAGTCAGGCCGCTGAGGCTGCCTAACAAGAACATCTCTGCCGACGTCAGGCACGTCTACGAAAATATCGAAGCTCTGCCTCCGGGCTCGTTCATCCTGCTTTCGCTGGATTACGACCCCTCCACGCGCCCGGAACTGCATCCCCAGGCGATGGCCCTTGTGAGGCAAGCATTCGAACGCAACCTGCGAGTGGGCGTGGTCACTTTCATCCCCGGATCTACCGGGCTGATAGACGAGGTGTTCTCCACGCTTTCCAAACAGTACCACAAGGTCTACGGCAAGGACTACGTGATCTTCCCCTACGAGCCTAACATCGTAGCTGTGCTGACCCAGATGGCCTCCAACTTATACGGCATCTACGACAAGGACAAGTACGGGAACGAGGCGGCCTCGCTGCCTGTTATGAAGGGCATTACCAACTATAAAGACATGGGCCTGGTGGTGGACGTCACCGGCACCTCTTCGATAGACATTTGGGTGCAGTACGCCGGGGACAAGTACAACGTTCCTCTGGCGGCGGGCGTCACCGCCATAAGCCAGCCCAGCTACGGCCCGTACCTGCAGACCGGCCAGCTCAAGGGCCTCATCGGCGGCATGAAGGGCGCGGCCGACTACGAGACCCTGCTGAACGCGCCCGGCAAGGGCACTTCCGGCATAGACGCGCTCAACCTGGCCCACATCCTGGTCGTGGCCCTGATCGTCTTCTCCAACCTGGGCCTGTTCCTGGTGAAATACCTTTAAGGGAAAGGATTTAACGATATGTCACATACATGGATGATAGCTGGAGGGTGGCTGGCTGCCGGTCTTACCATCTTCATTTTCAGTTTCCTTTACAAGGACAACCCGTTCTTCAAGATAGCCGAGCACCTCTACCTGGGCGCAGGCATGGGCTGGTGGTTCCAGGTTTACCTGTACAGCATCTGGATCCCCAAGGTGGCGGACCCGCTGCGCGCCAACCAATGGGCGGTACTGGTGCCGGCGGTGCTGGGCATCTCGCTGGTCACGCAGTTCTTTCCGAAGATCTCCTGGGTTTCGCGTTACGGCTTCACGTTCCTGATGGGCTACGGCGCGGGCCTGGCCGTCCCGACGATGCTCTCAACCAACTTCATGAGCCAGATTTACGGCTGCATCCAGCCGTTCACCGACGTGGCGCATATGACGCGTATGGGGATTTTCAACTCGCTGGTCGTGGCCCTCGGCACGATAACCGTGCTCTTCTATTTCTTCTTCTCCGTGGAGAACAAGGGCGCGGTAAAGAAGATCTCGAACATCGGTATCTATTTCCTTATGGCCTACTTTGGCACCACCTTCGGCAATACCGTGATGGCCCGTTTCTCGCTGCTCTACGGCAGGTTCGACGAGCTTTACAGCTATTCCGGCGCCAATTATTTCTACGCCACGCAGATCCTGCTGGCTGGCATGGTCGCCTACTTCCTGGTGCACGGCCTGTTCGCGAAGAAAAAGCCGGAGGGCGAAGCGGCGAACTAGCCGTGCGGGGATACCGGTAAAAAAGGCGGCCTTTTGGCCGCCTTTTTTATGCCCCGTTTTTTGCCCCGAGGAATTACTTTACGATCTCTATCTTGGCTTTCTGCCTGAGCTGCGCGGTGAGCAGCGGGAGCTCGCGGGCGATCTCCTGGTTCAGCAACGCGGCCTTGAGTTCTCCCTGTATGGCGGCGAAATCCGCGGGCTTAGCCGGCCTGACGTCGTCCACCTTGAAAATGCTCCAACCGTTGCCGGTCTGCATTGGCTTTGTGTATTCCCCCGGCTTCAGGGCGAAAACTGCCTTCTCTATTTCCGGCTGCAGCATGCCTTTTGAGATGTATCCCAGGCCGCCGCTGTTCTTGCGCAGGTTGGCGTTCGCCGATTTAAGCGCGGAGAGCTTGGCGAAGTCGGCCCCCACCGAGCTGAGCAGCTCGTAAGCATCGTCCGCCTCGGCCTTGGTGTTAACGAAGATTTGGCTAAGCTTTACCGCCTCCGGCGTGCCCAGCCTGTCCTTATTATTGTCGAAGAAAGTCTTTATGTCCGCGTCGGTCACCGAAATCTTGCCGTCGGCGATCACAGTGGCGCGGATGAGCAGCTGGTCCGCTATCAGGCTCTTAATGTCCTTGTCTGTCCAGCCCACCGACCTGAGGTTCTTCTCAAAATCGGCCTTGTCCTTGTAATTGGCCTGTAACGCGGCGTAGCGCTCGTCTATCTGTTTTTCGTCGGGTTTTATCCCGAGGCGCCGGGCTTCCTGCAATACCAGCGTGTCGTCCACCAGGCCGGTCAGGTCCTGGGCCGCGTGCTGCCACCAGAGCCGCTTTGTCAACTCTTCCGCGGTTATCTTCGTGCCGTTGACTACGGCTATTGTCCGCTGGGCGGCGTGAAGCCCTCCGGAGCAGATGGCCAGCAGGGCGGCTGCGATGAAAGTTCTTTTCATGGCGATAGTTCCTCCTCTATTTCTTTACAAAAAGCGTCTGCGTCGGGTACGGGAAGCTTATACCTTCCCTGCCGCATCTTTCTATTACGGCCTGCAAAACACGTTCCTGTATGTCCATATAAAGGTTGTAGTCCGGGGACTCCACATAATAGACCGTCTCGAAATCTATGGAATACCCGCCGAGGTTGGAGAGGTTCGAACGGTCAAACGTAACCTTCTCCATTTTGGAGAGTATCCCCTTTATTAGTTCCGGCATCTTCCTCAGTTTCTCCAGAGGGGTTTCATATGTGACCGAGGTCGTCATCACGACGCGTCTGCGCTCCATGCGCTTGTAGTTCTTGAGCTCCATCGACAGCAGTTTGGAGTTGGAAAGGACCAGTTGCTCCCCTGAGAGGCTGCGTATCCGTATGGATTTGAGCCCTATGTGTTCCACGGTGCCGGCTATATTCCCGGCCACCAAAAAATCTCCGACGTGGAACGGCTTGTCCAGCAGGATCACGAAGAAGTTGAAGAGGTCGCCCAGTATGGCCTGCGCGGCCAACGCCACGGCCACGCCGCCGATGCCGAGGCCGGTCAGGACCGAAGAAATGTTGACGCCCAGGTTGTCCAGCACGAAGAGGACGGCGGCCGTCCAGAGCAGCGTACGCATTATGACCTGCGTGCTGTTGATTACGGAAGCCCGGGCGGCCTCGGAAAGCTGGCGGTGCTCTGCTACCCTGTGCAGCCAGTATTTGATGAGCTCCTGGGCTATCATTATGGCGCGGTAGGTAAAAACCACGAGGATGACGGTCTTCAGGCCCTTGTCAAACTCCGGCCCGCGCTGCAGATAGCGGGTGGCTATGTATAGGGCGATTAGTTGGTACTCGAACCAGTGCACCTTCTCCAACAGGGCCACCACCAGGTCGTCGACGTTGGTGGCCGTCCGCTCGGCCAGCGCCTTAAGGCGGGCTATACCTATGTTTTTGAGCAGGTAAAGCAGGGTGAGCGAAACGAGGAAAGCCGCCATGGCGTAGCCGTAGGCAGTCGGAGTGTTGCCCAAGATGAGGCTGGAATCAAACCAGTTGTGCAGTGCGTTCATATGTAAATTATAAAAGATTTGTAAAACCCAGGGGAACTGGGTCAGGCCAGGTCAACTGAGTTCCTGGATGAGGCGGATAGCGCCGAGGATGAAGGCGCGGTCCGTGGAGCGCACTACGTAGCCGCAATCCCCCATCGCGCGGGCCAGTACCGGCGGCAGTTCCTCCCTCATCACGACTGCCGCCCCGAGGCGGTGTTCCACCTCTTCTCGGGAATAGCGATAGAGGAGCCTGTGCTTGCGGCCGGCGTAGCAGCAGTGGTACTTGCGCGTATAGCTGAGCCGCACGTTATCCCCGGCCATCATCCTGGCCCACTCGGAGTAAAGGTCAATGTCGCAGGCGTAATTGAACATATCCATCGTGAAGCCGCCCGGCGGCCTGATGTTGGCTTCCAGAGCGTATAAAGCACCGTCCGGCCGCCGAAAGAACTCGAAGTGAAAAAAGCGCTCCTTGACTCCGAACCCCTCCACCAGCCGGCGGCCTGCCAGCTCCAGGTCTGCGGGAATATCCCGTTCCGAGTAATAGGAAATATGTGAGTCCGCAATCACGGCCTCCATGACGCTCTCCCCGTAGACGTGCGAGGTGAAGAAGACCACCTCCCCCTCCCGGTTGGCCAGCCCGTCGAAAGTTACGATATTTCCGGATATGTACTCCTCGGCTATGAACTCTCTGTCGGGCTTGGAGGAAAAGAAGGCCTCCAGTTGCGCGCCGTTATCCAGTTTGTAGGTCAGTGCCGCCCCCATGCCGTCATCGGGCTTCACAATAACCGGGAAGCCGGTCCAGGAGGCGAAAGCCCTCAACTCCTCCAGCGTGCTGACTATCCTGCCGCGGGCGTGCGGTATGCCGGACTCCGAGAATACCCGCTTCATCCTGGACTTGTGCCGTATGTCCGCTATCGTGTCGTTGTGTATCCCGGCTATGCCGAATTCCGTGCGCAGTGCCGCCTCCGTTTCCAGCCAGTACTCGTTGAGCGAGTCAAGTCTGGCGATGGGGCCAAACCGGTCTGTAAAGAAGCGGCAGGCCCTGCGCAGTTCGTCGTGATCATGCATGTCCCCTACCCGGTAATACCAGGTCAGGGAGGAGGCCAGTTCGGGGTGCAGAGCGCCGAAGTCGGCGTCGCCTATGCCTAGGACGTTGAATCCCGCGGTCCTGAGGGCGCGGCAGAAATTCCTGTAGTTCGGCGGGAAATGTGGCGACAGAAAAAGAAAGTTCATTCGTACGCTATCCAGTCGGGGAAGCCGCCCCAGCCTGAATCCATATCCCTCTCCACCAAGGCCGGGTTCGGAACTGCAGGGGTTACGGCGGATGATCCAGCTAGCCCTACGGCTGTCAGATCCGGCAGGCAGAAAGCCCCCGCCGCCGTAATAGATAGCCTTCTCATCGCCTCTCTATTATAAGAAATCCCCGGCGAATTAAACAGGGACGGACATTTGTTTGGCCGCTATCCCGGTAATACAGGAAAAGCCAGCAAAACCAGATGTCTGTCCCTATTTATGTTCTATTTATGTTTAAACGAAAAGCCGGCTTTTCCCCTCGGGTGAGGGGCTTTTATTTGTAATGCCTGCGGAGCTCCTTGCGGTTCACGTGGGCCAGTTCGAAGTCCTGCGTCATAATCAGCGCCTTCTTGGGGCAGGTCTCCACGCACTGCGCGCAGAAGACGCAGTGGTCCAGCTTCATGATGCAGTCAAACTTCTTTTTGGCGGGGCCGGCCGGCTGGCCTTCCACCGGCGCAGGGGCCGGCGGCTGGTCCGCGGAAAGTACTATCTCGATGGCCTTAGAAGGGCAGACGCGCACGCACATTTGGCAGCCTATGCACTTATCCTGCTCGAAGGCTATCCTGCCGCGGAAATGAGGCATAATGCGGGCCGGTTCGAACGGGTAGGCGCAGGTGGCCGGCTTCTTGAAAAGGTGTTTTACGACCTCGCTGAAAACTCTAGCTGGTTTCTTCATGGGGTTATCCTATTTTGGCCTTGAGGAGAATGTCGCAGACGACCTGGGCCATGGCTATCGGCGCAAGGTACTTCCAGCAAAAGTTTATCATCTGCTCGATGCGGATGCGGGCCATCAGCACTTTCAGCAACGCCAGCAGGAAGGTTATGACGAGCGTTTTGGCCAGGAACACGGCTATGGCCGCCGCTCCGGTAAGGCCGAGGGCGCCGCCCAAGAACACGGCGTTGAGCAGCGCGGCCCCTACGACCAGCTCCATATCCACCGCCAGCAGGAAGAAGTCCAGCAGGCGGCCGGAGTATTCGGTAAACTGGCCGCCGACAATCTCGTTCTTGGCGTGCGGGATGTCGAACGGCAGGCGCTCAAGCTTGCCCTGCAGCGCTATCAGCGCCGCCGCGAAGCCCAGCAGCTGAGCCGGAATCAGCGCGGGATGGGCGGAGAAGAAAGCCGCGATCTCAGAGATGTTCCAGGAGCCGGCCAGGATGGCCGGGCCTATCAGCGCCAGCATTAGCGGGACTTCGTAAGCGAACAGTTGCGTCAGCACGCGCATCGAGCCTACGGTGGCGTAGGGGCTAGTGGAACTCCAGCCCGCCAGAAAGAACGTGACCGTGGGAATCGTCAGCAGATAAATGACGGCTACCAGGTCGCCCTGGAAACTAAAAAGTGCCGAAGAACCGACCGGTATGGCCACCAGGGCCGTCATAACGGCCGCCATCGCGAAGAACGGCAGCACGCGGAACATCGCCGCCTCCGCGGCGTCGGGGACTATTACTTCTTTGGCCAGCAGCTTTATGAAGTCCGCCGCCGGCTGGAACCAGGGCGGGCCCATGCGGTTCTGCATCACCGCGCAGAGCTTCCTGTCCACCCATTGCAGGAACAGCCCGTACACGGCCAGGAACAGAAAACCCGGGAACAGTATAATCTTCGCCAGAGGTATTATCGCTTCCATGTCGTTTCCTCAAAGCCTCGTGAAGTCCACGCCGCGGCGCCTGTACTGCTCTATGGCCATCTTGCGCAGGTCTTCCCAGCCATAGGTCTGCTTCCTGCCCTTCTTCGGGTCCCATACCACGGCGCGGTCCGTGCAGGACATGCACGGGTCTATGGCCGCTATCACGAGCGGGACGTCAGCCAGCCAGCCGCCCTCGAGCATGTAGGCCACGCTCTGCAGGTTGGCCAGCGTGGGAGCTCGCACTTTCACGCGCTCCGGCTTGTCGGTGCCGTTTGACTTCAGGTAGTGGATGTCCTCCCCGCGCGGGGCCTCGTAGCGGTTGACTGCCTCGCCGGCGGGAATACGCATCGGCACCTTCACCGCTGTGGGGCCCTCGGGGAGGTTGTTGAGCACCTGCCTGATTATCTTGTAGGACTCCACCAGTTCCAGCGCGCGCACTACCAGGCGGCCGAAGACATCGCAGGAGTCCGCGGTTATCAACTTGAAGTCCAGTTCACTGTAGGTCAGGTAAGGCTCGTTCTTGCGGACGTCCCGCGCCACTCCGGAGGCGCGAGCGGTGGGGCCTATCGCGCCGCGCTCTATCGCGACGTCGTAAGGCAGCTTGCCGACGTTCTGCGTGCGGGCCAGCACGGTGGCCTCCTCGGTGGCCAGCCTGATGTAGTAGTTGGTGCGCTCGGCCAGGTAGTCTATGCGCTTCAGGACCTCGGCCTTCTGTTCGGCCGTGATGTCGCGGCGCACGCCGCCTATCGTGTTGATGGAATAATGCACGCGGTTGCCGCTGATGAGCTCCAGGCAGTCGAGCACCTGCTCTCGGTCGCGCCAGGTGTACATGAACAGCGTCTCGAAGCCCATCTCGTAGCCGGCCACGCCGAGCCACAGCAGGTGGCTGTGCACGCGCTCGAGCTCGGCCACGAGCGTGCGTATCGCGAGGGCCCGCTTGGGCGTCTCACACTTGGCGAGCTCCTCTACGTTGGTGATGTAACAGGTGGTGTGAGAATGGGAGCAGATGCCGCAGACGCGCTCCAGCAGGTACAGGTCCTGTATGTAGGTGCGCTCCTCTGCGGCCTTCTCCATGCCGCGGTGGTTGTAGCCCAGATTGACCGTGGCTCCAGAAATCTGCTCTCCCTCTAGGACGAGCATGAAGTTCTCCGGCTCTTTCAGGGCGGGGTGCTGGGGGCCCAGCGGTATCGTGATCTTGGACATTATTCGGCCTCCGTTCCGTCTGCGGGCGGGACGAACTTCCAGTCCTTGCGCAGGGGATACTGGTCCGTGGGGAAGTCTTCCGGCAGCGGGTAGCGGCGGCCGGCCGGCAGTCCCTGGATCTTTATCCCGAACATGTCCTCCAGCTCGCGCTCGTAGGAGAGCGCCCCGGGGAACACGGAAAGCGTGGACGGGAGGACGGGGTTGGCGCGCGGGGTTTTCGCCTTTACATTCACCACCGTCTTGAAGTCCGTCGTGTGGTAGTAGGCGCCCAGATTCTCCCCCTCGTCGAAACCGGAGATTGTGGCCAGGTGGTTGAAACCTTCGGCTTTCAGCCAGGCCATGACCTCGGGGAGCTTCGAGGGCTCCACCTCCGCCCAGACGCGGTTCCTGCGCTGAACGGAGGCGTTGAAGACCGCCCCGCCGAACTGTTTCTCCAGCGCGGACTTTATCTTTTCTTCCTTCTCAAATTCGCCCATCGAGTCCTCCTTACTTCTTGCCTTCCACGCTCTGGATCAACTTTACGACGCCGTCTATGATGGCCTCGGGGCGCACCGGGCAGCCCGGGATGTAGACGGAGACCGGCAGGGTCTTGTCCACGCCCGGGATTACGCCGTAGCAGCCGTTAAAGACGCCTCCGGAACAGCCGCAGGCGCCTACGGCCATCACGAACTTGGGGTCCGGCATCTGGTCGTAGATGGTTTTAAGGCGTTTGGCCTGCTGGCGAGTGACCGGGCCGCTGACCACCAGGATGTCCGCGTGGCGCGGCGTGGCCTTCAGTACCATGCCGAAACGTTCCACGTCGTACTTCGGGGTCAGCGCGTCCACTATCTCGATGTCGCAACCGTTGCAGGCCCCGGAATTAAAGTGGAGGATCCAGGGGGATTTCAGCAGCGCCCAGGTCACGAGTTTATCGAATGTTTTCATGTTGTTATCCCACGAAGAGAATGGCGAGGATTACGATCACCGCCGCCGCGTAGCCTATCACCAGCCCCACGCCTGAGGAGAGCGGATTGAAACTCCAGGTCGCCAGCATCAGGCCGGCCACGTGCAGCAGCGTGAAGAAAATCGCGAATGGAAAGAAGACCTGATAGTCCGGGATGGCCTTTTCCGACGGGACCTCCTCGCCGCAGCCGTACGCCTTGTGTTTGGCCGAGCCCGGTATCCGGGCCGGCTTGGCGGATAGCGGGGAGAGAATCGCCGAAAGCCCCATCACGAACAAGAGCGAGATAATGAACGCGACCGGAGGGAATAGCAATATGTCCATGGCTTTATCCTTTGAGGCTGTCGAGCTTCCAGATGTCGGTGGTGCCGTTGACTCGGAAGTTCTTGACCAGCAGCGCGAGGCCGGCCCCCACGACGACCACCTCTATGACTATCAGCGTAAGCACCAGGGCCTGCGCGAAGACCAGGTTGTTCGCCAGCGCCCCTGCCGAGAGCAGCGCCAGCATCGCGCCCTTGGAGATTATTTCCAGGCCTATCAGCTGCCGCACTATGCTGCGGGAGGCTAGCATACAGTAAAAACCTACGAACATCATCAGGGCCGTAAAGTACCACTCCATCGGGAAAGAGTTCATTTCTCGCTCCTCCTGGGAAAGATTGATTTTATCACGAAGACGCCGGCGGCCAGCATCAGCACCTGGCCCAGCAAGTCCGGGCGGCGCATATCCCACAGGGCGAGCCCTATTGTACCGCCCCCGGTGCTTGGGCGCGTCCAGCCTGCTATCTCCGCGAAGAACTGCGGCAGATAGAACCAGCCGGCTATCGCGAAGATGGCGGCGGCCAGCGGCAGCGCGTAGAAGCGGGCGCGGCTCTCGGGGTGCTTTTCCTCCTCGGCGCGAATCAGGCTGACCGCGCTCACGAACAGCACGGTTATAAGTCCGGCGCAGACCGAGAGCTCAAAAACGCCGGCCCACGGGGCTCCAAAGTCGAAGAAAATCAGCGAGACCAAGACGCTGACGAGGGCCAGCATTATCGCCGAGATTAGCAGTTTCCTTGAGATCACAGCCCAGAGCGAGAAGAAGACCGCCAGCGCGTAGAGCAGGGTGCGGTAGTCGTTCGTCATATCAGTATCCTTTCGGCCACCATCCTAACGTAGGTGTAGAAGTACGGGAACAGCAGGCCCAGCGCCACTATCAGCGCGCTCATCAATACGGCAGGGGCCAGCATTGGGGCCGGGACTTCGGTGGAAACTTCAGCGGCCCTGGACCTCTTCCCGAAGAAGACCTTCCTCTGCATCACCATGAAGTAGGCGAGGGTCACTATGCTGAACAGGAGGGCCAGCACGGCGTAGGTTCTGAGCCCGGCCTGCCACAGCGCGATGATGATGAGCAGTTTGCTCCAGAACCCGGAGAGCGGCGGGACGCCCGCGGTGGAGAGCAGCGCCACCACCGAGGTCCACGAGGTCCAGGGCATCGCGTGTTCCATTCCTCCCAGTTTCTCCATGTCGGTAGTGCCCGCCGATTTCTCCAGACTCGCGCTGTTGAGGAACAGCACGGTCTTGAACGTCGCGTGGTTAAAGAGGTGGAAGATAGCGCCCATTATGGCCAACGGCGTGCCGAGTCCTGCCGCCAGAACGATATAGCCCACCTGGCTGACGCTGGAGAAGGCCAGCATACGCTTGAAGTCCTTTTGCCTCAGCGCGGCTACCGCGCCCACCGCGATGGACAGCATGCCGAGGAACATCAGCAGGTCTGAGAGCGCAAGCGCGCGGCCGTCGAAGAAGCGAAGCAGAGCGGCCATGCGAATCACCGCGTAGACTCCGGATATCTTCGTGACTATGCCTGCCAGGTGCGCCGAGACGGGAGCGTAGGCGCCCTGGTAAGCGTCGGGGGTCCACGTGTGGAAAGGCGCCACGCCGGATTTTATCAGGAAGCCCAACAGCATAAGCGCTGCGCCGAAAGTGACTGGACCGGATGAGGGGATCCCGGAAGCCATGAAGATGCGCAGGTTGTCGAAGGAGAGGCTGCCAAGCGTCAGCATCAGTATAGAGATGCCGAGGATGATCAGCGCGGAGGCCGGGAAGGTCAGGAAGAAGTACTTCAGTGCGCCCTCCACGCCGCGCCCGGAATCGTCCGTGGTTATCAGCGCGAAGGACGTGACCGCCAGGACCTCTATAAAAACGTACAGCGTGAAGAAGTCGGTGGCGCTGACCACCCCGGTCATTGCCGCAACGGAGACCAGAATGAGCGAGTAGTAGGCCTGTCTGTTAGGGGCGCCGTCCTCCATGAACCAGGCTGAGAAGAACGTGACACAGAAGCCCACCAGGTAGACGGTTCCTACTAACAGCAGCGTGAAACCGTCGCCGGGGATGTCGGCGAAGCCGCCGGAGATCATGGACGGGCGCAGTACCAGCCAGGCCAGGTTGGCCAGGCCGGCCAGCAGCGTAACGTTGGCTATAACGTCGGCCAGACGCCGGCGGCCGCGCGCGGCGAAGGGTATCAGCACCGCGCTTAGAAGCGGGATGAGAAGATACGCCAGAAGTCCTTTGTCCATTATTTCAACCCTCCGTTGAGCGCCGCTAACAGGATGTACACTGCGGCCCCGGCCAGCGTGAGGGCCATGTAGAGCGGGTAGGAGCCGTTATGAAAGCGCTCCGAGGCGTCGCTGAAGAACCCCGCGGCCGAGCTGGGCGCCGTATCTATGACCCAGTCGAAGAAGCGGTCGACGCTGAACATCACTTTCGCCACCACCGGCACTACCTTGTCCATGCCGAGCTCGTAGATGTCGAAGACCCTGTTCTCCGCCATCGCGTAGGCTTGCTTTAGCACCGGGGCGTAATGGATGTGGTCGGAGGCTTTGCTCGCCTTCCCCCCGCCGGCGGCCAGGCCCAACATATGGTTGATGACCGCGGCCAGTATGACTATGACCGAGAGAAAGTACAACTTGCCCGCCTCAAAACCGGCCAACTCACCGTGCTGGACGCCAATCGAGCTGAGGGCCGGACTGATAAAGCGCTCAAGCGGCAAGTGCGCGCCGAAGCCGAAGAGCACGCAGATGGCGGCTAAGGATGCCATCGGCAGCAGCATGGAGAACGGAGCCTCCTTGGTGTTCTTGAGGTTCTCCGGCAGCCTGCCGAAGTAGACGGAGTGGCCCAGCTTGAGGAACGAGGCCAGTGTCAGGAAGGAGCCGAGCTCTGCCGCCCAGAAGAAGATCGGGTGGCCGCTGTCTAGCGCGCCGCGGTAGACGAGCTCCTTGGAGAAGAAACCGTTGAAGGGCGCTATGCCGGAGATGGCCGCGGCCGCTATCAGGAAGAAAATGGCGGTGAGCGGCATCAGGCGGAAGAGCCCTCCCAGCTTGGTAAGGTCGTTCGTTCCGGTCCGCCGCTCCACGGAGCCCGCCGTCATGAACAGGCAGGACTTGTAGGTGGCGTGGTTTATCATGTGAAACAGGCCGCCGGCTATACCTATGGGGTTCAGCGTGCCTATTCCGAGTATCATGTACCCGGTCTGGCTGACCGCGTGGTAGGAGAGCAGCCGCTTGTAGTCCTTCTGCACGAAGGCCATCATCACTGCCGCCAGGATCGTGAACGCGCCCAGCGTCATGAGTACTATCGACATGGCGCCGTTGAGCTGGTAAAGGTAGATGCTCGCGCGGGCCAGGAAATAGATCCCGAGCAGCTTGTCTATGGCCGCCGGGATGTAGGCCATGAACGGCGAACTGGAATTGGTGGCGGCGTCGGGAATCCAGGTATGGAACGGCATGGCCCCGGCCTTGGAGACCGCGCCGATCATCAGCAGCACGTAGGCGAACACGGACCAGCCATAGTCCAGCGTCAGCTTGTTGCGCGCTATCTCCGACATGTTCATGGTGCCGGCGATATAGCCGGTGATGGTTATGCCAACGAGCAGGCAGAGGTCGGTGACGCCGTTTATGAGGAAGGCCTTCTTGGCCGTGCGGCGCGCCCCCGGGGCGTCCTGAGAGAGGATGATGAAGGTATAGAGGAACACCAGCAGCCCTTCCCAGAAGAACAGCATGACCAGCAGGCTGTCCGCCAGCGCTGCTCCGGCGGCGAAGGCCTGCGTCATTAGCAGGTTGAAGAAGAACCACTTTGAGGAGCCCTTGTCGGGCATGCTGAAAGAGTAGATCGAAATGGCCGCAGAGAACAGTGAGACAGCCAGCAGCAGAAAAGCGCTGAGTGCGTCCGCCCGCAGCGTGAAACTGAGCCCGGCGCTGATCCACGGCAACGAGAGATGCTGTTCCGCAGGCAGCTGCAGGAAGATGTCGCCAGCTGCCAGCAGCGCCACCAGCGCCGCGGCCGAGGAGAGGATCTCCTTCAGGTACTTCGTCTTCTCGTTTATCAGCAGGACGGCCGCGGCAGTCGCCAGCGGGAGGAATATCGGTATCAGTATCAGGTTCATTGCAGGTTCACTCCTAGGGTGGTGGTGAGGAGGCCGGCGTAACTGGCCGGGTAGTAGATTAAGGCGCCGAGGGCCAGGCTGATGAGGGCGAGGGCCATCACGCTGGCGACCATCGTGTAGGAGCCTTCTTTCGGGTTCTCGTGGCCGGCGGGCTCGCCCAGGAATATCTTGTAGAACAGGCGGACCAGGTAGAGCAGGGTCATCATGGCTCCGAAGAGGAACATCAGCAGCACGCCAAGGCTGCCGTTCTGCGCGGCGCCGGCAAAGACCAGATACTTGCCGAAGAAGCCGCCGAAGGGCGGGATGCCCATGATGGACAGGGAGCAGAGCGCGAAGGCGGAACCGGTGACCGGCATCGAGCGGAACAGGCCGCCCATCCGGTTGATGTCCTTAGTGTGGGTCTTCTGCTCAATGATACCGGCGCAGAGGAACAGCCCCCCCTTGGCCACGCTGTGCATCAGGATGTATAGGATGGCGCCGATGAAGGCGGTCTTGTTGCCGGAGGCCAGGCCCAGGAAAATGAACGCCAGCTGGCTTATAGTGGAGTAGGCGATTATCCTCTTGATGTCGGTCTCGACCAGGGCGGCGCCGGCCGAGATCAGCGCGCTGGCCCCGGTTATATAGAGAACCATCATGGAGAAGGCCTCGGGCGCGGCGAACGTGACGCCGAAAATGCGGGCGTAAGCGTAAACGCCGATCTTTACCAGCACGGCCGCGTGCAGCAGGGAGGTCACCGTGGAGGGAGCCACGCCGGCGTCCGGCAGCCAGGTGGAGAACGGCAGCGTGGCGGACTTGGAGAGGATGCCCGCCAGGATGAAGGCGGCCGCCGTGAAAGTGATGGCCTGTCCGTGCAGCGCGCGCAGGTCCAGCGTGCCGTAGTTGGTGTAAATCATTATTATGCCTATCAGCATGCAAAGCGCGCCGAAGACGGTGACAAGTATGGTCTTGTTGGCCTTGGCGACGTCGCGGTCAGAGCGGAAGAAGCCCACCAGCCTCCAACTCGCGAAACCGGTCATTTCCCAGAACACGTACATCCACAGCAGGTTGGCGGAAAACACCAGACCCATCATAGAGCCGAGGAAAAATACCACCATCGTGTAGTATTCGGTTTGGTTGTCGTAGTGCGAGATGTAGTCAAGCGAGTAAATCAGGATTATCGCGCTGACAAAGGAGGAAACTGTCGCCATGAAGACCGAGAGCAGGTCGGCGTGCAGTATCAGGTCGAAGCCGCGAGGGAAGCTGATGATATAATCCACCGTGCTCCCCTCCAGCACCGGGCGCAGCAGGGAGGCCACCGCCGCGAAAGTGAACAGGCCCAGGAGCACCGCGAAGGCGTTCCGGGCTGAATTGGACACCCGGCTGGCGAACGGTATCAGGAACGCGCCGAACACCGGGACAGCTACTGCAGTGGTGAGCAATTTTATGGGGAGATTCATATATTTTCCTTAAGCGTTAATTGTATCAAAAGCGGCAAGGTGCCTCCTTTTAAAAAGATTAATGCGTGTATTAGCAAAACTTATGCAGCGTCGGACGGGCAAGGAAAAAGGCCGGTCAGGGGACCGGCCTTCTCCATTGGCGCAAGCGGTTCTTTACAGCGGGATGTTGCCGGAGCGTCCGGCCTCTCCGGGCCTGCGCTTCTCCGCCAGCAGGCGGAAGGCGGAGATCAGCCGTGCCCTGGCCTGGGCAGGCTCTATGACCTCGTCTATGGAGCCGGTAGAGGCCGTCTGATAGGGCGAGGCGAACTTGTCCGAATACTCTTTGGCCAGCTTAGCCCGCATGGCTTCCTTCTCCTCGTCCTTGGCCTCCTTGATCTGGCGAGAGTAGAGTATCTCTATGGCGCCGCGGGGGCCCATGACCGCTATCTCAGCGGAGGGCAGGGAAAAGTTTATGTCCCCGCCCATCATCTTGGAACTCATCGCTATGTAAGCCCCGCCGTAGGCCTTGCGCAGGACCAGCGTGACCTTGGGGACGGTGGCCTCCGCGTAGGCGTAGAGCAGCTTGGCGCCGTGGCGGATGATTCCTCCGTGCTCCTGCGCCACGCCTGGCCAGTAGCCGGGCACGTCCACCAGCGTCAGAATCGGGATGTTGAAGGCGTTCATAAAGCGGATGAAGCGGGCCGCCTTATCGGAGGCGTTGATGTCCAGCGCGCCGGCCATGTGGGCCGGGTTGTTGGCTATCACGCCGACCACCTTCCCCCCCAGCCTTACGAAGCCCACGACGATGTTCTTGGCGTAGTTGTGGTGCACCTCCAGGAACTTGTGATCGTCGGCCAGCCACCAGATGATATGGTGCACGCGGTACGGCTTGCGCGGGTCCATCTCGCAGAGCTTCTCCAGGAGCGAAATACGGCGCGTGTCGGAGTCCTTCGTTTCGGACGTCGGAGGAGCTTCGTGGCGGCTGGCAGGCAGGAAGCTTAGCAGCTCCTTGACCTGCCGGAAACAATCCTGCTCGGAGTTGGCGGTGAAATGGCAGACGCCGGACTTGGAGGCGTGTGTCATCGCGCCCCCGAGCGTCTCGAAGTCCACCGACTCGCCGGTGGCCGCCTTGACGACCTCGGGGCCGGTGACGAACATGTTGCTCAGGCCCTGCACCATGAAGACGAAGTCGGTCAGCGCCGGGGAATAGACCGCGCCTCCCGCGCACGGGCCGACAATGATCGAGATCTGCGGCACGACACCGGAATACTTCGTGTTGCGGTAGAAGATCTCTCCGTAGCCGTCCAGCGAATCCACCCCCTCCTGGATGCGGGCGCCGCCGGAGTCCAATATGCCGATGACCGGGCAGCGGGCGTCGGCCGCCATGTCCATAAGCTTGGCTATCTTGCCGGCGTGCGTGCGGCCCAACGAGCCTCCAAGCTGCGTGAAGTCCTCGGAAAAGATTGCGGCCAGCCGGCCGCCGATTCTGCCGAAGCCGGTGACGACGCCGTCGCCCTTGATATGCTTATCCCTGATGCCGAAGTCCGTGCAGCGGCTCTCCATCAGCAGTCCCAACTCCTGGAAGGTGCCTTCGTCCACCAGATAGGCTATCCTTTCGCGTGCCGTCAGTTTGCCGCGCTTCTTCTGTGCTTCCACCTTATCGGGCGGGCCTCCGGCCTCGGCCGCCTCCCTTATCTCCCGGAACTTCCGGAGTGACTCCGGGACTACGCGCACCTTCTTGGGATGCGATTTCTTGCCGGCCTGCTGCGCCGCTCCGGCTATGGGGTCTTCCATTAAATCCGCCATGGGTGGTGTAACCTCTCTTTACCTGATATTTTACTTCAAAACGGAGTCCGCCACTACGGCGGTCCAAAAACCCTCTGGGAAGGCCCGCGTTTCCACCGAGTACGCAGGGCTGCCCAGCTCGCGGTAGCGCCCCAGGGCCTTGCCGGAGAGCATGACGCGTTCTCCGGCCCTGACGTGGAGCGGGTCTGCCATCAGTCCCAGACCAAGGGCTTTCAGGACGGCCTCTTTTATGGTCCAGAGCCTGGTGGCCTCGGAGGGGTCATGGCTGGGGAGTTCCGAGGGATGGAAGTAGTCCGAGTACCAGGCGTGGTGGCGCTCCTCCACCTTTTCCATGTCGGCGCCGAGGAAGGCGGAGCCCGGCTTGGTCGCGGCCAGAGCCCAGCCTCCGGAGTGGGAGATAGAGACCAGAGTCTCCCCGCAGCAGGGGCGTCCCAGCCGGTCCATGCCTATCTCGCATTCCTCCTGCCTACGGCCCGAGGCCGCGGTCAGCAGGGACTTGGCAGCAAGCCTGCCGGCCAGCCATTCTGCCCGGCGCTTCTCCATGCGGAAGGCTGCGTAGACGGCTGTTTCCCTTTCCGATAGCGCCCCGTCGGGCGAGAGCCCGGCCACCCGGACGAAGCGGAGCGTTGCCCCTGTACCGGGCCAGGTCTCTTCGGCTATATTCTCGGCTGTCTTTGTCATCCCGTCAGATGGGGGTCGGGATCATCGCATAGTCGCGCAGCTCGGCGAAGAGGTTGAAGTCCTCGTCAAAGGCCCACGCGTCGTAGAGGCTGCGGTTGTCTTCTGTGCGCCCCTTGAAGACTCCGTAGAGGAACAGCGTCTCCGGGTCCAGCGGTTCATGATCGTATGCTACGGCCGCGCCTATCGCGTCCGGCAGGGCCATGGTCCTGTCGAACTGTATGTCGCGCCAGCCGCAGGCCTGGAACAGCGCCTCGAAGACCAGCGGGTGGAAGACCAGCTTCGGATGCGTCTCCTTCCACAGCGGGGTCTGCGGGCGCTTGAAGACCGCCAGTACCGAACTCTTGTCCAACGACAAAACTCCGTCGAGCACCTGGAAACTCGGCCCGTGGAAATAGGTCTTGTAGATTACCGCGGCCTCGGTCCTGTATTTCCTGGACTTAGGCAGGCGCGGGCGCATATCCGGCGTCCAGCCGGAAGAGGCGTCCTGGGCCGCAACCGCCTTGAAATGCGTGCGGGTCTGACCCAGGCGCAGGCCTTTGGGGCTGACGAAGTCAGACTCCAGCCTCATTTCTACGGTCTCGTCGACGGCCTCGGCCTTTATGTTCACCTCTGCGGCCCTGTTGCGCAGCAGTTTTATCGGCACCGCGAAGCGCACGTCGGTTAGCGCCTTCGGCGGCTTGCCGGTCAGCACCGCCGCGGCCTCGGCGAAAGTCTCCAGACCCATTACGCCAGGCACATAGGGGGTGCCGTTTATGGAATGGTCCGCCAGGTAGGGGTCTGACTGCAGCGAGAATTCCTTAGTCCCGGCCAGCATCTCCCCCTTCAGCAGGTCGTCCAGACGCGGTACGAAATGGAAACCGGTTGAACCGGACGGGGAAAAGTTCGGCTCGTACTGCAGCTGGTGGTCCCAGTCCAGTTTGCCCAGGCTGCCGGAGAGGATTATTTCCGGCACCTTGCCGTAAACTATCTCGTCGAGGAAAGCCTGCATGCCTTCCTCGGGGTAAAGGAACTCCATCTCCTGCGATTTCAGGAAGGCCTCTACTCCCGGCCGGGCTCCCATGCCTATCTGCGCGTAGCCAGTCATGTCCACGCTGACCGCGTGCACGCCGCGGTTGGACTGGCTGACGCAGAACTTCGCGATGTAGTCGGAGGCCGCGGCGTAGTCGGACTGGCCGACGTTGCCGAACTTGCCTGCTATCGAGGAGGCCATGGCCCAGAAACCTTTTTCCTTTACCACCCCGGACTTCCACAGGTTAATGGCGGCGTCGGCCTTCACGTTGAAAATCAGCGTGTACTCCTCCACGGCCTTGTCTACGGCGAGCTTGGAACGCTCCAGCCCCGCGAAGTGGACCAGGCCGTCCACCTGGCCCAGATCGGCCTTGATGCTGGCAGTGACAGAGGCTATAGCCTCAGGGCTGCTGAGGTCGCAGCGGTAGTAATGTGCCTGCACGCCGAGAGAACGTATCGCCTCCAGGTTGCGGTGCATCTCGGCCGCGTCCTTCAGGCGGGTAAACTCCTTCTCCAGGATGGCTGGAGTGGCCTTGTCGTTGGTGGCCTTGACCTTATTCCAGAGCTCTCCCATCTTCCAGGCTTTCAGCTCAGTCTCGCCCATGCCGGTGAGGCGCTTGGCTTCCTCGGTTATCTCTATAATATCCAGGATTACGACGTTGGCCTTGTGCTGTTCGGCCAGCATCCTGGAGAACATCGCGCCGAGGCCGCGCCCGCCGCCGGTAACTATGACATTGCGCCCCTCCAGCTCCGCGGCGCGGTGGGACTTGTCAAGCGCCTGGGGCTTGCCGACCAGAGTCCAACGTTTGCCGTCGGCGTAGCCGATGGCAAGGCGTTTGTCTGAATAGAGGATCTCGTAAAAGGTCTTCTGGACGATTAATTGATTGGAGGCGCTGGGTTCGAAGTCCAGCAACTTCACCGCGCTCTTCTCCAGCTCCTTGCGCAGGCACAGCGTCGGCCCGTGGATGGCTCCGTAGACCGGATCGTAGGCGTCCCTGGTCTTGTAGCCGAAACCGCCGTCCAGCGTGGTGACCACGGCCATGAAGGTGGAGTGCCCCTCCTCAGGGCTGTTCAGGCCTCCGGCTAGATACTTTACCGCCATGAACAGCGGCAGGCCATAACGCCTGAGGTCCGCGAAAGCGCTGGTGTCCTTCGAGAGCGACTTCACCATGCAGCCGGGCAGATAAACGATGCCTTGCGTATCGGGGTGCTCGGCGGCGAAGTCCTTGAGCGCCTTCTCGGTGGCGGCCATGTCGCGGAAGTCCACCGTTATCGCGTCTTTTACTTTGGTCTTGGCCGGGGTGAAGATATACGAGTCGGCACGGTGCTTATTGAGCTCCGCGCGGAAGGCTTTCGCCAGGTCCAGGTCCTCGGCGAAGATGACGACAGGCCGCTTGGAGGAAATCTTTTTAATCACCTCCTGCTCCACCGGGGCCGCGACCACGACAGGCACGTGGCGGATATGGCGCTTGGGCCATTCCTGCCTGGCCGGCTTTTCGGCCGCGGCCAAGACAGGCTTCTCCTCCCGCTTCGCGCCGATGTCCAGCAGGTCCGGCTGCTCCGGTTTGGCTTGGACGACGGCCGCGGCGGCTCCGCCTTTAGACTCTACGACGAACTTGATGCAGTGGCGTATGGTCGGGTAGTCCTTGAGCGAGACGTTCTCCTGGCGCGGGATGGCGTAGTGCTCGCGCATCGCGGCGAAGAGTTCGGCCTGCTTGACGGTGTCTATGCCGAGGTCGGCCTCCATGTCGAGGTCCAGCTCCAGCATATCCTTGGGGTAGCCGGTCTTCTCGGCTATCATGCCGAGGATCTGCGTCTTAACGGACTCATCGTCAACGCCGACGGCCGAAGTGGCGGCGGGCGCGGGGGCGGGCTTGGGCTCGGAATAATGCTGCGGGGCAGCCGCGGGCGCCGGTTTCGTGGCGGGCGCGGCGGCGGGCGCGGGGGCAGCTCCGCCTTTAGACTCTACGACGAACTTGATGCAGTGGCGTATGGTCGGGTAGTCCTTGAGCGAGACGTTCTCCTGGCGCGGGATGGCGTAGTGCTCGCGCATCGCGGCGAAGAGTTCGGCCTGCTTGACGGTGTCTATGCCGAGGTCGGCCTCCATGTCGAGGTCCAGCTCCAGCATATCCTTGGGGTAGCCGGTTTTCTCGGTGATCATCCCGAGGATGTTTTCCTTCACGGCCTCCTCGCCCAGACCGGAGGGCGCCGGGGCGTGGACAGGGGCCGGCTTGGGCTCAGCGTAATGCTGCGGCGCGGCGGCGGCGCCCGGCGCCGGCTTCGGCGCCGGGGCGGCGGCCGCGGCCACCGGTTCCTTTGCGGGAGCGGCGGGGGTGTGGGCCGGCTTGCCGGCGGTCTTCCTGTCCTTCACGCGCAGGGTGTTCTGCACCACTTCGAGTTCGGCCGCCGGGTCGCCGGAAACCTCGCGGACCCAGGCGTTGTACCTGCCCTGGTCCTCGTAGCGGCTCTCCCCCGCCCGCCAGACGCGCTCGGTCATGGCCATGGCCATGTGCGAGCCGAAGCCCGCGGCGAAGCGTATGGCGTACTTCAGGTCGTAGTGCCCGCCCTTAGAGAGATTGATGCCGGCGAGTTCCGGGTCGGGTTCCTTATAGTTGGCTATCGGCGGGATGATGCCGGTGTTCAGCGCGCGCACGGCGATGACGTCCTCGAGCGAGGCGCCCATCGTGTGGCCGGTGAAGCCCTTGACGTTGCTGACCACCACCTTGTCGGCGGCGTCGCCGAAAGCCCGGCGCAGCGCCTTCACCTCGGCCGAGGCGGAGCCGCCGCGGGCCGGGGTATAGGTCTCGTGCGACATGAACATCGTGTACGGCGCGATCTCTTCCTTCTTCAGGCCGTAGAGGTTCTCCACCTTTTTCACGAAGTTGGACATCACGGAAGCCACATGCTCGGTGTCGAGGCGCGTGGCGTGGAAGGCCGAGTTGGCGGCCTCGGTCAAGAGCAGGCGGGCGAGCGGCTTCATGCCGCGGCCGCGTGTTAGTGTCTCGTCCTCGACTACCATACCGACGGCGCCGGAGCCCACGATGAGGCCGTGGCGGCGGCGGTCGAAAGGCAGTGCCGCCTCGGAGACGTTCTCCTTGGTGGTGGCGGTGCCGGAGGCGAGGAAGCCGGGCATCGTCCATTCCTGCACGGTCTCGTTGGTGATGTCGTCGGCGGCTATCACGACTACGCGCTTGCACTTGCCGGCGCGTATCCAGCTCTCGGCCAGGTGCACCGCCTGCGTGGTGGAGGCGCAGGCCGCGCTGACGTGCAGCGTCGGGCCCTTGGCGCCGACCCACTGGGCGAACTGGGAGTCCGCTATCGGTATGACCTTCAGCAGGAAGTTCTGGCTGAACGAGTACGGGTCCTTGCCCTCGCCGGGCTGGTAGCCCGCGAACTCGTTCTGCAGCCAGGCGCGCAGGCCGGCCTTGTCGGCCTCGGTTGGCAGCTTGTCGACGATCTTGTGGTAGACTTTCCACAGCTGTGCCGCGGTCTTGCCGGAGTACTTGTAGTTGAAGTAATGGGTGACCTCGCGGAGCAGAGACTCGGTCACCGGGAAGGCCGAAGCGAACACCACGCCGGTCTCCGAGGCCACCGGCTCGGGCAGCGCCCACTTCTCGGGCAAAAAGCTCCCGGTGGTGGTCTTCTTGTAGTAATGGATCAGCGGCAGGCCAGCGTCCTTCAGGGCCAGCACGCCGGCGGCTATGGCCATCTTGAAAGTGGAATCCAGCGCCTTAGCGACGGTGTTCGGCAGACCGAACTCACCCTGTATGTCCAGGCGGCCGGCGCGCGCCGACAGCTTTATGGCCTGGTCCACGGAATCTATCTTCTCGATGCTGTGGTTGCCCGTCGGGGACTTCACGACGCGGATAATGTTCTTGTCTATCTGCTTCGCGCGCCACTCGCCCGGGATGGGCTCTATCATGTTCTTGCCGGCGAGGATCTCGTCGAGGTTGGCCTCGCGGAACATTTTGTCCCAGGTGCCGGGCGTGCCGCCCGCTATGCCCGAGACCGCTATCGGGTTGAAGTTGAAGCCGAACTTCTCGGCGAAGCTCGCCTTATCGGCCGGAAGCGCGGCCTGGCCGGCGGAGGCCGGCGCGGACACTGGGATTTGCCCGGTGGCCTTGAGCGCCCAGTTCTGGTAATAGGGGTTGAAGAATTTCCCGCCCCGCTGCGGCACCTTGCCGTCCCAGTTCACCGGGATGCCAAGCGCCGTCATGTTGGCGAACAGGTCGTTGAGTTCGGTGATGCCGCCACGTTTCGGGTGGTTGGAAGCGAGTATGGTGACCGGCTCCGGCTTGTCCTTGAGCGTCGAAGAGGCAAACGCGCTGAGCACTCGCTTAGGGCCGCATTCTATGAAAGTGCGCACGCCCTCGTCGTACATGCGTTCAAGCTGCTTTATGAACTCCACCGGGCTCGTCATCTGCTTGATCAGCATGTCGTAGATGCCCTGCGGGTCCGTCGGGAAGAAGTCGGCGGTCACGTTGGATAGGATCTTCATGTCCGCGGCCTTGATCGGGATGTTCTGCAGGAAGTTCCGGTAAGGGCCCATGGCCGGCGCCACTATCTCGGAATGGAACGCGTGGCTGACCGGTATCTCCCCCGCCTCGATGCCCAGCGCTTTGAAGTGCTGCACGGCCTGTTCGACGGACTTCGCCTCGCCGGCTATGACGGTCTGCAGCGGGCAGTTCTTGTTGGCGCTGATGACGTAGCCGCCGATCTTCTTGAGCTCCGCGTCGACCTTGTCGCAGCCGAGGGCGACCGAGGCCATCTTGCCCGGGTCGGCCACTTTCACGCTGGCCATTTCCTTGGCGCGGCTGGTGACGGCGCGCAGGCCGTTCTCGAAGGTAAAAATGCCGGCCGCGGTGGCGGCCGCGTACTCGCCGAGCGAGTGGCCTATGGCCATGTCCGGCTTCACGCCGAACTCCCTGAGCAGGCGGTACATCGCTATGTCGGCCGTCATCATGGACGGCTGGGTGAGCTGGGTCTGCTTGATGGCGGTTTCGCGCTTGGCCAGTTCCTCTTTCCCCTCGCCGGGCTTGCTCCAGATGGCCTCGGTGAGCCTGATGCCTATCATCTTCTCCAGGATGACGTCGGCCTCGTCAAAAGTGGCCTGCACCACCTGGTACTTGGCGGCGAGGTCGCGCATCATGTCGACGTACTGCGAGCCCTGGCCGGGGAACAGCAGACCGACCTTGGCCTGGTTTACGCCGGTCTTGAAGGTGTAGACGCCTTTCAGCTTGAAGTTGAGCGGCGGTTCGGTCCAAGTCCCGGCCTTGCCGTTCTTGGCCATGAATTCTATCTTCTCGGCGAGGTCCTTCGGGGACTTCGCCACGATGGATACGCCCCACGGACCCTTGGCCTTCGTCATCGACGGCTGGGTGTAGGTCGCCATAGGATATGTTTCCGGCCACTTGGCGAAGACCGCGGCGGCTTCTTTCTTGGCGTTATTGACGACGTCTTCCGGAGTGTTGCCGGTGAAAGTCACGGCCTCGCCCTGCAGGCCGGCGAAGGGTGCGCGCGGGTTCTCCACTACCTCTACGGCGGCGGCGGGCGTCTCTACGGCCGCGCCGGCCTTGGCGTAGCGCGGGTGGTTCGGGCCGGTGTATTCCTCCAGCAGTACATGGAAGTTGGTGCCGCCGAAGCCGAAAGAGGATACGTTAGCGCGGCGCAGGCCGTTCTTGTCCCACGGCTCGGCCTTGGTGATGACCTTGAAGAGGTTCTGGTCTATGCCGGGGTTGAGCTTCACGCAGTTGATGGAGGTAGGCAGCGTCTTGTTGTAGATCGCGAGCGCCGTCTTGGCCATGGACACCGCTCCGGCGGCGGCCTTGGAATGGCCGATCTGGGACTTCACGGAAGTCAGGCCCAGCTTCTTGCCCCCGCCCATGTGCGGACCGAACACTTCTTGCAGCACCTGCACCTCGGCCGCGTCGCCCACCTTTGTGGCGGTGCCGTGCGCCTCGACGAAATCCACTTCGCCGGGGCCGTAGTCCACCTGCTCAAAGGCGTTCTCGATGGCTATCTTCTGGCCCTTCGGGTTGGGGGCGGTGATGCCCTTGCCCTTGCCGTCGGAGGAGGCGCCGACCGCGTTGATCAGCGCGTAGATCTTGTCGCCGTCCCTGACCGCGTCGGAGAGGCGCTTGAGGATGTAGATGGAGACCGCCTCGGCCATCACGAAGCCGTTGGCCCGCTCGTCGAAGGAGTAGGACCCGTCGGCCGACAGGGCGCCTATCTTGCAGAACTTCACGAAGGCGGCGGGGCTCATCATCTCGTCGGCGCCGCCGGCCACGGCCATGTCGAATCTGCCGGCGCGCAAACCAAGCACCGCGTAGTCGAGCGCCGCCATGGAGGAGGCGCAGGCCGCGTCCATCGTCATGTTGGGGCCGTTGAGGTTGAAGACGTTGGCTATGCGGCCGGCCGTCACGTTGGAGAGCTCGCCGGGCATGGTGTCCTCGGTGATCTTGATGATGCCGTTGTCTATGCCGGCCTCGAACTCCGCTATCAGGGCCTCCTGCTTGTCGCGAGGCAGCGCGGAGAAGACGGAGGTCTTCTTGATGAGGTCCTCGTTGTAGAACTTGTAGACGCGCAGGTCGGTCATCTCCTTGCGGTTGGCGCCCATCGCGTTGCCGAGCACGGCCGCGGTGCGCTTGGGATCAAAGGACTTCTTGGCCGTTTGTTGGCCAGAGGCCTTTGATGCGGCACCCGCGATAGTTTCGTCGTAGCCGGCGTCCTCCAGGGCCATGCGGACCGCCTCTATCGTCATCTGCTGGAGGCGCGAGATCTGCGCGGCGCTCTGCGGCGGGATCTTGTATCTGATGGAATCGAACTTGAAGTCTTCAATAAAGCCGCCTATCTTGGAATAGGTCTTGTCGGCGGCTTTGCGGTCCTCGGAATAGTAGAGCCGCCAGTCCCAGCGGTCCTGCGGCACCTCGGTTATGCAGTTCTTTCCCTCCAGCACGTTCTGCCAGAACTGTTCCTTATTGAGGGCCTTGGGGGCTATGATACCGAGACCGACTATCGCTATTTTTTCGTTGTCCATAATTTGTATGCCTCTTTACCGCGGGGGCTGCGCTTGCGGAGCCGCCTGCGTTATTGGTTCAAATTGTACGGATAAACGGGTCAGATGATGCCGTTTAAGGATGTCATATATATATTTTATCAAGAAATCCGGCGCGCAATCAACGCGCCGGCGGCGCGGCGGGAGGCAGGGCCATCAGGTAGAGAACGCCTTTCTCCGTAGAGAGCGGCGTCGAATACTCTATGCGGTCAAGGAGCCTGAGGCGCTGGTCCGGGGCGTAGGAGACTAGTGCCTTGTACGGGATGAGGCTCTGCCACTCCCATTCGCCAATCGCATCTAGGGGCTTCATGGACTTCAGGTAGGCCATGCTCTCCTCGTAGTTCAGCCAGGCGTCGTGGTCGAAGCCGGCCGCAATCTCCCCGGAGGACAGGCCTGGGTGCGGTCTCTCGGTCAGTTCCCACTTGGCCGTGTTCCAGGCCATGTAGTCCTTCATTCCCGCCCAGCCCAGCGCGGCATACAGCGCCAGGGCCGTGCCGGCCGCCGGGAGCGAGAAGCGCACGCCTTTGGCCGCGAACGCCGCGGCCAGCGCGAACCAGGGCAGCAGCGTCAGCAGGTAGCGGTCGAAGTATTTGGCCCCGACCAGGGAGATCGCCAGCTGGAGCATGGCGGCCGAGAAAACGAAGCGCAGCGCCGGCGGTCCGGCGCGTAGCGCGAGGTCCGAGGCGCAGATCAGAAGCGCGGCGCCGGCGACGGAAAGCGCGGTGGCCAGGCGCCAAAACGTGGGGCTGCCGAATAGGCCCGAGGGCTTCAGGACGGCGCCTCCAAGCGTGAGCGCCCCGAGTCCGGAAGGAGAGATATTGTTTTGCAGGTAGGGGAGAGGGCCGCTCGTCAGCGCGAAAATCGCCAGCGCCGCCAGCGCCAGCCAGGGTACGGCGGCGTGCACCTTCAGTCTGAAGCCGTTCTTGCGCCGGAACCTCCCCGCGCTGAAGAGGAAACCGGCCGCCAGCGGCAACAGCAGCAGCCCTGTCTCCATGGCCGAGGCGAGCACTCGCCTGACGGCGTCGCCCAAAAAGGCGCCGAACCTGGAAAGATGGGCCAGCGTGGCGGCTCCGACGTAATTCTCCGAGGCCCACGTTGGGCCGTTTACGTACTTAAGCCAGAGGGCGAAGCCAAGCACCGCGGCCGCCGGTAGCGCCCAGACCGCCGCCAGTTCGCGCCATCTGGGGCGGCGTTCCAGGAAAAGGGCCAGCGTGAAGGCCAGCGGCAGCGCGAGGGCCAACTGCCTGGTCAGGTAGGCCATGGCGGAGCAGGCTCCTGCCAACCACAGCGCCCGGCCGTCGGAGGGGTCCTTGAGCCGCCGGACGTAGAAGAGGCAGGCGGCCAGCATCCAGAGCAGATAATGCTGGTCCGTCATGAAGGAATCCGCCAGCACCAGGTAGAGCGGGTTAAGCGCCAGCGCCAGCGCCGCGGCCAGCTTTTCTCTGGGACCTATCCCGAATTCCTCCATCAGCCTGACGAAGAAATAAAGCCCGGCGGCCGAGACCAGCAGGTTCGCGACGCGAAGCGCGCCGAAGCTGAAGCCGAAGAGCTTTGTGAAGAGGGCGCCCCAAAGCAGGTGCGGCAGCTGCGTGGACGCACCCCAGTCACAGAGGCGCAGGCGGCCGGTCTCGGCCAGTGCGCGGGAGGCCAGAGCGTAGGCCCAGTCGTCGTTGAGCGGGAAGTTGCAGCGCCAGGGGAGGAGAGTGGCTGCGAAGGCTAGAAAGACTAGGGGCGCCGCGTATTTCAGGTATCTGTCCATTCCGTGGTCCGGTGAATATTCTACAAAAATCTCCGTTCCCGGAGCGCGGCGGTTGAAGGAATAAACATATAATGGTCTTCTGGATAAAACACGTACCGGGGGCAGACATGGATACTTTGACTTTAAGCAGACTTCAGTTCGCCGTCACGGCGATGTTCCATTTTCTTTTCGTTCCGTTGACCCTGGGGCTTGGCTGGTTGGTGGCCTGGTTCGAGACCCGCTATGCCGCCGGCGACGAGAAATATCTGGCCATCGCCAAGTTCTGGGGCAAGCTCTTCCTGATAAACTTCTCGCTCGGGGTTGTTACCGGGATAACGCTGGAATTCCAGTTCGGCATGAACTGGGCCGAGTATTCCAAGTACGTCGGGGATATCTTCGGGGCGCCGCTGGCAATAGAGGCCACGGCGGCCTTTTTCCTCGAGTCCACTTTCATCGGGGTCTGGGTCTTCGGTTGGGAACGCCTCTCCAGGAAGGCCCACGCCGCGGCTATGTGGATAGTTGCCTTCGCGACCAACCTTTCCGCCCTTTGGATATTGCTGGCCAACGGCTGGATGCAACATCCCGTCGGCTATGCGTTGCGCAACGGCCGCGCCGAGATGACCAGTTTCACCGCCCTGGTTTTCAACCCCTACGGCTGGATAGAGTTCGGCCACACCGTGCTGGCGGCGTGGACCCTGGCCGGCTTCTTCGTGATGGGGGTGTCCGCCTGGCATCTGCTGCGCCGTGGCCAGGATGATCTTTTCCAGCGGTCTTTTTCCGCGGGCGCGGCCTTCGCGTTGGCGGCCTCACTTCTCGTCGCGGTGCTGGGCGACGTCAGTGGCGGAAACGCGGCGAGAAACCAGCCGGCCAAGTTGGCTGCGATGGAGTCGGTATGGCAGACGCGCCGCGACGCGCCTTACGCGCTGCTGACCGTTCCCAGGCTGCACGGGGACGGTAATTACTTGGAGGCGCTGGAGATTCCGCACGGCCTCTCCCTGCTGGCCTTTCACTCGCTGCACGCCGAGGTGAAGGGGTTGAACGATTTCCCCTCGCAGGACAGGCCGCCGGTGCTGCCGGTCTTCATCGGCTTCAGGACTATGGTCGGGCTGGGAACGCTATTTATCCTGCTTTCCGCGCTGGCGGTCTTCCTGTCGCGGCGCGGCAGCCTGCAGGATTTCCCGCTTTTCCTCCGCGTCCTGGTCTTCGCCATGCCGTTGCCTTACCTGGCCATGCTGATGGGTTGGCTGGTGACGGAGATGGGGCGCCAGCCTTGGGCGGTCTACGGCCTCATGCGTACGGCAGATGCCGTCTCCAGGACGGTGACTCCGGGACAGGTCTGGCTGTCGCTGGGCGGCTTCACGCTGTTCTACGCGTCGCTGGGCGTCGTGGATTTCTGGCTGCTTGCTAAGTCCGCCCGTAAAGGCATCGAAGGGTAGGGCGGCATGATAACTGGCATTTTTTATTTTTAAGGTAGGGGGAAACTTACATGGTTTACGCTAAATTATGGTTTGTGCTGTGGGCGGTGCTCTGGACGGTCTACTTCGCGCTGGACGGCTTCGATCTTGGCGCGGCGTTCTCGGCCTGGCTGGTCGCCCCTGCTGGCGGGGAGCGCTCGCGCGTCTTCGCGGCGGTCGGCCCCTTCTGGGACGGCAACGAGGTATGGTTGATCACCGCCGGAGCCGCCACCTTCGCGGCCTTCCCCCCAGTCTACGCCTCGCTGTTCAGCTGGTTGTATCCGGCGCTGCTGCTGATACTGTTCTCCCTGATAGCCCGCGGCGCCGCGCTGGAATTCCGCGGCAAATCTCAGTCCCGGTCGTGGACGGCTTTCTGGGAGCGCACCGCGGCGGCCTCCAGCTTCCTGGCCGCGCTGCTCTTCGGGGTTGCGTTCGGCAACATCTTCCGCGGCCTGGCCATCGGACCAGCGGGCTACGAAGGGACCTTCATGGGCCTGCTGAACCCTTATTCGCTGGCTGCCGGACTCCTCTTTTGCGCGCTCTTTCTTTACCACGGGCTTCTCTGGACGGCGTGCAAGGTCCCGGGGGACCCGGCCAGGCGCGCCGGCGCGCTGGCCGGCGCGGCCTGGTACGTCCTTTTGGCGCTGTCGGTAGTCTTCGCCGCTTACAGCTGGGCTTCCACCGGCCTTTCGGCCAACTTTCTGGCCCGCAAATACCTGTTGCTGCTGCCGCTGCTCTTCGGGGCGGCCCTTTTCGCGTCCAAGGCGCTGCTGTCGCGCGGCCTTGCCGGGCGCGCTTTCCAGGCCTCTTTTCTGGCCATCGCTCCCTTTTTCCTTACCGGCTTCGCCGGGATATATCCCTACCTGCTGCCCTCGCGCTTAGATCCGGATTTGGGGCTGAGCGTGTACAATTCCTCTTCCAGCCCTTACACGCTGGGGATCATGACCTGGACCGTAGCCATTTTCCTGCCCGTGGTGATAGGCTACCAGCTCTGGGCCCACAGACTGTTTGGGCGGCCGCTCTCCTGGGAGGAACTGAAAAAAGGCGGGATGTATTGATTCTTCCTTTGCCGCGTTTGATATCATTTCTCTATTTGCTAATATACACGGAGTTATGAAAATAAGGTTCTGGGGCGCGCGCGGCTCCATACCCGTCTCAGGGCGGGACTATATAAAATACGGTGGCTGCACTACCTGCGCCGAGGTACGCTCGAGAAAAGACGACCTGATAGTGCTGGACGCGGGTTCCGGTATACGCCTGCTGGGCAAGGAACTCCTGAAGAACTCCAGCAACAGGTTCCATATGCTTTTCACTCATTCGCACTGGGACCATGTGCTCGGTTTCCCCTTCTTTGCCCCGATTTACAGCAATAGGACGAAGATTCGCATCATGGGCTGCTCTTTCTCCTCGGACCCTGTGCGCGAGATTATCGCCAAGACCATGCAGCCTCCCGGCTTCCCGGTGAAGTTCGAGGAGATCTCCGCAAAATTTGACTTTGCTACCGTCTGCGCTGCCGGCTGCGAGATAGGCGGTATGCAGGTCGTCCCGATAGAATTGAGCCATCCCAATCAGGGCCTGGGCTACAAATTCAGCGAGAACGGCCGAGTTTTCGTTTTCCTGACGGACAATGAACTGGGCTACATCCATCCCGGCGGCAGGAAGCCGGAGGATTACGTGGCCTTTTCCCGCGGCGTCGACCTGCTGGTGCACGACGCTGACTATACTGACGCCGAATACCGGAAGCGTCGGACCTGGGGACACTCCACCTGGCAGCAGGCCCTGGACCTGGCGGTCAGGGCGGAGGCGAGGACCCTGGGCCTTTTCCACCACAACCAGGACCGTTCCGACAGGGAGTTGGATCGCATCGTGGCCGAGTGTTCCCGGCGCGCGGCGGATTCTGGCTCGCGCCTGAAGGTCTTTGCCGTCAGGGAAGGACAGGAAATAAAACTTTGACAACGCGGAGACGACATCTATGATGCCAGCCAAGCTGAATACCTATTCTTTCTGGATCGATCCTAATTTCTACCTCTGGGCCGCGGTCTTCGTGGTGGCCCTGGTATCGTTGATTTACTCGATACGCAGGTATTTGGAGTTGAAGAACGCCTCGGAAGAGGACGAGGAGGCTTCTCCCGTGCACGCGGATATGGCGGTCGAGGACCCCGGACAATCCGGTGAGGAACCGGGAAGGACTATCGACGCCTCCCACTCCTTTCAGCCTGAGTTCCGCGAAACAGCGCGGGAGGACGCGGACCAGGCCCGCGAGAACGGCCAGGAAGCCTTTCCCGGATCTGAGACCAAAGCCCTTCCGCAGGCGGAAGGAAGCGCTGGCGTCCCCGTGGAGGCCGGCGGCGGGCCCGAGGCGGGACGGCACGACTTCAACCGCGCGGAGAACTTCGTGCGGGGCATCTATTCCGGCATTTCCGATCTCGACGAAAGGATGAAGAATATAGAGGCCGCCCTCTCCAAGAGCCGGGTCAACGGGGATTTCGCGGTGAAGTTCCTTGAGGACGTGCTGCAGGACCTGGACTCGCTGGACAAGACCAAGATTCGCGCCAGGATAGAGTACCTTATCTCGGACCTGAAAAAATAGCTGGCACCACGTGAAGACTTTGTGCGCCATAACGCTGTGGCTGGCGCTTTCGGCGGCGCCGCTACGCGCGGGTCTTTTCCCCGTAAACGCCTTTACAGACAGCGCCCGAGGTCTTGCCGGGGCGCAGTTCCTTAAGGCGCCGCCCTCCGCCAGGTCGGCCGCGCTGGCCGGCGGCGGTCTGACGCTTTCCGGTCCCGACCTGTTCCTTCTGGAACCGGCCGCGGCCGCGGCCGCCCGCATGGATTCCCTGTCCGTCTCCTACGAGTCTCTGCTGCTGGGTTCTTCCCGCACCGGCATGGTTTTCTCGGTTCCTTCTTCCGCCGGCACCTTCTCCGCCGGGCTCGTCTACAACGACTATACTCCAGGGCTGGAACCGGTGGACGGGGCCGCGCAGGCCACCGGGGCGCACGATATTACGGCCTATGACATGGCCGCGGCGGCGGGCTGGGCGCGGCGCTTCGGCTGGGTGGACGCCGGCCTGGACGTTAAGTATATCAAGTCCCGCCTGGCCGAGGCATCCGGCTCCACGGCGGCGCTGGACGCCGGAGTGCGGATACGCCGGCCTATCCCGTCGAACACCGAGTTCGGCCTGGCCGTGCGTAACCTCGGCGCGCCGCTGAAGCTCGGCTCGGAGAGCGCTCCGCTGCCTTTTGAGCTGGGAGCAGGCCTCAAGTGGAAATACGCGCCCGACTTCGACATCCTCGCGGAGGGCCGCCTGCCCTGCGACCACGCTCCCTACCTGCTGTTCGCCGGCGAGCTCTTCCTGCCTTACTCCGGGGCTTCCGGCTTCTTCCTGCGCTCAGGCCTCAACTTCAGGAACTATTCCGATCAGGGGATTATGGGGGCGTTCACCGGCGGGTTCGGATTCAGGTCCGGCGGCTTTACGCTGGATTACGCCTTCGTCCCCTACGGCGACCTCGGCTCCACGCACCGCGTTTCAGCCGCCCTTTCCTGGGGCGGAGCGCCCAGCAACGGCGGGACGCCGCCGGCGCGGCTTTCTGGAGAAGGCGGACGCCTTCCGTTGCTGGCGGTGGCGCCTTTTACCGCGGAAGACGGGGTCTCATGGACTGAGGCCGCCGTGATTCGCAGCCTTGTAGAGTCTGAACTTACGGGCACCGGCCGCTTCCGCGCTGCGAACCGCGATAAGCTGGATTTCATACTGGAAGAGAAGAAGCTGGCCTACGCCGGGCTTTCCGAAGAGAGGTCGGCCGAGGAACTAGCCAGGTCCGCCGGAGCCGACCTGGCTGTTTTTGGCTCCGTCGGGCGGGACGGCAAAGGCTACCGGATAACGGTAAGCATCTCCGACGCGCGGACCGGGAAGGTGCTGCGCTCCGGGACGGAGAGCGCGGCTGAGGACTATCTGTTCAGGGACGCCGCCCGCAGGCTCGCCGCTGGATTCTTAGACTGAGCCCCGGGGCCGGGTTTCCTCCAACTGTCTGACGCGCCACTGGTTGTTGACCGCCGGGTCAAGCTTCGCCGCCATGCGCGCCGCCTCCAGCGCCTCGCCCGTTTTCCCCAATATCTCGAAGATCTCGCTGAGCCGCTCGTAATAGACCGCGTTGGAGGGGTCCTTGGCTATGTGCGCGTTCAGCAGTCGTATCTCCGCCAGGCGCCTGTGCAGTATCCTTTTTGCGCGTATCCTGTAGAGGCTCTCGCGGTAGAGACAGAAACCGGCCAGGGCCGTCAGCAGGGCGACGTCGTAAGCCATACCGGACCTGTAGGAGCGGGTCATCAGCGCCAGGCTTGAAGCGTAGACCAGGACCAGCGTGGCGGCCCCGGACAGGAAGGCGTCGGTGAAGGAGAGCGCCCCCTGCCTGTACTTCTTTTCCCGCCGCTCCAGGATCCAGACCAGCACCCAGGAATAGGCCAGAGAAAAGACGGTGCAGTAGAGAAGTATGTCTAACAGCGTCATGCCTGCCGCCGGAGCCTGCGTCTTATGACCCTCAGCATGGCGGGGTGCAGCCTGCCGTTGGTGGCGAGCGTCTGCGCCCCCATCGACTCGCCTACGGGCCAGGGCTTCCCGGAGAAATTTGTTACCATGCCGCCGGCCTCGCGCACTACGAGTCCTCCGGCGGCCACGTCCCACGGCTTGAGACCGAACTCCCAGTAGCCGTCCGTGCGGCCGGCGGCCAGCCAGCAGAAGTCGAGCGAAGCGGCGCCCATGCGCCGCACGTCGTGGGACAGCTTCATGAACTCGACGAAAAAGCCGCAGTAGAACTCCGCCTTTTCCGCCCTGTCGTAGGCGAAGCCGGTCACCAGCAGTGCCTTGGAAAGGGACGGCACTCCGGAGACCTTCAGGCGCCTGCCGTTGAGGAAGGCTCCTTTTCCCTCTTGAGCTGTGAAGAACTCCCGGCGGAACGGGTCGTACACCGCTCCGAACCTGACGGAGCCGTGTTCGGCGAAGGCTACGGAGACGGCCGCCGCGGGGAACGAGTGCGCGTAATTGGTTGTGCCGTCCAGCGGGTCTATTATCCAAAGCCTGCCGTTTGGGGAGTTCTCTACGGGGCTTTCTTCGGCCATGAACCCGTCCTCCGGGAAGGCGCGCCTTATGACGGCAATCACCGCTTTTTGCGAGGCGAGGTCCGCTTCCGTCAGCAGGTTGGCCCTGCCTTTAAGCCTGTAGCCGACCTTGCCGAACTTGGCGGCCAGTACCTTCCCGCCCTCCAGAGCGGCCTCTTTAAGAACAGAAAATTCCTTCACGCCTTCCCCTTTTTCGCGGCCGCAATTGCCATGCGGGCGGCCGCCTGTTCCGCCGGCAGCCCCGGCCGCAGAAAGCTAACTTCGCGCCCCTTCAGCGCCAGGCGCGTTTCCCGCTTCAGGCCCCGCCTGAAGGCCACGTCCTTCATTAGTCCGCCTGCGAGGGCTATCCTGACGCCGCCTTTAACAGGAGCCGCCTCCTTCAGCAGGGTTGCGAGCTCCCGCAGCGCCTTTCGCTCCATGGCGGCGGAGGCCTCGTGGCCTCGCCTGGCCAGGGCCAGCAGCGGTTTGGCGCAGGCTGCACAGCGTCCGTGCCCCATGCGCGCCGCTTCCCCCAGCCGGCCGCGCATCTTCAGGTAGTTCCTTCCCAGCCAGCGCCCCGAGCCGGGGTCCCCCGAGGGCGGGTTGTGCCCTCCAATCTTCCTGAAGCCCCCGGGCTTCCCGCCGAAGGCCACGGCGCCGGTACCGGCTATCAGCAGTATTCCTGAGCCGCCGCGGAAGGCCGCGTAATGGGCGGCCTCGGCGTCAGAGATTACAAGCCTGAGGTTCAGACGCCCTTTCAGGGCTTTGAAAAGGAAAGGGCGCTTCCATTCGCGGCTGAAGGCCCCTCTGGTCGCTATGGCCAGCGGGGCCGCGGCGGCGCCTGGCCAGGAGAAGAGAAGCGGAATAAGCCGTTTCGGCAGGGAACGCAACGGGACGGTGCGCAACCTGGCGTAACGCAGCTGGCGCAGCCGGCGGTCAAGAGCGGAAACACGCGTCCAGGTTCCGCCCCGGTCCACACCCACTGCAGTTATTTTGCCTTTATCCACAGCCATTTCGGTCTATTTGACGATGGGAGCCTCGAAATGATATCATATAAAAGTACCGGCAGTCCTATGATACAACAGTCAGACGGCGTCAGTCTCTCGGCTATAGTAAAACCCGAAAATATAATCTTCCTTGACGGGACCCCTTCCCGCGAGGAGGCCGTGCGCCGGCTGGCGGAACGCATCCTGCCGCAGGTGGACGGGGTCATAAGCCGCAAGGCGCTTCTGGACCGCATCTCAGAGGTGGAGAAACTCAATCAGGTCCTGGAGAGCGGGTTTTATATACCGCACGCCAAGTTCCCGGAACTGGACGGTTTCTTCGCCGTGCTAGGGATAATGCAGGAAGGCTTCACCGACCCGGCCTCGGGCCTCAGGGTGAAGGCCGCCCTACTGCTGCTTTCCCCTCACAAGCCCGCTTTCTTCCAGCGCCACCTCAACATGCTTTCACTGCTCAGCCAGACCTTTCAGCCAGAACTCATAGAAAAACTGGCCTCTCTCAGGGACTCCTCCGCGGCGGCGGCGATAATAACGGGTCGTTGACCCCCTTCCGCGCCTGCCTGTTCCTTCCGACGTCCTTAATATAATATAATAGTCTACTGAAATGGCCCCTTCTCCTCGTTTCAAGCAGGTGTTCGTCCTGAGCACGGCCATGCTCAGTTTTATCTCTTTCTGGAAGGCGGCCGCCGTCGTGCTATGCGACCTCGGTTCGAGCGCCTACTACGCCGGCGGCATAGCGATGAACGCCTTCGGCCCCGCTTTTCCCTGGTACGTGATGGCGGTCATGCTGTTCGCCGGGCTGATGATAATGGTCTACGTGGAGTCATGCGCTATGTTCGTGCGCGGTGGCGTCTACAAGGTCGTTAACGAGGCGATGGGCCATTCCATGGCCAAGATTTCGGTTTCGGCGCTCATCTTTGACTACATGGTGACGGGGCCCATCAGCGCCGTTAGTGCCGGGCTCTATGTCTCAGGCCTGCTGTACAATGTGCTGCCGCTCCTCCACATCGGCTGGCATGTGCCGCCTAATGTCTTCGCGGTTTTCTTCGCCGTGCTGGTTACGGCCTATTTCTGGCGCGAGAACATCAAGGGGGTGGAGGAGTCCAGCGACAAGAACTTTAAGATCATGGTCTTCGTCAGCGTCGTGGGAGCGGTGCTGATGGGCTGGTCACTGTTGACGGTGTGGCAGCGAGGCTTCAACGTTCCGCCCTTCAAACTCGCTTTTACCAAAGAGTCTATGGGCTGGATGGTAAATTTCCCGTGGCTGCGTTCCATAGCCATAGTCGGTATACTTATGGCCTTCGGGCACTCGATACTGGCGTTGTCCGGCCTGGAAACGCTGGCGCAGGTCTATCGAGAGATAGAGGACCCGAAGATAAAGAACCTGAAGAAGGCGGCCATGCTCATTTTTATCTTCAGCCTGCTCTTTACCGGAGGGCTGACCTTCCTGGCCTCCTCCATAATCCCGCCGGCTATGGTCGGCGGGAAATACGCTGACAACCTGCTCTCCGGCCTGGCGCTGGAACTGAACGGGCCGTTCTGGGCCCGCCTCGTGCTGCAGTTCTTCGTCGTTGTTTCCGGCAGCCTTATGCTGGTAGGGGCTGTCAACACGGCCCTGGTGGGCTCCAATGGAGTGCTGAACCGCGTGGCCGAGGACGGCATCCTGCACGACTGGTTCCGCCATCTTCACAAGAAGTACGGGACCACTTACCGGATGATCAATATGGTGGCGATAAGCCAGATTGCGGTGATAATTTTGTCGCGCGGCAACATCTACCTTATTGGCGAAGCTTACGCGTTCGGCGTCATGTGGAGTCTTGTCTTCAAGACGCTGTCGCTGATAATCCTGCGTTTCAATGAAGAGCTGCCGCGGGGATGGATGTTCCCGCTCAACATCAAACTGGATAAGGTCTATTTCCCGGCCGGGATGATAGTAGTCTTTCTGATCCTGCTGTCAGCGAGCGCCATCAATCTTTTTACGAAACGTATCGCCACGATCTCCGGTCTAGCGTTTACCGCCGTCTTCTACGCCATCTTCCAGATCTCCGAGAACATGAACCGGAAGAAGGCGAAGCTTTACGCCGAGTCTGAGGATTCGGATGAGATGCTCAATCTCAGGAAGGAGGACGATATCACCACGATCCTGCCGGAGCTGAGCAAGCCGAAAAAGATCTTGGTGCCGGTGCGCAATCCGAATAATCTTGTACACCTTAAAAGCGTGTTGGAGACCGCCGACGACGACACCACCGATATTATAGTGCTGTCGGCCAAGATCGCCAAAGGCGCCCATCTCGAGGGCGACCAGGGCACGATTACGGAGGAGGACCAGGACCTCTTCGGCCCTATAGTGCTGATGGCCGAAAAGTACGGCAAGACCGTCAAGCCCATCTTCGTCTTCTCCAACGATCCGTTCTATTCGATGGCGCAGGTGGCGCAGGCCGCCGGCGCCGACGAGATAGTGATGGGCGTTTCCGGGTCCACCGGGGCCGAGGTGCAGCTGGAGCGGCTGGCGATGGCCTGGGGTATGCTGAAGAAGCCTGGAGCGCCGGCCAAGCCGCTGCTGGCCAGGGTGGTCTGGGAGGGCCGCCAGATGACGTATCAGCTTTCTTAAGCGAGGGGACACTATGGCGATAAGAAGGATCTGCAAGTACGGCGAGAAAATACTGCACAGGAAGACCAGGAAGGTCAGTTTCGACGAGCTGAAAAAGGATCTGCCCGCGCTGCTGGCCGACATGTTCGAGACGATGGACGCTGTGGGCGGCATCGGCCTGGCCGCCAACCAGATCGGCCTAGACCTGCGTCTGGCCGCAGTAAAGATAAAGCGCGAAGGGGCCGAACCCGTCAGCATCGTCATAATAAACCCGGAGATAGTGGAAAAGTCCGGCTCCCTTTACGAAGAGGAGGGCTGCCTGTCCTTCCCGGGCCTCTTCGCCAAAGTCCGCCGGGCAGCCAAGGTCAAGGTGCGCGCCCTTAACGAAAAGGGGCTGCCGATTGAGATAAACGCCGAGGGGCTCTTCGCCAAGGCCCTGCAGCACGAGATGGACCACCTTGACGGCATCGTCTTCATAGACCGTCTCCAGCTGATGTCCCGCATCAAGCTTAAACCCACCCTGGTCAAACTTAAGGCCCGCTGGAAGAAGTTGGACGAGAGCAAGATGAAGCCGATGTGAGGCCCCCCCAGGCCCGCCCCCGCCATATGCCGAAACTCCGCATCGTTTTTCTCGGCACCCCGGACATAGCCTGCGGCTTCCTGAGCCGCGTAGCCGCGTCCGGGCACGAGGTCGTGGGCGCCGTTACCCAGCCTGACAGGCCGGTGGGGAGGGGTCTGAAGCTCTGCTGCTCGCCGGCCGCCGCCCTCGCCGGCGAACTTAAGATAGGCGTATACAAGCCGGCCTCCAGAAAGGAGCTGCACGAAACGATTTCGGCGCTGGCCCCCGACCTCTGCGTGGTGGTGGCCTACGGCCGCCTTATCCCGGAGGAGACGCTGGCCCTGGCGCGTATCGGATTCCTGAACGTGCATTTTTCCCTGCTCCCCAAGTACCGCGGCGCCGCGCCGGTGCAGTGGGCTTTGATCAACGGCGAGGCCGTCACCGGCGTCACGCTCTTCTGGCTGGACAAGGGCATGGACACCGGTCCCGTTTTCCTGCGCCGCGAGGAACCGGTGCGCGCCGACGACGACGCACTTTCGCTTTTTACCCGTCTCTCCGCGGCCGGCTCGGACCTGTTGGCCGAAGGCTTGCGAAAGGTAGCCGCCGGCGAGCTGGCGCGGGAGCCGCAGACCGGCCCCCCCTCCCTGGCCCCCAAGCTGACGCAGGCGGACTCGGTGCTGGATTTCTCCAGGCCCGCGCCGGCGCTGCTAGGACTGGTCCGCGGCTTGGCCTGCGGCCCTGTCGCCAGGTTCTTCGTCTCTCCGGGCGGCCGGCGGACCGCGGTGCAGGTGCTTTCTGCGGCGCTGCCGTCGGGCGCGGTGGCGGACGCCGCTCCCGGCACGGTCCTCTCCGTTGAGAGCGGAGGCAGCTTTGTTGTAAAATGTGGCGTCGGGGGACTGCTTTTGCGGACGTTGAAGCCAGAAGGCAAGAAGGCCATGCCGGCGGCCGATTTCCTGAACGGCCTGCGCCTGCGTACTGGCGGGCTTCTCGATTGAGCCTGGCGGAAATATTCAAGGAGAACTATAGTGGCGTCCAACTTTAAAGAATTCTGGCAGAAGCATTTTTCCGGTTCCGACGAGCGGATACTTAGCCTTGGCTTTTTTCTGCGCCTGGCCGCGGTTGGTCTGGCCCTTTTCCTGCTCACCTATTTCCTGTTCTCCTGGACCATCGCGACCGTGGTCCACAGCCGCAAGGAAGTGATCGTGCCGGATATCATGGGCCGCTCCTCTATGAACGCCCTCCAGTCGCTTTCGGACCAGAACCTTGCCATGGAGATAGAGGGGCAGGAGTTCAACGACAAGGTCCCGATAGGCACTGTGCTGCGCCAGGCCCCGGCCGCCGGCACCACCGTGCGCGAAGGCAAAATCGTGCGCGTAATCTTCAGCCGCGGCGGTGAGTCCGTCTATACTCCGAACCTGATAGGCCTGCCGCTGCGCAACGCGGAGCTGCTGCTGCGCCAGCGCCAGTTAGTGCTGGGCGAGGTTAGCGAGTCCTATTCGCTCAAGGCCGACAAGGGCACCGTCCTTTCCCAAGACCCGAAATCTGAGACTAGCGTTTCCAAGAACACGATGGTTCAGGTGGTAGTCTCCGCCGGGCTTCCTCCTGCCGGCATCGTGATGATGCCCGACTTCCGCCAGAAAAAGAGCGACGAGGCCCAGCAGTGGGCCGCGCAGAATAACGTCCAGATGGACATCGTCGAGGATTCTGGCTCGCTTTTCCCGGGCGGCACGATCATAGAGCAGGACCCGCAGCCGGACACCGTGGTCCAGCCCGGTTCCAAGGTGACGTTAACCGTTAGCGTGCGCAAAGGGGAAGGCGCCCCTGGCAAGGAGTTCCGCGTCCACTACGAGGTCTCTCAGAGCGGCTCCCAGCGGCATATCCGCGTCGTGGCGTTGGGCAAGAACGGGGAACGCGAGATTTTCAACGGTCTGCGCGACCCCGGCTCCAAGATAGACCTCACGGTCCCCTACGAGGGCGCGCAGAAGATCCGCATCTTCGTCAACGGGATCCTTGTCGAGGAGCGTTCGGTGAAATGAGACCGCCGCTCCCGAAACCTTCCGGCCTGCCGGCCCTCGTTCCCTCCGTGCTTTCCGCCGATTTTTTCTGCCTTAGTAAAAGTCTGGCGCCGGTAAAGAGGCTGTCAGACTGGGTGCAGGTGGACGTGATGGACGGCCATTTCGTGCCTAACCTTAGTTTCGGCCCGGGCCTGGTGCCGGGAGTGGCCCGCGCCTGCGGCCTTCCGGTGGACGTCCACCTGATGGTGGAGGAACCGCTCCGTTTCGTGGACGCTTTCGCCAAGGCCGGGGCCTCGCACATAACCGTGCACGCCGAGGCGGCGCACGCCGCCGCCGCAGTCCGAAGGATAAAGGCTCTCGGGCTCACTGCCGGACTAGCGCTGCGTCCGAAGACCTCCGCCGGGCGCGTGTTGCCTTATCTGAAGCTCCTCGATATGGTGCTGGTGATGACGGTTGAGCCGGGCTTCGGCGGCCAAGCCTTCATGCCGAAGATGATGCCAAAGGTCAGGGCGCTCAGGGAGGCCATTGCGGTTTCCGGCCGGCCGGTCTGGCTGCAGGTGGACGGAGGCATAAACGCCGTCACCGCCGTAGAGGCCGGCGCGGCGGGCGCAGATTCCTTCGTCATAGGAAGCGCGCTTTTTTCCTCCAAGGACCCGGCGGCCTTCCTGCGGCGTCTCAAAGGGGTCTGGCCTTATGGCTAAGAAGATACTTATCGTAGAGGACGAGCCCCTCATCGGCAAGGTGCTTTCGATACGTCTCGAAGGCATGGGTTACAAGGTTTCTACCGCTCTGGACGGTGAGGAGGGCCTGGACAAAATCAAGAAGGAGAGGCCTGACCTGGTGATACTGGACATAGGCCTGCCCAAGCTGGACGGCAATACCCTCTGCGAACTGATAAAGACCGGGGCTGATACCAAGCGGATAAAGGTCATCATGCTGACCGGCCACCGCCTTATGGGCGAGATGGAAAGGTCCTTCGCCTCCGGGGCGGACCTGTACGTGAACAAGCCCTACGAATGGTCCCGCCTCCAGGCGCACATTAAGGCCCTCATCGGCTGACGGCCGCGTTATCTTGTTCCCAAAGTCCCGCGGAATATAATATAATAACAGTTCGCGCAGACCCTCGGGTGAGGCGGGGCCGCGTATGGATTTTTTTAGCCGCACGAGGCCGGGGACGCCGCAAATCGCGTCATGGCGCGTCGGTATTCAAGGAGGAAAACATGGCAGTTGTTCTGAGGCTTCAGAGGATAGGCAAGCGCACCCAGCCGCATTATCGTATCGTGGCTATAGAGAAGTCCAGCGGCCCGCACGGCGAGCCGCTAGAGGTGCTGGGACATTACAACCCCAAGGCCGCCAAGACCGGCGATAAGGTCACACTCAACGGCGAGAAGGTGGACCGCTGGGTCAAGAACGGCGCCAAACCGTCCGAGACCGTGGGCTCCCTCATCGCCCGTGCCCGCAAGGCCGAGAAGGCCGCGGTGCAGAAGTAGGCGGAGGCCGCGATGAAAGACGTACTCATGTACATCGTGGGCTCCCTCGTGGAGAAGCCGCAGGAGGTCAAGGTGGGCGTGAACGAGGACGGCGACGTCACCCGTTTTAAGTTGACGCTGGCCTCCTCCGACCGCGGCAAGGTCATCGGCAAGGAAGGGCGTGTGGTGAAGGCTATCCGCACCGTGCTGCAGACCGCCGCCGCCAGGCAGAACAAGAAAGTCTACCTGGACATAGATTAACGGATGCGCGTTGACGCGGTCACGCTGTTCCCGGGGATGATAGACGTCCCGCTCTCGGAGAGCATAGTGGGCCGCGCCAGGCAGGAAGGGTTCCTCGAGCTGGGCTTCTCCAACCCGAGGGATTTCACGGAGGACCGCCGCCGCACCGTGGACGACAAGCCCTACGGAGGCGGCACCGGCATGGTCATGATGGCCGAGCCGGTGTATAGGGCGCTCAAGAAGGTCAGGAAGAAGGACTCTTACGTGATCCTCCTGACTCCGAAAGGGCGCCGCTTCGACCAAAAGCTTGCGCGGACGCTGGCGAAGAAAAAGCACCTGGTCTTTATCTGCGGGCACTACGAGGGCATCGACGAGCGGATAACCCCGCTGGCCGACTTGGAACTCTCTATAGGCGATTATGTGCTGACCGGCGGCGAGCCCGCCGCGGTGACCGTGATAGACGCCATGACGCGGTTGATCCCGGGCGTACTCCGCAAGGAGGATGCCACGGTCAACGAGACGTTCACCGAGGGCCTGATGGAGGCGCCGCACTACACGCGGCCGGCCGTCTGGCGCGGCAAGAAGGTGCCGGCGGAACTGCTCAGCGGCAACCACGGTCTGATAGCCGGATGGCGTAGAGCGCAGTCCGAGGCGCTGACAGGCAAAACCAGACCCGAGCTGGCCCGTGGGAAGAGAACGCCTGTCCGCCGCGCTAAAGCCGTAAAAAAATGAATTTTGTTCAACCAACTAGGAGGCAGTATGAAAGACATCGCTAAATACCTGGGCATCAAGAACGAGAAATTCGATTTTCAGCCCGGCGACACCGTGAAAGTGCACACCAAGGTTGTGGAAGGCGACAGCGAGCGCATCCAGATCTTCGACGGCGTCGTAATCGCCCGCCGCGGAAGCGGCATCTCCGAGAGCTTCACCGTACGCAAGATCTCCTACGGCGTGGGCGTCGAGCGGGTCTTCCCGCTGCACTCCCCCCGCATAGACAAGATTGAGGTCGTCAAGAGCGGCAAGGTCCGTCGCGCCAAACTTTATTATATCCGAGCGCTGGCCGGCAAGGCCGCCAGACTAGAGGAAGTGGAGAAGGCTGATCCGGCGGAAACCCCGCAGGAGGCCCCCGCTCCCGTCCCGGCGCCTGCCGCCGGGGAGACCTCCGCTAAGTAACGGGATATCCCCCCGCGCGTTCCGCCGCGCGGGGGAAGGCCGTCTGCCGGGCATAACCCCATACGGCGCATTGCGCGGGCCGCTTGACAAGCGTAGTTCCTTGCGGCGTGCGCATGGAGCAGGTAGGCGGACAGGCATAATCGTGCCCTTATCCAAGTTCGATCTCGCTCTTCTGCAAACGGAAAAACCGGCTTTCCTGATAGGTGTGGACGAAGCCGGCCGCGGTCCGTTGGCTGGCCCGGTAACAGCCTGCGCAGCCTGGGTTCCCCCTTCCTCCCACTCCCTCGTCTCCCCGGTGGTAGATGACAGCAAGAAGCTCTCGCCTCGCAGGCGTGAGGAGGCGCTGCGCATTATGCGCGCCTCCGGAGTGCGGTTCGGTTTCGGCTTCGCGCGTTCCGCGGAGATAGATAGTGAGAACATACTGGAGGCCACTTTCAACGCTATGGGGCGCGCCGTCAGGCGGCTGCTCTGCTATACAGGAGCCGGTCCCGAAGGCGTGCTGGTTCTGGTGGACGGCCCGCATCGTATAAAGCGGTTGGACGTCCGCGCTCAGCAGCCCGTGGTGGGCGGGGACGCCAGGTCGCTCTCCATAGCCGCCGCGAGCATCTACGCTAAAGTGATACGTGACCGCTGGATGGGCGTGCTTGACGTACGCTATCCAGGCTACGGCCTGGCCGGCCACAAAGGCTACGGCACCGCCGCCCACCTGCAGGCGCTTCGGCGCCTTGGACCATCGCCTCAGCACCGCCTGAGCTTTGCCCCTGTGCGCAAGGCGGCCGCGCGGTGAACACTAAGGGGGCCGCTTACGAGGAGCAGGCCGCGCTCTTCCTGAGGACGGCCGGCTACGAGATACTGGACCGCAACTGGTCCTGCCCGATGGGAGAACTGGATATAGTGGCCAGGAAGGATGGCGCGGTGGTCTTCGTTGAGGTGCGGGCCCGTTCCAGCGCGGCCTATGGCCTTCCTGCTGAGACCGTGAGCCGCCAGAAACGTGTTAAAATAATAAAAGCGGCGATGGCCTACATTAAGGCCCGCGCGCCCCGGGCCGGATCGTACAGGTTCGATTTCATCGGGCTGATGCCGGGCGCCGAGCCCGAGCACATCGAGGACGCTTTCGGCGCGGACGGTTTTGGTTTCTGAAAAACGGCGCCGGCGCGGCCGCCAGACAACGGGCCGCTCTGCGGAAGGAGCGAGAACATGGAACCTTCGGAGATACTGCGCAGCGTGGAGCATACGGCAGGCTGGCTCAAGAAGATAGCGGCCGGGTTCAGTCCGACAACGGCCATCATCGCCGGTTCGGGCCTGGGCGGCGCTCTGCCTAGGCTGGAGGACAGGCTCTCTGTCTCCTACAAGGACATCCCCGGCTTCCCCTCCACCACGGTCAAGGGCCACGCCGGAGAACTGGTGTTCGGGCGACTCGGCGGGCGCGACGCCGTGATTATGCGCGGCCGCTTCCACTACTACGAGGGCAGGCCGATGAGCTTCATCGCGTTCCCGATACGCGTGCTGCGGGCGCTCGGCGTGAAGAACCTGGTTCTCACCGCCGCCGTGGGGTCGCTGAAGCCCGGCATCAAGCCGGGCCAGCTGGTTGTGCTTAAAGACCATATCAACCTGATGGGCGGTAACCCGCTGATAGGCAACCACCACGAGGCTTTCGGCGAGATGTTCCCCGACATGACCGAGCCTTACGACAAGGCCCTGCGCAGGGAGGCCGTGAGGCTTGCTAAAAAGGCCCGCATAAGGGCCGTGGAGGGCGTCTATACCGCCGTTACGGGGCCGTCGTACGAGACCCCTGCCGAGGTGAAGGTGTACCGGATGTTCGGCGGCGACGTCGCCGGTATGTCGGTGGTGCCGGAGACCATAGCGGCCCGCCAGATGAAGCTGCGCGTGGCCGGCATCTGCTGGATCTCCAATTTCGCAAGCGGCATTTCCCGGGAAGTGCTGTCCCACGAGGAAGTGCTGGAGCTGGGAGAGAAGGTCTCGGAAAAAATGCGTCCGCTGCTGGAAGGATTGTTGAAGTCCAAGGCGCTGAAGGATTAAGGATTAAGGGGGCCGTTATCATGAGAATGCTGGACCTGCTGCTGAAGAAACGCTCCGGGCTGGAGATGACTCCCGAGGAACTTAAGTTCATAGCGCTGGGGGCTGCCGACGGCTCCATCCCCGACTACCAGCTATCCTCCTGGCTGATGGCCGCGTTCCTGAACGGTCTTTCCCCCAAAGAAACTGCGGGACTGACGCGCGCGATGGCCCTTTCAGGCAAGAAGCTCGACCTCTCGTCGATAAATGGCAAAAAGGTGGACAAACATTCCACCGGCGGCGTCGGCGACGGCGTCTCCATAGCGCTGGCGCCGGTGGCGGCAGCCTGCGGCGTCGTGGTGCCGATGATGAGCGGACGCGGCCTGGGCCACACCGGTGGTACGCTGGACAAGCTGGAGGCCATGAAGGGTTTCAATGTCCGCCTGGCTCCGGAGTACGTGGTGAAGCAACTCAAGACCACCGGGCTTTCCATGTTCGGCCAGACCGAACGCCTGGCACCCAGCGACAAGAAACTTTATGCGCTGCGCGACGCCTCCTGCACGGTGGAGTCGCTGCCGCTGATAGTTTCCAGCATCCTTTCCAAGAAATACGCCGAGGACATTACCGGCCTGGTAATGGACGTAAAGTACGGCTCCGGCGCCTTCCTCAAGGATTTCAAGAGCAGTCGCGAACTGGCTGTGGCCCTGATGGGGACCGCCAAACTGCTCGGCATCCGCTGCGTCGCGGTAATGACAGCCATGAACGAGCCGCTTGGCGCCGCGATAGGCAACGGCATAGAGACTGCCCAGTCCGTGAAGATACTTGCCGGAGATAAGGGGCCCGCCGACTTTACCCTTGTGCTGGAGACGCTGGCCGGGTGGATGATACACCTAGGCGGCCGGGCCAGGAACGCGGAGGAAGGAGAGGAGAAGGCCCGCGCGGTCATAGCCGACGGCAGCGCGCTGGAGAAGTTCCGGCAAATGGTCAAGTGGCAGGGCGGCGACCCCCGCGTGGCCGACGACCCGGACCGTCATATGCCCAAATCTCGCCTGTCTGCTGAGATAAAGGCCCGGAAGGGCGGCTTTCTGGCAGCCATGGAGGCGCGCGCCGTAGGGTTCGCCAGCGTGGCGCTGGGCGCTGGCCGCGCGAAGGCCGAAGACCCCGTGGATTTCGGGGCCGGGTTCGTGCTCGAGAAGAAGCCCGGCGATCGCGTGAAGCCGGGCGACGTGATAGCCCGGGCTTACGCCTCTTCCTCTTGGAAACTGGCCGAGGGTGTGAAACTGTTCGAAGGGGCGCTGGCCTACGGCGCGCGCGCGCCGCGCAAGGAACCGCTGGTCCGCGAGATAATAAAATAGCGGGAGAACCTGGATGAAGAACGTTTACATTTCCAAGCATCCGCTGGTGCAGGACAAAATCGCCCGCCTGAGGGACAGGCGCACGGCCACCGCTGATTTTCGCCGCCTTATCGGAGAGCTGACGATGCTGCTGGCCCACGACGCCCTTTTGAACGCGCGCCTCAAACGCGCCAAGGTCTGCACGCCCATCGGAGTGGCGCACGCGCAGAAGCTGTCCCACGACTTGGTTTTCGTGGCGATACTGCGGGCCGGGCTCGGCATGCTCGACGGGCTGGTCAAGCTCTGCCCCGAGGCCAAGTTGGCCCATATAGGAATCTACCGCGACGAAGAGACGCTTAAGCCGGTTAAGTACTACGCGCGTCTGCCGGAGGACATCGCGGACAGCCTGGTGATAATTGTGGACCCGATGCTCGCTACCGGAGGCTCGGCGGTGGAGGCTGTAGAGATCATGAAGAGCCGCGGCGCCAGGAACATCTGCTTCATCTGCATGCTGGCCGCGAAGGAAGGTCTCAGGCGCCTGGCTTCCGCACACCCGGAGATGCCTATCTACGCCGGCGCCGTGGACGAACGCCTCAACTCCGACGGTTATATCGTCCCCGGCCTCGGTGACGCCGGCGACCGCATGTTCGGCACAGAGTAGAAAAAAGAGAAAAAAAGGGACAGGCTACTTTTTTAAGAAAAAGTAGCCTGTCCCTTTTTTCTTCCTTGTGCTATTTCTTGGCGTGGGGGTCGGCGACGCGTGACAGTGTCTGGTAATCGAGTATCTTTATGGACTTGGTCTCGCGCTTGATGACGCCGCGCTTTTCCAGGTCGGCCAGAGTGCGTACCACGGTCTCCAGCGCCAGGCCTGTGATCTCGGCGATCTCGGTGCGTTTCAGCCCGTATATGGCCGGCTTGTCGGTGTTGCGGGTCTTGTAAGAAATAGAGTTTATCAGCGTCTTGGCGACCTTGGCGCGCGCGGGTTTATAGGCCGTATCCTTGAGCTTCATCTGCATGCCGTGGAGTTCGCTGGCGACCTTCTGCAGGAAGAGCCGGTAGGTCTTTGGGTGCTCGTCCAGGAACTGTTCGAGCGTCTTGCTGTCCATGAAGGAGAGTATCGTGTCGCCCATGGCGCGGGTGTTGCTGAAGTAGTCGCTTTCTGCGAAGAGAGCTATGTGCCCGAAGGTTTCCCCTGGATGGCGGATCCAGGTTATCATCTGCTGGCCGCGGGAGTCGGTGCAGAAAACCTTCGCGCGGCCCTTGCAAACTATATAGACGCCCTGCGGATGCTGGGCTTCGTTGTAGATGGTCTCATCATCGGAGAACTTGCGGCTGGCCTTCATCCTGTTCCAGGCCTTCTGAGCTTCCTGTCCCAGCTTGTCGTAGAAGCAGACGGCCTTGAAACGGCACGAGGCGCATTCCGGGGCCTGTTCTTTAGTGAATCGGTTCATTTTCCCCCCGCCCTCATCGATGGCATCGGAACAATTATATAATATTTCCGACGTGGCCGTCATTTGCTAAACTATACGTCCGGGCTTCGGTCGCGCCGGAAAGGGCAGCTTCGACATGCTGAAAGACCTGAAGACGCTGGGTAAAGAATCCCTGATCTACGGCCTCTCCACGGTCGCCGCCCGCCTGCTCAATTTCCTGCTGCTGCCTTTCTACACGCACTACCTCGCGCCTGCGGACTATGGCGTGGCCGCAGCGATGTTCTCCTACATCGCCTTCTTCAACATACTGTTCCAGCACGGCATGGACCAGGCCTATATGCGTTACTACAAGGAGCGCGACGCCGGAGTGCTGCCGGCGGCATTTTACGGCGTGGTGGGGGTTTCCGCGCTGCTCGCCGTTCTGATAGCCTCCGCATCCGGCCCTCTGGCCGCGGTGGGCGGCATAGGCGCCGGTAACGGCAAACTGGTGCTTTACTCCGCCGTTATCATGCTGCTGGACGCGTCGAGCGCCCCGCTCTTCACCGACCTGCGCATGGCCCATAAGTCCGTGCGGTACGCGCTGCTGCGCGTTCTGACCGTGGTCGCCAACATCACTCTCAACGTTATTTTCATCGTCAGGATGGGCCGCGGCGTCTCCGGCATCTTCGAGGCCAATATCGGCTCCTCGGCCTTGGCCGCGCTGCTGGTGCTGCTGCCGGCGCTTCCGCGCCTGAAGCCGCGCTTCTCCACCGGCCTTTACCGCCGCATGCTGGCCTTCGCGTTGCCGCTGGTCCCGGCCGGCCTAGGCTCGATGGCGGTGCAGGTTATAGACCGCCCGATACTGCTGCACCTGACCGACGACGCCACCGTTGGTATTTACCAGGCCAACTACCGCCTCGGCATCTTCATGATGCTGATAGTCAGCATGTTCGACCAGGCGTGGAGGCCTTTTTTTATAGAGCGCTCCTCCAGTCCCGATTCCCCCGGGTTGTTCGCGCGCGTCCTGACCTTCTTCGCGATAGGCGCGTCGTGGATAACGCTAGGGATTTCCTATTTTATCGTGGACCTGGTGAAATTCCCGGTCTTCGGTAAGCCGCTGATCCACCCGGCCTACTGGGGCGGTCTGGGACTGGTGCCGGTGGTGCTCTGGGCCTACGTCTTCAACGGGTTTTACATAAACTTCCTGGCGCCGGTGATAATAGCAAAGCGCACCAACTATATCATGGGCGCCACGCTGACCGGAGCGGCCGTCAACGTGGCCGCCAACTTCCTGCTGATCCCGCGCTACGGCATGCTGGGTGCCGCCTGGGCCACCTTCGCCGCCTATTTCTGCATGGCAGTATTCATGCACCTGGCTGGCCGCGGCTTCTACAGAGTGCCCTACGAATGGGGCCGCGTGCTGAGCGCGATGGGCGCCGGTATGCTGCTAACCTGCGGGGTAATGGTCTCCGGAAGTCTTAGCCCGCGCGCCTGGCTGGCCGCCCGCCTGTTAGTGGTCCTTGCCGTCTTCCCCGCCCTCGCCTGGACGCTGTTCGACTCCGGAGAAAGGGCGGGCGTCCTCTCCCTGCTGCGGCGCGCCGCGGATTGGGGAGCAGCTAAAATCCGCTAAAAGTCAGTTATTTTTCCTGCTGCAGTTTGCCGAAGGCGGCCACTCCGAGCGCCGTGGTGGCCAGGCAGAACAGCGCGATCGCGCCGAGGTCGGCCCAGACCGTGAAGTGTCCCGCGCCCAGCATGATGATCCGCATCAGGTCCACGGCGTAGGTTACCGGGTCTATCAGGCTTACGGCCTTGATGTACGGCGCTGCCCCGTTCAGGTCGAACAGAGCGCCGCTGAAGAAGAACAGCGGCCAGGTTAGAAAACTCATCACTAGGCCGAAGCCCTCCATGGACTTCATCTTGGCCCCTATCGTCAGGCCCATGTTGGTGATCAAGTATGACACCGGGACAGCCGCCAGCAGGCACAGCAGCACCTGCAGCGGGCTTTGCGGCAGGATAAAGAAGGCGCCTATCACAAGCAGCAACAGCGTCTCTATCAGCGCGCCGAGCATCCCGCCCAGGGCCTTTCCGACGAACAGGGTGGCGCGCGAGATCGGCGCGGCGAGGACCTCCTTCAGGAAATCAAGCCGCTTGTCCCAGATGATGTAGAGACCGTAGGTTATCGACGTGAACAGTATTACCATCGCCAGGATGCCCGGGAAGATGAACTGCTGGTAGGTAAAACCCTCCACCGGGCTGCGGCCGGCGGCCATCCCCTTTCCCATCACGAACAGGAACAGCAGCGGCGAGATCAAGATTGAGACTATGCGCTCCCTCTCGCGAAGAAAAATCTTGGCCTCGCGCAGCAGCAGCGCCCAGACGGCGTTGAGGCTCATCTGCGCACCGCCTTCTGCGCGGCCACCCGCTCGAAGAAGCCATCTGCCTTTTCGTCCTCGTCGTCGGAGATCTGCTGGCCTGCGAACTTAAGGAACACGTCGTCCAGCGTAACGCGCCTTACCTCGACCTCCTGTATACGTCCGGCTGCGTTCAGCAGCGCCTGCAGGTTGACGCCGGAATCGGCTATCCCGATCTTCCAGCGGTCCCCATCCCGTTCGGCGGTGTTGACGAAGGGGAGCGCCTTGACCGCGGCCTCGTCGATTGCGCCGCGCAGGAAGACCAGGTCGTGCCCCACCCTCTTCTTGAGTTCGGCCGGAGTTCCCAGTTCTATGACACGGCCCTTGTCTATTATCCCGATGCGGTCGGCCAGGCTGTCGGCTTCCTCCATGTAGTGCGTTGTAAGGATGATGGTCGTGTTGTGCCGGTTCTTCAGGGCGCGGATGTGCTCCCAGACGGCCTTGCGGCTTGCAGGGTCCAGCCCCAGGGTCGGCTCGTCCAGAAAGAGGATCTTAGGACCGTGAATCAGGCCGCGAGCTATCTCGAGGCGCCGCCTCATGCCGCCGGAATAGGTCCTGACCAGACTGTCTCCGCGCTCAGAGAGGTTGACGAGCCGCAGCATCTCCTCTATGCGCCCCGGTATCTCGCGGCGCGGCATACCGTACAGCATGGAGTGCAGGTAGAGGTTCTCCCGCGCGCTCAGGAGGTCATCCACGCTGGGTTCCTGGAAGACTATGCCTATGTTGCGGCGCACCTCGAGCGGCGCGCGGATAATGTCGAGGCCGGCCACCAGCGCGGTACCGGAGGTGGGGCGCACCAGCGTGGAGAGCATGCTTATCGTGGTGGTCTTGCCTGCGCCGTTGGGCCCGAGCAGGCCGAAGACCTCCCCCTCCGCTATCTCTAGGGAAACCCCGGCCACGGCCGTGACCTCGTCGTAGCGCTTTACCAGGTTGTCGGTGACGATGGCGGCCATAGGACAATTCTATCAAAAATGGCCGGGCGGCCCCAGTTGACCGCCCGGAGGTCTTCGCGGCCGCGGAGGGAGACTATCTTCCCAGCACGAGGATCCGCACCGTGCCGGGCAGCACGCGCGGCCAAGGGCGAGGGTGTTTTTTCGTCCGGTCCGGCGCCGGCCCGTAGTCCGCGGTAATAAGAAAGACCCTGTGCGTCTTCAGGTCCAGCGCCATCGTCCTGGCGCCTTTATGGGTGGCGGCGTCCTGCAGGATGGAAAATTTTCCGGGCGAAGTCTCTCCCACCACCGTCAGGGTGCCGTCCCCGCCGTTGGAGCTGAAGGCCAGCCCCGTTCCCGGGTCGAACGCGTTCGCGTCCACGCCGGAGCCTATCGGGACGGTGGAGAGGACCACGCCGGAGGCGGTGTCCACTATGGCCATCATGCGGTTATGGCAGCCAATGAAGAGCCGGCCTTTCGCCTGGTCGATGGCCATGCCGGAAGGCCCCTCGCATGGAGCGAGCTCCCACTGCGCCGTAACGTCCATGGCCAGCGAGTCTATGACCGCCACCTCGCTCTTGTCCTCTATGTTCACGTAGACGCGCCCCTTGCCGTCGGCGGCACCGGCCTCCGGACTTCCTGGCAGCGGAATCTCCGCCACTGCCGCGAGGCTGGAGGCGGCTATCGCCGTGGCGCTGTCGCCGTGTCCGTTGAACGCGAAGACACGCCGCGAGGCCGGGTCGTAGAGGATGGCATCCGGGCCTTTGCCGACTTTCACCTCTGCTGTCTTAGCCAGCGTGGCCGTATCGAAGACCGTAACGCTGTCGGAGCGGCCGTCGCTGATAAAGCCTCGGCCGAACTCGGGAGCCAGAGCCACGCCGTGCACGCCGGAGAGCCCGTTTATGGTCCCGGTCACGGTGAAGCTGTCCATTTCCACAGCGAGTACCTTGGTGTCGTGCGTCACGTAAAGACGCCGCGCCGCGCTGTCGGCCGTCAGGTAATCCCAAAAACCATTTCCAGGCAGCGGGACGGTCTTGACCAGCTTGTAGCCGCCCTGCGCCGCTGCTCCCATCGGCCCGGCCGCCAGCAGCGCGGCCAGTAGCATGTATTTTCTCATCGGCTCCTCCCCTTTATAACCACGCGCCAAATACAAGCTGTCAATCCGCGGCCTTGCGCCCCACGTGCAGCAAGAGGTAGAACACCGGTATCACCATCAATGAGAAGAACATAGAGCCGAACAGCCCGCTGATCATCGCCACCGAGAACGGCCTCAGCACCTCGCCGCCCCGGCCGATGTTGAGCGCCATCGGCAGGAAGCCGGCTATCGCGGCCAGGTTCGTTATAAGCACCGGGCGCAAGCGCAGTTCGCCTGCGGCCTTAACCGCCTCCATAGGGCTCATACCCTCGGAGCGGTAGCGTTCGGCGAACTCTATCACCAGGATGCCGTTGTTGACCACTATGCCCATCACCGTGATCATACCGGTGAACGAAGAGACGTCGAACTCTATCCCCGAGAGTTTCAGCCCGAAGATTACGAACGTGGCAGAGGCCAGCGTGCCGGCGAAGACGGCCAGCGACGTCCGGTAAGACTCGAAGATATAGAGCAGCAGCGTCAGTATCAGCACTATCGAGATGGCCAGCACCGTAAGCAGCTCGGAGAAGGACTGCTGCTGCTCCCGGTAGTTCCCCTCCAGCTGCACGCTGTAATCCCCGGCCGGTACCTGCTCCAGCGCGGCCTTCACGTCCTTGACGACCGAGCCGAGGGCCCGCCCCTCTATCTCGGCGTCCACGCTGACAGCTATGGAGCCGTTCTGGTGGTTGATGGACGGCACCTGGTCCTCCATACTGAACTTCATGAAACGGCCTAGCGGCAGCACGCCGCCGTTGGGAGTGTAGACCGGTATATCGGGAATGTCCTTTTGGTCCTCGCGGAAGTCGCCCTTGTACATCGCGCGCACCGGCACTGGCTGGACGCCCCGCTGCACCGAGGTCATGACCTCTCCGTATAACGCGAGGTCAGAATATCGGAACGCGTCGGCGCTGCCGAGGCCCAGCAGCGAGAGCCGGCCCTGGTCCGGGACCACCTTTATCTCCGGCTGCGCCGGCGGCAGGTCTATGTGCACTCCGTTCAGCCCACGGATTTTGTCCAGCCTGGCCTTGATCAGTCTGGCCGCCCCCAAGGCTTTGTCCAGGTCGCTGCCTACCACGCTCACGACGATCGGCTTGACGTTGCCGGTCAGGTCGCCCAAGCGGTCTGGCAAGATCTGGTGCAGGTCCATGTCCAGGTCCGGCACGGCCTTCGCGGCTTTTTCGCGGAGGTCGTCCATCACCTTGAACGTGCTGCGTTTCCTGTTCTTCTTCAGCAGGATCACTATCTCGCCTTCGTTAGGAGGCGCGTAAGGGGTGCCCATGTCCGTGCCGGTCTTGCGCACGAACATCGCCGTCTCCGGCATGGCCTCTAGGATCTTCTCCACCTTCTTGATCGTGGAGTCCACGGCCGCGAGCGAGGCGCCGGAAGGCGCGAGGTAGTCAAAGACGATGTCGCCCTCGTCCCATTCAGGCAGGAAGCCGGTGGGTATTCTGGTGAAGATGAACGCCGCCGCGACCAGCAGGAGCAGTATCCCGGCAGCCACCGTTTTGCCGTGCTTCAGCGCGAAGTCCAGCAGTTTCAGGTAACCCCTCTTCAGCAGTACGAATAGCTTGCGCTCCTCTTCGCCGTGCGCCGGGCTTCCCTTCATCTCTATGAAGTAGTGGATCAGCACCGGCAGCAGGCAGACCGCGGCAAGGAGCGAAATCGCTATCGTAGTTGCCAGTGTCAGTGCAAGAGGCCGGAAGAACAGCCCCGACACGCCGCTCAGCAGGTTCAGCGGTATGAACACTATGATGCTGACCAGCGTGGCCCAGACCGTAATCGGCACTATGTAGTGCATCGAAGAAGCCAGCGGAGAGGGGTCGCCTTGCTCGCGGAACTTCACGTAGTTCTCGGTGATGACTATCGCGTTGTCGGCTATGATGCCTATAGCCGCCGAAAGGCCGCCCAGCGTCATAATGTTGATGGTTTGGCCAAGCAGTTTCATCGCCAGGAACTCGGCTATCAGCACAACAGGCAGCACCAGCATTATTGGCAGCGAGTAGCGCAGGCGCACCATCACGTAGTAGATGATGGCCAGGATGATCAGGATGCCCATCGCTATGTCGGTCAGGATGCCGTTGATGGAGCCGTGCACGAAGTCCGAGAGGTCCCATTTGGAGACGTGGATTTTCCCGCCGGCCTCCTTCACGAGTTTGGCGAAGCGCGCGTCAAGATCGGCCGAGAGCTTAAGTCCGTCGGCGTCGCTCTGCTTCATCACGTCTACGAACAGGCCCGGGTGGCCGTTTATCGTGACCAGGCGGCGGACCTCAGCGTGGCTGTCGGAGACGTTTGCCACGTCGCACAGCCGTATGGGGCGTCCCATGCGCGTGGCGATGACCACCGAGCCTATGTCCTTGACCCCGGCCAGGCGCGTGCCGCCTACGGCGAAGAGCGTCTTCCCGGAACCGGTGACGGTGCCGATGAAGGAAATGTTGTTGGCCTGGGAGATAGCGTCCTCTATGACTGTCGCGTCCAGATTGTAGGCGGCCACCTTCTTCGGGTCCAGCTTCACCCAAATCTCCGGCTTCTCTCCGCCTATCACGTCGAGCCTGTAGACGCCATCGGCGCCTATCAGTTCCGGCACGGCGTAGTACTGCACGTAGGTGTATAGTTCCTTGAGCGTAAGCGTGTCGGACCAGACGCCGTACTCGGACATCGGGTAAGCGCTGGTGTTCATGCGGACCAGGTCGATAGAAGCGTTGGCAGGCAGTTCGGCGCGGACCTGGCTTATGCGGGCCTGCGCGTATTGATAGGCCTGGTCCAGGTTTGTGCCCCACTTCAGGTACATGTCTATCGTGGAGGTGCCGCGCTCGGTGACGGAGCGCACCTCCTGCACTCCGGGCACGGTCTTCAGCGCGTTTTCGAGCGGCCGAGTCACGTTGACGTCCGTGGTCTCCAGCGAGGCGAAGCCGATATCCGCTATCACCTTGAAACGAGGGAACTGGCTGTTCGGAAACACATCCTTAGGCAGCGCCGTGTAGGAATAGATGCCCGCAGCGCAGAGCAAAAACGCCGTGAAGACCAGCGCCAGTCTGTTCTTCTCAAGCCAATTTACCAGTTTACTCATCATATGTTGCCCTCGATGTAGTCCATGTCGCTCTTCTTGTCCAGATAGTCCCCCAAGGCGTTGCGCGCCTGTTCCTTGGCGGCCAGGTAGTCGCTGAACACGCTCAGCAGGTCCGTTTCTTTAATCTTGCCCTGGCGGTAGTACTCGTCGGCCGTCTTCATCGCCTTGTCGGCGTCGGAGAGACCGGCTTCGGCCGCGGCGCAGATGGCCGCCGCGTTAGCGATGCCGGTCCTCAGCGTCTCGATGTAGAGCCTGAGCCTTCGCAGGTTCTCGATGTTGGCGGCCCGCTGCGCCTCGCGCTCCGCCAGCAGGCTTTTGCGGTCGGCTATGTGCCTGCCGAAATCGAAGACGTCCAAGGTCACGCCAAGGAAGGTGCGCGTGCGTTCCGTGGCCGGGTCTATCGGGGTAATGGCTTTATTCACTCCGAAGTTAAGCGTGGGCGCGTAGAAAAAGCCGCTCTGGCGGTAGTTCTCCTCCGCGGTCTTCAGCTCCAAGTCGTTCATCCTGGTTTCCGGCGCCGTAGCGGCTAGTCCCTGCGGGACGGGGCCGGCTACGGGGACCGGTATGTCCTTGAACGGGAAGTCGCCATCATTAAAATCGCCGCCGGTGGCCGAGTTCAGGGACGTCAGCGCGTTTTTTAGTTCCGTTTCCACCCCGTCGGCCGTCACGCCGAGCGAGCGCAGCTGCATATTGGCGTGAAGCAGGTCCAGTTTTACGTCCACTCCGCGTTCGCCTAGTTCCTCTATCGAAGCTATGTGGGTAAGGAAGTAGGCCTTGGCCTCCGCGTAGTCGGCCTTCTTTGCGGCAAGTATGTGCAGGTTGTAATAGTCCTTCTCCACGTCGCGCGCCAGCGTCCGCTTGGCTATGTCCAGCAGCAGGCGCGACTTGTCGGTTTCCAGCCCGGCCAAGCGCTGGTAGCCGGCCAGCACTTTGGGCAGGTCCCAGTTCAACTGGGCTCCCAGCGTCCCGGTCATGCCGTTGTCCAGGCCCGAGTCCCGTGAATAGGTGGAATAGCCGTCATCTCCGGAGACGGAGAGTGCGGGGAGCAGCGATCTTTTAGCGCTTTTCTGGGCCGATATGGAGGCGGAAAGTTTTTCTTCGTAGGACCTGACCCCGGGGCTGTTATCGGTCGCCATCGTCAGGCATTCCTTCAGGTCTGCGGCCCGTGCCCCTCCTGCGGCGAACAAGAGAATCGCCACGATCGACACTACGGTATTAAGCCTCATTTTTGTCTCCTTGGCCCAGGTACCAGGGCCGGCTCGCCTTCGGCGCCGCTCTTTCCGAAGCGGGCCCAGACGTGTCCAAGGGATTGTCCCATTCCATATACGAAGATAAGCCCTACCCCCGTGAATATCAGGTAGTTGAGGAGGTGAGAGAAAGCCGCGTAGGCGAAAGCGGTGTCGGCCGGCACGCCCCAGGCCGCGGCCACCTTTGAAACGGCGAATTCCAGGTTGCCGAAATAGCCCGGTACTCCGGGGATTGATACCGCCACGGCGCTGGTAAAAAGCAACTCCACGCTCCTGGCCGCGCCGATGGCCCCGGCTATCCCGAAGGCCCCGGCTATGAGATAAAGGTTGAGGGCGTCCATCAGCCATTGAAGCACCGCCAGGGCCGTCACGGCCGCCGCCGGGCCGGGCTTCCGGAAAGCGGCCGCCCCCTCGGGCAGGCGCCGGAGGGACGCGGCGAAGCGCGGGAACCGGGCGCGGAGGGCGCGGTACAGCGCGGCGCCGCCGGTTTTTTCGGCGAAGGCCAGCGCTGCTATGGCCGCCGCCAGGGCGGTCGGAAGCACCCACACCCACCCCGGAATACCGGGCCCGCCCGCGCCGCCGTCGAACGCTGCGGCCAGCAGGAAGAGCAGCGTGAGGACCGCGGCGTCCATGGCCCGTTCAACCAGCATGCTGGAGAAGACCGTCGACATGGGTAGTTCGAACAGGGCTGCTCCGTAGGTGCCTCTCGCGGCCTCGCCCAGCCGCAGCGGCAGTATGTTGCTGAGCGCCAGCGCGGCGGATTCCAGGCGTATGGCGTCGCGCAGCTTCACCGGTTTCGACGGTGCCAGCAGCAGCTTCCAGCGCAGGCTCCTAAAGAAGAGCTCCAGCATAGTGACAAGAAAGACCGGGAATACCACGGCCAGGTCCGCGCGCGCGACTATGCGCGGCAGCCGCGAGACGTCCACTCCTTTGAAGGCCAGCCAGATTAAAAGCAGCCCCACCAGGAGGCCCGCGGCGATGGAGAGGCGCCCTTTCACCTGGCCCCCCCATGCAGTAGGCGGTGCTTCAACAGGGTCAGTACTATGCGCGCGGAGTCCGCGACCGGCCTGAAATGGGAGGTCCTGTTCCTGTCCAGATATATGGCGGGGATATCCAGTTCTATGACGCGCGTGTTCCTGGTCATAACGGCTATCAGGGCGGAAAGCTCCGCCTCGTATCTTCCGCGACCGCGCTCCCCGTCCTTAAGCAGTTCCCTCAGCAGCTCCCTGCCGAAGCCCCTGAATCCGGACTGGGTGTCAGCGACCGCGTTGGGATACAGCCTGGCGGCCAGCCAGTTGATGAACCTGTTGCCCAAGCGGCTGCGCAGCGGGGCGTCCATCCTGAAGGCCCTGCGCCCGGCTATGAAATCCGCCCCGTCCCGCCAGGCCAGCCTGAAGCGCGGTATGTCTTCTGGGTGATGCTGGAGGTCCCCGTCCATGGCAAGGATGAGGTCGAACGGCGGCTCCGCCTGCAGAGCCCGCGCGAAACCGGCCGCCAAGGCAGCGCCTTTTCCCGAGTTGCGCTCCAACCGCAGCAACTCCAGATGCGCGGCGCTGGCGGAAACTTTCAGGCCGCCAAGCGCCTGGGAGGTGCCGTCTTGCGAGCCGTCGTCAACCGCTATCACGGAGTCGGCGTGCGGCAGAGCCCGCCTGGCGGCCTCCGCGGCCTGCCCGGCGATGTTGTAGCAGGGAATCACTACGGCAGTACGCGGCTCCGGGCGCGCCGGCTCGCGCAGCCTTATCTCGGAGAAGCCGGAGTCGTCGAAGAAGGAGAGCTTGCGCCTGGCCTTTATATAGACGCGGTCGCAGCCCTCGAACAATTCGCGCGGCAGCTTCAGATAGCAGCCGGCGGCCCCGTAGAGTACCTGCACCTGCGCGTCCGAATTCGGGACCCTGCCGCCGAATTCGCGCAGCCGCATACGCCTGGCGTGCTTCAGGCGGCCGTAAAAGCACCTTTTTACGCCAAAGGGATCGGCGCCGATAATGTACAGCGCCGGGGTGTTGAGGCGCGAGGGACGCAAGGACGAGAACGCCCACAGGAGCCGGGGACCGGAGAACTCGTGGCGGAATTCCGGAGCGGAGTCCCTGCCGGCGGCCGAGATGAAGCGCTCTGTGCGGCGGGAGGCGGAGCGCCAGGCCCCGCCGTGCAGAGCGAACTGGCTGGCGTAGGTTTTAAGCAGGGCCAGCTTCTTGTCCGCGCCGGTCCCGGAAAGGTCAGCGGGCGCGTCCCATACGCTTTCCCCGCAGCGGCCCGCGCCGTGGTTCACGTACCTGAGTTTTCTTATGCCGGCCGCCGCCGGGCCCAGCCTGTTTAGCGCGAATTCCGTCATCAGCGAAACTGCGTTGTGGTCCCGATGGAGGTCCAGCGTGGAAGGATAGAATATGACGGTGGGACGCCAATCCTTTATCAGCGCCGCCAGGCGGGAGAGCGGCTCCTCGTCGCCCTCGGCCAGCAGCTCGAAAAGGCCCAGGTCACAGTACCCCCAGAACTCGGTTTCCGCCCCGTCTAGCAGGGCGGCCGCCCTACGCGCCTCCTCCTGCCTCTCTCGGCCGTACTGCTGAACCTGCTCCGGCGTTATGAAAAGGCGCTTCTTCCACCGTATATGGCCCAGCGTGTTCGCCTCTCCGTTGGTGAGGAAGACGACCTTTATGGCCGCTCCTTCCCCGGCCGCCTGCGCGAGCAGCCCGCCGGCGGCGAGGGCCTCGTCGTCCGGGTGAGGGGCTACGACCAGCACCCGGTCCGATCCGTTCAGGAGCCTCATGCCCCGGCTCCCTCCGCGGCTTTCGCCCAAATCAGCGTAATCTTGCCGCAGCTCTTCCCCGCGGCGGCGCTGTGGCGGCCGGCGGCCAGCCGGACGGGCCGACCGGAGTACTTTTTACCGTCGATAGAGAAGGCCCCGCCTCCAGCGCAGGAGGCCGAGTAGTCGGCCGGGATCTCTATGTCGAAAAGGGCCGCGCGCCCGGCCGGCCCTGGCTCCACCGTTCTGCCAGCCGCCCACAGGTTGCCGTAAGGCGGCGGCAGCGGCAGATAATTAGCCCGGAAGAACCGTATATCCGCGGGAGTGAACCTGCCGGGGTACCACAGCAGCAGCAGTTTCGTCGCCGTGCGCTTCATCGCCGCCGGTATGCTGTCCGATATCTGTCCCGCCGCCATGCGTCGCTGCGCCAGCAGCTCGAGACCGTAATAGAACGGCCTGCGCCCGAATATCGATTCCCCCTTGGCGTCCATCACGTAATCCTCGGGGGCGGCCAGGCGGAGGATGCGCCTTATGTAGGCCTTCTGCCCCAAGTTTACGTCCGTCAGAGCCTGGGTATTCCAGAGCTGGAAAACCAGCACGGCGGCGAATAGGGCCAGAACCCCCGCACCGCGGGCCCGGGGCGGAAGCGCCCTGCCGCCATACCTGATCAGCAGGGCGGCGGCGGCTCCGTACAGCAGCAGCCGTAACGGCAGCATGGTCTGGCTTTCCATTACGGGGTAGAGCAGAAAGAGGAGTCCCAGCAGCAGCGCGGAGGCGGCGTAGAACAGCGCCGCGCGGCCTACCCTGCGGGAAAGGAGCCTCAGGGCCAAGAATAATGCCGTTGCGTAAAGCGCCGCTTCCGCCGCGCGGGCGGAGGAAAGATGGAAGGGCGCTCCGGAAGCGTTGTAGGTTACGGTGTAGTAGAGCAGTTCTCTGAAGGCGTCCCTGCCGTTGAAATAGGCGGCCACCAGGAGCGGTGCCGCCGGAAGCCCGGCGGCCAGCCCGGAGAGGAACTTCCAGCCGACATTGCGCTCCCTGCGTAGCAGGCCAGAAACTCCAAGAGCCAGCAGTTGCGCCGGCAGCAGCAGCACCAGCGTCTTCAGCGAGACTACGGCCCCCGCCCCGTTTATCAGCCCGGCGTATAAACCTTCCTTAAGCCCGAGTTCCTTGCGCGAGAGGACAAGCAGGCTCAGGAAAAAGAAGAAGAGCCAGAGCGGCTCGGGCCTGGCCGCCAGAGCCAGGAACGGAGAGACCAGTCCCAGCAGGCAGGCCGCCGCCAGCGCCTCTTCCGCCTCCAGCGAGAAGGCGTTCTTCAGCAATCTGTAGGCTATGGCAAGGGTCGCCGCGAAGACCGGCAGGGACAGAAGTCTGGCTTCCGTGACGAAAGACGGCGACGCCTTGAGCCCCAGCAGAGAGACCAGCCCCGCGGTCAGCAGGTGGTAGAGCGGAGTGTGGTTGTCGAAGATGTCCTTATACTGCGTAAGGCCGCGGGTCCAGCTCCAGACCACGTGCAGGTGCTGCAGCTCGTCGTTCTCGAAGACGGAGGTGAAATCCCGGAGCACGGCGTAGGCCGTCAGCAGCGCCGGCATCACCAGGAACTTTGTCCAGCGTTTCATCCTCGTCGCTCCAGTCAAAAGCTGAACTTCGCTTCCATGCCCGAATAGCCAGGTCCTATCACCGGCAGCAGGGCCGTGGCCCCGGGCTTTTCCATGCCTTTGGCGGCTACCATCCGGCCTACCGCCGTCCCCAGGACGGAGCCAAAGAAGACGTCGGAAGTCCAGTGCTTGTTGGCGTAGACCCGCTGCAGCGCCACCAGGCCGGCCAGACCATAGGCGGAGAACACCACCGCCGGGGAGTCCGAATAACAGTAGGCGTAGACCGAGGCCACCGAGAAGGCGCTGGTGGTGTGCCCGGACGGGAACGACATGCGGGACGACTTCAGCGTGAAAGGGTGGAAGGTGCCCTTGCCGTCTCCGGTATAGGGCCGGGAGCGTCCTATCACAATCTTTGCCACCGAGCCTACGCCGTTGGCCGCCAGGAAGGACTCGGCCGCCAGCAGCGACGTCCTGGACAGCTTGTCGTCGGAAAAGGCCTTGCCGGCCAGCCAGCCGGCCCCGGTGATGGCTATGTCAACGCCGCCGTTGCCCAGGTTCTGGATTTTGTCAGAGAGATGGTTCAGCGCGCTGGTATGGTTGCGCAGAACTTCGCTGCGTATGTTGCCGTCCAGTGAATAGAACAGCGCGCCGGCGCCAATTATCGCGGCCAGCCGGTAGGCGTCGGAGCTGTCCATACGGGACGGGGAGGTGGCTATATGGCCCAGGTCTCCGATTGCCCCTGTGACGGGGTTCGGGGAGAGCTGGGCCGCGGCAGGCTGGGCCGCGGCGGCGAACGCCAGTACCGATCCCGTAAACCAGCTCATAAAGTGATGTCTCATGTTCTCCTCTTTTTGTCAGTAGGGTCAGAAACTGAGCGACGCGTAGAGCCCGTTCATGGAGGGGATCAGGCTCAGGGACGGGCCCGGCTTTTCCTGTTTCTTCGGCGCCGGGGCTCCGGTCCTGTCCTTGGAGGCTACCCATGTGCCTACGGCCCAGCCTATGGCGCTGCCGGCTATCACGTCGGAGAGATAATGTGCCCTGTTGTAGAGGCGCGACTCGGCTACGCAGAGCGCGGCGCCGTAGACCACCGGCAGGTGCCAGTACCCAAAGGTGTCGCGCAGGTCCACGTCCAGCACGGAGGCCATCGCAAAGGCCGCCGCCGCGTGCCCGGACGGGAAGGAGTAGCGTCGCCACGTGAACGGTCTGAACTTGTCCGCCGGCTCCCCCATTACCGGCAGTTTGCGGCCGCTCAGGTAGTTCAAGACTGGGTTTATCAGCAGGCCGGCGATGACGCTCGCCTCCATGGTGTCGGCGGCTATTTTGCGCATCTTCATGCTGCCCAGGACGTAGCCTCCGGTCCACATCCCTGCCACATAGGGAACCTGGTAGCGGGAATCCCCCATGTCGTTCAGTGCGTTGCTGATATCCTTCAAGTCCTCCGATCTGTGGCTGCTGAAGTAATCGTCGATGTGTCCGTCGAAGAAAAGCGACACGCCGGTAGCTCCGGTCACTCCCCCGGCCAGCAGCCACTGGTTCCTGGACCAGTGCAACGGCTTGGTCGGAAGCTCCTTGATATCTCCCCAGAAGTCAGAAACGTAGCCCAGCGGGTCCGGGGCCGGCCGTTCCCAGCAGAAGGCCGGGCCTGCGTCCAGCGCTAGCAGCAGCGCGGCGAAAGCCGCGGGCAAAGCAAGGCGGCAGAGCCGCCTTACAGTAGAGAGGCAGTTTATGGTGTGTATCATCCCGATATATATTAAAGCATTATCGAGGGAAGAAAGTCCGCTTCGCCGCCCGTCGCCGCCGCCGGGCCTGGAGCGTTATTTCCAGATCCCGGTGATCGGCTGGGCCGAGGCGTCGTTGCGTCCCAGATCCCCCAGCCCGTAGGCGTCCTCTATGGTGCGCAGCAGGCTGTAGTGTGTATAATGCGCGTCGGAAACGCTGCCCTGCGCCACGGAAGGGCCGTAAAGCGCCGTGAAAATGCGGTTCGCGGCGGTGGACTTGTCGTCCTCGTCGAAGGTGACAACCAGCAGCATATCCTTCATGAAGGCCGGGTCTTTCATCAGCGGGCCGAAATAGGAGGACAGCCAGTTGTCGGCGTAGGCCGCTCCGGTGTCGTGCCCGTCGTTTTTGATGTCCGGTATGAAGAGCGAAAAATCCGGCAGGCGGCCGGAGGCTATGTCATCCTTTAAGCCGGAGTCGTCCGTGATATTGGCGCATTCGCCGGGGTTGCTCTGGACCTCGGTGAAGCTGAGGAAAGGCACGTGCTTGCGCACGTAGTTGCCTGACCTGGCGCCGAGGAAGCACCCGCCGGGATAGCCCTGCGCATAGACCTTCCAGGTCAGGCCGCGGGCTTCCAGCAGGTCGCCTATCTGCCGTCCGCCCAGATTGACCGGCTTGTCTGTGGTGACGCCCTGATAGTCGCCGGAAACCAGCGCTATGTAATTGCCCTGCGACGGATGCGTCTCGGCGTCGAAGTCGGTGAGCAGCGCGCCCTGCCCGGCGAAGGAGGAAAAGAACGGCTGGGACGCAGCTTCCTGGTAGGAGGTATTCTCGAAGATGATGATCATCACCTTTTTAAACGACGGGGCATTCCCTCCCGTTCTGGCAGGCCCGGCGGCCTTCGGGACGGACGCCGGCGGCGTGGCCGCGGCGCCGGCGCCGGCCGGCAGAATCCAGTCCGCCGCCGGCGCCCGGGAAGAGAGCGCCGGCAGCAGGACCGGGAGCGACAGGAACAGAGCGGCGGCCGTTTTCGCGGCGCCTAGTGATTTTTTCTTAAGCATCAATATCTCCAGTGGTGCAGTCTTCGGCGGCGCGGCTACGCTACTTGGCTGCGGGGGCGTCGGCGCGCGCCTCGGCCTTCTCTGCGGAGGGAGATTCTATTCCGTCCTCCACTATTTTTCCTGTAATCGCGCTCACCTGTATCTCCCTTATCTTTCCGGCGTCCTCCAGGTCGAAGGACCAGACCAGCCTGCCCTTCTCCCTCTCCAGTTCCGCTTCTTTTACCACGGCGCCTTTGGCCCGCTCCAGAACCGTTTTTGTGGCCTGTTCCTTGGTGATCCTGGCCGCTGGCTTCGCCTTCTTCTCTTTCGCTTTCCGCTCGCCCTTGTCCTTTGCGGCTTCACCCTTCTCGTCGGCCGCGGACTCGGTCTTGTCCATTATCACTTCGCCGGTACGGGCGTCCACCCAGACCTCGCGTATCCCCGCGCCAACCTTGATATCAAAGGACCAAATCTCCTTGCCGGATTCCTTTTCGAGTTCGGCGCTCCTTATGACGCCGCCCTTTACGCGTTCCAAGGCCGCCTTTTTCGCCTGGGCTTCGGGAACCGTTCCACCGCTCTCGAGGCAGAAGGCGGAGCTCCCGGCCAGTATTACCGACGCAGCAAGTATCAAAGTGCGCATTTTTCCTCCCATTCTTTATACCTATTAAGGAGCGGCAGCTCCCAGCTTGTTATACAAGTATAAAGCCGGAGCATTGCTCCAGTCTTTCAGCGGGATTACAGTTTTGTAATGGATTGGGTCTTTGCCCGGCGCTCAGACGGGAGGGAATCTGAGCTTGAAGACGGAACCGCCGGCGGAAGATGAGACCTCTACGCGCCCGCCGTGGGCCTTCATCACGGCGCGCACCAGGCTCAGGCCCAGGCCCATGCCTTTCTCGGAGCGGCTGGAATCACCGCGGTAAAGGCGTTCCCAGATGCGCGGCAGTTCGGCCTCAGGTATGCCGGGGCCGGTGTCGCTCACCATGACGAAGGGGCCCTCTCCGTCCAGGCCGGTCTCCAGCCGCACCTCTCCTCCGGGCGGGGTATATTTGACGGCGTTGTCCAGCAGGTTGGCCACAGCCTGGCTGAAGCGGTCGCGGTCGCAGAGCAACGTTATCTCGTCCGCCCCGGAACTTGAGAACCTGATCTTTTTGGCTTCCGCCAGGTAGGAGTAGACGTTGGTGACCTTGGCGGTTATGGCGGCCAGGTTGTGCCGCTCCAGGCGTAGCTTCATCGTGCCTGTCTCCGCCTCGGAAATGTCTATCAGCGCGTTGAGCAGCTGCAGTACCCGCTCTGACTCCTCCAGGCAGTCCGAAAGCGCCTCGCCGCGCTCCTGCGGGGTTTTCTCCGGGCGCAGACCGTCCTCGGCCATGGCGCGCAGGCGGGTCAACGGCGTGCGCAGGTCGTGCGCCACGTTGTCCAGCGCGTCGCGCATGCCCGACACCAGCAGCGAGATGCGCTCAAGCATCAGGTTGAAAAGGCGGCCCAGGTCGTCCAGCTCGTCGCCGGTGTCGCGCAGGCATACGCGGGAGTCCAGATTGCCGGACTCTATTTCCCGCACCGTGTCCGCCAGGTGCCGCAGCGGGCTCAACGCTTCGCGCGTAAGGAAGACGCTGGCCAGAAGGCCGAGCAGGGCGGCTGGAAAAAGTATGGCTATGGAGGTATGGCTGAAGCGCTCAAGGAAAGCCTCCCTGCCGGAGGTGTCCCGGCCTACGGAAAGTATGGAGCCGTCGTGGAACTGCCTGGTCGCCACCTCCAGGCGGTCCTCGTCGCCGCTCCGGGACGGGAGCGAATCCCACCTCGTCGTCCCGGAGATGGCCGGCCGTCCGATGCCGCCGGTGTCGTATGCCATCCCGCCTTTCAGCGTCGAGATGTCGGCTGAGTTCCCCTCCGGATCGGTGAAGCGTACAAAGAACCAGTTCCCCCCGCCGACGGCATCCTGCCTGGCTTCGTCGCGCAGGCTGGATATGCCGCCTTCCTTGTATTTGGCGCCCAGCTCTTGCAACTCGTCCAGTATCTCGGTCCTTTCCTTGCTCTGGAGGGAGGCGGAAAGCATGAAGTAGGCCAACCCCAGCACTAAGAGGTTGCCGGCCAGGAAGACGGCCAGGTGCCAGGCCCCCAGGCGGAAGCCGGCAGTTCGCGCCGTCCGCTTTAGGAGTTCAAGGCCTTTTGAGAACATATCCCACGCCGCGTATGGTCTGCAGCAGACCTTCCTTGAAAGGTTTGTCCAGTTTGTCGCGCAGGCGGCAGACCAGCACGTCCACCACGTTGGTCTGCGGATCAAAATCATAGCCCCATATGTTCTCGAGGATCATCGTCTTTGAGAGCGGCCGCTCCGCGTTGCGCAGCAGGTATTCCAGCAGCGCGAATTCCTTGGGCTGCAGGTCCAGCTTCCGGCCCTCGCGCCGCACTTCCCGCGTTAAAAGGTCCATGCGCAGGTCGCCGTATTCCAGGCTGGCTTTTTCCGCCTGGCGCGAAGAACGCCGGATGAGAGCCTCCACCCTGGCCAGCAGCTCCGAGAAGGAGAAGGGCTTGGTGAGGTAGTCGTCCCCCCCGGAACGCAAGCCGCGCACGCGGTCGTCCACCGAGTTCCTGGCGCTCAGCATTATCACCGGCGTGAGCGCGCCTGCCGCCCTGAGGCGCGCCACCACGGTGAAGCCGTCCAGCCTTGGGAGCATCAGGTCCAGGACCACCGCGGAATAGGGGGCGGCCAAGGCCGCGGCCAGGCCGCTCTCGCCGTCGAAAGCCCTGTCCGTCGCAAACCCCGCCTGCTTCAACCCGTCGGCTATGAACGAGGATATCTTCCTGTCGTCTTCAACTATGAGGACTCGCATAGGTTCGCTATGATTATACAAAAGAACAAAAAAAAGTCCCCGCCGCTAGGCGGGGACTTTCCCGGGACGGCGGTTACGGCTAGAACAGCAGGCCAAAGCTGGCCGCCACACCCACCTTGGTGGGGATGCTGCTGTTGTCCAGCGTGGTCTTCTGGCTGCTTATCACGCCCGACACGTCGAAGTGCATATACAGCAGGTTCAGGCCGGTGCCCAGAGTGTAGGCCAGTTTGGAGCTGCTCTCGGCCAGGTTCTTCATGATGCCCGCGCGCAGCGGGATGTTGAAGGCTTTGCGGTTGATCACGTTTATCTCCGTACCCAACGCGAGCTGCCTGGAGTCGTAGCCGTCCACCTCGGTCTTGTTCTTGGTGAGGTCCATGTCCGCCGCTATGGTCCAGAAGTGCGCGGGGTTAAGAGCCAAGCCTATGCGCGCCTGCCTGTCCAGCTTGTATTTGCCGCCGACCGTGCTTGGCATATCGAACTTGGGACTGTTGACGTTGCGCACCACCAGGCCGAGCCTCGGATGCAGGGGCAGTTTGGGATACTTTTGGTTCACGTCCCAGAGCGCGCCCAGGTCCACGGCCGGGGCCCAGCTGGACTTGGCGTCCTTGAGCATATTCTTGAACGCGTCGCCGGTGTTGGAGTTGTTCATGAACTGGAAGGTGGTGGTGGCCATGCGGCCGTTTATCGCCTTCAGGTTGCCGCCGATGGAGAGGCCCGAGAGCCACTTGTTCGCCGTCCAGGCGTAGCCCGCAGCTATCTCGGTGAACGAGGCCGCGTCCAGCGTCAGGTTGGAGGTGTTGTTGGTATAGCTGCCGCCGGTGAGAGCTCCGGACACAACCGGCGCCGCGCTGCCGGAGTATTGTGTGATGGTAGCGGCCGCATCGGTGATCTGACTGGCTGGTATGCCTTTGCTATACGCGTAATTGGCTAGCGCATTGGCCAGATCTTGGTTGGTCGTAATGCCGATGCCGCAGCCGCCAGAACCGCAAAGGAGTTGCGGAAGTTCGTTCGAAGCATTTAACGTGTTCAACGCGTTCGTAAGCGAGGTGGCTGCTGCCTGGTAAGTGGTGTCGCCGGGTGTAGCGGTCGATCCGCCTGGGAAATTTATGCTGGTGACGCTGGTGCCGCCATTGCCCAGGTTCAGATTCTGTGTGTCGATGAACGGATTCATCCCCACTGCGGTGAAGTTGTTTACAGAGAGGGCGACCTTGGAGAACTTGAAGTTCACTCCGCCGTCGGCCTCTACCAGTGCTCCCTTGCCGGGCTTGTTCATGTCCGCGAGGAGCGACATCGTCTTGACGAAGTCGCCAGCCTGCTGCGGGGTTATGGAACCGCCAGAACTCTGCGCGCTCTGGATGGCGTTGAGCTCGTTGGCCATGTTGCCTATATCGCTGGCGTTCTTTATTATGCCGCCGGTGAACTCGGCGTTGACCGCGGCGTGCAGGTCCATGCCGGAGACATTGTCGCTGCTTTTCACCAGGCCGCCCGGGTTCCAGTACTGGGCCGCGGGACCCTGCGCCACTGCGACGAAAGCGCCTCCCATGCCCATCGGCCTGGTGCCCAGCACCTGCCACTGCTCGGCCTGCAGCGCTCCCGGCGCCGCCGCCGCCAGGACAACGGCTGTAATAGTAAGTAGTTTCTTCATATGCCTCCCTGAAAAGCGCGTCAAAATGTACCGCATATTCTATACTATCCTGGTCCAATTTACCATAGCGCCCCGGTTACATGTATCAACAGTCACACCGGGCTAAAGGTTGGCGGCGAAAAAACCGGGAATCGGCCCTTCATACTCCGAAAAGGCCTTGGAGTGGCATTCGCTGTGGCCGGCGCCCTTTACTATCCATAGCTCGGCCGCCGGGTTGGCGGCCTTGATGGCCAGCGGACTTGAAAGCGAGAGAGTTCATCCCCCCGTTCCGACCGCCACTCAGGAACCCCGGGCGTCCCCGCCCAGCATCCGGGCGAAGCTGACCGATGGCCCCGTAACTTCCACGAACCCCGGCTCCGTCCTGCGCAACAGCAGCAACTTTTGCTCCGTCCCACCAGCGGGGAACAGCAGGCGGCCGCCGGCGGCCAGCTGGGTTTTGAGCGCCGGCGGTATCTCCGGGGCCGCGCAAGTCGCTATTATCGCGTCGAAAGGACCTTTCTCCGGCCACCCCTGCGCGCCGTCGCCGGCCTTGCAGTCAACGCCGGAATACCCCAGCCTCTCCAACCTCGCTCTGGCCGCGTCAGCCAGGTCCTGGAATATCTCGACAGTAAAGACCTTGGCCGCCAGCTCCGATAGCACCGCCGTCTGGTAGCCGGAGCCAGTGCCTATCTCCAGCACTCTCTCGGTCCCTTTCAACTCCAGCATCCCGCACATAAGTGCCACTATGTAGGCCTGCGGAATCTGCTGGCCCCGGCCTATCGGCAGCGGGTAATCCTCGTAGGCGCGCGTCACCAGGTCTTCCGGTACGAAGTTGTGGCGCCAGACCTTGTCCATGGCCGCCAGCACCCGCGGGTCAGTGACGCCGCGCGCCTCTATCTGTTCCTTTATCATCGCGCGCCGTATGAAGGCCAGGTAGTCGCCGTATTTCTTGCCGAGTATCTCCGGGTACACGGCCTACCAGACTCCCTTCTGCACCATGAAGCAGGCTATCGTGACCTTAATGCCGTACTCGGCGGCTTTGTCCGCTGCCTTCTGCGATTCGGAGCCGGGCTGCATCCAGACGTGCTTTATGCCGAGCCGGTTGCATTCCTCCACTATCTTCTCCGTTACCGGCGGCGGGACCACCGTTATCACCAGGTCCGGTTTTTTCTCCATTTCCGAGACGCTGCGGTAGATCTGGCTGCCCAGTACGAAACCGCCCCTCGGGTTCACGCCGCGCACCGGGTAGCCGGTGTTGAGCAGGTCGCGGAAGATCTTGTGCCCGTACTTGGACGCGTCCTCGGACACGCCGACCACGGCTATCAGTTCGTATTCTTTGTGGATCATGCTATCCTCTCCGGTCGTACGGCGGTTTCCCTTCTCAATACTCGTAGAACTTGGTCCCGTCCGGGGCGGAGTGCGAGCAATCGAGCAGCAGCAGCCCGTAGTTGGAAGAGGACGGGTCCGCGAAATAGAGCCAGCCGCCGGTGTCCCTCACGGCCTTTTCCAAATCCTTGTCGTACTTGCGCGACTTGACCAGCACTATCCTGTCCGTCGGAGCGTGGTTCGGCAGGTGCAGCACCGGCACGGCCTGGATGACTCCGGGGACCAGGTCTGCCGGGGTCTCCGGGTAACGGCCGCCCGTCTCGCTGTAATAAATCTGCAGCGAGGCCCGGAAAGACTGCAGCAGGCGCACCGCCTCGCGCGAAAGGCGCTTGTCCTCCTCGGCTTTGTCTCGCGCGGCTATTTCTGCCACTATCTTCTCTCCCAGGGCGTCCTTGACCTTGGCCGTCATGTCCTGCAGTTCCGGTTGAAGGGCGTTCCACTTTTCCGGCGGCACCTCGGCCCTGAGTTCCTCCAGGATGGAGAGATACTTAACTGTGTCGTTCAGTACGGCCATGGCGGGCCCCGGGTTTTGCGGCGCGGCCGGGGCAGTGGAGACGGCCGGCGGCAGCTCGCCCGGAGACGGCAGTATCTGCGCGCGCGCGGCTCCGGCGCACAGAAGCAGCGTTGTCGTCAGTATCTTCAGCATCGCTTCCTCCCTTAGGGGTCAGAGCTTTATGTCCCAGTTTTGCAGCTCGGTTATGAACTTGTAGTCCGTCAGGTCGAACTGTATGGGTGTCACGGAGACGTACCCGGCCCGCAGCGCGTTCAGGTCGCTGGCCTCGTCGGGATCCTTTGGCTTATAGTCGCCGGTCATCCAGTAATAGGTGTTGCCGTGCGGGTCTGTGCGTTTGTCGAACCAGTCGTTGAAGCTGGTGCGGCTCTGCGTGGTGACGCGCACGCCCCTGAGTTTTTTCTCCGGCAGGTTCGGTAGGTTGACGTTCAGCAGAGTCCCGGCGGGCAGCCCCTTCCTCTTTACGCGGCCGGCCAGTTCCAGGGCGAAGGCCGCCGCCGGGCGGAAGTCAGGCTTGACGAAAGTGTCCAGCGAGACCGCCATGGAAGGGATGCCCAGCAGCGCCCCTTCCGTGGCTCCGGAGACGGTGCCGGAATAAAGTATGTTGTAGGCCTGGTTGCCGCCCAGGTTTATGCCAGACACCACCAGGTCCGGCCGTTTCTTCATTATCGCCTTTATGCCTAGTTTAACGCAGTCGGCCGGCGTTCCGCTGGCCGCGTAGCCGAAGAACTTGCCGTCGCGGCAGGCCTTGGTGACGCGCAGCGGGTCGGTGAGCGTTATTGCGTGTCCCACCGCGCTGCGCTGCGTGTCCGGCGCAACCACGGTCACGTTGCCGGCTTTTCTGAGTGCGCAAGCAAGCCGATAGATGCCCTCCGCGTATATCCCGTCGTCGTTTGTCAGCAGAATTTCCATAATATGGTCCCGGGCGCCAGACTGCGTGTCCCCTACATTCTAACTTTATGCGCGGAAGGCCCGCCAGCCTAGTAGTTGAAGATCAGCGCCATCGAGGTGGTGGCGTCGGTCCTGCCGAAGCCGTCCGCCGGGCTGTTCACGTATTTCCAGACGTAGGAGGCCTTGAAGGAGAAATGGGCGCTTATCGTAGTGATAAGCGCGGTGTCGGCGTTCATTCGGTAGTCGGAAGCGCTCTCGAAGCTGCCTAGATATTCCAGGCCCTGCGAGAAGTTGGCCGTCGGAGAGAAATCGTGCGTATACCTGACGTAGGCGCGGTAGGAGCCGTAGGACTGGTCCGGTGAATTGATGCGATTCTCTACCACCCAGCCGCCGCCCAACTCGGTATAAAGCTTGTCCAGGACGCCGTGCAGCAGGTGTCGCCCGAGGCCGAGCGCCAGCTCGTAGTGGTCCCTCACGCCCGAAAAGCGGTCCTTGCTCCAGGTGCCCTTCTCGAAGGCGTAGTCGTTCCCCGAAAGATTGCGGCTGACCTTCTCGTGCGAGTCGTACTGCTCGGCCGTTACTACTCCGGCGCTCTGCGTGCCCAGCCCCGAGGCCTCCAGCTCCAGCGAGGCCTTGGACCAGTCGTAGTTGTAGGTGTTCTTGGCCGCCAGCGTGGAGACGCGCGTGTTGCCGGAGGTGTTCACGTAGGAAAGTTGTGCGGAGTCCCGCCATTTCCTGGGTGCCGGCGTGGTGGAGATGGAGACCTCCGGGACGGCTGCCGGCCGGGCTGTGGAGACCGCGGAGACTGCGGCCGCCGCGGTGGAAACCGCTGGCGGCGCCGATCCGGCGCCGCCCTGCGCCGCGGAGGCCAGTTGAGCGGCCTGGCCGCCCGCAATTTGGGCCGCCGCCGGCCAAGCCGTAAGAAGCAAAATCAGTGAAAGCGTCTTCATTCTACACTACAATTATAAAAAATTTCCCGCTTGCGGCGCAGTAGGCGCGCCGTTGCGCTTGATCTCTCTGGAAATGGTGCCAGGATTGCGGCCCAGAGCTTTGGCGATTTCGCGCCGGGAACGGCCTCTGGCAAGAAGAATAGCGATCTGATCGCGCGCCCGGGAGGAGAGCTGTTTGTAGTTTGTTGCCATAACACCTAGAGTACAGATTTACCTCTAGGTGTTGCACTTCATTATTGAACCCGTGGGGAAACGGATTTCTTATAAACTGAGTTTTCCGTGGGAAAAACTGCAAAATTTTAACGCCGCGCAAGCCGCGGCGAAGGGCGAAAAAGCGATTTTTAAATTTTGGGGTGATTTCCAGGCCTCAGTCGTAACCTATTTCGCCCAACACCCCGACGAATCCCTGTGATTTGCGGTCCGGGGAAGCTTATCCGCGAGATGTCGCGCGGTCGGCCACACCGAAGTGTCGCTTCGCTCCACCCCCGTCCGCCTTCGGCGGCCGTACAACGCAGAAAATTATTTTCCGCGCGCACTGCAACCGAATTGAGCTCATATCTATACAGAATGATATGTTGAGGTAAAGGTCAGTGTCGAGCCTCCCCTCGGATGATAGTTGTAAACTACATCCGAGGACCCACTAAAAGGAGGAATCATGAGACGGACCGATGCCTACAACGCTGCGG
>JAJYJH010000059.1 GCA_021789695.1 bacterium | reverse complement strand
CTGGCGCTGGCGCGGGGGGCCGACCTGCTGATAACCGAATGCGCCAATCTGCCGGGGGAGTTCAACCCAGGCTGGCCGCACTTCAATCCTGAAACTGCCGGCAGGCTGGCCGCCGAGGCCGGCGCGGGGCGGCTGGTTATGACCCATTTCTCGGCCGCGCGCTACACCTCCTGGTCCGCACGGCTGAAGGCGCGCTCCGTGGCCCGCCGCGAGTTCCCTCGCGCCGAGGCTGCCAGGGACGGCCTGCGGATAGCTCTTTAGCCGGCAAATGTCCTTAGCCTGCCCGGCCGGCGTGTTTGCTATAATATCTATATTATGGACAAGCTACAAAAAGTAGCCTGTCCCCTTTTTCTATCGCTGGGGAGAACGGCTGAAAAAAGTAGCCTGTCCCCTTTTTAGGAGATTTGATGAAGAGATGTTTGATTACTGGGGTGACGGGGCAGGACGGGGCTTATTTGTCGGAGTTCCTGCTGGGAAAGGGGTATGAGGTGCACGGGGTGCGCAGGCGGGCGGCGTCCTTTAACATAGCCCGCGTCTCCCATCTGGTAGGGCACCCGCGGTTCAAGCTGCATTACGGGGACCTGACCGACAGCACCAATCTCACCCGTCTGATAGCGGAGATAAGACCGGACGAGATCTACAACCTGGGCGCCCAGAGCCATGTGGCCGTCAGCTTCGAGGAGCCGGAGTACACGGCCGACTGCGACGGGCTGGGCACCATGCGCCTGCTGGAGGCCGTGCGGCTGCTGGGCCTCGGCAAAAAGGTGCGCGTCTACCAGGCTTCCACTTCAGAGCTCTACGGCAAGGTGGTCGAGATACCGCAGAAGGAGACCACACCGTTCTACCCGAGAAGCCCGTACGGCGTGGCCAAGATGTACGGCTTCTGGATTACCAAAAATTACCGCGAGTCCTACGGGATGTACGCCTGCAACGGCATCCTGTTCAACCATGAAAGCCCGCTGCGCGGCGACGAGTTCGTCACGCGCAAGATAACCCGCGCGCTGGGCCGCATAGTGCTGGGCGACCAGAAGTGCCTCTACATGGGCAACATGAATTCCCTGCGCGACTGGGGCCACGCCCGCGACTACGTAAAGGCGATGTGGCTGATACTGCAGCAGAAGAAGGCGGACGATTTCGTGATAGCCACAGGCCGCCAGCATTCGGTGCGCCGCTTTATAGAGCTGGCCGCCGATGAGGTGGGCATAAAGCTCGCCTGGGAGGGGAAAGGCCTTAAGGAGACCGGCGTGGTGACCGGCGTGCGGCCGCTGCCCGGAGTGAAGACCGCCGTGAAGAAAGGCGACGTGATAGTGCGCGTGGATAAAAAGTTCTACCGCCCGGCCGAAGTGGACACGCTGCTGGGCGACCCTTCCAAGGCGCGCCGCCTGCTGGGCTGGAAGCCCGAGACCTCTTTCGAGCAGCTCGTAAAAGAGATGGCCGACAGCGACCTCAGGCTGGCCATGAGCGAGCACCTGCTCAGGAAGTCCGGCTACGCCGGACTGAAGAGCTGCTGACGCATGGCCCACAACAAGAACGTCTACGTGGTGGCCGGGCCCAACGGCAGCGGCAAGACCACCTTTGCCCGCGAGTTCCTGCCCAACTACGCCAAGTGCCCCAACTTTGTCAACGCCGATCTGATAGCGCAGGGCCTCTCGCCGTTCGACCCGACGGCCGCGTCCATAAGGGCCGGGCGCCTGATGCTCAGCCGCATACACGAGTTCTCCCGCATAGGGACTGACTTCGGCTTCGAGACCACGCTTTCGGGCAAGATGCACAGGCGCCTGTTCCGCCGGCTGGAGGCCGAGGGCTACAAGGTGCACATCTATTTCCTGTGGGTGCCCGCGCCGGAGCTGTCGCTTTTGCGCATAAAGAACCGCGTGGCCGACGGCGGGCACGACGTGCCCATCTCCGACGTGGGGCGCAGGTTCGACCGCTCCATCGTAAATTTTTTCGGGGTATACGTCAACGTGGCCGACAGCTGGATGCTGTTCGACAACTCTGGCCCGCGGCCGCTGCTGGCCGCCAAGGGGCACGGCGACAACGTGATAGTGGAGAATCAGAAGGTCTATAACCAGATCGTCCCCAAGAATAAATTATGAAAAAACGTCTAACTATGCAGGATAAGGCCGAGATCGCCATGAAGGTGGCCGTGCGCAAGGCTATAGCCGATCAAAAGAAGAAGGGCCGCCTCATAGCCATCTGGAAGGACGGCAAGGCCGTCAACGTGAGGCCGGATAAGCTGTGAACGGAAAAAGAGCTTTGATAACCGGCTACCGGGGGCAGGACGGGGCTTACCTCAGCCGCCTGTTGCTGGAGAAGGGCTACCAGGTCTACGGCGCCGACCGCGCCGGCGACTCCGGTCAGTGGCGGCTGCGCGAGTTGGGCATAGAGGGCAGGGTGCAGGAACTGCCGCTGGACCTGCTGGAGACCTCCAATATAATAGATGCGCTGGAGAAGGCGCGGCCTGACGAGATATACAACTTCGCCGCGCAGAGCTTCGTGCTGGTCTCGTTTGCCCAGCCAGTCCTGACGGCCGAAGTGAACGCCGTCGGAGTGGCGCGCCTGCTCGAGGCCATGCGCAAGGCCGCCCCCGAGGCGCGTTTCTTCCAGGCCAGCACGGCGGAGCTCTTCGGCAGCACCGGCAGCGCGCAGAAGAACGAAACCACCGATTTCCACCCGAAGAGCCCCTACGCCGTGAGCAAGCTGTACGCGCACTGGCTCACCGTCAATTACCGCCAGGCGCAGGGTATGTACGCCTGCAACGGCATACTCTTCAACCACGAAAGCCCCTTGCGCGGCGAGGAGTTCTTAACCCGTAAAATAACCATGGCCGCAGCCCGCATAACCAAGGGTCTGCAGGAAAAAGTGGCCGTGGGCAACCTGGACGCGCTGCGCGACTGGGGCTACGCCAAGGAATACGTGGACGCCATGTGGCGCATATTGCAGCAGCCGGAGCCGGACGATTATATCCTCGCTACCGGCGAGGTGCATTCCGTGCGCGAGTTCATCGGCACGGCCTTCGCGGCCGCCGGCTTGGGGTTGCGGTGGGAAGGTTCCGGCCTGCAGGAAAAGGGCGTAGACCAGGACGGAAAAGTCCGCGTCGAGGTTTCTAAGGAGTTTTACAGGCCGGCCGACGTCAAAGAGCTGATCGGCGACGCCTCCAAGGCGGAGCGTGTATTGGGCTGGAAGGCCCGGACTAAGTTCGGCGACTTGGCGGCCATGATGGTTGATTCGGAAATAAGGCGCATGGAGGGTAAAAAGGTAGAGTTATGAAAGCTATAATCCTCGCCGGAGGCTCCGGCACGCGGCTGTGGCCGGTGTCCCGCTACGGCTTCCCCAAGCAATTTGTCAAACTAAACGGCGGCAAGTCGCTTCTCTGTCAGACGGTGGAGCGCCTGTCCGCCGTGGTGCCGCTTAAGGATATCTTCGTCATCACCAACGAGGATTACCGCTTCCACGTGCAGGAGGAC
>JAJYJH010000035.1 GCA_021789695.1 bacterium | reverse complement strand
TTTGCGGGCCGGCGGTCAGTAGTAGAGGAACTCGCGCTTGGTTATCTCGGGCGGGGAGTCGTGGTCCTTGACCGGGCTGCCATTGAAGAAGAGCAGGCGGGTCCTGCGCTGCTCGGTCCAGTTGCCTTTTTTGTCCAGTTCGTGCGTGTAGTCATACTCTTCCCTGGGCTGCTGGTCGTCCGGATCGAAGATCAGCTTTTTCTGCGGCACGCCGGTCGTGTCCATGTAGATCTCCGAGCGCCTGATCGGCTGCTCGGCGGAGTCGTAGTCGGTTATGACCTCGCGCCTGAGGGTGCCGTCGACGCGCAGTTCGTCCGCGGTCTTGCGCTTTAGTTGGTTGGTCTCGCTGTATACGGAATGGACGCGGGGGGAGGCTGGGCCGCCGAAAGAGAAGGTCTCGCGCCTGAGCTGGCCTCCGTCGGGGTCGGTGACCGTGATCTGGGTCAGGTTGTTGTTCTTGTCGTAGTCATAGACTGTGACGCTTTCCATGGAGTTGAAGGAATCGAACGAGTATTCCTTCTCGGGGAAACCGCGCTTGTTGAAAAGCGTGAAGACGCGGTGGAGCGGCTTGGCCTGGCCGCTCTTGGCGGCGGCGGGGATGGCGTCGTAGACCGCCGCCATCGTGAAGTCCTTCTTGCGGTTCCGGCTGCAGAAGTCGTCCAGCGAGGAGTTCCCTTCCTCGCTGAAACTGGTCGTGCGCTTTTCGTCCGACTTGAGGTTCTCGCAGAATTTTCTGGCCTCCGGGGTGCCGCTGTAAACGTAGGCCCGCCTGAGCGTAAGGGCCTTCCCGTCGTACTGGGTCTCCGCGGTCTTCATGCCGCGCTCGTCGCACGAGATGGTCAGCGAGTCCGTGGGAGTCCCGTCCAGCCAGCGTTTGCCGCGGCGGACCGGTTGCATGTGGATCACTTTCAGCGAGCGGGCTCCGGCAGCGTAGTCCGGGCACTTGAGGTCGGTCTGCGCGATGGCGCCGCCGGCCAGAAGGAAGGCGGCTAGGCTAAGGTATAGGGTCTTCATCGTTTCATCTCCCCTGCGATCTTGAAAATATAATATACTTTTTAAGCCACGAAAGACAAAACGAGAGACCCGGGAGGCGCTATGACGGAGAACAAGGAGAGCAGCAAGCCCATGCAGCTGGAGGTGCAGATGGACGAGTCCACGGCGCAGGGAACTTACGCAAATCTGGCCGGGGTTACCCACAGCGAGACGGAGTTCATTTTTGATTTCCTGTTCCTTCAGCCTAACCAGCCGAAGGCAAAGCTGCGCTCTCGTATAATCTCCAGCCCGGTGCACACCAAACGTTTCCTGTCCGCGCTGCAGGAGAATATCAAGCGCTACGAGGAGCGTTTCGGCGTGATCCCCGAACGCCCCGTGACCCTGACCCAGGGGCACAGCTGAGGCCTCCGGACTACGAGAAAAAAACCCCGCCGGCGGCGGGGTTTTTTTCTTTCCGGGGGGCGGTCAACGGGAGCCCTGCATCAGGAAGGTCTGCTTCTCGGAGGGGAGATGACAGGAGAGGGCGAACCCCTTCTGCTGGGCCCGGTTGTTGGCCTCCGCCTGCATCTGGTCAAGCTGCTCGTCGGAGTAATCGGGGTCGGCGTGCCAGAGCACCAGATCCCGGGCCTGGGCCTTCTCTGCCGCGAAGTCCACTACCACCGAGAGTCCGGAATGTCCCTGCTTCTTCTGGGTCTCGTAATCCTTGTCGTTGTAGGCGCAGTCGTGGATGAAGAGGTCGGAGCCCTTGACGAAGCCGCCGAACTTCTCGTCGTAGTCCTGGAAGGCGGTGGCGTCGCCCCAGATCTCGCTGTCCGGCGCGTAGGTGATGCGTTTTCCGAACAGGTCCAGCACGTAGACCAGCGTGCTGGTGGGATGGTTGGCGTACATGGCAGAGAGCTTGATCCCCGGGAACAGCTCATAGTTGTCCTCGAGGATCTCGTAGATGTCTATCTTGGCCTTTGGGGCCTGCTTGGCGAAGGCGAAGGAACTGTAGAAGGAGGCCTGCGCCACCTCCTTCAACGTCTTCTCCGGGTCGTTGGAGCCTATCAGGTGTATCTTGAACTCTGGGTCGTAGATGGGGGCGAAATGGCCGAGGCCGAGGATGTGGTCCAGGTGGAAGTGGGTCAGGCAGACCCAGATGTCCTTGTAGTAGCGCTTCCTCTGTATTATCTCCCTGCCCAGGTCCACCACGCCGGTGCCGGCGTCAAAGACGAAGAGATGGTCCCTGGTCTCCACGGACAGACAGGAGGTCTGGCGGCCGTAGCGGGAGGGGGAGTTGGGCAGCTGCGTTGGAAGGCCGCGCGCCCCCCAGACCGTGACGCGTATCTGGCCAGCGCCGAGGTCGCTGGCCTGCGCCTGCTCCTCCTCGCGGATGATGGCCGGGGCCGCGGCCGTCTGTTCCTGGGAGGCCGGCGCGGCGCCGTCGAGAATGCTTTTGACCGTGTTGGAGAAGGTCTCCACGTTGTAGGGCTTCTGCAGGAAGAAGTCGGCGCCGAGCTGGAAGGCGCGCTGCTTCTCCACCTCGTAGGACTTGCCGGAGACTACGATGATTTTGATGTGGCGGAGCGCGGGGTCCGACTTGACGGCCTTGCAGATGTCCATGCCGGTGATGCCGGGCATCATGATATCCGTCACTATCAGGCGGGGCATCTGGGCCTTGATGGCGGGGATGGCCTCCATGGACTCCTGGACAAGGACGACGCTGTAGCCGGCGTCGGTGAGTAGGTCGCGCGACAGCTCGCCCACCATAGGGTCGTCGTCGACGATAATAATATCCGGGTTTGCCATTTTGCTCTCCGCTCTGCGGCCGATTTACTATAATATAGTATAAATTTTCACCGGTTAACAAAATGTTTCGCTACTGTTAAATTATGATGAGAATAATCGCCGGTACGCACCGCGGCAGGAAGATCTTCTCTGTGCCGAAGGAAAAGTTCGTAAAGCCCATCTCCGCGAGGATACGGCAGTCTTTTTTCGACATTGTGCGCCCTTATGTCACCGGGGCGGTGATGCTGGACCTCTACGCGGGCGTCGGGACGGTGGGGCTGGAGGCGCTCTCGCGCGGCGCGTCCAAAATGGTCTTCGTGGAGAAGGAGGGCATCTGCGTGAAGACGATAGAAAAGAACGTCGCCGCCCTCGGCTTCTCCGAAAAGTCCAAAGTGCTTAAGGCCGACGTGCTGAGCGGTCTGAAATGGCTGGAGCATTTTTCCGATTACAAAGGCTACGACTTAGTCTTCATGGGGCCGCCCTACCGCACCTCCGAGAACCTGCCGCTGGCCTACAGCGTGAGGACGCTGGAGCTGCTGGCGGAGGCCGGCATCGCCAATCCTTCCGCGGTGATAGCCGTGCAGCACCATAGGAAGGAGGAGGTCGCCGCGCCGGCGGGCCTCGAGCACACGCGCCGCGAGAAGTACGGCGACACCTACATGGACTTCTTCCGCCTGAAGAAATGATCTTCGACCCGCTGGAACTCAATTACAGCAAGATACGGGCCTACCTGGACTGCCCGTTCCTCTACCGCTATATCTACGTCGAGCGCAGGTTCGCGCCGCAGTCGCCGTACTCCTCCCTGGGCCTCTCCGTGCACCGCGCGCTGGCCTCGTTCCACGCCAATCCCGGCGACCTCGGCGACCTGATGGCCTATTACGAGGACGCCTGGCTGCACCAGGGGTATTCCACGCCGCAGGAGAGCATGGAGTTCTACAACAGGGGCGCCGAGGTGCTGGAAAAGTGGTGGCTGCATTTCCAGGAGAACCGGGCGCAGGTGATTTATTCCGAGAAGAACTTCATGTTCCCGTTCGAGAAGTGGAGGATCAAGGGAACGATAGACAGGGTGGATCGCCTGCATGAAGGTAAGGTGGAGCTGATAGACTACAAGATGGGCTTTGAGGACCGCAACGAGTGGGACGCGGCCGGCAGCCTGCAGCTGGGCATCTATGCGCTGGGCCTGGAGCGCGGGCTGGCCCTGTCCGTGGGCGCCGTGGGATATTTTGTCCTGAGCTCGATGCGGAAGGTCTCGGTGCCGTACGACCAGGCCTCCGCGGAGAGGACGCTGTCCCTGGTGCGGGAGACGGCGGAGAAGATGCTGGCGCTGGACCTATCGCGCAAGGGGGACTGCGCGCGCTGCCCGGTGCGCAGGCTCTGCCAGGAGTCTTCGGCCAGGGATTGAGGGGCGCGGCGGCGCTCAAGGAGAAGCCCGGGAAGGCCCGGGCTTTTTTTCGTGATTCAGCCTGCCGGCGGCGGGGGAAGATGCGGCAGGTTCTTGGCCTCCCGGTAGATCTGCAGGAAGACGATGACGCAGGAAATCAGCAGCGGGCCGAGAAAGATGCCTATCGGCCCGTAAACCTTCATCCCGCCGAAGATGCCGAGGAAGAGAAGGAAGACCGGCAGCTTTGAACTCTTCCCTATCAGTATCGGGCGCAGCACGTTGTCTATCATGCCCACCACCAGCGCGCCCCACAGCAGTATGAAAAGGGCGGTCTTGATACCCGAGAAATAGTACATGGCGGCCGACATCGGCAGCCAGACCAGGCTGGTGCCGACGAAGGGGACCAGCGCCGCGAAGGCCGTGAGCAGGCCGAAGAAGGCCGGGGACCTTGCTCCCGCCAGCCAGTAGCCGATGGCGCCGGTGAGGCCCTGGATGAAGGCCGTAAGCAGCATGCCGCGTACCACCGCCATCGTCGTAATGTAGAGGTGGCTGGCTATGCGGTGCTTGTGCTCCTGGTCCATCGGGACGATGTCTATCAGCCAGTGAAGGAAGCGCTCTCCGTCGCGGAACAGCATGAAGAGCGCCCCGACCATCACCGCGAAGTTTATGAAGAAAAATATGATGTTCTTGAGCAGGCCGGCGCCGGAGCTGGTTATCCTGTCCTGCAGGGCCTTGACGTTGCCCTCTATGATGTTCCCGGCGTCCAGGTCCACGTAGGCGCGGACCTTCTCCGGCAGCTTCAGGTCCAGTTCCGAGCGCGAGATGCTGTCTATCCATTGCGTGGTCTTGGGGTAGAGCGAGCGGGACTCGCGCAGCAGCAGCCAGCCGAACAACAGCATCGGCAGGGCCAGCGTGAAGATGGCTATGGACGTGGAGGCTGCGGCCGCCGCGGTGCGGTTGGCGATCAGTCTCTTGCGGATCCACAGATTCATCGGGAAGAAAATCAGCGCGAAGGTGGAGGCCACTATGATGGCGTCCAGAAAGGGCGAGAGTATGTGCAGCAGCTGGTAGAGCAGGAAAAGCAGGATGCCGAAGAAGAAGACGAGGAAGAGCTGAGCCTTGTCGAACTTGAGGAGTTTCTGGGGCATCTGTCTGGCGGGCATATGGTGGGATAATTATACAATAAGCCGGCGGGGACAAGGCCGGCTTCTCGCGGGGGGGCGGGTCAGTCCTGCCCTATGGTCGTGCCGGGATAGTAGTGGCGCAGGATATCGCGGTACTTGAAACCCAGGCGCGCCATTCCCTCGGCGCCCCACTGGCACATGCCCACGCCGTGCCCGCTGCCGCGCCCGTCCAGGAAGACAAAATCCTTGCCCTCTATGATGTGGAACCAGGTGCTGCGCACCGCGCGCCAGCCCGCCCCGCGCCCGATGCCGTGGTAGAAGTCCGCGGCGGAGATGCTTACCACGCGCCGCTGCGTGCGCAGTTGCAGCCGCTGGGCCCGGCCGTCAGGGCTCCACGCGGTTATGCGCAGGCCGGTCGCGTCCTCATCCGAGACTATCCAGCCGGCCTCGCGCGCCAGGCGGGTAAGACCGGTGAAATAGATCTTCGTCTTCCATCTGAAGTCCGGGGCGATGGAACAGTACGGTTTTTCGGAGGGGCCGTCCTTGACGGAGACCAGGTAAGGTTTGGCGGGGACCGGCCAGACGCTGGAAATGTCGGCGGTGCGGCCGCCGCATACCGAGTGGTAATATGTCTCCGCCGGTCTGCCGTGGTAGAGCAGGATCTCGCCCCGGGTGGCCTCCGCAGCCGCGCGGGCCAGCGGCCGTACCGCGGCGGCGCCGGCGTAGACCTGGCAGTGGGCAGAGTCGCAGAGCTGGTAGCCTTCCCCGGAGTGGTTGTGCGTGTGCTTGAGCGTGTAGGTGCGGGCCGCCACGGCCTGCGCCTTGTAGGCTTCGAACTGCGTGAGATCGGAGACTTCCATGCTGACTACGCCCGCGATGTATTCCTCCAGCGGCGGGGTGTTTACGATCGTGAGCAGCCCTCTGCGGGCCGAGAAGCGGAGGGCGCCGATATAAAGCCTGCGCGGTATGCCTTTGCCCGAGAGCCAGACGCCGCCGCTGGCCGTGAAGGTCCGGAGTTCCTTCCTGCCGCGACTGCCCTCCAGCAGGAGGGACGAGGCCAGCGCGCGCGCCCTGAGCCTGCCGGAAAAGGTCTTGCCGGCCGCGTAGGCCGCGCCGCCAGAGGGCTCCAGCGTGACCTCGCGCAGTTTATAAAGCGAGTAAACCCGTACCAGCGGCGGCGCCGGCCGGGCCTCGGCGGCGGCGGCCGCCAGCAGCAGGCAGAGCAGGAGCCTCAAAGCGGGGCTTCCCGTGAAGTCGAATAGAGTTCCACCAGCACAGCCTGCGAGGTCCCTGCGCGGCTGAGGCGCACGAAGCCGGCGGGCGCGAGATCGAAGGGACCGTCGCCGGCCAGATGATCGGCGACGGCGCCGAGTAGCGGCTGGTGGCCTACTACCAGGACTCGCTCCGCGCGGTCCAGAGAGTCTATCAGGTCCAATATCTCCGAAACCGGCCCCTCGCTGAGGGCGGCGGCCGTCTTGCGCGCGGCGGCCGGGAAGAAGGCGGCGGCGAGCTCGGCCGTTCTGAGCGCGCGGAGGAACGGGCTGGAGACTATGAGCTCTGGCGAGAAGCCGGAAGCGGCCAGGTGCCTGGCCGCAGAGAGAACTTCCTTCTCTCCCAGCGGCGAGAGCGGGCGCTCAGGGTCCTGCGCGACCCCGGCCTCCCGGACCGTGAGGGCGTGCCCGTGGCGCATGAGTACCAGTTCCATAATAAAGGATATTTTACATATTTTACGGACGGACCAGGTCCCGGCGAAGCCCTCCGGGCGGCGGTGCGCCGGCTGCGGATATTAATTTTTCTAATTATGTTCGCCGCGCCTTCCCGGCCTGGCGGTGTTCGCCGCGCCTTAAGGCCGGTTTTACGGGGAGAGAAGTGGCTATAAGTTCCTCTAATCCCGATAAAAAAGGCCCGGTTTCGGGGGCTGCCGCGAACGGCTTTATGCGCGGGCCTTTATTCATATAATAGTAGGGACGGTTCAAACATAACGGAGGTCATCACGGTGAACTACCACATTTTAAAGAAGGACGGGCTGGACGGTTTCGTAAAGAAACTCGCCAGACAGATGAAGGTCTGTGCCCCGGTGGCGAAAGGCCACGGCGCCTTCGCGTTCGAGGAAGTCTCCTCGGCCGCGGAGATTTCGCTGAAGTACGTGCCGACCATACTTCCTCCGAAGAAATATTTTATGCCTCCGCGCGAGAAGATGCTGGATTTCGACCTGAACGGGGACAAGCCAAAGGACGCGGCGAACCTGGAGCCGGAGAAGCTGGCGCTGTTCGGCGTGCATACCTGCGACCTGGCAGGCATCCAGTGCCTGAATATGGTCTTCTCCGAAAGGCCGCGCGACTACAACTACCTGCTGCGCAAGGAAAATATCTTCATCATCGGCCTGGAGTGCAACGAGTACTGCGACGGCAACGCCAGCTGCGCGCTGGTCGGGAACCACTATCCCAATGGCGGTTACGATCTGTTCTTTACCGACCTCGGGGACAGGTTCATAGTGCATGTAAATACACAGAAAGGCGAGGAACTGGCGGAGAGCCTGGAACTGCCCAAGGCCGCGCCAACGGACCTTTCCGCGCTGGAGAAAGCGCGCGACGCCAAGAAGCACGTCTTCCAAAACGAGATAGGTGTGGGGCCCAAGCTGCTGCCCGAGATCTTCTCCAGGGGCATGGAGAGCAAGGTCTGGCAGGAGCTGGGCAGGCGCTGCGTCTCCTGCGGCAACTGCACCAACGTCTGCCCCACCTGCTACTGTTTCGATGTGTCCGATACTATCAACCTTGACATGAAGACCGGGTACCGTACGCGCACATGGGACTCCTGTCAGTTCGAGACGTTCGCCGCCGTGGCCGGCGGAGAGAACTTCCGCGAGGAGAGAGCGCACAGGCAGCGGCACCGCTACTACCGCAAGTTCAAGTATCCGCTGGACAAGTTCTACCGCTCCTTCTGCACCGGTTGCGGCCGCTGCACCAGGGCCTGCATGGCCAAGATAAGCCTGAAAGACACGCTTAAGACGCTGGCCGCGGGATACAAATAAGGGGAGACCATGACAGAGATCAAGAATTCCAACTGGAGGCTCCGCAAGGGGCAGATAGTGGCCGCCAGGCAGATGACGGACCTGGAGAAATGGTTCGAGATAAAACTGGAGGACGGCGACCTGGACCACGAGCCGGGGCAGTTCGTGCAGGTGGAGATTTACGGCGTGGGCGAGGCCCCGATATCGGTCTGCTCCAGCCCGACTAAGCGCGGCACGTTCGAACTGACCGTGCGCGCGGCCGGCCGCCTGACCAGGCACATGCACTCGCTCGGCAAGGGCGACTGGCTGGGCATCCGCGGGCCGTTCGGCAAGCCTTTTCCGGTGAAGTTGATGACCGGCAACGATTTGCTGTTCGTGGCCGGCGGCCTCGGCATAGCGCCGCTGCGCTCGCTGATCAACTACGTGATGGACAACCGCCGCGAGTTCGGCAAGGTGGACATTCTGCTGGGCTGCAGGACGCCGAAGGATATGCTGTTCGGCGAAGAGATAGAGCAATGGCAGAAGCGCCTGGATGTCAACTTCTCCTGCACGGTGGACCGCACGGCCCCGGACTGGAAAGGCAACGTGGGCCTGATCACCAGCCTGATACCCGGCGTGACGATCAACCCGGAGAAGACCTTCGGCGTGGTGGTCGGCCCGCCGATCATGTACAAGTTCGTAATCGCCGAGCTGCTCAAGAAGGACATGCCTGAGCGCCAGATAATCCTGTCCCTGGAGCGCCACATGAAGTGCGGCATGGGCAAGTGCGGCCACTGCCAGATAGACCACCCGAAGAACTACTACTGCTGCAAGGACGGCCCGACCTTCACCTACGAAGAGGTCAAGGAAGCCAAGAGGTTCTGATCACGGAGACGACCACATGAAAACTACTGACAAAACCGAACATGCCCCGGCCGGGGCCGCGAAGGCCCAGGCCAAGCCCAAGGTGGCTTTCTTCGACTTCGCCTCCTGCGAAGGCTGCCAGCTGCAGATCACGAACCTCGGCGAGACGTTGCTGGACGTGCTCGGCGCCGTGGACGTCGTGGAATTCCGCGAGGCCATCAGCGAGAAGTACGACGGCGTTTACGACGTGGCGATAGTGGAAGGCTCGATAGGCGACCACCACGCCGAGGAGCGCCTGAAAAAGGTCCGCGAACGCAGCAAGGTGCTGGTGGCCTATGGCGCCTGCGCCTGCACCGGCGGCGTGAACGGCATGAAGAACGGCTTCCAGCTCGACGAGATACGCCAGTACGTCTACGGCAAGGACTACAAGCTCTTTGACAGTACGCCGACGAGGCCGGTGCACGAGGTGGTCAAGGTGGACTACTTCGTCAACGGCTGTCCGATCTATCCGCCGGAGTTGATAGAGGTGCTCAAGCACGCGCTGCGCGGGCTGCCCTACACCGTGCCGGACAACCCGGTCTGCGCCGAGTGCAAGCTCAACGAGAACGTCTGCATGTACGAGCGCGGCGTGGCCTGCCTGGGGCCGTGGACGAAGGCCGGCTGCAACAGCTGGTGCGTTAACAACGGCAATATCTGCTACGGCTGCCGCGGCGAGGTCAAGAACCCGGCTAAGAACGCGGCCATGGACGTGATAACCAGGTACGACCTGAAACCCGAACTCGCCGCTAAGAAGTTCGAGATTTACAACAAGTGCAAGGAAGGTGCTAAATAATGGCTGCCACGAAAGATCTGGACATCAAGGTTGAGTACGTGACCCGCGTAGAGGGCCACGGCAACATCGTCGCCAACGTCAAGAACGGCAAAGTGGAGAAGTGCGAGTTTCACGTCGTGGAAACGCCCCGCCTGTTCGAGGGCATGCTGCGCGGGCGCAGCGTCTTCGAGGCGCAGCATATCACCAGCCGCATCTGCGGCATCTGCTCCTGCGGGCACTCGCTGGCCTCGATAGCGGCCGCCGAGGACGCGTTGGGCGTGAAGCCGACCGCGCAGACGATAAAACTGCGCAAACTGCTGCTCGACTACGAGTTCCTGGACAGCCACGTCCTGCACGCGTTCCTGCTGGTGGCCCCGGACGCGATGGGCGTGCCCTCTTTCGTGCCGCTCGTCGCCACGCACAACGCGGCGGTGCGGCAGATCCTGCGCCTGAAAAAGGCGGTTAACGACTGCTGCGACATCCTGGTCGGGCGGCACACTCACCCCATCACCGCCATAGTGGGCGGCTGGACCAAGCTGCCGCGCCCGAAGGACGTGGACGAGCAGATAAAGATCATGGAAGGCATGGCCGCGGACCTGAAGCCGCTGCTGGAACTGGCCAAGACGCTGAAGTTGCCGGATTTTGAGCGCGATACCGAGTACGTCGCCCTGGTTTCCGACGACGGAGAGTACCCGATGCTGTCTGGCGACATCGGCTCCACCGACGGCAAGCGCGTTCCCCGCAAGGACTACAAACTGACGACCAACGAGTTCGTAGACCCGCGCTCCTCCGCCAAGTTCACAAAATGGAACAGGGCCAGCCTGTTCGTCGGTGCGCTGGCGCGGTTCAACCTGAATCACGACAAGCTGCTCCCCGAGGCCAAGGCCTACGCGAAGGAGATCGGCCTGAAGCCGGTTTGCCGCAACCCGTTCATGAACACGATGGCGCAGGTGGTGGAGATCGTCCACTGCTACCACCACGCCCTTGGCATCCTTAAGGGGCTCAAGCAAGACGGCGTGGACCTCTCTCAGGAGGTCACCGTCGGGCTAAACGAAAAAGGCGCGGTCCCGGTGCGCGCCGGCAACGGCGTGGGCTCGGTGGAGGTGCCTCGCGGTATCCTGCACCATAATTACGAGACCGACAGAGACGGCATGATAAAGTACGCCAACTGCATCATCCCGACCAACCAGAACGTTAACAACATCGAGTACGACTTTTCGAAGTTCCTGCCGGAGCTCCTGGGCGAAACTAAGGATACGATACGGTTGAAGCTGGAGATGCTGGTGCGGGCCTACGACCCGTGCATCTCCTGCTCGGCGCATTATCTCGATGTCACGTTCGTGGAGTGACGAGGTGCGGGCGGCGCTGGCGCCCAAGGGCCGGACGCTGGTGATAACGCTGGGAAGCGAGCTGAGGGCCGACGACGGCGTCGGTCCTTACGTTTCCTCTCATGTCAGGTTCTCCAGGCCGGACCTGCGGCTGCTGGACGCGGGCACCACTCCGGAAAGCGTAGCCCAGACGGCGATAGACTGGAAGCCGGACAAGGTGATCCTGATTGACGCGGCCCACTTCAAGGGCAGCGCCGGGGAGCTGAGGGTGATCCCCTTGGAGGCGATAAACCAGGCCACCGTTATCTCCACGCACAGCTTCCCGCTGTCGGTGACCTTCTCTATAGTCAGGGAGGACACTAAAGCGGAGTTGGTGGTCATAGGGGTGCAGGCGAAGTCTTTGGACTACAGGGAAGGTCTTTCGCCGGAGGCTGAGCGGGCGGCCGAGGAGATTTCCGGCTATTTCAACTCCCTCTAGACTTGCTATTATACGGGTATGCGCAATATACAGGCATTAGCGCTGGCCTGCGCGCTGGCTTCGGGTGCGGCCTTTCATTTCTGGGGGCCGCACGCCCGCCGCCGGCCGCTTGTCGGCGGCGTCCGGCGTCCGGCATTCTCGCTGGGGGTAAACTATCCCTGGCTGGACTACGGCAGCGATTTCGGCTCCTCCGCATGGGGCCACGGGGGGGTTTCGGAGCCGAGGGAGCGCGCCCGCCTCACCGCCGACCTGGCCAGAATCCGGGCGGCAGGGGCGGGGACCGTGCGCTGGTTCGTGATGTGCGACGGTCGATCCGCGCCGGAATTCGACCGCCGCGGGCGCGTGACCGGCTTCGACAACTATTTCTACAAGGACCTTGACGCCGCCCTGGACGCGGCCCGAGCCTCCGGAGTCAGGCTGGTGCTGGTGCTTTTTGACTACCGCCTGCTCGACCCGGAGACCGTCATCAAAGGGGCGGCCCTGGGGGGCCACGCCGCCCTGCTGACAGACCCGCAGGTCCGCAGTTCGCTGTTCGACCACGCGCTGATCCCGCTTTTAAAACGCTACGGCTCGAGGCCGGAGATAAAGGCCTGGGAGATAATGAACGAGCCGGAGTGGCGGACCGGGGCCGGCGGGGTGCCCTGGCCGGCCATGCGGGATTTCGTCGGGAAGACGGCCGCGCTGGTCCACGCCTACGCCTCGCAGCCTGTCACGGTGGGCAGCGCCTCCAGCGCCTTCCTGCCGCTCTGGAAGGGGCTGGGGCTGGACTTCTACGAGTACCATTATTACCCGGAGCTGCGCGCGTCTTTAAGCTTTGACCCGCTGGACCTGAAACTGGACAGACCCTGCGTGCTGGGAGAGTTCCCCACGGCCGGCCCGCTGCCTCCATCCTCCTATCTGGACGCCGCGCTGCGCAACGGCCTGGCCGGGGCCTGGGCCTGGAGCTGGCGCTCCGGCGACGCCTATTCCGATATGGCCGGCGCCCTGCTTGACTTCTCCGACTGGAGGCTCCGCCACGCGGCGGTCCTGCGCGTCCGCTGAGACGGCGCAGGCCGCTGTTCCAAGCCTTCCCTTTTTTAATACCATATCCTTCCCGTGCCCGGGGACCTGCCCGGCCGGAAGAGGCAAAATGTCCCTGTTCAAAATAAAATCCGTAGACGAGATAATGGCCGAGTCCGGCGAGAAGGGTCATAAACTGGCCCGCGTGCTGGGCGCTTTCGACGTGACGATGATAGGCATAGGGGCCATTATCGGCGCCGGTATCTTCGCGATGATCGGAGAGGCCGCCGTGGGGGCCTCCAGCGGTTACCCCGCGGGCCCCGCCCTTATAGTTTCCTTCATACTTACGGCCATCGCCTGCGGCTTCACCGCGCTCTGCTACGCCGAGCTGGCCGCGTTGGTGCCGATCTCCGGCAGCGCCTACACTTACGCCTACGCGACGATGGGAGAGATCGTGGCGTGGATCATAGGCTGGGACCTCATCATAGAGTACGCTATCGGCAACGTGGCCGTGGCTATAAGCTGGTCCGGCTATTTCAACGACCTGCTGCGCAGCGCGTTCGGAGTGAACATACCGCTGTGGCTGAGGCTGGACTACCGCACTTTCGTGCAGAAGGGCTTCGACCTGGCTTCCGTGCCGCATATCGGCTCCCTGCCTGTTATCTTCAACCTGCCGGCCGTGCTGATAGTCCTGTCGCTGACGGCGCTGCTGGTGCTGGGAGTGCGCAAGAGCTCGCGCTTCAATGACGTCCTGGTTGTGCTGAAACTGGCGGTGCTGGCGCTGTTCGTCGGAGTGGGCTTTCACTATTTCAAGGCCTCCAACTGGGTACCTTTTGCTCCGGGCGGCTGGAAGGGCATCCAGGTAGGCGCGGCCACCATCTTCTTCGCTTACATCGGCTTCGATGCCGTCTCCACGGTGGCAGAGGAGACGCGCGACCCTAAGCGCGATATGCCTATAGGGATAATCGGCTCGCTGATTATCTGCACCATCGTCTATATCCTGGTCACGGTGGCGCTGACCGGCATGATGCCTTTTATGGAACTCAGGGACAAGATAGCCGAGCCGCTGGTGGCGGGCCTTGATTATAACCACGCAGCGCGCTGGATCATAGTGCTGGTCTCGCTGGGCTCGGTGATAGCGCACACGGCGGTGCTGCTGGTGTTCCAGATGGGCCAGCCGCGTATTTTCTTCAGCATGAGCCGCGACGGCCTGCTGCCGAAGTACTTCGCGCGCGTGCACAAGAAGTTCAAGACGCCCTATATCACCACCATCTGGACGGGAGTATTCGTGGCCACGCTGGCCGCAATGTGCAACATAGACGAGATGGCCAACCTCTGCAACATCGGCACGCTGTTCGCCTTCGTGCTGGTGTGCCTGGGCGTCATCATCCTCAGGGTGAAGGACCCGGGGCGCCACCGGCCGTTCAGGGCGCCAGGCGGCTACGCGACGCCGGCGCTGGGCATCCTGTTCTGCCTGTACCTGATGATGGGACTGGACAAGATAACGTGGTGGCGTTTCTTTATCTGGCTGGCCGTGGGGCTGGTAATCTATTTCATGTACGGCTACAAGAACTCTCGCCTGCGCACCGGTGACCTGCTGCTGCAGAAGGCGGAGAATTAACGGAGGACCTCATGTTCGACAAGATGAAGCAGGTGCTGGAGATGAAGCGGAAGATGGACGAGCTCAAGCGCGAGCTGGAGGGGCTGGTGCTGGTCAGCGAGGACAGCCTCGTGAAGGTTACCATTACCGGGGAGCAGCAGATAAAATCGGTCGAGCTGAAGTCCGAGCCGGCCGCCGTCAGCAGGCGCGAGCTGGAGTCTTCCCTGACCGATACCTTCAACCGCGCCGTTAAGGAATCACAGAAGGCCGCGGCCCAGAAGATGGGCGCGCTGGGCTCCTTGGCCGGCCTCGGACTCTGAGCTGCCCGCTCCGAGCCATGCCGGTCTATTTCCTTACCTACACGGTTTTGTTCTGGGCGCCGGCCGCGGTGCTGGTCCTGGCCCTTTTCAGGACCGAGCCGCCCGCGCTTAAAAAGGCTTTCTGGGCCTCGGCCGGGGTGATAGCGGCGACCACCACCGTGATGGAATATGTCTATCTTCACTTCGACGTCTGGAGTTTCTCGCAGAAGACCGACAAGCTTCTTGGCATCTGGATAGGGCCGGCGCCTATAGAGGAGTTCGTCTTCTGGTACGGAGCCCCGCTCTTCTGCATGTCCGTCTATCTGGCCTGGTGCCGCCTGCTGGGAGGGAAGAATGCCTGAAAACGGGCCCGACGAGTACGTCGGCGGGGCGGAAAAGGAAAAAAGAGCCGGCGAAAAAAAATGGCCTGCGACGGTGCTGCTCGCCGCCCCTTTCTTCTTCGTACTGCTGCCAATGTGGAAAGCTTCCAGGGAGCGCGTTAACTGGAAGGCCGCAGCCGCTATGATCTTCACCTTCGAACTGCTGATGCTGCTGGCCGAGTATTTCTCCGTTTCCCGCGGCCACTGGGTCTGGAATCCCAACCGTATCCTAGGCCCGACGGTCTTCGGCATCCCCGTAGAGGAGCCGCTGCTGTACTACTGGTTCCCGCCGCTTTTCATGGTGGTCCTCATGCACACGCTGCAGAAATACGTGTTCGAGAGGAGAAAGGGACAGTAGCGGGCGGAGCCTACGTCTTCGTCGAGTCCTTCGTAAAGATTCCCGTTAAAAGTAGGAGGCCAGCTAACTGCGGGCCGGGCGTAATACTTTCCCGGCCCGGGCGTATTTATTAGTATAGAGGACGGTATGGAATTCGCCGAGCTCTACGACCGCTGCTTCGACAGGATTTATAACTACGTGCGCTATCACGTGCGGCTGGCGGCAGAGGCGGACGACGTTACCTGCAGGGTCTTTGAGGCGGCGCTGGGAGGTTTCGGGAAGTTCGATCCCTCCAGAGGAACGGCCGAGGCCTGGCTTTTCGGCATAGCGCGCAACGCCCTCGCCGACTGGGGCCGAGGGCGCAGCAGGAGGGCGGAGCTGCCGCTGGAGGCGGCTGCCGGGCGCGAAGACGCCGGCCCCAGGCCCGAGGCCGCGGCCGAGAGCGCCGAGCGCAGGGAGCGGCTGCTGGAGGCGGTGGGGGAACTGGACGGGCGGTCCAGGGACATCGTAGCGCTAAAGTTCAGTTCCGGAATGAACAACAGGGAGATCGCCGCCCTGACCGGGCTGGGAGAGAGCAACGTCGGAGTGATCGTCTATCGCGCGATAAAAAAGCTGCAGGCGTCTCTGGAGGGGCGCATATGAACGAAGAGGAAAAGGCCGAACTTTTCAACGCCGAGCTGGACAGGCTGCTGGCCGGGCAGCGCCCGGCCGGGGAGAGCTGCGACCCGGGAGCCATCTGGCTGGCCTCGGAGCTGGCCGCCGCCGACTTCAGCCGCGACTCCCGCGCTAAGGAGGAGTTCCGCCGCAGGCTCTCGGCCCCGCGCCGGCCAGGCAGGGGCGCGCTGCTGCTGCGCCTGCTCCCAAACCGGTACGCGCTGGGGGCCGCCGCGGCGGCGTGCCTGGCGCTGGCCGCGCTTCCCTTCATCAGGCGCGCGGGCTTCGCGCCGGCCGGAGCCGGTGCGGCGCCGCCAGTCCCGGCCCAGGCTCAGCCGGCGGCCGTCTCCGCCCCGTCCCTTCCGGTCCCTCCGGTTTTCAACGCCGTCCCAATGCCCGCGCTGCGCGGCGAGCCCATTGCCGGGTTCCCGATAAAAGCCCGGTGCGGCCTGCCCATAACGCTGAGCGAGGGACGCGGCGCGGCTTACGGGGTGGCAGGCTCGGCCGTGATCTGGGAAACGGAAAGCGGAACTTTCGCCCTGGAGCGGCGCAGCGTGGATCCGGAAGAGATGTTCAAGGTCAGGTCTATTTGAGAGGAATTAAGGAGGCTTTATGAGATTGACTGGACTTGTGTGGATTGCGGCCGTGCTGCTGGTCCCGCCGGCCCTGCGCGCGGGGGAGGCGGAGCCGGAGGGCAAAGGCGCGGCGGTGCGCGAGATCTCCAGCTCCACGGCCCCGGTGTCTCCTGGCAGCCTTGAGCCGGGCTACAGGGCGGTCTCCATCCCCGCCGCGGGGGACCAGTTGCTCTACGTCAAAAAAGGCGACAGGGTGGACGTGCTGGTGAGCTACGTCGCGCCTTCGGAGAAGGGCGGGAAGGAACTGACCACCGCCACCATCCTGCAGAACGTTGTGGTGACCAACATCATCAAGCCGGCGAAGGTGGAGGACCAGGGCGTGATAGAGTTCCTCACGGACCCGGTTGAAGCGCAGTACGTGGCTCTCAGCGTGGCCCGCGGTAAAAAAGTGGAGATAGCAGTGCGCGCCCCGGGAGACCACGACGTGCATCCGATGGATATGGCCAGCTTCCGCAAGCTGATACGGTGAACTCCGAAAGAAAAGGAGGAGATATGAAACTTTTTATCGCCATGCTTATCGCCGCGGTCCTGGCCCCGGCCTCCCGCGCCGCCGGCCGGCACGATTTCACCTCCGGAGAGGCCAAGTGCGCCGCTGAGGACATGCAGCTGCTCTACTACTACCTAGCGCCTGACATGAGCCAGAGCACGAAGCGCGGGGCCGACAGCTGCCACTCCTCGATGAAGTCGGCGCGGATCCCGGACTGGCTTGCCGACAGTCGGCCTGCGCTCCTGAAGAGGACGGTCCTGAAGGACTCGTACGAAGGCGACCTTACCGCGGCGCAGCTCTGGCAGGCCCCGGTCTCGATACTCTACCAGTTCGCGCATACTACGTTGAAGACCCTGCCGTCAGACGAGGGCGGAGCCGGGATATCCCCGGTGGAGCTGGAGGGGGACTACAACGATATGCGGATGCGCTTCCTGCTGGCCGAGGAAAGGCTGGCGAAAGCGGGGCTGACCGGTTCCCTCGGCGGCCGCGGCGGACCGCTGCTGTCCGAACTCAACAGGGCCATGAAACTCTTCGACGGGGTGGCCGGGGACCTCGCCGCCAAGGACGAGGCCGCTTTCTACCGCTCAGCCTCTCAGATGCTGGATCTGAGCCGGGGCGTTTTCAATATGATGTTCCGCGCTCCCTCTAATTCCGGCGAATGGACCTTTAGGTATACCCCGGAGCCGATGGTGCTGGCAGGCTACCGCGGGGTCAGCGTGCCGGTGGACGCTTCCCAAGCGGTCTTCCTGCACAAGGGCGATCATGTGGATATGCTGGTTACCTTCGACGCGCTGATGGGGGGAGGCGACAAGGAGAAGATAACAGCCACGATACTTCAGAACGTGACGGTGCTGAACGTGCACAAGCCGGACGGCCCGTCCGGTACCGGGGTGGTGCAGCTGCTCTGCAACCCGATGGAGGCCGAGTACGCCGCGCTCAGCGCGGCCCAGGGAACGGAAATATACTTCCCCCGCCGGGCCGCCGGGGACGACTCGCTGCGGCCGATGGAGGTCGCCAGTTTCAGGAAACTGGCCCAATAGTGGCCCGGCCTCCCGCGCGCCGGCCGGGCTGTTTAATAACCGCGCCTTTAACTTGTATAATTCAGTTTATGCACGAATGGGCCTTGGCTGAGTCGGTCATAAAATCGGCTGTAGGCCACGCAGAGGCGCAGAAGCTGCGCAGACTCAAGGAGACAGGGGTGGTCTTCGGCGAGCTGCAGGACATAGACAGGGAGATTTTCTCCTTCGCGCTGCAGGAACTGCGCGCGCAGGTGCCAGGGGCGGCCGCCTGCAAGTTCAAGATCTCCGTAGAGCCGGCCGCCTTCCGCTGTAAGGCCTGTTCTCACGAGTTCTTTCTGAAGGGGCTTAAAAAAACGAAGGACGAGTCGGAGTTCATCCACTTTATCCCGGAGATGGCTCATACCTTCCTGAAATGCCCCAGGTGCAAAAGCCCGGATTTCGAGATAATCCGCGGCCGCGGCGTGAACATCAGCTATAT